>NZ_BOPH01000008.1 GCF_016863655.1 Virgisporangium ochraceum
GGCGGAGAGGGGGCTTTGCCGGCCGGCGGTGGAGTCGTCCGCCCCTAGCGCCAGCGTTTGATGAGGCCCTTCGCCGCGTCCCTGGCCCGACGGGCCGGCGGTGGAACGGCCGTGGCCTGTGCGCGGAACGACTCCGGCGTGTCCTCGGCGCGGATGCTGAACCGCGGCTGCAGCCACGCGGTCGGGTCGGTTGCCCGCCGGTCGGACGTGTAGACGCGGCGGTAGCCGAACCTGCGCAGGTCGCCCAGCAGGCGACGGTCGTACCGGCCGAGCGGGCACGCGGCCGCGTCGACCGCGGTGCCGGTGACCGCGGCGATGCGGGCCCGGGCGTCGACGAGCTCGGCCCGGTTGGTGGCCGGGTCGAGCCCGCGCCACGGGATGTGGTTCATGCCGTGGGTGCCGACGGTCATCCCCGACGCGACGAGCTCCTTCACCGCCGGCTCGTCGAGCGACCCGGCGTGGCCCAGCCGGCCGGCGAGCACGAAGAAGTCGGCGGTGAGACCGCGGGAGAGCAGGCCCGGCAGGCCGATCTCCACGTCGGAGGCGTTACCGTCGTCGAAGCTGATGCGCACCGGCTTCGGCCACGAGGCGAGGTCGTCGAGCACGCGGTGGTAGGTGTCGACGCTGATCCAGTACGGGGCCTCGCCGGGCTCCAGTTCGCGCCGGGGCGTGCCGATCCCGTGGAAGCAGACGTTGATGACGGTCTCAGGCATTCACTGTCCTACTCGACTCGTCGCGTCCCCAGTCGGTGGCGGTGCGCGAGCGCCGGTCGGCGATCAGTGTGATCGCCGCGTAGAACAGCCCGGCCGGGGCGAGCCAGGGCCGGGGCAGCACCACGTCCTTCAGCCACGACGACCGGCGCGCCGGACGTACGGCCGACCCGCCCGCCGCGCGCATCCTGGCATTGCCCGCGCGCACGCGGACCAGTCGGCGGATCAGGTCGGCGGTGCGGCGCGGGGTGGCCACCACCGACGTCGCGCCGGCCACCTCACGCTTCTCGCCGACCTCGAACAGCGAGTCGAGGTACAGGTCGTCGGCGTGCAGCGCCGGGAACCGGTCGAACCGGGCCCGGCCCTTCTCGGACAGGACGATCGCGCCGCGGCCGTACAGCGCGTCGCGGAACGCCGGCAGCCGGCGGTTGATCGCGTAGTAGGCCCGCACCGGCAGCGGCCGGCCCTTCGTGTCGAGGCGCCGGCCCGGCGCCGCGGCGAGCAGGCCCGCCTCGACGGCCTCGATGAGCGCGGGCACCGACCCGGGGGTGAGGACGATGTCGGCGTCGAGGTACAGCCGGGGGAACCCGACGGCCACCTCTTCGCCGGCGTTGAGGGCGCCCGCCTTGCCCGGCTCGGGCAGCGACAGCACCCGCACGCCGGGCCGCGTGGCCGCGACCGCGGCGGTGGCGTCGGTGCAGCCGTTGGCGACCACGGTGACGTCGAGCCCGCCGGGCGGCGGGTCGGCGAGCAGCGCGTCGAGGCACCGCCCGATCACGGCCGCCTCGTTGTGGGCGGCGATGACGACGCTCGTCACAGGTCGGCCCCGGGGCCCGCGCCCGCGGCAGCGGGCGCGTCAGGCAGGGCACCGACTCTCTCGTCGGCGGCCTGGCGCTGCCGCGGAATGTCCACAGTGGACTTCTTCAGCTTCCTCGCCAGCAGGGTCTTCCAGATCCCGACGTACATGCGCTCCTGGATGTTCCAGGACAGGCGCTCGGCGAAGCGGGCCAGGCCGTCCCTGCGCATCTGGGCGCGCCGCCCGGGGTCGTCGAGGAGGTCGTCGATCGCCTCGGCGAACTCCTCACCGGACCCGGTGGCCACGTACACGGCCGCGTCGGCGGCGGTGCGGCGGGTCTCGGTGAGGTCGGCGGCCACGACCGGCACGCCGCGCCCGAGGTACTCGACCGTCTTGGCCATCGTGGACAGATCGTTCATGCGGGTCGGCAGGTCGGGCTGGATCGCCACGGTGGCCGACCGGAGCAGGTCGTCGACGGCCGGGCCGTCGAGCCAGCCGGCGAACTCGACCACGTCGCCCAGGCCACGGTCGGCGACCATCTTGGTGAGCACGGGCATCTGCTCGCCGTCGCCGGCGATGACCACGCGCCAGTCGCGCTGCGGGCGCCGGTACCGCAGCGCCTCCGCGGCCTCGACGACACCCTCCACGTGGTCCTGCGGGCCGATGACGCCGAGGTAGACGATGCGGTGCTGGTCTGACACCACGGGCTCGGTCGGTGAGATCTCACTCGCCGCCGGGCCGTTGCGCACCACCGTCACCTTGCCGGGACGCACGCCGCGCCGCTCGGCGTTCTCCTTGAAGGACTCGTTCGTCGCGAACACGTGTGTCGCCGTGCGCAACGTCAGCCACTCCAGCGCCACGAGCGTGCGGAACATCACCTTGTTCGGGCTGCCGTTCGCCCGGGTGGCGTAGACCTCGGGGCACAGGTCGTGGTGGTCGAACACCCACGGCCGGCCGAGCGCGCGGATCAGCAGCGCCAGCGGCCAGTAGACGTCGGGCGGGTTGCACACCTGCACCGCCTGCGCCCGTCCCCGCAGCAGCTCCCCGAGCAGCCGGACCGCCACGCACAGGAACGACCAGCCGAACTCGACCGCGAACGTCACCGGACCCGACCCGAGCACCTTCACCGGGTACGGCCGCAGCCGGGTGCCCCGGCTGCCGGGCAGGATCTTCAGGTTCCGGTCGCCGCGTGGTGCGATCACCGTGACGTCGAAGCCGGCGGCCTCCAGCGAGAGGCACTCCCGGATGACCCGGCGGTCACGCTCGGCGGGAAGGTTGGCAACGAGGATGGAAACACTCGGTCTGCGTCCCATGTACCCACTCTTCGTGTCCGATGTCGTGTCCGATGTCGCCCGAATGTCGCGAAGAAACTTCACGAGGCTCGCGCAAACGATGCCGAACGCGGTCGGACAACTGCAAGGGGCCACCAGGTCGGTTTCGATGTCACCTTTCCGGCAAGTCGTGGCGCAGATTGCCGACATTCACAGCTTCGATCAGGGTCGATGCTGGGTATGTCCGGCGCAGGCGCGCCCCGTCCCGTTTGCCATCCCCCGAACGACCGATGCCCCGCCTCCGCCGACGGACCCCACGCCCGGCGACCGCCGACGCGCGGCCGCCGAACGGGCGCAGTGCCACGCCGGTCGATGGGCGATAGTGGCGCTCCAACCGACAAAGACCTGCCCAGAGCCGTCGCACCGGGCGTAGCGCCCGAGGGCTAACCTTGCGGATGCGCAGCCCGGATGCGGATACTTGCCGGGCAAATCCCCTCAGGCTGTCCTGCCCCCTCACTCCGGGCCAGTCGACCGAATGAAGGAACACCATGGATCTGTGGGATCTCACCCGACTCCTCTTCCGGCGGTGGTACTTCGCGGTGCCGATCCTGCTGGTGTCGGCGTTGGTCGCGGTCCTCGTGGCCCGGTCGGTCGAGCCTGACTACCGCGCCACCGGCAACGCGGTGCTGATCCCGGCGCCCGGCGACCCGGGCGACGCGGAGGCGCGGGCGCAGAACAAGGCGATCAACCGGCCGCCGAACCCCTGGGGAGACCTCGGCTTCAACGCGCTCGGGCAGGCCGCCATCCTTCAGGTGATGCGGCAGGAGACGCTGGCGAAGTTCAAGGCCGCCGGGCTCTCCGACAGCATCACGGTGCAGATGGACCTCCGGTCGCCGATCTTCATCATCGAGGCGGTCGGCAAGTCGCCGGAGCAGGCGACGAACACGGTGCGCGAGGTCATCAAGGAGCTCTCCGCGGAGGTCGCGGCGCAGCAGTCCAGCTACGGCGTCATGCCGCAGGACACGATCACCACCCGCACCCTCACCGACGGCGCCGACGTCGAGACGGTCACGTCGAAGGTCAAGCGCGTGCTCGTGGTCATCGTCGGGCTCGGGCTCCTGCTCACCATGGCCGGCACGATCGGTATCGACGTGTTGCTGCGGTGGCTGCGCGGCCGCCGCCGCCCCGAGGGCGACGACGGCCCGCCCGCCCTCGACGAGGAGCCGGAGACCGCGGCGAACCCGGTCATCCAGCCGCGCTTCCTCGCCACCCGGCCGGCCCAGATGTCGTCCAGCGACGCGACGCAGGTCATCGGGCGCATCCCGAGCACCCGGGCGGCCACCAACGGCCAGGTGCAGCTGGCGAAGGCGACAGTTCCAGCGGCCGGCTCGGTTCCGGCCGCGGGTTCGGTTCCGGCCGCCGGCGCGGCGCCGGCCGCGGGCCGGGCGCCGGCGCGTGGTTCCGGCCGCTCGTCGGTGCGGATCGAGAACGGCGGGGGACGCCGTGGCGAGCCCGACGAGAACAACGGCTCCAACGGGAAGGTCCAGCCCGTGAGCGGTGCCGAGGCGACGATCATCCTGCCGATCCCCCGTAGCCAGTGGTCGAGGGGGAACGACGACCGGAACGGTGGGCGTTGACCTCGACCGCGCTTCACCCGGTCGATCTGGAGCCGACGCTCCTTCAGGAACGGACGTACGGCACCCGGCGACGGCTGACGCGCATCGACGCCGCGGGGCTGCTGAGCCTCATGGTGTTCCTGCTGTACGCCCTGCCCGCACAACTCATCGTGCCGGAGCTGACGTACGCCGGCCGGCCGGCGCTGCTCGTCGCGTTCGCCCTGTGGTGCTGGTGGCTGCTGGCCCGGCTCAACCACCAGCTGGTGATGCTGGGGCCGCAGCCGATGCGGTGGGTCGTCATGTTCTACCTGATGGCCACGTTGATGTCGTTCATCGCCGGCACGATGCGCGGGCTGCCCGAGCTCGAACGCAACGGCATGGACTTCAACCTCATCCTCACCATCGAGTTCCTCGGCGTGGTGCTGATGGCCGCCGACGGGATGCCCAACTGGGAACGGCTGCTCGGCGTCATGCGGGTGTTCGTCTGGTCGGCGGGGATCATGGCCGGGGTCGCCATCCTGCAGGTGGCCAGCGGCATCAACGTCGTCACGTACATCAAGCTGCCGGGCACGGCGTTCGCGGGCGACGTCGCCGACTTCCAGCCCCGCGGTGACGGCGGCCTGTTCCGGGTCGCGGGTACCGCCACGCACTACATCGAGTTCAGCACGCTGATGGCGATGGCGATCCCGTTCGCCATCCACTTCGCCCGGTTCGCGCCGAGCACGCGCGCCCGGGTCGCGGCCGGGGTGGTGGCGCTGATGACCGCCGTGGCGCTGCCGCTGGCGATCTCGCGCACCGGCGTCCTGGCGCTGCTCGTCGTCGTGCTGGTGATGTTCATCTGGGGCTGGAACTGGCGGGTCCGGTACAACGTGGGACTCATCGGCATCGTCGTGATGGGCGGGCTCTCGGTGGTCAAGCCGGGTCTGCTCGGCACGATCAAGTCGATGTTCACCTCTGTGGGCGAGGACCCGAGCATCTCCGGGCGCACCGACGACTACACGATCGTCGGGAACTTCTTCAACCAGCGGCCGTGGCTGGGCCGCGGTCCCGGCACGCTCATCCCGGACCTGTACCTGATCCTCGACAACCAGTGGCTGCTGACGGTCGTCACCGGTGGCCTGGTCGGCCTCGCCGCGCTGGCCGCGCTGCACCTGGTCTCGCTGACGCTCGCGGCGATCGCGCTGCGCCGGTCGACGCGGCCGGAGGACCGGCACCTCTGCGCGGCACTCATCTCGTCGGTGGTCGTTTCGATGGTGGTTTCGGCAACGTTCGACACATTGTCGTTCACGACCTTTTCGTTCACAGTCGCGCTCATGTGTGGATTCTGCGGCGCCGTATGGCGTTTCACACATCCGCGCGCGGCCGTTCGTACATCGAGCGTCCGCTGGTTCGCCAATGAATAGAAACTGACGGATCGGCGACAGCGGGCCGCATTCACGTGCGGACTTTGAGTATCCGCGTTGGGGCTGGTGGGGACCGGTTCATCCGTTCGTCGGAATAGCCCGTCCGAGCGTTCGGGCATTAGCGATTTAATGATCGCTTGTCCCTTTCTTAAGGAACTACTAGGTTCGCTCCAGACCTATCGCGAATGGGTCTCCACTTCGTCATGTTCTTCAGTCGATAGGAGCCGTTGTGGGCGATAGGGACCAGTCGGATCAGGTGCGCGCACCCCGGTTACCCAGCTGGCAGACCTGGCCGATCGCTGCCGCGGCCGCCCCGAAACCCGGTCGCCACCGGGTGCCGGTGCGCCGGGCGCGGTGGATCGCCGGGGCCGTGGCCACCGCCACCGTCCTGTTCGCCGGCGTGGTCGCGAGCCAGCCGGCCGTCGCCGCCGACGACCCGTGCACGCTCAACGCCATCACGTGCGAGAACGCCAAGGACGGCACGTCGCCCTCGGAGTGGGACGACATCTGGGGCCCGGGCGACTGGGAGATGCAGGGCTTCGCCACCGACGCGAGCGTCAACGTCGGCGGCACGATCAACTTCAAGATCAGCACCAACGGCTCGCCCTACCGCATCGACATCTACCGCCTCGGCTACTACCAGGGCAAGGGCGCGCGGAAGATCACCTCGATCACCAACGTGAACGCCAGCCTGTCGGCCAACCAGCCGAGCTGCTTCAGCGACACCGCCACCACCGGCGTCGTCGACTGCGGCACCTGGCGGGTGTCGGCGAGCTGGCAGGTGCCGACGACCCAGGTCTCCGGGCTCTACTTCGCCAAGCCGGTGCGCATCAGCGACGGCGCGTCGAGCCACATCCCGTTCGTCGTCCGCAACGACGCCAGCACCGCGCCGGTCTTCTTCAAGACCTCCGACGCGACGTGGCAGGCGTACAACGACTACGGCGGCGCCAACTTCTACTGGGGCGACGGCGGCTACGGCCGGGCGCTCAAGGTGAGCTACAACCGCCCGTACAGCACCCGCAACGTCGGCAACGGCCGCGACTGGCTGTTCAGCAACGAGTACCCGATGATCCGCTTCCTCGAGCGCAACGGGTACGACATGAGCTACACCACCGACGTCGACAGCGACCGGCGCGGCAACCTGATCCGCAACCACAAGGTGTTCCTGTCCGTCGGCCACGACGAGTACTGGTCGGGCCCGCAGCGGGCCAACGTGGAAGCGGCCCGCGACGCCGGCGTGCACCTCGCGTTCTTCTCCGGCAACGAGGTCTACTGGAAGACCCGGTGGGAGTCGAGCCTCGACGGCGCCAACACGCCCTACCGCACGCTGGTCTGCTACAAGGAGACCTGGCAGGGCCAGGAGAACTTCGACCCCAACACGCAGTGGACCGGCACCTGGCGCGACCCGCGCCAGCTCGGTCCGCAGTCGCTGGGCGCCGGCAACCCGGAGAACGGCCTGACCGGCACCATGTACATGTCGAACAACACCGACCTGGCCATGCAGGTGCCGGCCGACCAGGGCAAGAACCGGTTCTGGCGCAACACCACGGTGTCCTCGCAGTCCACCGGGCAGGTCGCCACGCTCGCGCCGCACACGGTCGGCTACGAGTCCAATGAGGACGTCGACAACGGCTTCCGGCCCGCCGGCCTGATCCGGCTGTCGACCACCACCGGTCCCGCACCCGAGTACCTGCAGGACTTCGGCCGCAACGTCGCGCCGGGCACCACCACGCACCACATGACGATGTACAAGAAGGGCACGGCGCTGGTGTTCAGCGCCGGCACGATCCAGTGGGCGTGGGGCCTGGACTCCGAGCACGACGGCACCCAGTCGCCGGCCGACCCGCGGATGCAGCAGGCCACGTTGAACATCCTGGCCGACATGGACGCGCTGCCGCGCACGCTGATGACCGGCATGGTCATGCCCAGCAAGTCGACCGACACCGTCGCGCCGACCGCGGCCATCAGCTCGCCGGCCGCCGGCACGACGATCGCCAACGGCAGCCAGGTCACCCTCACCGGCACCGCGACCGACACGGGTGGCGGCCGGGTCGCCGGCGTCGAGGTCTCCACCGACGGCGCCACCTGGCACCCGGCGACGGGCACCTCGGCGTGGACCTATACGTTCTTCTCCGCCGGCGCGACCTCGATGAACGTGCGGGTGCGCGCCATCGACGACAGCGGCAACATCGGTACGGTCCTCGCCAACCGCACCTACTCGCTCAGCGGGCCGGCCACGCTCTTCGGCCAGCGGACCCCGAAGGTCCCCGCCGTCGGCGACGACAACGGGTCGGTGACGCTCGGCGTCCAGTTCACGCCGCAGAACAACGGCACCATCACCGGTATCCGCTTCTACAAGGGCACCGGCAACACCGGCACGCACACCGGGACCCTGTGGTCGTCGTCGGGCAGCGTGCTGCGCACCGGCACCTTCATCAACGAGACCGCGACGGGCTGGCAGACGCTCGTGTTCAGCAGCCCCGTGTCGGTGACCGCCGGCGTCTCCTACGTCGCCGGCTACCACGCGCCGAGCGGGCGCTACGCGGCCGACGACCGGTTCTTCAGCGCCGCCGACTGGAAGTCCGGCCCGCTGACGGCCACCAAAGGACAGGGCTCGATCGCGACGGCCACCGCCGGCAACGGCGTGTTCCAGACCGGGAACAGGTTCCCGAACCAGCGCTCGTCGACCGACGCCAACTACTACGTCGACGTCACGTTCGTCGACGGCGGCACGGGCAGCGCCCCGACGGTGCTGGCCACCTCGCCCGACGCCGGTGCCACCGGCGCCGCGGTGACCACGGCTCCGACCGCCACGTTCTCGAAGCAGATGAACACCGGCACGATCTCGTTCACGCTGCGCGACAGCGCCAACGCGACCGTCGCCGGAACCACGGCGTACGACAGCACCACCGCGACCGCGACGTTCACGCCGGCGGCCAGCCTGGGCACGAACAAGACCTACACGGCCACGGTGACCGGCACCGACACCAACGGCAACGCGATGGCGAGCGCCAAGGTGTGGTCGTTCACGACCACGTCGTTCACGACCACGTCGTCGCTGTTCGGCAACGCGACGCCGCAGATCGCTTCGTCGGGCGAGAACGACGCGGTGACGCTCGGCGTGAAGTTCACGCCGACGGTGAACGGCAAGATCGTCGGCATCCGCTACTACCAGGGACCGAACAACAGCGGTACCCACACCGGCACGCTGTACGACGCCACCGGCAACGAGAAGGCCAAGGCGACGTTCCCGGCCGGCACCGGGTCCGGGTGGCAGAGCGTGCAGTTCGCGACCCCGGTCGACGTGGTGGCGGGCCAGACCTACACCGCGGCCTACTGGGCGCCGAACGGCAACTACTCCTACACACCCGGCTTCTTCGGGACGATGTGGACGAACGCCGACTACACGATGACCGCGTTCGCCGGTGCGAACGGTGTCTTCCGGTACGGAAGTGACGCCTGGCCGACACAGAGCTACGGATCGTCGAACTACTATGTCGATCCGATGTTCGTTCCGGACACCATCCCCGGCCCGCCCACCCAGCCCCAGCCCCCGGCCAACTCGCTGTCGTTGTTCGACCCGGCGGCGACCCCGGCCAACCCGGCCTGGGACGACAGCTCCTCGCTCCAGGTCGGCGTGAAGTTCAGCGCCAGCACGGCCGGTAAGGTGCACGGTGTCAGGTTCTGGAAGGGAGCCGGCAACACGGGAACCCACACCGCGACCCTGTGGGGCCCCGACGGTCTGCCCATCAAGACCGCGACGTTCGTGTACGAGTCGGCGAGCGGCTGGCAGACGGCCATCTTCGACGCACCGGTGACAGTCACCATCGGTGCGACCTACACGGTGACGTATTACACCAACACCGGACACTACGCGATGAATCTCAGCGGGTACGCGTCCGCGGTCACCCGTGGCCCGTTGACCGTCCCCGCGGGTGGGTCGGTGTATCGGTACGGATCGACAGAATTCCCGACTGCGTCGTCCAATCACAACTATTGGGTTGACGTGGTGTTCGTCCAGGGCAACTAAGCTCGGCTAGGCGCTAAGCGCTCGAGCGGTTACAGAGTGCGGCGCGCCGGTCGTTTCGACCGGCGCGCCCCTCTGCGAAGAACCGAGGAACTGGGGAGAGCAGATCGCATGATCCGGATGGCGCCTCAGCCACAACGGTCGCAGCCGACCGTCTCCGTGGTGATTCCGTGCTACAAGTACGGGCACTTCCTGCCCAGCTGCGTGCGGAGCGTTCTCGACCAGGAGGGTGTCGACGTCGACGTCCTCATCATCGACGACGCCTCACCCGACGACAGCGCCGAGGTCGCGCACCGGCTCGCCAAGGAGGACAGCCGGGTCCGCGTCATCGTGCACGAGACCAACATGCGTCACATCGCCACCTACAACGAGGGCCTGATGGCCGCCTCGGGCGAGTTCGCGCTGCTGCTCTCGGCCGACGACCTGCTGGCACCGAGGGCGCTGGCGAACGCCACCGCGTTACTGAGCGCGAACCCCGAGGTCGGCCTCGTCTACGGGTTCACCAAGTCGTTCCAGGAGACCCCGCCACCGGCGCGCACGGAGCCGCGGTCGTGGTCGATCTGGTCCGGCCAGGAGTGGCTCGACCTGGTCAGTACCCGCGTGAGCAACCCGATCTACACGCCGGAAGCCGTCATGCGCACCAAGACGCTGCACGACCTCGGCGGCTACGACGCGCGACTGCCGCACGCCGCCGACTTCCTCATGTGGATGCGGGCGGCCACGCGCGGGTCGATCGGCCGCGTGAACGGCGTCGACCTGGCCTACTACCGGTTCCACGACAGCAACATGCACCGGGTCGAGTACTCCGGCGCGCTGCGTGACCTCACCGAGCGGTACAAGTCGTTCGAGATCCTGTTCGACGACGACGGCGAGCGCATCGCCAACGTGCCGCGCCTGCTCGCGGCCGCGCGGCGCGGGGTCGCCCGCGAGGCCCTGTACGTGGCCAGCCAGGCGTACCGGAAGAGCGTGCGGCCCAGCGCCGACGAGGCCGACGTGCTCGCCGAGCTGGTGGCGTTCGCGGAGGAGATCTGGCCGCAGTCGCGGTACAGCCGGCTGCGCCGCTCGTACGACGCGCTGTCCCAGCGCGCCCGGCGTGGCCTCGGGCCGCGCGTGCCGGTGCGGGTCACCTCGCTGCGTGACCGCGCGCTGATGAACGTCCGGTGGCGCCGGTGGCGCCGCACGGGAATCGACGGAGCGGTGGGAACCATCTGATGCGTGACGACGACGACGTCATCGTCCTGTCCGGGCTCACCAAGCTGTACGAGCCGACGCCGAAGTGGATGCGGGTGTTCTCGCGGTCGCACCTGCGCACCACCGTGCGGGCCCTCGACGGGGTCGACCTGGTGGTACGCGCCGGTGAGATCTGCGCGGTGGTCGGCCCGAACGGTGCCGGTAAGACCACCATGTTCCGCATCATGGTCGGGCTCACCAGTGCCACCACCGGCACCGGCAGCATCCTCGGCCTCGACGTCGAGAAGGACTCCGAGCAGATCCGTCAGGTCGTCGGCTGGATGCCGTCGGAGGACCGGAGCCTGCTGATGCGGGCCACCTCGTTCGAGAACCTCCAGCTCCACGGCCGGCTCCAGGGCATGAACCGCAAGGAGCTCGCCGCGCGCATCCCGCACGTGCTCGACATCGTGAACCTCGAGCCGCAGACGCACACCGTCGTGGCCGGGCTCTCGGCCGGTATGCGGGCGCGGTTGCGGCTGGCCCGGGCGCTGCTTCCCGGTCCCCGAGCTCTGATCCTCGACGAACCGACCGGCCCGGTCGACCCGATCGCCGCGTACGGCCTGCTCACGCTGATCATGGACCTGGCCAAGCAGGAGCGGCTCGCGGTCATGATCTCGTCGCACCGCCTGGAGGAGATCGAGGCGCTGCAGTCGCACGCGCTGCTGCTCGACGGCGGCAAGGTCCGCTACTCGGGCGACCTGCAGAGCCTGCGCCACGAGTGGGAGCGTCCGCAGCTCGAGCTCGAGACCACCGACCACCAGTCCGCGCTCGCCGTGCTCGCGGGGCTGCAGGCCCAGGGCATCGAGGCCGAGATCGGCGAGGCCAGCGTGCGCTGCCGCCCCGCCGGACAGGCCGAGGTCGGTGCCATCGTCATGCGGCTCGGGCCGGCCGCCGCCAACGTCACGCACATCCGGGAGATTCCGATGCCGCTGCGCGACCTGATCGCCCAGGTGTACGCCCGTGGGGGTAACGACGCATGACGATGGCCTATCCCACGTTGCAGAAGCGGTCGTTCGGGCGCAAGGTGTACGACACCGTCGAGGGCTACGTGCGCATCGACCTGGTCGAGGAGCGGATGTTCCCGGCCACCAGCATCATGCGCTACCTCGCGGTGGTGTTCCCGGTGCTGCTGTACTACTTCCAGGTCAGCTTCCTCGGCATCGACAAGCAGCTCTTCGTCACGATGATCGTCGGCACCGCGGTGATCGCCGGTCTCCAGGACGCGCTCACCGCGCTCACGAGCCGGCTGAACTTCGCCATGGAGCGCGGCACGCTCGAGACGTACCTCGTCGAACCCGTGCCGTGGGCGCTGATCCCGGTGGCGATGAACGTGTGGCGCAGCTTCACCGGTGCCCTGCTCGCCTGCTTCATGGTGGCGGTCGGCTGGGTCCTCGGCGCGCCGATCGAGGCGTCGGGCATTCCGCTGTCGCTGGTGGTGCTGTTCCTCGGCATCGTCGCGTGCAACGCGCTCGGCTCGTTCGCGGCCGCGTTCATCGTGTTGTTCAAGCGCGGTGAGCCCGTGGTGATGCTGTTCAGCCTCGCCACGGCCGTCCTCGGTGGCGCGTTGTTCCCGATCAGCGTGCTGCCCGAGTGGATCCGGTGGGCCAGCTACCTCATTCCGCACACCTACGTCATCAGCGCCACGCGTCACCTGCTGATCGCCGACGCACCGGCCGACGGGCTGGCGGTCGGTTGGTCGATCGCGATCCTCGTCGTGTTCTCGGTGGTGCTGCTCGCCGCCGGCGTCTGGGTCTTCGACCGGTCGCTCAAACTCGCCCGTCGACTGGGGATCCTGAGCATCTGATGGGTCTGACCGACGCGCTCGTCGCATTTGCCCGGGCCCGGCGGATGGCGCGCGAGCTGCGCTACCGCCGGGTTCCGGCGTTCGCGGTGTCCGACACCGGCGGGACGCCGACGGTCTACTACCTGTGCCCCGACTACGACACCCCGAGCGGCGGGGTACGCGTCGCCTACCGGCACGTCGACGCGCTGAACGCGATGTCGATCCCGGCGGCGGTGGTACATCGGCGGCGGGGCTTCCGGTGCACGTGGTTCGCCAACAGCACGCGGGTGGTCGCGAGTGGCGACATCACCCTGTCGCCGGCAGACGTGCTGGTGGTGCCGGAGTGGTACGGGCCCACCCTGTCGACGGTGCCCGCCGGCCCGCGGGTGGTCGTGTTCAACCAGCGCTCGTACGGGACGTTCGACCGCGTGCCGGCCGGCCAGCCGTTGTACCGCGGTGCCGCCGCGATCCTCGCGGTCTCCGAGGACAACGCCGACTACCTCCGGTACGCCTTCCCCGACATCCCGACGCACGTCGTCCGCAACGTCGTCGACGGGACGCTCTTCCGTCCCGCGTCGGAGAGCCCCGGGCGCCGGATCGCGTACATGCCGCGCCGCCGGGGCGAGGAGCTCGCCGAGGTGCTGCACCTGCTGGCGATCCGCGGCGTGACGCGCGACTGGGAGCTGACCCCGATCGACGGCCGCTCCGAGCGGGAGACCGCCGACCTGCTGCGGCGCAGCGCGGTGTTCCTCAGCTTCAGCGAGCGCGAGGGCTTCGGCATGCCGCCGGCGGAGGCCATGGCGGCGGGCTGTTACGTCGTCGGGTTCACCGGACTCGCCGGCCGCGACTTCTTCGACCCGGCGTACTGCCGCCCGATTCCGGAGGGTGACGTGCTGGCGTTCGCCCGCGCGGTCGAGGAGATCTGCGGCACCGAGCCGGAGGTGCTCGCCAAGGCCGGCCGGCTCGCGTCGCAGGCCATTCTCGACCGGTACTCAGAGGCTGGGCTGCGTGACGATCTGCGCGCCTTCTATGGACCTGTATTGGGAGTAGAGACGTGAAATTCACCATGACGCGGCAACGGACGCTCATCGCCGGTCTGTCGGCCCTGGTGCTGATCGGTTCGGCAACGGTCGTCGGGTTGTACGCGCGGTCCGAGCCCGACGCGCGGTCGACCGCCGCGACCGGCGCCGAGGGCGTCCAGTCGGGTGATCCGGCCGCCGCCGCGCAGCCGGGCTCCTCGGGACCCTCCGCCTCGGCGTCCGCGTCGGCATCGGCCAGCGCGTCGGCCTCGGCCAGCAAGGCGGCGAACGCCGGCGCGGGCGTCGGGCGGCCGCCGAACGGCTGGCCCGGCCCCAACAACACCGGCCCCGGCTCCACGAAGCTCACCAACTACAGCGGTTCGTGCACCATCACCGCCAACAACACGGTCATCGAGGCCAAGACCGTCAACTGCATGCTCAACATCAAGGCCACCGGGGTGGTCATCCGCAAGAGCAAGGTCAACGGTCCCGTGCACACCGACGACGCCGGAAAGTACTCGGTGACCATCGAGGACTCCGAGGTCGACGGCGGCCGGAGCGCGATCGCCGCGGTGGCCTACACGAACGTCACCGTCGTGCGGTCGAACATCCACGGTGGACAGGCGAGCGTCAACTGCGTGCTCAACTGCACCATCCGCGACTCGTGGCTGCATGGGCAGTACATGCCGCCCGGCGCCGACTGGCACCTCGACGCGTTCCTGATGAACGGCGGTAAGAACGCCACGCTCACCCGGAACACGCTCGACTGCCAGAACGTCGACAGCGGCTGTTCGGCGGCGGTGGGTCTCTTCGGTGACTTCGCGCCGGTTCAGAACGTCACGTTCGACGGCAACCTGTTCATCGCGAACGAGAACCAGAGCTACTGCGCGTACGCCGGCGCCGGCGACCGGAAGCCTTACCAGGCCGACCACATCGTGTTCCGCAACAACACGTTCCAGCGCGGCAAGACGGGCAAGTGCGCGTACCACGGCGCGATCACGTCGTTCGACCCGCAGGCCGCCGGCAACGTCTGGCAGAACAACACCTGGGACGACGGCAGCGTGCTCCAATCGTCCAACTGACGCGTGCGTATCTGGTTAAGATCCGGCCGATCGTCCACAAACTGACAACTGAAGACGCTTGTTCACGCCCGCCGACGCGGCTGTAGACTCCGCAAGCGCTTCATCGACAAGAGCAAACGGGAGCGGTACACGTGGAAGCCCAGGTTCGAACCGAACTCTTCGACTTCGTTGTCGAGAACTACCTCTTCGGTGATCTGTCGGCGGCGCCGCGCGACGAGGACTCCCTCGTGGAGCGCGGAATCATCGACTCGACCGGCGTCCTGGAGCTGGTCGAGTTCCTCGAGTCCCACTTCAGCATCGAGGTCACCGAGATGGAGACCGTGCCGGAGAACCTCGACAGCATCTCCAACCTGACGAAGTTCGTGCTGGGCAAGAAAGCCAGCATCGAATCGGTCCACTAGGGCGATGAACGCCCTCACCCGACGCCGGCGGCTGTTGGTCGGCGGCAGGGTCTACGTCGGACGCCGGTCGGTCGGAAACAACATCCTCGACGGCGTCCCGGCGGTGTTCGCGGCGCACGGCGTCCAGGCGCCACCGATCGGGCAGCGGCGAACCGCACCCGACGCGACCGGTGGCTCCCTCGCGGCGGTCGCCAGGGCGACGTCGGGGTAGCCGCGTGTGTGATGGCATCGGCACCGACATCGTCGCGGTCTCCAGGATCGAGGCGCTGATCCGGGCCAGCGGGTCGAGGTTCCTGGAGCGGTGGTTCACGCCGGTGGAAATCGAGTACTGCTCGGCGAAGGCGGTGCCGAGCCGGCACTTCGCCGCACGTTTCGCCGCGAAAGAGGCCGTCGTGAAGGCGCTGCCCTTAGCCTGGAAAGGGCCGTTGCCGTGGCGGTCGGTGGAGATCGAGAACGAGGCCGGTGGCAGGCCCGTGGTCCGGCTGTCCGGTGACCTGCTCGAGGCGGCGCGGCGAGCGGGGGTCGACGCGGTGCGGATCTCCATGTCCCACTGCGACGAGTACGCGACGGCGATCGCCACGGTGACGCTTGTACCGGTTCGGGGGAGCGCGAGGGTGGCGGAGCCCTCTCGCGGAGAAGGCGCTGGCGGCGAGGGGTGGGGGCAGTGAGTAGGGAACAGATCGAGCAGGCCCTGGTCGCGTGGCGGGCCATGCGCGACCCCGACACCGAGCCGGAACTCGAGGCGGTACGGCTGGCGATCCTGTTCGAAGACATCCTCGGCGTCCCGCTGTCCGACGACGACATCGATCTGGCGGTCCTGTCCGACCCGGACGCCGTCGAGAAGCTGGGAGGTCGCTGATGTGCGGCATCGCCGGGATGGTCTCCCTCGGGTCGACTCCCGACCTCGACGTGCTGCTGAGGATGATGGGCCAACTGGTGCACCGGGGGCCGGACGGTTGCGGGTACTTCCGCGACGAACACGCGGCCCTGGGACACACCCGCCTCGCCATCATCGACACCGCCGGCGGCGCACAGCCGCTGTGCAACGAAGACGGCAACCTGTGGGTCAGCTTCAACGGCGAGATCTTCAACTACGTCGAGCTCCGCGAGGAGCTGCGCGGGCACGGCCACACCTTCAGGACGGCCAGCGACACCGAGGTCATCGTGCACGCCTGGGAGCAGTGGGGCGCCGAGTGCTTCCGCCGCTTCAACGGGCAGTGGGCGCTGGCCCTGTGGGACAGGCGCGAGCGTCGGCTGATCCTGTCCCGCGACCGCCTCGGCGTCCGGCCGCTCTACCTCGTCCGCTCCCCCGGCGCGGTGCGCTTCGCCTCCGAGGTGAAGGCGTTGTTCGCGGACCCGTCCGTGACCCGGGAGTTCGACCCGGCCGGGCTCGACCAGGTGCTGACGTACTGGTCCACGGTCGCGCCGCAGACGGTGTTCCAGGGCGTCGAGCAGTTGAAACCCGGGCACTACGCGGTGCTCGACGACAAGGGGTTCCGCGCGGCGCCCTACTGGACGGTCGGCTTTCCGGCCCGGGGCGAGCCCGGTCCGGACATCCACGAGAGCGCGGAGGCGCTGCGGGAGAAGCTCGTCGAGGCCGCCCGGCTCCGGTTCCTGCGCAGTGACGTCCCGGTGGGCGCCTACCTGTCCGGCGGGCTGGACTCCTCGATCACGGCGGCGCTGGTCGCCCGCTACACCGACGCCCCGCTGCACACGTTCTCGCTGCGGTTCTCCAGCGAGGAGTTCGACGAGGGCCGGTACCAGAAGGAGATGACGGCGGTGCTCGGCACGCAGCACCGCGACATCGTCGTCGGCCCCGCCGACATCGCCGGGATCTTCCCCGAGGTGATCCGGCACACCGAGGCGCCGATCCTGCGGGCCGCGCCCGCACCCCTGTTCCTGCTGTCGAAGCTGGTCCGCGACGACGGTTACAAGGTCGTGGTGACCGGCGAAGGCGCCGACGAGGTCTTCGGCGGATACGACATCTTCCGCGAGGCCCGGGTCCGCCAGTTCTGGGCCTCCGACCCGGACTCGGCGAAGCGCGCGCGGGCGGCCGAGCTGCTCTACCCGTGGATGGTGCGGTCGCCCGGCCGCACACCCGCGTTCGCCCGCAGCTTCTTCGGCCGCAACCTCGACCCGGCCGACCCGGCGCTCTCGCACCGCCCGCGCTGGGACTCCACGGCCGTCCTCAAGGGCATGCTGGCCAACCCGACACAGGCCGGTACCGACCCGGCGGGCCTCGTCGACGCCATGCCGGCGGAGAGCAAGGACTGGGACCTGCTGGGACGCGGCCAGTGGCTGGAGATGACGACGCTCCTGCCCGGCTACATCCTCGCCTCGCAGGGCGACCGCATGCTCATGGCCAACTCGGTCGAGGGCCGCTTCCCCTTCCTCGACGCGAACGTCGTCGAGTTCGCCAACGCGCTCCCGGCCCGGCACAAGCTCTTCGGCCTCGAAGAGAAGTACGTCGTGAAGCGGGCCTTCGCCGACGTCGTCCCGAAGAGCATCCTGCGCCGCCCGAAACAGCCGTACCGGGCGCCCGACGCGGCGAGCCTGTTCGCCGCCGGCACGCCCGAGTGGTTCGACGCGGTCACGTCGGAGGCGGCCGTCCGGGCCGCCGGCGTCTTCAAGCCCGAGATGGTCGCCCGGCTCATCGCGAAGGGCGTGCGGACCGGCGGCGAGAACATGACCAACACCGACAGCATGCGCATCATGGCGGTCGTCTCCACCCAGCTCACCCACGCGACGTTCATCGCGGAGACGCCGTCCGGGGCGGAACTGCCCGACATCCAGGTCGCCGTCGACCTGACCCGTGACGACAGCAAGGGAGCTCCCCGTGAGTGAGTCCTTCGGCCCGCAGACCCTGCGGATCGACGCGGAGCAGGAGATCGGCCGGATCTCGGCCAGTCTCAAGTCCTACCTGACCGCGACGAAGCGGCGTGGCATCATCGTCGCGCTGTCCGGGGGCATCGACTCCAGCGTGGTGGCCGCCCTGTGCGTGGCGGCCATCGGCAAGGAGCGCGTGTTCGGGCTGCACATGCCCGAGCGCGACTCCTCGTCGGACACGCTGATGCTCAGCCGCCTCGCGGCCGACTCCCTCGGCATCGAGTCGGCGCTGGAGGACATCTCGCACATCCTCGACGCCGCCGGCTGCTACCGCCGCCGCGACGAGGCGATCCGGCTCGTCTGCCCCGAGTACGGCGACGGGTACAAGTCGAAGATCGTGCTGCCGAGCGTGATCGACTCCGACACCTTCCGCCTCTTCTCCGTCGTCGTCGAGGCGCCGGACGGCACGCAGACCAAGCACCGGCTGACCACCGAGTCCTACCTCGGCATCGTGGCCGCGACGAACTTCAAGCAACGCGTCCGCAAGATGCTGGAGTACTACCACGCCGACCGGCTGAACTACGTGGTCTCCGGCACGCCCAACCGGCTGGAGTACGACCAGGGCTTCTTCGTCAAGCTCGGCGACGGCTCGGCCGACGTCAAGCCGATCGCCCACCTCTACAAGACCCAGGTCTACCAGCTGGCCGAACACCTCGGTGTCCCCGACGAGATCCGGTCGCGGCCGTCGACGACCGACACGTACTCCCTTCCGCAGTCGCAGGAGGAGTTCTACTTCTCCCTGCCGTACCAGCGGATGGACCTGTGTCTCTACGCCAAGAACCACGGCCTGCCGATCGACGACGTCGCGGCGGCCACCGAGCTGACCAGCGAGCAGGTCGTCCGGGTCTTCCGCGACATCGACCGCAAGCGGCAGACGTCGGCATACCTGCACCTGTCCCCCGAGCTCGCGGCCGGCGTGCCCGAGATCGCACACACCCGGTCGGCGAGGTAACGGTGGCCATCGGCCGCAGCGGCGCGCAGAAGAGCGTCGGCAGCGCCATCGCGATCGCGCTGCGCATGACCCGCGACGACGTCCTCGAGGCGTTGCGGTACTACTACGTCGTCAAGTTCGCCGGTGCCCGCCTGGTGCCGCGCCCGATGCGCTACGCCCTGTACCGCTCGGCGGGAATGCGGCTGCAGCTCAACAGCATCGCGCCCGGACTGTTCGTCGGAGGTCCGGCGTCGAACCTCACGATCGGACCCGGCACGAGCATCAACGTCGACTGCTTCTTCGACTGCCTGGCCAAGGTGACGTTCGGGCGCGAAGTGATGGTCGGGATGGGCGTGACGATCGTGACCAGCGACCATCCCATCGGCCCGGACGGCCGGCCGCAGAGCGTGGTCGGCCGGGAGGTCGTGATCGAGGACCGGGCGTGGCTGGGTGCCCGGTCGATGGTCCTCCCCGGGGTGACCGTCGGCGAAGGTGCGATCGTCTCCGCCGGCTCGGTCGTCACCCGCGACTGCCGCCCGAACTCCATCTACGCCGGCGTCCCCGCCCGCCTGGTCGGCCAGGTGAAGACGGCGGAAGCCGCCACGGCCGAGTGAAGGCCCGCCCCGGTACCGGGGCGGGCCTTCCTGTCTCACACCAGGCGGTGGATCTCGCCGTAGGCGCGGTAGAAGCCGCCCCGGCTCGCCTCGCGTACGCCGGTGACGACGTAACGGGCGCCCGCCTCGCGGATGCCCTTCGGGAACTGCACCTGCCAGTCGGGCTGGAAGCCGTCGGACACCACGCGGACACGCAGCCGGTCGCCCACCTGGACGCACTCGACGATGACACCCCCGGTGCTCTGGTGCACCACCTCCACGGTGGTCGACGGCACCACCGCCGACAGCCGCGGCGGGGCCTTCACGTCGACGACCTCGGGGACGCTGCCGCCCTCGGCCGCCCGGATCGCCGCCTCGGTGGCGTCGATGCAGGCGAGCGACCCGTCGGTGGTGACGATGTACAGCCGCTCGTCGTGGTACTGCATCGAGTACGCCGACCCGCAGCCCGTGCCCAGCTTCCACAGCCGGTTTCCGGCCGCGTCGAAGCAGTACACCGACGAGCTGCTGTCGCCCGCGAACACGTAGCGGCCGTCTTCCGCGGTGGCGCAGGAGTACACCGCCGCGTCGCACCGGTACGTCTGCTGGATCCGGCCGTCCTTGCCCAGGCGCACCACCTGCCGCGTCGAGGTACCGGCGTAGAGCGTGTGCTGCTCCTGCCAACCGAACAGCACCGAGCCGGTGGACGTGTTCCACAGCTCCTGACCGGTACGCCAGTCGTAGCTCGTGACACCCCGGCTGTGTCCATGATGGACGGCCGTCGCGTCGCACCGGACCATCCACGCCGAGGAGCCGTGGCCGGCGCGCCGCCACAGGAACTCGTCTTCGTGGTCGATCGTGGCGATGCCGCCGTTGGCGTCGGACACACCGAGCACGCCGTCGTGGATGTCGAGCCAGTAGATGTCGATGTCGGGCGCGATGCGGTACGCCAGCCGCGGCACCTTGCCGGACAGGTCGTACACGTTGCCGTCGTCGCAGCCCGCGTACACCCAGCCGTCGTCGGCCACGATGCACTTCACACCGTCGGGCAACCGGAACTGCTGGATGACCTCGGCCTTGTGCGTGAGCGTCGTGATGAGGCCGCTCTCGTTGCCCACCATGCACACGTCGTCGTCGACGAAGATGCCGAACGCCGCCGTGCCGGACCGGTAGCGCCACAGCACGGGCGCGGTACGGGCCGTCGACCGCGTGCTGACGATGGCCCGCCGCGACACGGCGCGCTTGGCCCGCCCGCCCGGAACCGCCGGTGCGTAACCCTTGCGGACCTTCTCGCCGATCTTCTTGGCCGCCTCGCTGGCCGCCTTCGACGCGTCGGTGTAGCTGCTCTTCTTGACCTGACCGGTGTCGCCGATGCGGCCGTACCGGATCGTCAGGTCGGTGCCATCGACGGTGACCTCGTAGAACTTGTGTGCGCTACCGCTGTCTTCGGACAGCTCGAGGTAGGTCGTGCTGGCAGCCATCGGCGACCTTTCATCGATTGGGTGGAAGTGCCCACACCATATCGACCGCCTACGACATTCTGGGGACCGCGGGCTACCGGACGACCGCCGGAGACCAGGCGTCGGACACCAGCAGCCGCGGTGCTCCGGAACCGTTGGCGGGAACCGCCCAGATGTCGCTCGTCGCCACGCCGTCGCCCGTGCGGGGCAGGCCGTAGACGACCGTGTCGTCGTCGAGCCACTCGGCCTGGTCGTCGATGTTCTTCGTCTCGGCCGTCTCGGTGACCTGGCCGGTGCGCAGGTCGAGCACGCTCAACCGCCAGTGCCCGTTGGGCAGGTCGCCGCGCTTCTTGAACGCGACCCGGGTGCCGTCGGGCGACAGCGACGGGCACTCGACGTCGGTCCGGACCGACTCCAGGCGCTTGCCCGACAGGGAACCCTTGACCAGCCAGGTCTTCTTGCCCGACGCCGCCGTGGCGTAGAACGCGTCGTCGTCGATGAACGTGACGCCCCACAGGTTCCGGTCGACCGAGTTGTTCGCCTTGCCGTCGGTGACGAGCTGGAAGCCTTCGAGGTCGAACTGCTCGCCGGTGCCGTCGGTGGGGCTCACGTGCGTGCGCGTGGAGAACTGCCCGGGCGAGGCGTAGGAGTCGCCGTACACGAACGTCGTCGTGGCGGTGAGGCTGCCGTCGCGGGAGATGCGGGCGCGGCTGGGCAGGCCGGTCAACGGCTTGTCGGAGACCTGGGTCCACTGTGGACCGTAGATCTTCACCTCGTACGTCGTGGCGAGCCCGCGCTTGGCGACCAGGCAGATCGCCGACTCGCGCGTCGCGTAGACCCGCTCGCACTGCGCGTCGGTGAACGCACGCGGTCCGCCCGTGTCGTCCAGCGGAACCACCGCGACCATGCCGTAGCCCTCGCCCACGGCGGTGCTGCGGAACACGAGGTGCGGCCGTGCCGACACCGCCAGCGGGTCACCGCCGACCGGCACCGCGGGCGCCTTCGACGCGGCGTCGGCGTGCTGCTCCCGCGCGTGCAGCACGTAGAACACCGCGCCGGCGACCGCCACGACGAGCACCGCGGCGAACGCCACCAACCGGGCGCGCATCGACGTCACCGTTCCACCCCACGTAGAAGCCAACCACCGACCGGGATCGCCACCGCCAACGCGACCGCCACGACGACGAGCGCCTCCTGCCGGCCGAGGCCCACCCAGAGTGCACCGAACAGCAGCGACGACGCGAACCGGGCCAGCGCCACCACCGTCTGCGCCGACGCGATCCCGGTGCCCCGCGACTCGGCGGGCACCAGCCTGCTCACCAGCGCCGCGAGCACGCCGTCGGACGCCGCGTAGAACGCGCCGAGCAGCACGAGGCTGGCGATGGTCCAGGCCCAGCCGCCGATCGGCGCGGCCGCGAAGCCGTACGCCACCAACAGCAGCACGTGCCCGCCGAGGAACACCTTCGCCCGCCCGATCCGGTCGGCCAGCCGGCCGAACGGGATCGCCAGCACCAGGTAGGCCAGGTTCGTGCCCACGTACAGGAGCGGGAACATGGCCGCCGCGAAGTCGTCCCGCCGCTGCAGCGACAGGTACAGGAAACCGTCGCCGACGGTCAGCAGGCCGAGCAGCCCGGCCGCGATCAGCGGCCGGCGCAGCGCCGGCCCGGCGATCGCCCGCATCAGCTTCTTCAGCGGCAGCCCCGCCTTACCGCCGCCGACCTTCCGGTTCGGCACGAACAGCAGCAGCACCGCGACGCCCACCATGGCCACCGCGAACGACACCACGAAGATGACGTCGTAGCCGCGCGGCACGGCCCAGAGCAACGCGAAGGCCACCATCGGACCGGCGGCGGCTCCGAACGTGTCAAGGGCCCGGTGGACCCCGAAGGAGCGGCCGAGGTTCGACGGGTCCGACGCGTCGGCGATCATCGCGTCGCGGGGCGCGGTACGCACGCCCTTGCCCAGCCGGTCGGCGGTCACCACCGCGGTGACGGCCGCGAGCGTGCCGGTCCACAGCATCGCGATCCGGCTCAGCGCCGAGATCCCGTAGCCGAACACGGCGACCCACTTCGGCCGCTGCGCCCGGTCGCCGGCGTAGCCGCCGAGGATCCGGACGAACGCGCTGACGCCCTGGTACACCCCGTCGACGAACCCGTACGCGAACAGGCCGATGCCGATCTCGGCGGTGAGGTACAGCGGGAGCACCGCGTTGACCATCTCCGACGACACGTCGGTGAGCAGGCTGACGATTCCGAGCAGGATGACGGTGGTCGCCACCCTGCGCTTCATCCGGTCGACGGGCGTGGAGCCGCCCCCGACCTCCGGCTCCCGGACGGAGATGTACACGGTTATCCCAGGGCTGAAACGAGAGCTTCCACCACGCGCTCCTGCTGCTGCGGCGTGATCTGCGGGTAGATCGGCAGCGACAGGATCTCACCGGCCGCCTTCTCCGCGTGCGGGAAGGACCCCGCGCCGAGACCGAGGCCGGCGAACGCGGGCGTCAGGTGCACCGGGAACGGGTAGTGGATGCCCGCGCCGACCCCGTCGGCGTTGAGCGCCGCCAGGATGTCGTCGCGCCGGTCGGCGGGAACGCGCACCACGTACAGGTGCCACACCGGCACGTTGCCGTCGGCGGCCACCGGCCTCACCACGTCCACCGTGGACAGCAGCTCGTCGTAGCGGGCGGCGGCGGCGCGCCGGGCCTCGTTCCACCGCTCCAGCCTGGTCAGCTTCGCCCGCAGCACCACGGCCTGCAGCGCGTCGAGCCGGCTGTTGACGCCGATCAGCTCGTGCTCGTACTTCCGCAGACCACCGTGCTGAGAGAGCGTGCGCACCGTCGTGGCCAACGCCCCGTCGTCGGTGACGACCGCGCCGGCGTCGCCGTACGCGCCGAGGTTCTTGCCCGGGTAGAAGCTGGTGGCCGCGATCGAGCCGTGGAAGCCCGCGCCGTTCCTCGACGCGCCCTGGCTCTGCGCCGCGTCCTCCACGATCGGCACGCCGGCCGACCGCAGCACCTCGACCGGCGCCTGCTGGCCGTACAGGTGCACCGGCAGGATCGCCTTCGTGCGCGGGGTCACCGCGGCCAGCGCGGCGTCGGTGTCGATGAGGTAGGTCGACGGGTCGCAGTCGACGAGCACGACGCGCGCGCCCACGCGGGCCACCGCCTCGGCCGTCGCGATGAACGTGTTGGCCGGCAGGATCGCCTCGTCGTCGCGTCCCACGCCGACCGCGCGCAGCGCGAGCTCCAGCGCGTCGGTGCCGTTGGCCACCCCGACACAGTGCTCCACGCCGGCGAACTCGGCGTACTCGCGCTCGAACCCGGCGACCTCCTCGCCGCCGATGAACGCGGTGTTGGCGAGCACCCGCTTGAAGCCGACCGCCACGTCGTCGGCCACTTCGGCGTGCGCCGCCTGCAGGTCAACCAACGGAATCTTGCTCACGACCGGGCACTCCCTTGCAAGTCGTTGCTGTTCTTCGAACCGTTCACGAACCGGATGAGCCGGGCCGGGTTGCCGGCCCAGACCTCACCGGCGGGCACATCACGCAGCAGCACCGAGCCCATCCCGACGATCGAGCGGGCACCGATCCGCAGCGACTCCCGGATCAGCGCGCCGGTGCCCAGGTACGCCGCCTCACCGACCACCACGCCGCCGGACACCCGCACCCCGGACGCGATCGTGACGAAGTCACCGACCACATCGTCATGGGTGAGGACCACCTGAGGCATGACGGCGACGTGCGCCCCCACGGTGATGTCGGCGGTGAGCACGGTCTGCGCCAGCAGCACGCTGCCCGGGCCGACCGCGCAGCCGGCGCCGACCGAGGCCGACGGGTGCACGATCGTGGCGTACCGGTCGGCGGCCAGGCCGAGCCGGCCGGTGACGAGCCCGCGCACCCCGGGGTTGCGGGGATTCGCGATGCACACGATCACGGCCGCGTCGGGATGGTCGGCGACCGCGCCGAGCGGACCGAGCACCGGCGCCCCCGACACCATGGTGCCGTGGAGCGCCGGGTCGTCGTCGAGGAAACCCTTGAGCGTCCACTGTGGATCGACCGAGTTGATCGCCGCCACCGCCGACGCGGTCTCCCGCGCCAGCCCGCCGGCGCCGGCGATCAGCAGGTCACGCACCGTTGAGACCCCGCAGGACGTCGACGATGTACTGCTGGTCGTCCTCGGTGACCGCGTGGTGCAGCGGCAGGATCAGCGAGTCGCGGGTGAGGCGCTCGGTGTTCCTGAGGTCCGCGTAGGGGTGGCCCTCGTACGCCGGCTCCAGGTGGGCCGCCATGATGCCGCGGCGGGCCGACACGCCCTTCGCGGCGAGAGCGGCGAGAGCCTCGTCGCGCGTGGCGCCGAACTCGGGATCGAGCAGCACCCAGAACGACTGGTAGTTCGTGGTGCCGTAGGCCGGGTCACGCACCGCGCGCGTTCCCGGCACGTCGGCGAGCAGCTCGTGGTACCGGGCCGCCAGCTCGCGCCGCTGCGCGATGATGCCGTCGAGGCGGTCGAGCTGCACCAGGCCGATCGCGGCCTGGATGTCGGTCATCCGGTAGTTGTAGCCGGTCTCCAGGTACGCCTCGAGGATCGGCTGAGCGCTCCTGTGCCGGTCGGCCGCCGACACGTTCATGCCGTGCTCGCGCAGCCGCTTCAGGCGCGTGGTCCACTCCGGGTCGTCGACGGTGACCATGCCGCCCTCGCCCGTCGTGACGAGCTTGCGCGGGTGGAACGACCACGCGGCGATGGTGGCGCCGGCACCGACCGGCCTGCCGTCCACAGTGGACCCCGCGGCGCAGGCGGCGTCCTCCACCAGCGCGACGCCCCACTCGGCGGCCGCGGCCCGCAGCGGCATGAGGTCGAGCGGCACGCCGCCCTGGTGCACCGCGATCACCGCGCGGGTGCGTGACGTACGCACCGCGTCGAGCGTCTCGACGGTGACGTTGCCGGTGTCCAGGTCGACGTCGGCGAACACCGGTGTGGCACCGACGTAGCGCACCGCGTTGGCCGTCGCGATGAACGAGAAAGACGGGACGATCACCTCGTCGCCGGGGCCGACCCCCACCGCGAGCATCGCCAGGTGCAGGCCGGTGGTGCACGAGCTCACGGCGACGCCGTGCCCGGCACCGACCCGGGCCGCGAACGCCTCCTCGAACTGCGCGACCCGTGGGCCCTGCGCCACCCAGCCGGAGCGCACCGCCTCGGCGGCCGCCTGCGCCTCCTCCTCGCCGAGCAGCGGGATCATCACCGCGATCTTCCGCTGCGGCACCGCTTCGAGCGTCATCCGGTACGAACCTCCGCCTTGTTGGCCCGCCACCACTCGACCAGCCCTTCGAGGCCCTGGTGCAGGTCGAGGTCGGCCTTCCAGCCCAGCTTCGCGTGGGCGTGCGACACGTCGGCGAGCCGGCGCGTGACCGAGTTGACCGAGCGCGCCGGCCCGTACTCCGGACGCAGGTCGCTCTTCATGACCTTCAGGAGCGCGTCGGCGAGGTCGTTGAGGCTGGTCTCGACCGCCGACGCGATGTTGAACACGTCGTCGGTCACCGGTGCCTCGGCGGCCAGGATGTTCGCGCGCGCGATGTCGGCCACGTGGACGAAGTCCATCGTCTGCATGCCGTCGCCGAGGATCAGCGGCGCCGTGCCGGCCTCGATGCGCTCCATCCAGCGGATGAGCACCTCGGTGTACAGGCCGTGGATGTCCATGCGGGGTCCGTACACGTTGAAGTAGCGCAGG
The DNA here is from genome assembly GCF_016863655.1 of Virgisporangium ochraceum. Classification (GTDB taxonomy): domain Bacteria; phylum Actinomycetota; class Actinomycetes; order Mycobacteriales; family Micromonosporaceae; genus Virgisporangium; species Virgisporangium ochraceum. The sequence goes on from NZ_BOPH01000008.1 coordinate 26,932, forward strand.
GCGACGTAGTCGAGGCCCTTCATCGCGTGGAAGCTGCGCAGTGTGCCCTCGTTGAACGCCTTGGCCGCGCCGTAGAAGGTGTCGTTGTTGTACGGGTGGTGCCGCTCGGTGGTCGGGAACTGTTCGGCCAGCCCGTACACCGACGCCGACGACGACGCGACGACCTTCTTCACCCCCGCCGCGGCGGCGGCCTCGACCACGTTGAACGTGCCGTCGACGAGCACCTCGTTGGCCAGCCGGGGCTCCTCGGCGCACTGCGTGATGCGGATCGCGGCGAGGTGGAACACGAGGTCCTTGCCCTCGGTCAGCTGGCGCACCAGGTCGGCGTCGCGGATGTCGCCCTCGACCAGGCACACCGCCTCACTGCGCCGCGCACCGTCCAGATTGGACAGTCGGCCGCGCACGAGGTTGTCGAGAACGACCACCTCGGCGGCGCCCCCCTCGACCAGCAGGTCGACGACGTGCGAGCCGATCGTGCCCGCTCCGCCGGTCACCAATGCCTTTGCGCCCTTGATGGGTACGGCCGTCACGTCTACTCCCCTACCTCGAGCGCGACGGTGGAACCGCCGTTGGCCAGACTGTGCGACGCGGCCTGCAGGATCTCCAGGACGCGCAGGCCGGAACGCCCGTCGGTGAGCGCCGGCGTACCGGTGCGGATCGCCCGCGCGAACTCGTCGACCATCGTGCGCAGCGCCTCGCGCTCGGGAATCGCCGGCGCCACCATGTCGCCGGACCGGTACGACACCAGGATGTCGCGCCGCTCCTCGGTGGCGAGCTCCTCCGGCGTCGCGACGTCGACGCCACGGTCGTAGACCGCGATGCGCTGCGACGGGTTCAGGTCGTCCCACACCAGCGTGCGCTTCGACCCGCCGACGATCGTGGTGCGCACCTTCACCGGCGACAGCCAGTTGACGTGCACGTGCGCGATCGCGCCGGTGTTGAGCTGCAGGGTGATGTAGGCCACGCAGGACTGGCCGGCACCGATCGGGTCGGCGCCGTGCGCGCTCACCGCGACCGGGTGCACGCCGGGGGGCAGCACCGAGTCCAGAATGGACAGATCGTGCGGCGCGAGGTCCCACATCACGTCGACGTCCTTCTGCACCAGCCCGAGGTTGATGCGCACCGAGTCGATGTAGTGGACGTCACCGAGGTCGCCGCCGTGCAGCATCTCGCGGATGCGCGTGACGGCCGGGGTGTAGCAGTACGTGTGGTCGCACATGAGCGTCAGCCCGCGGTCGTCGGCCTCCGCGATGAGCGCCCGACCTTCCTCGACCGTCGCGGCGAGGGGCTTCTCCACCAGCACGTGCTTCCCCGCGCGGAGCGCGGCGGTGGCGAGCGGGGCGTGCGTGCCGGCCGGAGTGGCGAGCGCCACCGCGTGGATCTCGGGGTTGGCGAGCACGGTGGCGAAGTCGTCGGTCGCCTGCACGGTGGAGTACCGGCCCAGCAACCGCTCCGCGCGGGCCAGGTCGAGGTCGCACAGCGCGCGCAGGTGGAACGTCGGTGAACCCTGGAAGTTCCGCACCAGGTTCGGCCCCCAGTAGCCGGCACCGATCACGGCGACACCAATGGGTTCGTCTGCTCCAGGACGGCCTTGAGTGGCCGCGGCGGCAGGTGGGGTCACAGGTCCTCGCTTCATGTCGACGCAGGGGCAGCGTCGGGCTCTCGGGACATCCTTGCGGTGGTCGTGAGGATTCCTCGGACGCACGACCGCAGGCGAAAACCTACCGTTCCAGGCACCACCTGGACAGTCGGCTGACCGACCGACGCGGGTGGGGCGAACGAACCGAATCCGGCAATGCCAACGGCCGCCCCATCGGTGATTCCGTACAGTCAACCGGGTGGAACCGGATGACAGGGAGTACTTTTCCGCGCCGGGCGCGGAGGTCGAGAACGGTGCGGTCGTCGGTGCGGGAACGAAGATCTGGGGACTCGCGAGCGTGCGCGCCGGCGCCGTCGTCGGCTCCAACTGCATCCTGGGACGCGGGTGCTATGTCGGTCCCGGCGCCCGGATCGGCGACAATGTGAAGATCCAGACCTACGCATTGGTGTTCGAACCCGCCCAGGTGGGTGACGGTGTGTTCATCGGTCCGCACGTCGTGCTGACCAATGACCTCAACCCCCGCGCGGTGACTCCCGATGGACGGCTGAAGACCAACGACGACTGGGACATGGTCTCGGTGACCATCGAGGAGGGCGCCGCGATCGGGGCGCGTGCGGTGTGTGTGGCACCCGTGACGATCGGCCGGTGGGCGCTCGTCGCCGCCGGCGCGGTGGTCACCGCCGACGTGCCCGCCTTCGCGCTGATGGCCGGTGTGCCCGCCCGCCGGATCGGGTGGGTCGGCCGGTCCGGGAAGAAACTCGTCAAGAAAGACAACAGGTACGTGTGCCCCGAAACCGGCGCCGAGTATGTCGAGACCGACGGCGCATTGTCCGAAACCTGACCTGGCGTGCCGCGTTCATGTTGACTGATCGGATGACCATGACCACCGCCCGTACCGTTACGGTTTGACCGTGCCCGTGCGATCCCTTCGAAACCGGCTGGTCGACGGCCCCGACTCCTGGGGTGCCAAACGCCGCAGCCGCCGGTGGACCTGGTTGACCGAGACGTTCCCCGAGCTGCCCGACATGACGGTTCTCGACCTCGGTGGCCGGGTCGACACGTGGGAACGTGCCCCGGTGCGCGCCGCGCACGTCCACGTGGTCAACCTGGAGCCGACACCCGACGACCTGCCGCCGTGGGCGGAGGCCGACCACGGCGACGCCTGCGCGCTCCCCGAGGACATCAGGCGCCGGCGGTACGACCTCGTGTTCTCGAACTCGGTGATCGAACACGTCGGCGGTCACGAGCGGCGGCTCCGGTTCGCCGAGACCATCCATGCGATGGCGCCGGCGCACTGGGTCCAGACGCCCTACCGCTACTTTCCGGTGGAGCCGCACTGGGTCGCACCCGGCCTGCAGTACCTGCCGGTGAAGGCGCGCAGTTCGATCGCGCACTGGTGGCCGCTGCAGCACACGAAGGCCACCGACCGCGCGGAGACGTTGCAGGCGGTGCTCTGGACCGAACTGCTCGACAAGACCCAGATGCGGCACTACTTCCCGCGCTCGGTCATCCGCTCGGAGCGGGTCGCCGGCGTCCCGAAGTCGCTCATCGCGGTCAAGAAGAACTGACGCCGAAGCGGCGGTGGGCGCCCGCCCACCGCCGCTTTCTCTCTACTGCCTCTACGTGCCCGGGACCGGGGTGGGCAGGCCGCGCCGCGCCCGCTCCGCCTTCACCGCCACCTCGCCGATGTCGTACAGCGCGCCGAGGACGGCGACGATGAGGCAGACCCTGGTGAGCCAGTCGAGCGGATCGGCCGTGCCCCAGTCGAGCCCCTCGATGAACACCGGGTTGAAGAAGCTCTCCGTGGCCAGCAGCCAGATCACCGGTCCCCAGAACAGCACCGCCAGCGCGGCGTTGACGGCGGTGACCGCGTGCGACCAGGCCCCGCGGCGGAACACCCAGACCGCATAGACGCATTCCAGCACGAGCACCGCGATGAGGTACGGCCACCAGAACGACCAGTTGTCGGGGTCGAGCACCGGCTCGGCGGTGAACGTGAACTGCTGCAGCACCAGCGCGACGACCAGCAGCACCGGCCAGACGATGCTCGCCGCCAGCTCCATGGGACTCAGCACGCCCGCCTCGTACTTCGGGAGGCTGGCCGGCGTCCAGGCCTCGCCGAGGTCGCGGCGGGCGACGCCGGTGCGCTCCAGCACGGCGAACACCGCCGTGGTCCAGAAGCACATGTGCACCGCGGTCTGGATCGCCACGACGACGCCGGTGCCGATCGCCGCGCCGAACGTCCCGTCGTCGAGGATCCTGACGACCACCACCACCGCGACGACGATCGGCAGCACCACCGACAGCAGCAGCACCAGCAGCCGGCGCCACACCGGGAACAGGTCGGGACCGATGAGCACCGATCTCCGGTCGGCGTAGCGGTCGGCGAGCAGGTCGGGGTCGCCGAGCTCGAGCAGCGCCTGCTCGATCGCCGCGTCGCGCGTCTCCCCGTTGTCGACCCGCGCCTCGACGGCGTCGTCGATGGAGGCGCGGAGCTCGCGGTCGATGTCGGCGCGCTGCTGCTCGGGGACCCGGCGCAGCGCGGTCAGGACGTAACGGTCGATGAGGCTGTTCACTGGGTGCTCCCGGGGGTGTCTGGGGTGTCGAGATCGGTGACGGCGCGGTCGAGGCGGGTCCACTCGGTGCGCAGAGCGGCCGCGATCGAGTCGCCGTACTCGGTGGTGCGGTAGAACTTGCGCGGCCGGGCCTCGTCGGTGTTCCACGAGCTGGTCAGCAGCCCCTGCGCCTCGAGGCGCCGCAGCAGCGGGTAGAGGGTGTTCGCCTCCACCTCGAATCCGGCCTCGCTCAACGTCTCCAGCAGCGAGTACCCGTAGCCCGGCGCACGCAGGACCGTGAGGCTGGCGACGACCACGGTGCCCCGCCGAAGCTCCTGGAGATGACTGGCCAGTGTCCCGTCCGTTGTCATGCCAGCAACGATAGTGTGTCTCACACACCATTGCAAGCCACACTCCATAGCGCGGCAGACAACAAAGTGCCCCGGCCTTCGCCGGCAGCTGTCGATCTTTCACCCGAGTCCCGGCCGGGCTTCGCATGCGGCCGGCGGCCGGGCAAGCCGACATTCTGGCGCAGCCGAACCCACGGCCACTGTCCGTCACCAGAACCCGCTCGATGGGCCTGCGTCTACCGCCTTGATCGCTGTCCGAGGAACGAACGTGAAGTCACGCTGCAGTTTTGTTCCTCGAACAGCGATCAACAGACGCCCGCGGCTCCGCGAAGACAGGACATTCGCCACGCGCAGTGACACCACATCCGCGGGCGAACCAACGACTCAGGACCCGGGCCTCGCCGCGCGGCGCCCTGCCCCGCCCACCCCACCACGAACCGCCGCGAACCGTCGCGCCGTACACCGCCTCCGCCCGCCGCGCATCGCACCGCCACCGCCGCATCCCGGCGCCGCCCCGCGCGCACCACCCCGCGCCGCGCGAGAGAAGGCGCAGAACGAACTACAGGAGAGTGCCGAACCGGTCGCGGGCCTTCAGCCGCACCGTGGGCAGTTCGGGGGCAGGCAGCGGATCCCCCGCATACCCCCTCACCGTGCCGAAGCGCCCGCCAACCTCGCGCCTCGACCGTTCCCAGTCGGCACGGGCTTCGGCGATCTCCTCGTGGGTGCGGCCGACGAAGTTCCACCACATCACCAACGGCTCGTCGAACGGCTCGCCGCCCAGCAGGAACAGCCGGGCACCGCCTTCGCTGCGCACGACCAGCGAGGACCGGCCGCGGTCGAGGTACAGCAGGGAACCCGGCTTCAGGTCGTCGCCGAGGATGTCGGCGGCTCCGGCCATCGAGACCGCTCCGTACTCGAACGCGGGATCCAGGGGCAGCCGCACCGAGGCGCCCGGATCGAGCACGATCTCGGCACCGAGCAGTGGCGAGAACGCCACCGCCGGGGAGTCGAGGCCGGCCAGGGAACCCACCACCACCGTCACCGTGGCACCGCCATCAGTGAAAACGGGCATCGTCGGATAGTGGTCGAAGCGGGCCGGCCCGTGCCGGGCGTCGTCGGGGAGGGCGACCCACAGCTGGAGGCCGTGCATCACGGGCGGGTGCGGGGCGGGCGACTCCTCCGAGTGGGAGATGCCGTGCCCCGACGTCATCACGTTGAGCTGGCCGGGCGTGATGGTCTGCAGGCTGCCGACGCTGTCGCGGTGCAGGATCTCACCCTCGGCCAGCCAGCTCACGGTCTGCAGACCGGTGTGCGGATGCGGCGGGACCTGCATGCCCGGGCCGGCCGACACGTCGTCGGGCCCGAAGTGGTCGACGAAGCACCACGCTCCGACCATGCGGCGGGGCCGCTGCGGCAACAGGCGACGCACCACGGTGTACCGCCCCAGCGGCACGTCGTGTCCGGGCAGGAGCACCGAGGTTGGCCCAGTCATACCCAGACTGTAAAAGAAGTGGGCGCTCACCAGCAGGTGAGCGCCCACGGTAGACGGGGTCAGCCGGCCAGGGCCAGCTCGGGACGGACGACCTGCACCGGGTACGTCGCCCGAACCGTGGTCAGCGCCCACATCATGCGGGCGCACGCCGTGTCCGGGTGCTCGCCGTACTCGCCGGCGACGGCGGCCGCGCATCCGCGGATGCCGAGCTTGCGCAGCGTGGCTGCCACGGCCCCGCGCACCTCGACGTCCGTCGGCTGGTCAGACGACTGGACCGTAGAAGCGAACAGCGCCTCGGCACGGACCGCCTCGAATGTGTTCCTCGGCATCTCGCACCTCCGCGGATGACGTGTCTCCGGGTTTCGGAGAACCGTTGTGTCTAAGAACACGGTAGGGACACCCGGGCGGTTCAGGCTCCCCTATTTGCGCCACTGCCGGAACCCGACGGACAACCCGTCGATCTCCGGGCAACCCCTAGCAACCCCTAGGTGAGCTGCGTCGTCAGGATCCGTCTCCGAGCCGATTTCCGGTCGTCGGAGCGGCCATACCGTTGAGGAAGCCAGGGACACAGGTCCCCGGATCTTGACGAGGAATTGAGGAGTTGACCGTCATGGCCAAGCTGAGCCGTCCGCGCAACGACCGGTGGATCGCCGGTGTCTGCAGTGGGCTCGCCCGGCGCTTCGGAATCTCATCGTTCGCGATGCGGATGCTGTTCCTGCTGTCGTGCCTGCTGCCCGGTCCGCAGTTCCTGATCTACCTGGCGATCTGGGTCATGGTGCCCAACGAGGAGCGCCACCCGGCCCACGTGTAGAGCCGCAGCGCGGCGCGCGGCCGTCCGTCGGTCGCGCGCCGCCTCACATCCGGGGAAAGAGCTTTATGTGACGGGCGTGAGCACGGCCTGGCGAGCCAGCTCCGCGGTCTCGGCGGCCAGGGCCGCGGCAGCGAGCCGCTGGCAGTCCTCGAGAGTGTGCCCGGCGAGCGCCTCCCGCACCGCGGGGATCGACCGCGGTGACATCGACAGGCTGGTGATGCCGAGCCCGGTGAGCACCACCGCCAGTCCCGGATCGGCCGCCGCCTCCCCGCATACGCCGACCGGCTTGCCGGCGGCCTTTCCGGCCGACGCGCACATCGCGATCAGCGACAGGAGGGCCGGCTGCCACGGGTCGAGCAGTTCGGCGAGCTCGCCCACCTGCCGGTCGGACGCGAACGTGTACTGGCTGAGGTCGTTCGTCCCGATCGACAGGAAGTCGACCTCCTCCAGCAGCGCGCCGGCCCGCAGCGCGGCGGCCGGGATCTCGACCATCGCCCCGGCCGTCGGCAGGCCCGCCGCCCGGCAGGCCGCGACGAACGTCGCCGCCTCCTGTGGGGTCGCGACCATCGGCGCCATCACCCACACCTCGGCACTCGCCGACCGCGCGGCCTCCGCGACCGCCTTCAGCTGCGTCTCGAGAACGTCGGGACGCCGCCACGAGATGCGCAGCCCGCGGACGCCGAGCGCGGGGTTGGGCTCGTCGGCCTGCTGCAGGAACGGCAGCGGCTTGTCGGCGCCGGCGTCGAGCGTGCGCAGCACCACCTTGCGCCCGGGCAGCGCGGCGAACACCGCCGTGTAGGCGGCCACCTGCTCGTCGTACGACGGCGCGTCGGAGCGGTCGAGGTACAGCAGTTCGGTGCGGAACAGCCCGACGCCCTCGACATCGTCGATCAGGTCCTTCGCGCGGCCGATGTTGGCGTACAACGCCACCTGGTGCCCGTCCGATGTCCGACCGGGACCACCGCCGGAGCGCAACCTTTCCTGACGCGCGGCCTCGGCCTCGGCGATCGCCTCGACCTCGGCGGCGCCGGGGTCCACCCGCACCGAACCCCGCCCGCCGTCGACGATCACCAGCGCGCCGTCGGCGAGGTCGAGCGCGCCCGCACACCGCACCACGGCGGCGATTCCGAGCGAGCGGGCCAGGATCGCGGTGTGACTGGTCGGACCGCCGTCCTCGGTGACCAGCGCGACCACTTCGTCGCGGTTGAGCTGGGCCGTGTCGGCCGGTGCGAGGTCGCGGGCGACCAGCACGAACGGGTGCCCCGGCGACGGGATGCCGGGCATCGGCAGGCCGAGGCAGATCGCCACGCCCCGGTTGCGGATGTCGTCGAGGTCGGCGACGCGTTCGGCGAGGTAGCCGCCGGCCTCCTCGAACGCGGCCCGGTGCACGGCCAGCGCGGCGTCGATGGCGTGTGCTGCGCTCATGCCGTCGCGGGCGGCCTGCGCCACGGCGTCGGCCAGCTCCGGGTCCTCGGCCATCATGGCCTCGGCCCGCAGGATCTCCGCGGCCTCGCCTTTGCCGGCGGCGGCCGCGGCGTCGGCCCGGCGCGTCAGCTCGGCGGTGACCGACGCGAGCGCCGCGACGGCCCGCTTCGCCTCGACCTCGGTGTCGAGGGCCGCCGGCCGGGTGGTGGGCAGCTTCGGTGGCGGCGCCACCTTGTACACCGGTCCGCCGGCGGCGCCCGGGCTGACGCCGATGCCCTTGAGCTCAGCCATTCTCGCCGTCGCCTCTCTCGGCGACAGATCCACCATCTTCTGCGTCCAGGTCGCGGGCGAGGAGGTCGGCCAGCTCGTCGAGCGCGGTGTCGGCGCCGTCGCCGTCGGCTTCGAGGATCACCTCCGTGCCGAACTTGGCGCCGAGCGAGAGCACGGAGAGCATGCTGCGGGCCGGCACCGCCTTCTTCTCACCGGTGCGGATGGTGACCTTGACGGGCTGCTTCGCCGCGGCGGCGACGAACAACGCGGCGGGACGGGCGTGCAGGCCGCTGGCGGAGCCGACGGTGACGGTTCGGGACGGCATGTGAACTCCTACGGCTCGATCGTGACCTTGATTCCCTGGCCCTTCGCCACGATGTCGAAGGCCTCCAGTGTCTTCTCCAGCGGCAGGCGGTGCGTGATCAGGTCGTCGACGGGCACCGCCCCCGACGCGATCAGCCCGAGCGCCTCCTTGTTGTGGGCCGGGCTCGACCCGTTGGCGCCCACGAGCGTCAGCTCGCGGTAGTGCACCAGGTTCGAATCCACCGAGATGATCGGGTTGTCCTTGGGCAGACCGCCGAAGAAGCTGATCCGGGCCTGCCGGGCGGCCATCTGGATCGCCTGCTCCTGCGCCTTGCCCGACGCGGCCGCGGTGATGACGACGTCGGCGCCGCGGCCGTCGGTGAGGTCGAGCACGGCCTGCACCGGATCGGTCTCCCCCGCGCAGATGCCGCTGTCGGGCTTGACGATCGCGGCGGCCTGGTCGAGCCGGTCGCGGTTCAGCTCCACCAGGAAGACCCGTGACGCGCCGCGGGCCCGGGCGAGCCGCACGTGCAGGCAGCCGATCGGGCCGGAACCGACGACCACCACGTCGTCGCCCTCACCGACGCGGGCCAGGTTCTGCCCGTTGATGGCGCAGGCGAACGGCTCCGCCACCGACGCCTCGGCGAAGCTCACGCCGTCGGGGATGCGGTTGAGCCCGTCGACCGCGAGCACCTTCGCCGGCACGATCATGTACTCGGCGAAGCCGCCCTCGTAGTGGTAGCCGATCGACTCCTGGCTCGGGCAGACGGTCAGCCGGCCCCGGCGGCACTCGCCACACGTGCCGTCGGGGATCGCGGCGATGACCTGTACGCGGTCGCCCGCCTCCCATCCGGTGACGCCCGCACCGACCTCGACCACCTCGCCGGCCACCTCGTGCCCCATCACCCGCGGCGGGTGGATGTGGTGGTGCCCGAACCGGAAGATCTTGACGTCGGTGCCGCAGGTGGAGCAGTTGCGTACCCGGATCTTGACGTCTCCCGCGCCGGGGTTGGGCTCGGGTGCGTCTTCGATGCGCACGTCACCGGGGGCGTGGAAGCGGACGACCTTCATCATGTTCCCTTCAGAATCTGGAGTACCTCGTCGGGATCCGTGGCTTCCCGGAGGGCCTTGGCGCGGTCCTCGTCCATGAGGATCTCGGCGAGCTCGGCGAGGATGTCCACGTGTCCGTCGCCCTGGGCGGCGATGGCCACGCACACGGTCACCGGGTTGCCGTCCCAGTCCACGGTCTCGGGAAAGCGCACGACGGCCAGAGCGTCCCGACGGACCGCGGCCTTGCCTTCGAGCGTGCCGTGCGGAATGGCCACGCCCTCGCCGACGTACGTCGAGATGGACTGCTCGCGGGCGAGCATGGTGCCCACGTACGCCGGGTCGACCGCGCCGACCTCCACGAGCACGCCACCGCAGCGGCGGATCGCGTCCTCCTTGGAGGCGGCGCGCTCGTCGAGGCGGATCGCCCGACGTTCGAGAATCGCATCATCCATTGATCACGCCGCCGCTCTGGATGGCCTTGACCACCTTCGTGACCGCCGGGTCGCCGATGAACAGCTGGATCGGCACGATCACCGTGTCGGGGGCGCTGCCCCGGGCCCGGTCGGCCAGGCCCTGGTGGCAGATCACCACGTCGGCGTCGGCCGGGATCGTGTTGACCGGCGTGTGCTCGACGGTCACGTCGTTCTTCTTCAGCTGGCGCTTGAGCGTGCTGGCCAGCATCACGCTGCTGCCCATACCGGCGTCGCAGGCGACGACCAGCTTCTTCACGTCACTGCCGTTGATGCTGGGCACGCTCATGCCTCCCTGGGAGTTGCTTCACGGTTGACGGCGGCCGGCGCCTGGTTCTTGCTGGCGGCCTTGTTCTCGGCGGTGCGGGCGCGGGCGGCTTCCAGCTCTGCCTCGGCCTCGACCTCGTCTTCTTCAGCGGGTTCGTTGCGGCCGAATCCCAGCAGTGCGGACGCGGCCACGAAGGTGACGGCCGTCGCGATGACGATACCGAGGAGCACTCCGAACAGACCGCCTTTCGGCGTGACCGCGAGGTAGGCGAAGATGCTGCCCGGAGCGGGTGCGGCCACGAGGCCGGAGCCGGTGACCATGAAGGTGCTGACGCCCGCGGCACCGCCGGCGATCATGGCGAGGATCAGGCGCGGCTTCATGAGCACGTACGGGAAGTAGATCTCGTGGATGCCGCCGAGGAACTGGATGATCATCGCGGCGGGAACGGACGGGCGCAGGGCGCGCGGGCCGAAGAGGAAGAACGCGAGCAGCAGGCCGAGGCCCGGGCCGGGGTTCGTCTCGATCATGAACAGGATCGACTTGCCCTTGTCGGCCACCTCGGCGGCGCCCAGCGGCGTGAACACGCCGTGGTTGATCGCGTTGTTGAGGAACAGCACCTTCGCCGGCTCGACGATGATCGACACCAGGCCGAGCATGTGGTTGTCGATGAGGAAGTCGACGCCGTCCTCGGCTCGGTCGGCGATCCAGCTGACCGCCGGTCCGACGGCCCAGACGCCCAGCAGGGCCATGAGGCCGCCGATGATGCCGGCGCTGAAGTTGTCGACGAGCATCTCGAAGCCGGGCCGGATCTTCCCGTCGATCAGCTTGTCGAACTGCTTGACGATGTAGGCCGCCAACGGACCCATGATCATGGCGCCGAGGAACATCGGTACGTCGGCGCCGACGATGACGCCCATCGTGGCGACCGCGCCGACGACGGCACCCCGCTGCCCGTGCACCATGCGGCCACCGGTGTAGCCGATGAGGATCGGCAGCAGGTACGTGATCATCGGGCCGACCAGCTTGGCCAGCGTCTCGTTGGGGGTCCAGCCCTGCGGGATGAAGAACGCGGTGATCAGACCCCAGGCGATGAAGGCGCCGATGTTGGGCATGACCATGCCGGCTAGGTGGCCACCGATTCTCTGCACGGTGGCCTTGAACCCGGTGCCCTGGACCGGGGGTGTGTAGGAGGTGGCCATGGGTGGCTCCTTCGGACGCTCTTACGGGGGGATGGGTCGGGCTGTAGGGCGCCAGCAGCTGAGCTGAACGGGGGGCAGCTCAGCTGCTGGCGAGCAGCGGACGCACCCCGTCGGGGTGCGTGTGGATGCGGACGTCGTCCCGTCGAAGGTCGGCGGGGCCGGGCATTCGGCTCCCCGGCAGGCTGACGGCGGCGGCCCCCCATGCGAGCGCCTCGGCGAGCGCCCTCTGACCGTTACCGTCGTGTGGTTCGGCTCCTCCGGCCGCGATGAAGCCGGCGAGCAGCGCGTCGCCGGCGCCGACCGAACTGCGTGGACGCTCCACCGGCGCCTCGCCGGCGACCACGCCCGACGCGTCGACCAGCACCGCGCCGTCGGCGCCGAGGCTGGCCAGCACGGCGCCGGCTCCCCAGGACCGCAGTTCCTGCGCGGCGTCGATGACATCGCGCAGCGCCAGCAGCGGCCGGCCGACCACTTCGGCCAGCTCGTCGCGGTTCGGCTTGACCAGCGTGGCGCCGGCCCTGGCCGCGGCCCGCAGCGCCGGTCCACTGGTATCGACCACCAGGCCGAGGCCCGCCAGCAGCACCCGGCGGCAGAACTCGCCGAACGCCTCGGTGGGCAGCCCGGGCGGGGCGCTGCCGCACGCCACCACGACGCCGCTGTCGCCGGCCCCGGGGCCGGCGTCGCCTGGACCATCGGACCCAGCGGCCGTGAGTGCCTGGTCGATCACGGCGCTGAACTCGGCCGGGCTCAGCTGCGGTCCCGGCTCGTTGATCTTCGTCGTGGTGCCGTCGGGCTCGGTGAGCGTGATGTTCGACCGCGTGTTGCCCGCGATCGGCACCGCCCGCACGTCGACGCCCTCGGCGACGAGCAGCCGGATGAGCTGGCCGCCCTCGTCGCCGCCACACGGCACCACCGCCCGTGACGCGACGCCGTTTGCCAGCAGGGCCCGGGAGACGTTGACGCCCTTGCCGCCCGGGTCGAGGTGGGCCGAGGTGGCCCGGTTCACGTCACCGACGACGAGCTTTCCCACCTCGATCGACCGGTCGAGGCTGGGGTTCAGGGTGACCGTGACGATCATGCTGTGCCCCCGAAATCCCGCACAAGAGCCGCGCATGACCGCCTACGCTGCGCTCCGGCGATCATGCGCGCACCACCCTCAGACCGGTGGCTTCCACGTCGGCGACGAGTTCGTTGTCGAGGCCGGCGTCGGTGATGAGCAGGTCGAGGTCGGCGAGGGTGCCGAACCTGGCCAGGTAGTCGTTGCCGATCTTCGTATGGTCGGCCAGCAGCACGGTTCGCCGGGCGGCGTTGATCATCGCCCGCTTCACCGCCGCCTCGGCCAGGTCGGGCGTGGTGAGACCGCGCTCGACCGACATGCCGTTGGTGCCGATGAAGGCGACGTCGACGTACATGTCGGCGAGCGGGCGCAGGGCCCAGTCGTCGACCGTCGCCAGCGTCTTGCCGCGCAGCCGGCCGCCGATCATCAGCACGTTGATGTTGGCCCGGGTGCCCAGGACGGTCGCGATGACCGGGGAGTTGACCACGACGGTCAGCTCCCGGTCGACCGGAAGGGCCTGCGCCAGCCGGGCCGTGGTGGTGCCGGCGTCGAGGATGATCGCGCCCTCCTCGGGCACCTCGGCCAGCGCCGCCTTGGCGATGCGCTCCTTCTCGTCGATGAGAACGGCGTCGCGGGTCTCGACGGCGGGTTCGAACCCGATGCGCTCGACGGGGATCGCCCCGCCGTGCACCCGGCGCAGCACCCCGGCCCGCTCGAGGGAGGTGAGGTCACGGCGGATGGTCTCGGCCGTGACGTTGAGCGTGTCGGCCAGTGTCGCCACGTCGACGCGTCCGTTGGCCCGTGCGAGCCGGACGATCTCCTGCTGACGTTCCTCGGCGTACATGTGGTTTCACCGCCGTTTCACTTTGGTGCATGTTTGTTTACGCCCGAATATGTGGGAAGTCAATAGCCCGTTCACAGAACGGTGACGTGACCGGCACAAAGCGCCCCGGAACGGCGCGTTTCAGCAGCAGGCCGCCCCGGGCGCGGCACGGCCCGCCGATCCCGCGCGGCCGGTCACCGCCGACCCGGACTCCGGGAGCGCGGGCCTGACCCGGCGCGCCGCCACGAAGCTCTCCGGCCGTCCCACGTGGAAGCCCTGCGCGAAGTCGACCCCGTACTCCCGCAGGAGCGCCAGGGTCGCGTCGTCCCGGACGCACTCCGCGGCGGTCAGAATCCCCAGGCCGCGGCACATCTGGACGAGCCCCCGCACCACCGCCTGCAGCGGTTGCGAGGCGGGCAGCCCGTCGATGAAGCTGCCGTCGATCTTGACCAGGTCCACGGGGAGCTTGGTCAGGAAGCCCAACGGCGTGTTGCCGGTTCCGAAGTCGTCGACGCCGAACCGGCACCCGTAGGAGGATCTCGTGCCGGGTGGTCCGGTTGAGCTCCAGATCGCGCAGCGGCTGGGCGTACAGGGTGAAGGCGCTGCTCGATCGCGGACTTGATGCCGGTACGGCAGATGTCGCGGCGCTGCTCGGCCGAGGGCTGCTGGCGCAGCACGTGCAGCGACCCGCCTTCCTGCTTGGCGCGCCGCCAGGCGGTCTCCGCGTCGAAGAGCAGTTCGATGCCCTGGATCGGAAGCCGGAAGTCGTACTGCACCAGAATCCATCGCCTTCGGCGTGGCCGTCTCGAACGTCGTGTACGGCATGAGCACGCCGAACTCGAGGCGACCGAGCAGGCCGCACGCGTCCGAGTGCACCGCGTCGCGGAGGACCTTCGCGGCGGCCACCCCGAACCGGTCGTCCGGGTCACCGTCGCCCGGGGAACTGGGCGATACCGAGATGACGAGCAGCGTGCCGGTACCCGCCCGGAGCGCGCGCCCGACCTCCTCCGCGAAGGCCCGTCCGCTCAGCAGCGAGGTCGCCGCGTCGACCTCCGCGAGACTCTTCTGGACACTTCCGTCACGCAGGAGACGCCGCTGTTCCTCCCGTCCGGACTTGTAGGTGCCGGTGACGTCGTAGCCGGTGGCGATGACCCCGGTCGGTTCGCCGTTGCCGTCGGTGAGGATCTCGGCGAGGACCTCGACGAAGCTCGTGGACCCGTCGCGCGCGGTGATCCGGCACCTGAACTCGGTCGCCGAGGTGGTTCGCCACGCGTCCCGGAGCTGCCTGACCACCCTCGACCTGTCGCGGGATCGATCAACGCGAACAGCCGGACCAGCGACCGGCTCGCCTGTACCGGGGCCAGTCCGACGATCCGCAGCATCTCGTCGGACCAGGTGAGGCGTCCGCCGGCATCCCAGGTGATCGTTCCGCGCTTCCGGAGCTCCGCGGAGCGTCGGATGCGTCGCGCCTCGCTCACGTCCGCGCTGAGGGGATCGAGGAGGTCGAGGTCGTCGTCGACCGCGTCCCCGTCCAACAAACGCTCTTCGACCCGACGGGCGGCCCGCGGTACTTCCGGCGCACGTCGGCCTTGTAGGTGCGGACGGTGGTGATGGCCAGATCGAGCTGTACGGCGATCTCCTCGTCGGTGGCGCCTTCGACCGTCAGCGCCAGAACGGCGCGCTGCCGCACCGGCAGCTGACTCAGCGTCAACTGGAGCACCATCTCGGCGTCGTGGCTCGAGGCGGGCTCCGCCACCTCGAGCCCGAGGTTCTCCAGGGAGACGGTGCGCTTGTGCTTCTGCCGGTCCCGCAAGGCCATGAGTTTGCGCAGCGCGGTCCGGCGCACCCAGTACAACGGTTGCTCGTGTTTCGACACGGCGTCTCATTTGCTCATCGCCACGGTCAGCGCTTCCTGTAACGCGTCTTCAGCAAGATGCGGGTCGAAACAGACCCGCGTGAGGTAACGCAGAATTGTCGAGGAATTCTCGCGAACAAAGCGAACGAATGATTCGTCGGGCTCCGACCCGGCCGGCGCGGGAAGCGGTTGCGGCAGAGTCATGCTGCCCGCTCCCCGGTGTGGCCGGGCAGGTTGATCTCGACCAGCCGCTCGCCGTCGATGTCCCGTTCGACCAGACGCACGGTGATGTAGCGCTCGCACGCCATGCGAGTGAGGCCACGCGTACGTGCGATGTTGCGTGCCGATCCTTCCCGCTCGATCCTGATCCGAGCCCGCTGCCACAGGTACCACCACGCCAGACCGCCGATCCCGGCCAGTCCGGCGCCGGCCGCCCCCAACGCGCCAATCTCGATCATTCCCGCCCCTCCGACCCCGACGTTTCCGTATGCAACTCGGGAAAGACGACGGTCCGTAAGTCCGGAGGCGACCACAATTTTGCCGATGATCCACGATCAAGGAATTGGGCTGTACGACGTACCCACGACCTCTCACCGGCGCTGGTGACATGATGGCCCGGTGATCGATCATCTCGTGACCTCCGGGCAGTTCACCTTGGACGGCGGCAGCTGGGACGTCGACAACAACGTGTGGATCGTCGGCGACGCCACCGAGTGCGTGGTGATCGACGCCGCGCACGACGCGGACGCGATCGTCCAGCGGGTGGGTAACCGCACGGTCAAGGCGGTCATCTGCACCCACGCGCACAACGACCACGTGAACGCCGCGCCGGCGGTGGCCGAGCGCACCGGTGCGCCGATCCTGCTGCACCCCGACGACCGGGTGCTGTGGGACCAGACCCACCCCCACCGGGCCCCCGACGGCGACCTCGCCGACGGCCAGGTCATCACGGTCGGCGACACGGAGCTGACCATCCTGCACACGCCGGGCCACGCGCCGGGTGCCGTCTGCGTCTACGCCGCCGCCGACGGGGTGCTGTTCACCGGCGACACCCTGTTCCGGGGCGGGCCGGGCGCGACGGGACGCTCGTACTCCAGCTTCGACACGATCGTCGAGTCCATCAAGGAGCGCCTGCTGACGCTCCCCTCGGACACGGTGGTCCACACCGGGCACGGCGACTCGACAACGATCGGCGCCGAAGCGCCCGCCCTACCGGAGTGGCTCAAGCGCGGCCACTAGCGTTCCGAGTCGGAGATTCGCGCGCGGTCGCGGACTGGACAAAGCTGACATTCCAGCCCGGACCGGCCGTCGTCCGAGGAACGAACGTGAAGCCCCACTGCAGTTCCGTTCCTCGACAACGATCAACACACGACTCAAGACACCAGTAGGCGCCGACCCTCACGCCCCCTCTCCCGCC
>NZ_BOPH01000009.1 GCF_016863655.1 Virgisporangium ochraceum
TGCAAGATCGACGCGGGGCTCGACCATGGCGCGGCGGGGATCGACAGGCGCGGCAGCGGCCGGTGCCCAGACGGTTGGGGCCACGACACACTACGAGAACCCGACCACGCGCTGCTCGGCGTACGCCGACACATGAACGACGCTCTATCCGGTGCGGGCATTCGCCGCGCCACTGCACTGGATAGAGCGTCGTTTATGTCGAAAAGCACAAGCGGGTCACGCCGTCAGTGCCGCCGATACCACGCCGCGGGCCTCGTCCTGGATCTGCGCCAGGTGCTCCGGCCCGCGGAAGGACTCCGCGTAGATCTTGTACACGTCCTCCGTGCCGGAGGGCCTCGCCGCGAACCAGCCGTTCTCCGTGGTGACCTTCAGGCCACCGATCGAGGCGCCGTTGCCGGGTGCCGAGGTCAGGGTCGCGGTGATCTTCTCGCCAGCCAGGCTGGTGGCGGTGACCTGCGAGGGCGACAGCTTCCCCAGCACCGCCTTCTCCTCGCGGGTGGCCGGCACGTCGATGCGGGCGTACGCGGGCTCGCCGTGCTCGGCGACCAGGTCGCGGTAGTGCTCGCTCGGCGACCGCCCGGTCACGGCGAGGATCTCCGACGCCAGCAGGCACAGCAGGATGCCGTCCTTGTCGGTGGTCCAGGTGCTGCCGTCGCGGCGGAGGAACGACGCACCGGCGCTCTCCTCGCCACCGAAGCCGACCGAGCCGTCGAGCAGGCCGGACACGAACCACTTGAAGCCGACCGGCACCTCCAGCAGGGTGCGGCCCAACGAGGCGGCCACCCGGTCGATCATCGACGACGAGACCAGCGTCTTGCCGATCGCGGTCGAAGACGGCCAGGACGAGCGGTTGGTGAACAGGTACCGGATCGCCACCGCGAGGAAGTGGTTGGGGTTCATGAGACCGGCGTCGGGCGTGACGATGCCGTGCCGGTCGGCGTCGGCGTCGTTGCCGGTGGTGATCTGGTAGGCGGACTTGTTCTCGATGAGCGACGCCATCGCGTAGGGAGACGAGCAGTCCATGCGGATCTTGCCGTCCCAGTCGAGCGTCATGAACGGCCAGGCCGGATCGACGGTGTCGTTGACCACCGTGAGGTCGAGGTCGTGCCGGGCGGCGATCTCGCCCCAGTAGGCGACGCTCGCACCGCCCAGCGGGTCGGCACCGATGCGCACCCCGGCCCGCCGGATCGCCTCGATGTCGAGCACCGACGGCAGGTCGTCGACGTAGCTGCCGAGGAAGTCGTAGGTGCCGGGGCGGTCCGAGCTGCGCTTCACGCCGGACAGGCCGGCGGCGATCAGCTGGTTCGCCCGGTCTTGAATCCACTTCGTGGCCGACGTGTCGGCCGGGCCGCCGTTGGGCGGGTTGTACTTGAAGCCGCCGTCGGCCGGCGGGTTGTGCGACGGGGTCACCACGATGCCGTCGGCGGTGTCGGACCGGCCCGACCGGTTGTAGGTGAGAATCGCGTGCGACAGCGCCGGCGTGGGCACGAACCCGTCGCGGCTGTCGACGAGCACGGTGACGCCGTTGGCGACGAGCACCTCGACCGCGGTCCGGGTCGCCGGTCCGGACAGCGCGTGCGGGTCGGCGCCGAGGAACAGCGGACCGGTGATGCCCTGGTCACGCCGGTACTCGGCGATCGCGAGGCTGATCGCGACGATGTGGTCCTCGTTGAACGCCGTGTTCAGCGACGACCCCCGGTGCCCGGAGGTTCCGAAGGCGACCTGCTCGGCGACGTTCGACGGGTCGGGATGCCGGTCGAAGTAGGCGGCGCGGACGGCGGCCGGGTCGATGAGGTCGCCCGGTTCCGCGCGTTGACCGGCGCGAGGGTGGACCGACATGGGGAGCCTCCCGGGTGCTAGGAACGTGATGCTCATGCTCCCACCACCCGGCAGGCAGTTCCCTTTGAAGGGTCGTTCGGACCCGGCTGAACCCCCCGGTCAGCCGGGTCCGGTCCTGTGGCGGCCCGATCTCCCCCCGGGCCGCCGGCCGGTTACTACGTAGGCCCGGCCCAGGCGTGGCGTGTCGGTCCGGCCCAGAACGTGTGCGTCATGGTGCGCTCCTCAACATCGTTGGATCTTGAGCACGAGCTGCAGACTCGACATATAGGAGCCCTGACGGACCGGCAAGATACAAGCGATTTACGCCGGCAGCACCACCTGGGTGCACCGGCTGGCGGCCAGGGTCGTGCCCTCGGCGTCCAGGAGTTCGGCCGAACAGAAGACGACCCGGCTGGTCCGGCGCTCCACCGCGCCCACCGCGCGCAGCGTGCCCGGCCTCGTCGGACGGAAGAACTCGACCCGCAGGTCAGCCGTGAGGAACACCTCGTGGTTGTTCAGCGTGGTCCAGCAGGCGCCGCCCATGGCCGAGTCCAGGATCGCCGTCACCAGGCCGCCCTGGATCACGGGCCCGGACGGCGTGGAGAAACCGTAGTCGACGGTCGCGTCCCATTCGACGGTTGACGATCCGGGCCCCCACGCGGTACGCCGGAACCCGAGGGTGCGCCAGAGATTCGGCCCGTCGGCTCCGCGCTTGCTGAACGAGTCGAGATCGGCGAACCGCTCACCAGCGGTGATCGGGCTGTTCGGCATGAGGCCTCCTGGTAGTTGACACCGCTGCGGGTATTGGCATAGGCAGTGTAAAAACCCCCACCCCCGAACGGGAGCCGCCGGATGGAAACCAATCTCGCCCGCCTCGCAGAGTTGGCCCACGATCGGCTGGGCGACCATCCGTCGCTGTTCTTCGAGGGCACCTGGCACTCGTCCCACCGGATGCACGAACGGAGCCAGCACCTCGCGCACGGCCTGGTGCGGCTCGGCATCGCCCCCGGCGACCGGGTGGTGGTCATCATGGCGAACGCCCCCGAGGTCACCATCCTGTACCACGCGATCTGGCGGGCCGGCGCCGCCGTCACGCCGGTCGTCTTCCTGGTCACCGCCCCCGAGCTGCGGCACATCATCGACGACTCCGGTGCCACGGCCGTCTTCACCACCCCGGAGATCCTGCCGAAGGTCGTGGAGGCGTTGGAGGGCCGGTCACTGCCCGTCGTGGTCCTGGGAGAAGCCGATGGGACCCACGTGAGCTTCGCCGATCTGGAGAAGGACACCGAGGTCCTCCCGATCGTCGACCGGTCCCCCGACGACCTCGCCGCCCTGATGTACACGGGCGGCACCACCGGCCGGAGCAAGGGCGTCGCGCTCTCGCACGAGAACCTCGCCTACTCGGGCAAGGCGTCGCGGGCGCGCAGCCACGTCGACGGGATCACCCGGGGGCAGATCTCGCTGCCGCTGTCGCACGCGTTCGGACTGCTGGTGACCGTCGGCGCGATGCACGTCCCGGAAGCGGGTTCGACGGTGCTGCAGCGCTGGTTCGAGCCGAAGTCGTTCCTCGACCTGGCCGTGGAGCACCGGAGCCAGACGTTCGCGGTCGTGCCGTCGATGCTCGCGATGATGCTGCAGTTCCCACTTGAGGAGCTGGACCTCAGCGAGCTGCGGTACGTCTACTCGGGAGCCGCACCACTGTCGCCGGCCGTCCGGGAGGACTTCGAGCGGCGCGTCCCGTCGGTCACCGTGATGGAGGGGTACGGCTGCACCGAGACCGGCGGCATCGTCAGCGGCACGCCGCCGCTGGAGCCGCGGCCGGGCACGGTGGGCAAGGTCGTCGACGACGTCGAGCTGCGCATAGTGGGTCCCGACGGCACCGACGTGCCGGCCGGCGAGGACGGCGAGATCGTGGTGCGCGGGCCGAACGTCATGCGCGGGTACTGGCGGGGTGAGCCGCTCGGCGACGGCGGCTGGTTCCACACCGGTGACGTGGGCCGCCTCGACAGCGACGGCTATCTCACGATCGTCGACCGTATCAAGGACCTGATCATCCGCGGCGGTTACAACGTGTATCCGCGCGACGTCGAGGACGCGCTCCTCGCCCACCCGCAGGTGTCGATGGCCGCCGTGGTCGGCCGGCCCGACCCGCGCCTCGGCGAGGAGGTCGTCGCGTTCGTCTCGCTCGCCGAGGGCGCTTCGGTGGGTGAGGAGGAGCTGATCGCGTTCACGAAGGAGCGGCTGGCGGCGCACAAGTACCCGCGCAGCGTCACGATCGTGCCGGCGATCCCGCTCACGTCGGTCGGAAAGCTCGACCGCAAGCGGCTGCGGGCGACGGTCAAGGCCGACGCCGACTGACGGGCCTCAGGCCGTCGGCACCAGGTCGAACGCCGCGATCCGGTCCGGGGTGAGCCCGGGCCGGACCAGGCCGATGCTCTGCACCACCGCGATGCAGCGGGCCATCCGGGCCTCATCGAGGTGGCCGAGCACGGGTGCGCCGCCGCGCACGTAGGTGACGGTCTGCCGCACCTCCGCGGCGGCGACCTCGGCCCGGTAGGTCGGGTTGTGCTTCGCCATGACCCGACCCGCCGCGTCGGGGTTGTCGAGGGTCCATCGCATTCCGCGCAGCGACGCGTCCCGGAACCGGCGTACCAGGCCGGGGTTCCGCTCGATGAGGCTCGTCGACGCGCCGATCGCATTGCCGTACAGGTCCCGCATGACGTCGGAGTACGGCAGCATCGTCACCGACTGCTTCGCGGCCGCCTCCAGCGCGGGCCGGCCCACCACGATCTCGGTCGACGCGTCGAGCTGTCCGCTGAGCAGCGCCGGCCGGATCAGCGGCGGCGCCAGCGACACCCACCTGACCGTCGCCTCGTCGAGGCCCGCGAGGCGGGCGTAGGCCGGGAAGATCGTCTTGTTGACGCCGCCCTCCGAGTAGCCGATCCGCTTGCCGGCCAGGTCGCGTGGCGAGGCGATGTTCGCCGCCGGCAACGCGACGATGCACGACACCGTGAGCTGGTAGATCGCGGCGAACACCCGGAAGTCGGTCAGCCTGCCGCCGTCGATCTCGAGCAGCCCGCCGGTGATGTCGATCGTCGCGAACTGGGCCGTGTCGCGGGCCAGGTACTGGAGGTTGCCGCGGGTGCCGACCCCGGGCACCACCGTGACGTTCAGCCCCGCGTCGCGGTAGAAGCCGTTCTCGATCGCGGCGAACACGTACGAGTCCTGACCGGTGATGTTGAACCCGGTCACGAACGTGACGTCCTCGACCTTCCCGGTGCCGGGCTTCGGCCTGTTCTCCTCCTTGCCGCACCCGGCGAGGGTCGCGGCCGCACCGAGGTTGGTCAGCATCGATCGACGGGTGAGCACCACGGTCAGCCCCCGACCGTCTTGTGCCCGATGGTCGACCACGTCAGGTTGCCCATCACCACGACCCGCGGATCGCCCAGCTGCTCCCGCAACGCGTCGAGGTCGGCCGGGTCGAGGCCGTGCCCGACGAGCTGCTCCCGGACCTGTCCCGACACCTCGATCGGCAACCGGCACCCGGCCGTGCCGCCGGTCCACGACCGCGCCCGCACGACCGTGCGCACGTCGGCGAGCCTCGCGGCGGCCATCGCCGCGTGCACCCGCACCGACCACGTCGGGTCGTTGCCGGCGGAGCCGAACATGGCCACCAACGCCGTCTGGTACCGCCGGTACAGCTCCGCGGTCTCCGGCCACGGAGACGACAGCACCACACCGGGACCGGCGGCACCCCACTCCTCGACGACCAGCGCCCCGCCGGGCGCCAGCAGCCCGGCCAACGCCGGGACCAGGGCGTCGCGGTTGCCCAGGTGCGCGAGCAGCAGCCGGGCGTGCACGAGGTCGAACGGGCCCTCCGGCAGCGGATCGGTCCGCAGGTCCCGCCGCAGCACCTGCACCTGTTGCCGTGATCGCACCTCGGCCCGCACGAGTCCGGGATCGAGGTCGACGGCCACCACCCGGCCCCCGGTACCGACCGCGTCGGCGAGCCACCGGGCCACGCTTCCGTTCCCCGCGCCCAGTTCCAGGCAGTGCGCGCCGAGCTGAACCAGTGGTGCGATCAGCTCCACAGTGGACTGGTCGAGAACCGCCGACAGGCAGTCGAGCATGCCGCCGGCACCCGGCCGGCCGTTGTCAAGGGTGTATGAGCTAGTAGCTGTTGTCATTTGCTAGTACTCCGTTTCGACGACGACCCGGATCCGGTGACAAAAACAACCCGCGCCGGCCTCGGGGCAGCAAGAAACCCCACGTAGCAGTTCTGACGAACCACACGCCGGCGCGATCACCACGCTCGATCAGCGTTGTCGCACCCACCACAAGCATCAACGTTGATTTTTGGAATACAACAGCAGCCGATGGTTCCTGATCAAAGAAATCTAACGACAACCACCCTTTGCCGTTAAGGATGGAAACCAACACTTCGGTTTCCATGACGGGCGGGGGAAGCAATGCCCTTGGTAGGTTCGACCGTTGCGCGCCGGCAGCTGGGCCGGCACCTGCGGCGGCTGCGGCACGGCGCGGGCAAGACCGAGGCCGACGTCGAGGAGGCCAACATCGCGTCCCGCGTGAAGCTGTGGCGCATCGAGACCGGCAAGGTGGCGGTGAAGGTCGGCGACGTGCGCGGGCTGTGCTGGCTCTACGGCACCGACGCGAAGACCACCGACACGCTGTCGATGCTCGCCCTGGGCACCCGCGAACACGACTGGTGGGAGGACTACGGCGAGAAGTGGTTCAGCATGCGGCACGGGCTCGAGGAGATCGCCGACGAGCTGCGGACATACAACACCGAGCTCGTCCACGACCTGCTGCAGACGCCCGACTACACGCGCGCCATCTGCCTGACGACGCACCCCGACGTGACCGACGAGCACGCGCGCGGCCAGGTGAAGCTGCAGGTCGAGCGCCAGCAGGTCTTCCTCACGCGCATTCCGCGGCCGCGGCTCGCGGCGGTGCTCGGTGCCGGGGCGTTGACGCGTCCGGTCGGCGGGCCGGCCGTCATGGCCGACCAGCTCGCGCGCCTGCGCGCCCTGAACCGGCGCGACCACATCGACATCCGCGTCCTTCCCTGGGACGCCGGCCCGCACCCCGCGATGCGCCTCGGTGCGTTCACGATCCTCGACTTCCACCACGACGACGACCCGGCCGTGGTGCACGCCGAGACCCACACCGGCGCGCGCTACCTCGAGAAGCCCGACGAGCTCGCCGAGTACCGGCGGATCTTCGACCTCATCTACCGGAAGACGATGCCGATCGAGAGCTATCGAGCCTGAGGTCAGGGCCGAGGTCGAGGCCGAGCAGCTCGCGCAGCGCCCGCTCTCCCGCCGGGGTGGGACGCACCGCCCGGCCGGTGCCCACCCGCGTGAGCCAGCCCCGGCCCAGGAACGTCTCGCAGATCAGGGCGCCGGCCCGACCGGCGAGGTGCGGCCGGCGCTCGGTCCAGTCGAGGCACTCGCGTACCAGCGGTCGGCTGCCGTTCAGGCGGTCCGGCGCGATGCCGAGGTCGGTGGTCAGCCACGCGCGTCCGGCCGGGGTGAGCGAGAGGCCCGCCGTCCGGTCGAGAAGGCCATGGGACGCGAGGGCGTCGGTCACGGCGATACCGAGCCGGCCGGCGAGGTGGTCGTAGCAGGTGCGGCCGCGTTCCAGCGCGGCGGCGGCGTTCGACGCCTTCAGCGTGCGCGGCGGCTCGGGCGGGGTCGTAGCGGCCAGCAGCGTCTCGACCACGTGGGCGACGCCCTCGCCGGCCAGCTCGACGTACCGGTGGCGGCCCTGCCGGCGCTCGGCCACCAGGCCACCGGCGAGCAGCCGGTCGAGGTGCTCCGACGCGGTGGGCGCCGTGACACCGGCCAGCCGGGCCAGCTCGCCCGCGGTCCAGGCGCGCCGGTCGAGCAGCGCCAGGCAGAACGCCGCCCTCGTGGGGTCGGCGAGCAGGCCGGCGAACCCGGCCAGCGCCTTCGCGGCACGCGGCATCCGCCCATCGTGCCAGCCCGACGGTTCGGCGGGCGCCGAACGGTCGGGCGCCTAGCGTCGGCACATGATCGAGGTTCTCGCCGACGACGAGCGGTACCGGATGCCGCCGGTACCACCGGCTCCGTCAGGCATCGGATGGTTGCGGGCCAGCGTGGCCCGGTTCAGTGACGGGCCGGCGCACCGGCGTCGCCGCGCGTACGCGGTCGCGATGCTCGACCGGCTCGACCCGGCGGCGCTCGCCCGGGACGCGGCCGCCGAGACCGGCGCGGTGCTGGAACGCATCGCCGCGGCGGGCACCGGCCGGGAACCGGTGGATCTGATGTCGGCCGTTGCCCGGCCGGTGCCGGTCGCCGTGCTCGGCCGCGCTCTCGCGGTCCCGGACGACGATCTGACAGCACGGGTCGCGGCGGCGGCGCGGGCCTACCAGCCCGACCACGACGGTGGCCGGGACGCCGCCCGGCGCGCCGACGCGGCCGTGGACGCGCTCGCGGCCGGCGACCGGAGCGAGGGGTCGGCGGCGCGGATCGGGCTGCTGGTGCAGGCGTGCGAGGCGACCGCGGCGCTGGTGCGCAACGGGCTGCGGCACGGATCGGTGCAGGCCGCGCTGCGCGACGACCCGCCGGTGCCGCGGACCCGGCGGGTGCGGAACGGGGCGGTCGTGCCGGTCGAGCTCCGCGGACATCCGTTCGGAGCCGGCCCGCACGAGTGCCCGGGACGGGCGCACGCGGTCGCCATTGCATCGGTTATGGTCGATTTACTATGGCCACGGGCCTTTTTCTTCCGTTACTGATCGGTTAACTTACGGGGCATGGTTGTGACAGCGACCATGCAAAAAGTCCCGATCCGTGGGCGCGCGGCCGACCAGCGCGTGCTCGACGCCCTCCTGCGCCGCGCGGCCGGCGGACGCGGTGGAGCGCTGCTGATCCGCGGCGAGCCCGGCACGGGAAAGTCGACCCTCCTGCGGCACGTCGCCGGCGCCGCCACCGGCACCGTGCTGCGCACCGCCGGCCTCGCCGACGAGGCGGCACTGCCCTACGCCGCGCTGCACCGGCTGCTCCAGCCGCTGTCCGACCGCCCGCCCGACCTGGTCGAGCGGGCCATCTCGGGCGGCGGCTGCCCGCCCGAGGACCGGGTGCGGCTGTCGATGGCCGTGCTGGACCTGCTCGCCTCGTCGGCACCCGTGGTCTGCTGTGTCGACGACGCGCACCTGCTCGACCCCGCCTCCGCCGACACGCTCGGGTTCGTCGCGCGACGGGTCGGCCCGCACCGCGTCGCGGTCGTGTTCACCGCCGGGGGTGACGGCGCGGCCGACGACCCGGTGCCCGGGGTCCCGTGCCGGTGGATCTCCGGGCTGGCCCAACCCGACAGCCGCGCCCTGCTCGGCGACGTCGTGCCGGGCGGGCTGCCCACCGACGTGGCCGGCGCGCTCGTCGACCTCGCCCGGGGCAACCCGCAGGCGCTCGTCGACCTGGCGCGGTCGCTGACTCCAGCCCAGTGCCGCGGCGAGGCGCCGCTGCCCCGCGGCCTGCCGCTCGACAGCCCGCTGCGCCGCGCCTACCGCGCGCAACTGGCACTGCTCCCGGCCGACACCCGCTGGCTGCTGCTGCTCGCGGCGGCCGACGACCACCTCGACGCCACCGAACTGGTACGGGCCGCGCGCGCCAGCGGCACCGACCTCACCGCGCTCGCGGCGGCCGAACTGTGCGGCGTGCTGCGCGTCCACGGCGACCGCCTGACGTTCCCGCGGCCGCTCGCCCGCACGGTGACCTACGACGAGGCCCCGATGGGTCAGCGGCAGGCCGCCCACCGGCTGCTGGCCGCGACGCTCGACCCGGTCCGGCACCGGCTGCGGGTCGCGCTGCACCGGGTCGCCGGCGCCACCGAACCCACGGCCGCCGACGCCGACGACCTGGCCGCCTGCGGCAGCGGCTCGGTCGAGGCGCTGGAGCGGTCCGCCGACCTGACCACCGATCCCGCGCTGGCGTCGGCGCGTCTGGTCGCCGCGGCCCGGCACGCGTGGACCGCCGGCCAGCCGCACCGCGCCCGGATGCTGCTGCGCCGGACCGCCCAGGGTGGGGCGGCCGACCTCCTCGCCGGCGAGATCGAACTGCGGTCCGGTCCGCCGGCCAGCGCGCTGCGCACGCTCCTGACCGCCGCCGACCGGCTGCCACCGGCGCTCGCGGCGCGGGCGCTGGCGTTCGCCGGCGACGCGTTGTGCTACGCGGGCAACCACGCCCGCCTGCCCGGCCTGGCCCGGCGCGCCGCGGCCCTGCCCGCGGAGCTGCCCGCGGAGCTGCCCGTGCGGTACCTGGCGGGGATGGCCGCGATGCTGCGCGGCCGGCACCGCGACGCGGTGACCGACCTGCGGCGGGTGGTGGAGCTGGGCTCCCCGTCGAACGACCCGACCGAGCTCATCTGGGCCGCCACCGCCTGCCTGCTCCTCGCCGACGACGCCGGCGCCGACCACCTCGCCGGGCGTGCCGCCGAGGCCGGTGACGTCTCCGCGCGGCCGCGGGCGCTGGAGATCCGCGCGTACGCCGAGTACTGGCTGGGCCGGCTCGACGCCGCGCAGACCACCGCGCTCGACGGGATGCGCGAAGCGGAAGCGGCCGCGCAGGACAACGTCGCCGACACGTTCGCCGGGCTGCTCGCCATGATGGCGGCGCGGCGGGGTGACGGGGCGGCCTGCCGCCGGTACGCGGCCCTGGCGACCCGCCGGCCCAGCGCCGACCTGATGAACCGGCCGCACGCGCTGAGCGAGTGGGCGCTCGCGCTGCTCGACCTCGCCGCCGACCGCCCCGCCGACGCCGCCGCGCGCATCACGACGATCGCCGACCCGCGGACCGGGCGCGGCCAGCTCGTCGTGTACATGATGGCCACCCCCGACCTGGCCGAGGCCGCACCGGTCGACGTCGGCGCGTTCACAGAATGGGCCGAGGGCACGGGCGACCCGCTGCGGCGCGCCCTCGCCGCCCGGTGCCGTGCGCTGGCCCACCGCGGAGACGGACCGGAGACGCACTTCCGTGAGGCGCTGCGGCTGCACCGGGCCACCGGCAACGACTTCGAACGGGCCCGTACCGAAATGCTGTCCCGCGGGCGCACCCAGGTTCGCAGTGCCCTTGCCACGTTCGAGCGGCTGGGGCTCGACGCGTGGGCGGCCCGCGCCCGCGACGCGCTGCGCGCCGCCGACGAGGACCCGACGACGGGCACCCTCACCGCGCAGCAGTTGCAGATCGCGCGCATGGTGGCGGCCGGCGCGACCAACCGGGAGGTCGCCGCGCAGCTCTACCTGAGCACCCGCACCGTCGACCACCACATGCGCAACATCTTCGTCCGGCTGGGGATCCGGTCGCGGATCGAGCTCGCGAAGCTGTTCTCCTAACCCAGCTTGTCGTAGGCGACCAGCGTGAGGAACTCCGGCAGCTCGTCACCCAGCGCGACCTTCTCGAACACCTCGCGGGTCTCGGCGGGACGGCCCTTCTCCCAGGTCTCGTCGCCCACCTCGGCCCGGATCTTCGCCAGCTCCTCGTCGAGGTAGCGGACCACGAGCTCGCGGGTCACGGTCTCGCCGTTGTCCAATGTGGACCCGTGGCGGATCCACTGCCAGATCTGCGACCGCGAGATCTCCGCGGTGGCCGCGTCCTCCATGAGGTTGTTGATGCCGGCGGCGCCGCGGCCGCTGAGCCAGAACGAGATGTACTGGAACGCCACGGCGAGGTTGCTCCGCAGCCCGGCCTCGGTGACGGCGCCCGGCGTGGCGCCGGCGTCGAGCAGGTCGGCGGCGGCCACCGTGACGTCGGGCCGCTGCCGGTCGATCTGGTTCGGCTGGTCGCCGAGCACGTCGTCGAACGCCGCCAACGCGACCGACACCACGTCGGGGTGCGCGACCCAGGTGCCGTCGAACCCGGCACCGGCCTCGCGCCGCTTGTCCTCCGCGACCGCGTCGATCGCGCGCTGGTTGGCCTCGGGGTCCTTACGCGACGGGATGAGCGCGGCCATGCCGCCCATCGCGAACGCGCCCCGGCGGTGGCAGGTGGCCACGAGCAGTTCGGTGTAGGCGCGCATGAACGGTACCGTCATCTTGACGTCGGTGCGGTCGGGCAGCACGAAGCCCGGCTCGTTCCGGTACGACTTGATCATCGAGAAGATGTAGTCCCAGCGGCCGGCGTTCAGCCCGTACGAGTGCTCGCGCAGCTCGAACAGGATCTCCTCCATCTGGAACGCGGCCGGCAGCGTCTCGATGAGCACTGTGGCCCGGATCGAGCCGCGCTCGATGCCCAACGTGTCCTCGGTGAACGAGAAGACCTCGTTCCACAGCCGGGCCTCGAGGTGGTGCTCCAGCTTCGGCAGGTAGAAGTACGGCGCCGATCCCTTGGCCAGCAACCGCTTCGCGTTGTGGTAGGCGTAGAGCCCGAAGTCCATGAACGCGCCGGCGATGGGTCGGTCGTCCACGGTGAGGTGGTTCTCGGGCAGGTGCCAGCCGCGCGGGCGCACCAGCAGCGTGGCCGGGTTGTCGCCGAGCGCGTAGTGCTTTCCCTCCGAGGACTCGTAGGTGATCGTGCCCTCGATCGCGTCGATGAGGTTGACGTGGCCCTCGGCCTGGTTCTTCCACGTGGGGCTGTTGGCGTCCTCGAAGTCGGCCATGAAGCCCTTCGCGCCCGAGTTCAGCGCGTTGATGACGAGCTTGCGGTCGGTCGGTCCGGTGATCTCGACGCGCCGGTCGGCGTAGTCGGGCCGGGGCGGCGCCACCTGCCAGTCGGCCTCCCGCACGTCACGCGTCTCGAGGAGGAAGTCCTCCGGCGCCATTCGTTCCCGGCGGGCGGCGAGCAGCTCCCTGCGGCGGGCGTCGAACCGGCCGTGCAGCTCGCCGAGGAACGCCAACGCGTCGGGCGTCAGCACCTCGGTGCGGGTGCGCTCGTCGAGCTCGGGGTGAGGCGTGTAGTTGACGGTCACGGTTGCACTCCTCGGATCGACGCGTCGAGCAGGGTCATCGGATGGTAGACCGGCACCGCCTCGGCCAGATGTGCGGAGATCTGCAACGCGCAGCCGGGGTTCGCGGCCGCGATCGCCTGTGCGTTCGTCGCCGCGAGGTTGGCGGCCTTGCGCGCGCCGAGCTTCGCCGCGGCCTCCGGCTGGGTCAGGTTGTAGATGCCGGCCGAGCCGCAGCACATCTCCCACTCCTTCGGCTCCACGAGCGTCAGGCCGGGGATGCCTTTCAGCAGCGCGCGCGGCGGCTGCCGGATGCCCTGCGCGTGTGCGAGGTGACAGGCGTCGTGGTACGCGACCGCGAGCTCGATCGGGTGCCGCTTCGCCTGCGGCTGCGCCGAGGCGAGCAGCTCGTGCACGTCCTTCACCTTGGCGGAGAACGCCTTGGCCCGCTCGCTCCACTGTGGATCGTCGGCGAGCAGGTGCCCGTAGTCCTTCATCGCCGAGCCGCAGCCGGCCACGTTCACCGCGATCGCGTCGAACCCCTCGTATTTCGCGATCGTCTCCTTCGCGAGCCCGAGCGCCTCGGGTTCGAACCCGCTGTGCAGTTGCAGCGCGCCGCAGCACCTCGGCTGGCGGGGCGCGTGCACCTCGTAGCCCTCCGCGGCGAGAACCCGGACGGTGGCCGCGTTCACGTCGCCGAACAGCACACGGTTGATGCAGCCCTGCATCAGGGCGATCCGCCCGCGCTTCTCGGTTCCCTTTGCCGGCCGGGTGAGCGGTGCGAGGCGTCTCGTGGCCGCGCTCACCGGCACGCGCGGCGCCAGCGACATGAGGGCCTTCAGCTTGGACGCGGGGAAGCGCCGCCCGATCAGCTTCGCGAGCCGGCGCCCCGCCCCCAGCCGGCTGTCGACGGCGAGCGCCGGCACCACCGCGCGCAGCCGCCCGGGGTGGGTGAACAACGCGAAGATGGCTCTGCGGTACCGACGCTCCGCCGGCGTGCGGGGCCCGTTGCGCTCCAACTGCGGACGGACCTGCTCGATGAGGCGGTCGTACTGCACGCCCGACGGGCACGCGGTGACGCACGCCATGCACCCGAGGCACCGGTCGAAGTGGTTGAGCATCGGCAGCGAGAGCTTCTCGCCCTCCTCGTGCCCGACCCGCATGAGCAGGATCCGGCCCCGCGGCGAGTCCATCTCCTCGCCGAACGCCGCGTAGCTTGGGCACGTCGGCAGGCAGAATCCACAGTGGACGCAGTCCTTGATGAGCTCGGGCGAGGGCGGCCGTTGGGTGTCCCAGGCGGTCATCAGATCCCTCCCACGAACGCGCCGGGCCGGAACACCCGGGCCGGGTCGAAGCGGGCCTTGACCCGGCGCATCACCTCGAGCGCGCCCCGGTCGGGCGCGGGCCACGGGTCGACGCCGGCCGGCGCCGCACCGTCGACGATGGAGCACGCACGTGGCGTGAGGGCGGCGCGGACGTCGGCCACCCACTCCGCCTCGGCCGGGCCGCGCACCCAGTACAGGCCGAGACCGGCCCGGCCGACGACGGGTTCCCCTCGCGCGAGCACCTTCTCGAGGTCGGTGGGCCGGCCGGAGACCTTCAGCGTCACCCCGTCCGGGTGGCGCTGGCTTTGCCGTTGCGCGGCCCAGATCGCGTCATCGTCGGTGCTGACGGTGACGTCGTCGAGGCCGTCGAGCAGTGGCCGGGCCGCCTCGGCGCGCTCGGCGGCGGTGTGGCCGCCGAACCGCACCAGGACCTGTCCACTGTGGCCGGTCCAGGCGATGTCGAGGCAGTTCGCCTCCAGCGGGCGGCTGTTGAGCTTCCGTACCGCGGCCTGCAGCCGCCCCGGATCGGCGGAGGCGCCGGTGAGCGTCGCGGTGCGCAGCGGCAACGGGTGCAGCCGCACGGCCACCTCGGCGATCAGCCCGAGCGTGCCGTACGAGCCGGCGAACAGCTTCGCCAGGTCGTAGCCGGCGACGTTCTTGATGACCTTCCCGCCCGCGCGGGCCACGGTGCCGTCGGAGAGCACGACGGTGATCCCGATGACGAGGTCACGCACGCCGCCGTAGCGGTGCCGCGCCGGACCGGAGTCGGCCGTGGCGACCAGACCGCCGATCGTTCCGCCGGCGGGCGGGTCGAGCGCGAGCCACTGGCCGGCCTTCGCGAACGCCTCCTGCGCCTCGGCCAGGGGCACACCGGCTTCCAGCACCGCCGTGAAGTCGCCGGGGTTGTGCTCGAGGATGCGGTTGAGCTTCCCCGTGCTGAGCGTGTCGCCGACGGCCGGTACCCCGTGGGATCCTGCGCCGGTCGGATGCACCGGGCCGTCGAGCGTCTTGATGGCGGCGGCCGCCTCGTCCACTGTGGATGGTTCGAGCATCAGAACCGCTCCGCCAGTCCGGCCTTCTCCAGCGGGTGCTGCCGGTACGGCCCCGGGACCTCGCCGCACAGCCGGGGCGTCGGCATCACCTTGCCCGGGTTGGCCAGCCCGGCCGGGTCGAAGGCGCACCGCAGCCGCTGGAACGCGTCGAGGTCGGCCTCGGCGAACATCTTCGTCATGTGCTTCTTCTTGTCCACGCCCACCCCGTGCTCGCCGGTGATCGAGCCGCCGGCCTCCAGGCAGGCGTCGAGGATGCGGCCGGACAGCTCTTCGGCCCGCTCGGCCTCGCCCTCGACGCGGCCGTCGTAGCAGACCAGCGGGTGCAGGTTGCCGTCGCCGGCGTGGAAGACGTTGGCGACGGTGAGGCCGTACCCCTTCGCCAGCTCGTCGATGCGGGTCAGCACGTCGGGCAGCTTGGTGCGGGGGATCACGCCGTCCTGCACGAAGTAGTTGGGCGCCATGCGTCCCATCGCGGGGAACGCGGCCTTGCGCGTCTTCCAGAAGAGCGCGCGCTCGGCCTCGTCGCGGCTGACCCGCACGTCGTCGGACCCGCACCGCCGGCAGATCGCCACCACCTCGTCGAACTGGGCGACGCACTCCCGCTCGGAGCCGTCGAGCTCCACGAGCAGGGCTGCGCCCCGGCCCACCGGGTAGCCGGCGTTGGCCATCGCCTCGGTGGCCGCGATCGTCACCGCGTCCATCATCTCGATCGCGCCGGGCACGACGCCCGCCTGCACGATCTCCGACACGGCCTCGCCGGCCTGCCTCGTGCTGTCGAAGAACGCGACGAGCGTGCGCGTCGACTCGGGCACCGGCACCACGCGGAGCCAGACCTTCGTCGCGATGCCGAGCGTGCCCTCGGCGCCCACGAACGCGCCGAGGAGGTCGTAGCCCGGTGCGTCCAGCTCGGGGCCGCCGAGCTCGATGACCTCGCCGTCGGCGAGCACCACCTCGAGGCCCGTGACGTAGTTCGTGGTGAAGCCGTACTTGAAGCAGTGCGCGCCACCCGAGTTCTCGGCCACGTTGCCGCCGATCGAGCAGACGATCTGGCTCGACGGGTCGGGCGGGTAGAAGAAGTCGGGCGCCACGGCGGCCGACACGGAGACGTTGGTGACCCCGGGCTCGACGCACACGCGCCCGTTCTCGAGGTCGACCTCGAGCACCCGGGTGAGCCGCGAGAGCACGATGAGCACGCCGTCGGCCACCGGCAGCGCGCCACCCGACAGGCCCGAGCCGGCTCCCCGGGGCACCCACGGGACGTTGGCGTCGCGGCACGCTTCGACGATGGCGCGCACCTGCTCCCCGTCCCCCGGAAGAACGGCCACGGCGGGCAGGGCGTGGTACTGGAGCAGGCCGTCGCTCTCGTACGTGCGGAGCTGGTGCTCATGCGTGAACACCCACTCGTCGCCGACGATGTCGCGCAGCCGCTGGATGAGAGGTTCCATCGGCCCTCCGCTCCCCTCCGCTCCGGGATGGCGGCATTGGTCTGACCATAGGACCAAGGCGGTTGGAGGGTCAACACTTCGTTGTACCCTCGCCTGGATGTCGCTACCCGCGTTTCGGCCGGTCAGCACGCCGCGCGCCTTCGAGGCGATCCTTCTTCAACTGAAGGAGGCCATCTCGGCGGGCACGCTGCGCGCCGGCTCGCGCCTCCCCTCGGAACGCGACCTGGCGGTGCAGTTCGGGGTGTCGCGGGCCTCGGTGCGCGAGGCGCTGCGGGTGCTGGAGGCGCTCGGCCTGGTGGGCACGAGGCGCGGCGCCGACAACGGGGCGGTGCTGCTGAACGAGCCGGGCAACGCGTTCACCACGGTGCTCGACCTGCTGGTGGCCCTGCGGCACGTCCCCCTGGCCGACGTCGTCGAGTTCCGCGTGATGCTGGAGACCAACGCCGTCCGTCGCCTCGCCTCCAACCACGGCTCCGACCTGGAGACGCTGCGGTCACTGCTCGACCGCATGGCCGACCCACTCCTCGACCAGGCCTCGTTCCACCAGTTGGACGCGAGCTTCCACGTGACCCTGGTGCGCTCCGCCGGCAACCGGTTGGTGAACCTGGTCGAGACAGCGGCGGACAGCACGCTGCGGGCGCTGGTCGCGGACGTGGCACTGGTGGCGAACGACTGGGTCTCGGTGCGGCCCCGGCTGATCGCGGAGCACCAGGCCATCTACGACGCGGTCGCGGGCGCCGATCCCGCCCTGGCGGAGGAGCGAACGGCCGCCCACATCCGTTTCTGGGGCGAAGCGGTCATCGCGGCATCACCGTAGTCGCCTGGCTACACTCGGCTGAGAGAGTTCGGCCGACGTCGATGTTGCTCCGCTTGCCTCGGGTTCCCACCTCGCCGTCGCGACGAGGAGGCGGTGGGCGCACGGATGCTGAGTCCGGAGCGCGGTACGGCTTTGGTATTCGCGGTGAGCGGAGCGGTCCAGGCGTCCTGGGTGTCACGGCTGCCGGCGGTCCAGGAGCGGTTGCGGCTGGGCGTCGACGAACTGGGGCTGGCCCTCGGCGCCTTGGGGATGGGCACGATCGCGGGCATGTTCGTCACGGGACGCCTGTCGACGCGGCTCGGCAGCCGCCGGGTGATCCTGGCCTCGGCCTTGGGCACGGCCGCCACTCTCGTCGTGGCCGCGCTCGCTCCCACCGCATTGACGTTGGTCGGCGCGTCGTTCACGTTCGGCATGACGATCGGTGCCTGGGACGCGGCGATGAACATCCAGGGTGTCGCCGTGGCGCAGGAACTCGGTGGCCATCTGATGGCCCGGTTCCACGGCTTCTGGAGCATCGGAACGGTCGTGGGAGCGGGAACGGGCGCGATCGCGGCGCGCGGCGGCGTACCGGTCGGGGTTCAGTGCGTCGTGGTCGCCGGAGCGGCGACGTACCTGGTATGGCTCGGTTCCCGCGTCCCGGTCGGCGACCCACCGGCGGACGACCGTAAACCGGTACGGGTCACCGGCCGGCTGGCACTGCTCGGTTCGCTGATCCTCGCTGGCGGCTTCATCGAGGGCGCGGCGAACGACTGGCTCGCGGTGATGCTGGCCGACGAGCGCGGTTTCTCCCATGCCAGGGCGGCCGTGGCGTACGCGGTCTTCGTCGCGGCGATGACCGCCGGGCGGTTCGCGGCAGCACGGCTGTACCGGCGGGTCACCCCCGACCGGCTCGTGCGGGCGGGAGCGTTGCTGGCGGGAGCGGGCGTCATCGCGACCGTGCTCGCCCCGCTCGATGCGATCGTGTACGCGGGCGCGGCGGTGTGGGGACTCGGAATCTGCGTGGTGTTCCCGGTCGTCGTCACCGCCGGTGGCACGGAACCCGGTGCCGACCAGGTGGTCGGCGCGTTGACGACGATCGGCTACGGGGCCGGGTTCGTCGGTCCGCTCGCTCTCGGCCCGCTGGCTGAACGGACCGGGCTCGGAGTGGCGTTGCTGGCGGTTCCGGTTCTGGCTCTCGGGGTCGCCGGTTGCGCGTCGGCGGTCAGACCGATGCGAAACAATCCGCCTTAGCGGGCTCCGCGCATGTGAGACCGAAATAGCCGAGTGCCTCCTCGACGGTCCGCTTCTTTTCCAGCCGGTCACAGACGTCGATCCAATTGGCGAGATCCCGCTGCCAGGCGTGAAGGTATTCCACACACAGTTCCGGGGTAATTCGACTCGTCAGTTGATCCCGGGCGGCGCGCAGAGACCGGGCGACCTTTTTCCGATCGGCCCGCCGCACCAGATTGATTCTCAGCTGGGTCCGCTCGATCAGTTCCAGCCGCCGGTCGAGGAAGCCGCGCCAATACTCACGGTCGGCCTCGCCCAATTCGCCGGCGTCGTCGAGAATGGCGAAAATGCCCTCCGCCATCACGTCTCCGAACTCTTCGAGCCGCGCACGCTCCTCGGTGGCGAACGGGTCGTACGCGTCCTGCTCCGCCCGTCCCGCGACGGTCACCGGGCGAAGGCGCGACCGGTTCAGGAGAAAGAACCAGTCCTCGTTGTACACGTCCGGGAAGAAGGACATCTCGCGTTCGGTCGCGGCCAGGAGCGCGCCGCCGCCGACGAACGTGTCCTGGAAGCCGCCGGTCTCCCGGTTGGCGTGGCACACCACCGAGTTGTCGGGGAAACCCTCCAACTTCAGCCCCACGGCGTCGTGGCTGCGCAGCAGGCCCGCCGCCACCTTGAGAGACTCCGCCTCGGGGATCCTCATGTCGTCGTCGAGGAACAGCACGCGGTGCAGGCCAGCCATCCGGGCGACCGCCAGACCGACGTTGCGCTTCGCGCTGACGTCGGTGGACCGGGCCATGTTCTCGCGGCGCAGGATCCCCGACGTCTCGAACACGGGCAGCTTGGCGATCTTCTCCGGCACGTCGACCACGAACAGCTGTCTGAGCTTCAACGGAGCGAGCGTCTCGAGAATCTCCGCGCCGACGGCGGCACGGCTCGCCAGCACGATCAGGGCGCAGTCGACCTGCCGAGCGAGGTCACCCGCGTGCTCCACGGCACCGGCGGAACGCGCGCTGGGCACGATGATCGCGTCGAGCCGCGCGCGGCGCCCCCACGGCAGATGGTGACGGAGGAGACCACGGTGCGAATAGTGGTGAGCCGGTGCGGGCTTAGACCTCGTCATCCATGAGCGGCCAGACATGCAACCGGTTCTCCTCGACGGTCCAATCCGGAGTGACCACCTCACCCTTGGGGGTAATCACAGCACGCGCGAGCACGCTGAACTGCTCGAATCCGTTGAACCGATCCCACAGGAACCGCTCGTTCCTGTCTCGGAACCGCACATCGGTGAGAGTGCGCACAGCCGCGTACGTGCCGCGGGCGAACATACCATCGCACAGGGTCAGGGTGCGCGCCCTGTTATACGGGTTCTGGCCCCTAAAGAAGTGGGCAACGTCCTCGACCAGAATCGGTCGTTCTCCAGGTGTGGTCTCGTCGAGAATGGGCGCGAAGATCCGACCTTTGTCCGCCCCATCGACGACGGTGAAATGGCCGCCATAAAGATCTTCGCTGGTCCGGGTGCCCGGCAGCACGGGCATGTTCGAGCGGCGCTGAATGTCCGCCGTCACCGGATTCCAGTCGGTGCCGCCGAGGAGCACGAGGTGCGTCGTGTAGTCGTCCTCCTCCAGGACGTCGGCGGTGCGGATGTTCACCGCGATGGTCGGGTTGACCGCCCGGACATGCCCGTAAAGCTCGATGAGGGCGTCATTGTCCGCATAACTGAACGAACGGATGTAGTCCGGATCCCGCGGATCGGTGTAGGGGAGCTCGGCACGTAGTTCGGCCGGCAGCCGCGAGCACACGATCGTGACCGGCTTCTGGTCCACGAAGTGGAACGGCCCACCACCGATCTCGTCTCCCGGTGCGGCGAGCGGTCGCCGCACCACGGCCGGCTCCGAGCCGTCTTCCGGATACCGCAGCCGTGACAGCTCCTCGTACAGGACGTCGCGCTCGACGCGTTCCGCCGGGGTCAGCTCGCCTTCCGTCAG
Source organism: Virgisporangium ochraceum (assembly GCF_016863655.1). Classification (GTDB taxonomy): domain Bacteria; phylum Actinomycetota; class Actinomycetes; order Mycobacteriales; family Micromonosporaceae; genus Virgisporangium; species Virgisporangium ochraceum. Next base: position 20,572 of record NZ_BOPH01000009.1, read on the forward strand.
GAGACGCGCACGCGCGCCCGACACCGAGCGCCTCGTCGCGAAGAAGATCGAATACTGGTTCAGCCGGTGAACGGGCGGCAGAGCGGCACTGCGGGTCGACTCCCAGGACGAGATCAGCGACAGGCTCAGCGGCTTCTCACCGCCGAACGCTTCAGCCAGGTGAAACTGGGTGACTCGCAGATCGGGCCAGCGTGATTCGCGCAGGGCCCGGAGCCGCAGCGCCAATGGGTGGCCATCCGCCGGTTGCACGAATCTTCACTCCCGACGACTGAAATTTCAGTGAACCGATGTGCCGTACACCATACGACCACCGCCGAGTCAATTGCAATCCTATTGGCCTGCGCAAATGGAGATCAATTCAGGAATGTGATCTCCGCCGAGGGCACCGGACCACCGGATATTCAGGAAAGTGAGACTGAAGCCGCATTGCCTCAACTGCATTCACGGACCTACCATCCCCTTACCGCTTCACTTTCAGTGAAGCTCTCCACCGCCGTGGAGGGGAGGTCAGGCGTACAGGACTCTCGACAACGAGAACAGCGCGGCCTCAACCCAGAACCTGCGTCCAGAAGCCGCGCTGAAAGAGATCCCGATTCGCCGTCGAGATCTCTATCGAGGTTCCCGTTGTCGGCTCGCAAGCTTGGGCATCGCAAGGGGGGAACCGACGTGTCCAATCTACGACCGGGCCTACGAAGAAGACAACCGGCAGTTCTCGCGGCTCTTCTCGCCGTAGCCACGGTCGTCGCGCTCGGGGGGTGCGCGACGGCCACCACAGACAACGCCACCACTGCCGCAGGGGGCGGCACCGGTAGCGCCTACCTCATTGTCATGGCCGGATTCGCGATCGTATTCGTGGTGACAATGAAGGCCACCGCGGTCATGGCCGCGGCCCTCGCCGATCTCATGGCCATCCTCCGCCGGGTGGTCGCCGCTCTCGCCATGTTCGCCAGCGCCGCCGCCGTCACGGGGGCGGGCATGGCACTCGTCGCCTGGGTCACGCTCAGCTGACGTCGACCGAACCGGAGCGCCGTCCTGACGGGGCGGCGCTCGCACTGCGACGCTCGAACTGCGACGCTGCCGGAAACCGGTTACCGTGCGATGGAGACAGCCCGATACGAGGAGGTCCCCGGTGACGCACGCTGCCGAGAGTTCCACTGCCCGCGCCGACTGGGAGCAGCGGATCGCGTTGCGCGACAACGTCGCCGGCGCTTTCTTACCCGAGCTCGAACCGCCCACCGGGCTGACGGCAGACCCCGGTACCGGGCACGTTCGCCTGTCGTGGAAGGCGGTTCCCGGGGCCGTCGGGTATCTGGTACACCGCGCGGAGTCCGGGGCCGAGGCCGAGCTTGAGCCGGTGAACCACCTCGGCGGCGACGTCCTGTCGGTGCCCGACACCTGGTACGTCGACACCACCGGCACGCCCGGAACGACGTACACGTACGCGGTTGCGGCCGTGCCCGAGGTCACCGCCGTGGGCCCGCTGAGCGCGACCGTCACCGCCGCGTCACGCGACGGCCGCGACGCGACCGTCCACTTGAGACTGGACGCCGACGCGGCCGGCCGACCGCTGCACCGGCCGTGGAAGCCGATGATCGGCAGCGAGCGCCTCTCGCAACTGCTCTGCCGCGACGAGAGCGGCGGCCGGGAGATCGGCACCGAACTGCTCGCCGCGTTGAGGCGCATCCGAGCCGAGGTGGGCGTGGAAACCGTGCGCGCCCACTCGATCCTGCACGACGACCTCGCCGTCTACACCGAGGTCGACGGTGAGCCGGTGCACGACTTCACCACGGTCGACCGCGTGTACGACCTGCTCCTGGAGACGGGGCTGCGGCCCGTCGTCGAGATCGGGTTCATGCCGCGCGACCTGGCGAGCGACCCGGACCGGACCGTGTTCGGGTACTGCGGCATCATCTCGCCACCCAAGGACTGGGACCGGTGGGCGGACCTCGTGCGCGCGCTCGTCACCCACCTGCTCGACCGGTACGGCGACGAGGTGCTGTCGTGGGACTTCGAGGTCTGGAACGAAGCCAACCTCGAGGTGTTCTGGTCGGGCACCCGCGAGGAGTGGATGCGGCTCTACGACGTCACCGCGAAAGCCGTGAAGGACGTCGACCCGCGCATGCCGGTCGGTGGTCCGTCGTCGGCGGCGGCGGGATGGGTCGACGCGTTGCTGGAGCACGCGCGCCACAGCGGGGCACCGGTCGACTTCGTCTCGACGCACACGTACGGCAGCCCGCCGCTCGACCTGCGACCGACGCTGGAGCGGTACGGCCGCCCGGACGCCCGCATCCTGTGGACCGAGTGGGGCGTGACGCCCACCCACTTCAACCCGGTGAACGACGGCGTCTCCGCGGCCACGTTCCTGCTCACCGGCATGCGGTCGGCCGCCGGCCGGGTCGACGCGCTGTCCTACTGGGTGGCCAGCGACCACTTCGAGGAACTCGGACGTCCACCACGCCTGCTGCACGGCGGCTTCGGCCTCATCAGCGTCGGCGGGATCGCGAAGCCGCGGTACCACGCCCTGCGGCTGCTCGCCGCGCTCGGCGACACCGAGCTACCGGTGGAGGCGAGCGGCGACGGCGCCAACGGGCTCGTGCAGACGTGGGCCAGCCGCCACCGCGACGGTCGCCTCGCGGTCCTCGTCTGGGTGTCCACATTGGACCAGTCCAAGCGCGACGGCGACCCGGCGCTGGCGCGGCGCGTCACCCTCACCGTGACCGGCGCCGAAGGCCGCGCCGCCACGGTGACCCGCCTCGACCGCGACCACGGTGACCTGACGACGCTGGCCGCGCGGCTCGGCATCGGGGACTGGCCGCGCGACGACCAGTGGGACGCGCTCCGCGCGGCCGACACCCTGCACGCCGAGCCCGTGGCACACGATGGCGTCCTGGAACTCGACATTCCGCAGCCAGGAGCGGTGCTCATCGAGCTGTAGGCACCCTATGTAGACAGGCGAGCAAGGGGCTATGTAGAGTGCCGAGCATGCCCATCAAGCTGACGGTACCGGTGGCGAAGGTGCTCGCCGCCCTCCTCGCGGATCCGACCGGCGAGCACTACGGCCTGCAGCTCATGCAGCAGACCGGTATCGCCAGCGGCACCCTGTACCCGGTCCTCACCCGGCTGCAGAACGCCGGCTGGCTCACCGCCCGCTGGGAGGACGAGGACCCCTCCGACGCCGGCCGGCCCGTCCGCCGGTACTACCAGCTCACCGCGGAGGGCGCCGAGCAGGCGCGCACCGCGCTGGCCGAACTGCGGGCGCAGACCGCCGTCGGTACGCCGATGAACAGCACGAGGCCGGCATGGTGACCCGGACGGCGTTGTGGCTTATCCGCGTCGCGGCCGACCGGTGGCCGGTGGAGCTCCGCGAGGAGCTGCTGCGCGAGTGGACGGCCGAGGTCCACACGATCGCGCGTGACCCGAGCCTGTCGGCGTTCCAGCGGGCCCGGATCATGCTGGGCTTCAGCGTCAGCCTCGCGGCCGCCCGGCCCGGCGGGGAACCGGCGCTCGGCTGGAAGCGGGGCGCGGGTGTGGTCGCGATCGCCTCGGCGTACCTGCTGGTGCTCGCGACGATCCAGCAGGGCTGGTCGTGGGTCTACCAGTCGATGAACGAAGGTGAGCGCCCGGTCATCGACGACAGCGGCCTGTGGGCCCGGCTGGTGCAGGCCGCCGTCGCGCTGCTTCCGGTGCTGCTGGCCGCGGTTGCCGGGTGGTGGCTGGGTCGGCGGTACTCAGACCGGCGGGTGCGGTCGACGCCGCTCGGGCTGTGCCTCATCGCGGTGGTCGCCGCGTGCGTCGGACTGGGGTTCCTCGCGGAGCGACTGCTGCACGAGTACATCGCGTTCCCGACCGGCGCCCCGCTGCCGCCGACCATGAGCTACCACTTCGGCAGCCAGCCGTACGGCATGGTGACGAGCTGGGTGGTGTGGCTGGTCGCCTTCGTGCTCCTCGCGTGGGTCGTCCGCCGGCTGGCCCTCAAGCGGCCGGTGCTGGCCGTGGCCGGCGTCAGCACGCTGATCGCCGGCCTGGCCGTCACCGTCGCCACGTTCGTCCAGTTCGGACCGTCGACGGCGCCGCGCACCGAGATGTGGAAGTGGTTCGCGCAGTGGCTCGTGCCGCCGGACCCGTTCGAGTCCGCCGTCGACACCGGCGCGGCGAGCTTCCACTCGGCCCGGAACATCTACTTCTTCGTCAGCTCCTATCCGCACGTACTGCTGGCGGTCGCCGCGTTCGGGGTCGCCTTCCTCGTGGCCAACTCCCGTCAGCGGGCCCTGGCGAACGGGTTGGGGATCGACTCCAGCAGCAGCCGCGTGTAGTCGTCCTGCGCCGACCCGATGACGTCGAGCGTGGCGCCGCTCTCGACCAGCCGGCCCTTGTTCAGCACCAGCACCTCGTCGGCGAGCAGGCGCGCGCTCAGCAGGTCGTGGGTGATGTAGAGCATCGCCAGCCGGCGGGTGCGCGCCAGGTCGCCGAGCAGTTCGAGGATCTCGGCCCGGATCGACACGTCGAGCATCGAGATCGGCTCGTCGGCGATCAGGATCTCCGGTTCGGGGGCCAGCGCCCGCGCGGTCACCACGCGTTGGCGCTGCCCGCCGGAGAGCTGATGCGGCAGCTTGTCGAGGAACTGCCCGGCCGGCGAGAGTCCCACGCTCTCGAGCAGTTCGGCGGCGCGGTCGCGGACCGCGCCGCCGCGCAACCCGCGGTAGTTGACGAGGGGACGCGAGAGCGCGTACGCGACGGTGCGGGTCGGGTTCAGCGCGCTGAACGGGTCCTGGAACACCATCTGCACGTGACGGCGGTAGTTGCGCAGGGCGCGTCCACGGAGCTTGTCGACGCGGGTCTCTCCGAAGCTGACGGTTCCCGAGGTCGGCCGCTCCACACCGGTGACGAGCCGCGCGATCGTCGACTTGCCGCTGCCGCTCTGCCCGACGAGCGCCGTCACCCGCCCGCCGAACAGCGCCAACGACACGTCGCGCACCGCCTCGGTCGAGCTGGTCCGTAGCCCGCGGCGCGTCCGGTAGGTCATCGACACGTTCTCGACCGTGAGCACCGGACGCACCTCGACCTCGGCGGTGTCGGAGGCCGGGGACACCGTGGAGAACGCGCCGATCGGCGCCGCGCCCTCGACCGCGCCCGGCGGCGTGTCGGGCAGCCGCTCCTGCTGCGCGACGTGGCACCGCACCAGGCCGCCATGGTTCTCGAGCAGGTCCGGATGGGTCTCCCGGCACTGGTCCTCGGCGTACGGGCAGCGGGCCGTGAACAGGCAGCCCCGGTGCTCGCGGCTGAGGTCCGGCGGCCGGCCCGGGATGTAGCTGACCTTCACCTCGGCCAGCCGCGGGTCGGCGTACGAGCCCAGCAGCCCGCGCGTGTACGGGTGCCGCGGGTCGCGCAGCATCTCCGCCGCCGGCCGGTCCTCGACGAGCTCGCCGCCATACATCACCATCACCCGGTCGGCCAGCTCGAGCACCGTGCCGAGGTCGTGGCTGATGAAGATGACCGCGAACCCGAGCCGCTCGCGCAGCGTCCGCAGCTCGTCGAGGATGCTGCGTTGCACGACGACGTCGAGCCCGGTGGTCGGCTCGTCGAGCAGCACGAGCTTGGGACGCAACGCGAGCGCGAGAGCCAGCGCGACCCGCTGCTTCATGCCGCCGGAGAGCTCGTGCGGGAACGCCTTGAGTACGTGCGGTTCCAGCGACACCATCCGTAGCAGCTCGGCGGGGTCGGTGCGTGGCGCCTCCCGGTGCGCCTCGAACGTGTCCTCGAACTGGTCCTCGACGCGGATCACCGGGTTCAGCGAGTTCATGCTGCTCTGGAACACCGTCGACAGGTCGACCCAGCGCATGTCGCGCAGCTCGTCCTGGCTCGCCGTGGTGATGTCGCGCCCGTTGAACTCGACCGTGCCGCCGCTGATCCGCGCCGGCGGGGTGAGCAGCCGCAGGATCGCGTTGCCCAATGTGGACTTTCCGCAGCCCGACTCGCCGAGGAGCCCGACGAACTCGTTGTCGTCGACGGTGAAGCTCACGTCGTGCACGGCCCGCACGGCCGCGTGGTCACGCGGGGTGTAGGTCACCGACAGGTTCTGAACCGACAACAGCGTCATCTCTCAGTCCTCCCGGAGGTGCGGGTTGCTCAACGCGTCGATGCCGAAGTTGATGAGCGTGAACGACAGGATCAGCAACGACAGCGCGAGACCGGGCGCGATCAGCCAGGCCCACTGCCCGGTGAGCATTGCCCCACCGAGGCTGGCCTGGTGCAGCATCGTGCCCCAGCTGACCGTCTGCGGGTCACCGAGCCCGAGGAACGCGAGGCCCGCCTCGCCGCCGATCGCGCCGAGCGCCGCACCCATGAACCCCACCACGATCAGCGAGGTCATGTTCGGCACGATCTCGCGGAAGATGATGCGCCACGTGCCGTCGCCGGCGAACCGCGCCGCGGTGATGTAGTCGCGCGTCCGCAGCGTGATGATCTGGGACCGCTTGATGCGCGCACCGTACGCCCACCCGGTGATGCTGATGACGATGATGATGAGCCACAGCCCGCGCACCGGAGCGTAGGCGGCCAGCGTGATCATCAGTGGCAGCGCCGGGATCACGAGGCCCAGGTTGATGAAGAAGGACAGGATCTCGTCGGTCCAGCCCTGCTTGTAACCGGCCAGCAGACCGATCACCAGCCCGACCACCGTGGAGATGGCACCCGCCACCACCCCGACGATCAGGGAGGCGCGCGCGCCGTAGACGAGCTGCGACCACACGTCCTCGCCCTGTGCCGTGGTGCCGAGCCAGTGGTCGGCCGACGGGCCGGCCGACCGGGCGAAGTCGTCGTAACGCGGGTCCGCCGGCGTGATCACCGGTGCCAGCAGCGCCGCCAGCACGAACACCGCGAGCATGACGAGACCGACGCGGCACTTGCGGTTGCGCCACAGGATCACGAACCAGCCGGGGACCCACCTGCGGCGGATCTCGGCGGACTCGGCCTGCAGCCCCTCGGTCTGCACCGCGTGGGTCGGTGCGGCCTGTACCGGAGTGCTCATGTGTGCGCGCCCTTTCTCACCCGCGGATCCAGGAAGCCGTAGAGGAGGTCGGCGCCGAAGTTGGCGATCAGCACCCCGACGGTGGTGAACAGGAAGATGGCCTGCATCAGCGGGAAGTCGCGGTTGCTCACCGCTTCCAGCAGCAGCCGCCCGAGCCCCGGGTAGTTGAACACCGTCTCCACCAGCACGGTGCCACCGAGAATGCTGCCCAGCGCGATCGCGAACCCCGTGACGTTCGGCAGGATCGCGATCCGGCCGCCGTAGGTGAACGCGATGCGCCGTCCCTTCAGGCCCTTCGCCATCGCGAGCCGGGTGTAGTCCTCACCAAGGCTCTGCACCATGTTGTTGCGCATACCGATGATCCAGCCGATCGGACCGGTGATGAGCAGCGCCACCGCCGGCAGCACGCTGTGCTGGATCGCGTCGGAGATGAACACCCAGTTCCACCCGGGCGAGCTGCCGGGCCCGTGTCCGCCGTCGGCGGGGAACCACGGCAACGTGAACGCGAACGTGTAGATGAGCAGCATCGCGATCCAGAAGAACGGCAACGTGCCGACGAACGTGGACCCGAGCGTGATGACGGAGTCGAGCCGGCTGTTGCGCCGGTAGGCCGCCCACGTCCCCAGCAGGTTGCCGATCACGAAAGCCAGGATCTGCGTGACCCCCACCAGGATCACCGTCCACGGCAGGGTCTCCCCGATCATGTGGGTGACCGTGTACGGGAAGTACGTGTAGGAGACCCCGAAGTCCCCCCGGAACAGCGCACCCAGGTACTGGAAGTACTGCTCCAGGAGGTTTCCGTCGGGCGTGCCGAGCATCGTGCGGATGGCTTCGACCTGAGCCGGGTCGACCGACCCGCCCTTGCCGACCAGCCGCTGCACGATCGCGTCGGCGGGGTCGCCGGGCTGCAGCCGCGGAATGAGGAAGTTCAGGGTCACCGCGGCCCATAGAGTGCCGATGAAGAAGAGGAATCGTCTGGCGAAGTAGGCCACGGCGTGAGCTCCTTCCGTGGATAGAGACCGGGCGGGGGACCTACCCCGCGGCCGGCTTCAGGTTGGTGATCCAGAGCAGGTTGTCCGTGGGCATGGCGAACGGTTCCTTCTCGTTGGGCCAGCCCGTGGCCTTCTTCGTCGAGTACTGGAACCACCGGGCCCCGTACCAGAGCGGGATCACCGGCACCTGGTCCATCATGATCTTCGCCAGGTCGGCGACGATCGGCTTCTGCGCGTTCTTGTCCTGCGCACCGAACAGCTTGTCGATCAGCTCGTCGGTGCGGGGATCGTTCCAACGCACGAAGTTGCTCGTGGCCTTCTGTCCGACCGGTGCCGACACGTCGCTCGACAGCGCCTCCTGGAAGTTGCGGAACATGTTGCAGGTTCCGCCGTACACGCCGAGCACCGCGTCGAAGTTGCCGATCGCGCGGTCGTTCTCGTACGCCGGGAACGCCGGTCCGTCCTGGGTGATGCTGAAGCCGAGCGCGCTCAGGTTCTCGATGATGATCCGCTGGGCGGCCACCCAGTCGCTCCAGTCGCCGGGCACCGCGAACTTGAACGCGATCGGCTTGCCGCTCTTGTCGAGCCGCTTGCCGTCGGCGCCCTTGTTGTAGCCGGCGGCGGTGAGCGCCGCGTCGGCCTTCGCGCTGTCGAACTTCTGCACGCCCTTGTCGGCGATGTCCGACGGGATGAAGTCCTCCTGGTTGGGCATCCGGATGCCGGTCTGGCTGGCCGGTTTCACGTAGCCGAGCTGCGCCTTGTCGGCGATCTCCTGGCGGTTGATCGCGGTGAGCAGCGCCTTGCGGAACGCCACGTCGTTGAACGGCGCCTTGGTGAGGTTCATGTAGAACGCGATCGTGCCCTCGGCCGGGTACCAGTAGTGGTTGTTCTTCGGATCCCGGTCGACGTAGGTCTTCTGGATGTCGGGCACGAACATGGCGTTGTGGTCGAACTCGCCGCGGCTCAGCTTGAGCTGGTTGACCTGCGAGTCACCCTGGTCGCTGTTGAAGCGGACCTCGTCGACCTTCACCTTGTCGGCCTGCCAGTAGGTGGGGTTGCGCGCGATCACCAACTGCTGGCCGTTGAACGACTTCACCGTGAACGGCCCGGTGCCCACCGGGTTGTCGGCGTTGACGAACGTCACCGGGTCGGACTGCTTCTCCCAGATGTGCTTGGGAACGATCCGCACGTCGTCGATCTCGGTGAACGCGGCGGCTCCGGGACCGTTGAACGTGAACTGTGCGGTCTTGTCGTCGGGCGCGGTGACCGCGGACAGGTAGCGCCACAGGCCACGGAGGTCGAGCGCCTTGTGCTGCTTGAGCATGTTGAACGTGAACTCGACGTCCTTGGCGGTGAACGCCTGGCCGTCGTTCCACTTCACGTTGTCGCGCATCGTGAAGACGAGCGTCGACGCGTCCTTCCACTCCCACTTGGTGGCGAGCCACGGCTTGGCTTCACAGGCGTAGTTGTCGAACTGCATCAGCGGCTCGAACAGATACCCGTAGGCCTCCAGCCGGGTGGCTTCGAGGTACGGGTTGTAGTTCGGCTGCGGGTTGCTGCCGCCGCCGAAGCCGCCGAAGTTCAGGTAGTCGATCCTGTCTCCGGAGCTGGTGCCGCTCTGGCCTTCGGTTCCGGTGCAGCCGGCGGACACCACGAGTGCGGCGGCGGTGGCTATGACGGCGATCCGGAAGCGCTTTCCGCGTCTCACGTTGCGCGACCTCCTGATTGCGACGCCCGACGGGCGCCAGACGGTTCGGGGGTGTAGGGCATCGCACCCGCGGCCGCCGGCCTCGGATGTGGTGCGTTTCGGGTCTGAGAGAGGTGTGTTTACGGGTCCCGGCGGGCGGGATCCCCCGTGGTGTTCCTTGCTCCGGCGCAGCCGCAGCTGCGGCGGATCACAAGCTCGGTGGGGAGCAGCCGGCTCTGCGGCGGGTCGGTGCTGGCCCGCAGCAGCTGCCGCGCGGTCTCGGCCGCGAGCTCCCGGATCGGCTGCCGCACGGTGGTCAGCGCCGGTGCGACCAGGCCGGCCATCTGCACGTCGTCGAACCCGGTGATGACAACGTCCTCGGGCACGCGCACGCCGGCGCCCAGCAGGCCGACGAGCACACCGAGCGCGGTCTCGTCGTTGGCGCAGACGATCGCCTGCGGGAGCGGGCCGCGCTTCAGGAGCTGGGTCGCCACCTGCACGCCGTCCTCCTGCCGGAGCGCCGCGCGGACGGGCCGCCGCCGCTGCGCGCGGCCGGTGTCGCGGTGCGCGGCGCGGAAGCCGTCCCACCGCTCGCTGATGTCGGGTGAGCCGTCGGGGCTGCCGACGAAGATGAGGTCGCGCAGCCCGTGCGTCTCCAGGAGATGCGTCGTGAGCGCGCGCATCGCGTCGTGGTTCTCGGCGCGGATCGACGGCACCGCTCCGGGACCCTTACCGGCGAGCACGACCACCGGCAGCGCGCCGGCCAGCCGCAGCACGGCGTCGTCGGACACCGTGCCGCCGAGCACGGCGAGCCCGTCGACGCGCCGGGCCATCTCGATGACCTGCTCGTCGGAGTCGCTGCGCATGTGGGTGCACAGGATGTGCACGGCGGCCTGCGACTGCACCACTTCCAGCTCGAAGCCCTGGATCAGCTCGCCGAAGTACGGCCCGGCGAGGCCCGGGAACACCAGTCCGATCGCGTTGTGGCGGCGGGCGGCCAGCGCCCGGCCCCGGTGGTCGGGCTGGTAGCCGTGCGCCTTGATGGACTCCAGGACCCGCTGCCGCATCTCCTCCGACACCTGCCCGGTGCCGTTGAAGACGCGGGACACCGTCGCCACCGACACGCCTGCCAGGCGCGCCATCTCGCGGACGGTCATCCGGTGGGAGTTGCTCAAGACATCCCTCTTCCGTAACGTGCGTTTCACAGAAACCGGTTACAGGAACCATAAGCAGGCCCCGAGAACTCCGCAACAGATGCGCCCGCTATGTCTGATCGACATATGGAAGGCCCCGGATGTCCCAGGTTGAACTGCGCCGCCGCCGGATCCTGATCGACGGGCGGCCGCAGCTCGTGCTCTCCGGCGAGGTCCACTACTTCCGGCTGGACCCGGGCGACTGGAGCGACCGGCTCGACAAGCTGCGCGAGGCCGGCTGCGACACGGTCGCCACCTACATCCCGTGGCTGTGGCACGAGCTGCCCGACCGCGGCGTCGACCTCACCGGGCGCACCCACCCGCGGCGCGACGTCGCCGGCTTCCTCGATCTGGCGCACGGCAAGGGACTGCGCGCGATCGCCCGGCCCGGACCGTTCGTCATGGCCGAGCTCAAGAACGAGGGCGTGCCCTACCGCCTGTACACCGATACGCCGCATCTGCAACCCACCACCTGGGATGGTGGGGTTGTACCCACCAGGACGCTGGATTATCTGGCGGCCGACTTCCTCGCGGCCGCCGAGGGCTGGTACGCGGCGGTCATGCCGATGCTCGCGGCGCGGCTCGCGCCCCGTGGCGGCCCGGTGATCGGCGTCCAGCTCGACAACGAGATCGGCATGCTGTCGTGGGTCTCGAACTCCCCCGACCTCCCCGACGAACGTTTCCACCACCCGACCGAGGACCGCTCGCTGGCGGTACACGACGAGCTCGGCCGCTACATGCGCGACCGCTACCGCCGCTACGTCGCGTTCCTGCGCGACGCTGCGATCAGGCAGGGGGTCGACGGCGTTCCGTTTCTCATCAACGTGCACGGCACCGACGAGGGCCGCGGCCGCACGTTCCCGATCGGCATCAGCCAGCTCTTCGAGAGCTACCGCGGTGTGCCGCAGCTGACCGCCGGCTCCGACCACTACCTCGGCGACCTCACCGTCGGGAACGCGCCGGACCTCTACACCTCCAACGCGTTCCTGGCCGCGTCGCTGGACGCCGACCAGCCGCTGACGTCCCTGGAGTTCGAGGCGGGCTCCGGCGACTACGCCGAGGACCTGTCGCAGCTGGTTCCACCGCAGGCCGTCGACCTGAAGACGCGCATGTGCGTGGCCCAGGGCAACCGGCTGCTCAACCTGTACCTGTTCACCGGTGGCCGCAACCCGTTGCTGGACAGGCCCGTCGGCGACGGCAACGACCGCATCGCGTTCACCGGCGAGCGGCACGGGTTCGCGGCCCCGGTCGATCCGGAGGGCCGGTGCGGCGCGGCGTTCAGCGCCGTCCGCGACGCGTTCGCCGCCGTGCGCGGGGCGTCGGAGCTTCTGGCGGACGGCGACGAGGAGGACGACGGCTTCGCGCTGGCCTTCGTACCCGACCACTACCTGACCGAGTACCACCACCCGGCGTCGTCAGCGCGGGCCGAGCAGGTGGCCGACCTCGCCCGGTTCCGCGGCATGGGCCCGCGCGACATCCTGGCCCGCTCGCTGCTGCTGGCCGGGTACTCGTTCCCGGCCGTCGACGTGCAGTCCCCGGGCGCTCTTCCGCCCGTGCTGGTGCTGGCGAGCGCGTCGACGCTGGGACGCGCGGTGCAGGAGCGGCTGGCCGCCTACGTGTCCGACGGCGGGCGGCTGCTGCTGAACGGCGTCCTCCCGCGGTACGACGCCGACGGCGCACCGTGCACGGCGTTGGCCGACGCGCTCGGCGTCCGCGTGACGGGCCGGGTCGACGGCACGCCGCACTACTTCCCGTCGGTCGTCGCCGACGGACGGCCGGAGGTGCGGGTCGGCTACGCCCAGTACCTCGCCGGCGGCGACCCGGTGCTCCGCGTGGCCGGATCCGAGGCCGTGTGCGGGGTCCGGGTGCACCACGGCGCCGGCGTCGCGCTGCTGGTCGCCACCGACTACCCGGCCCATCTGGACTTCTGGCGTACCTGCATGGCCACGCTGGGCGTCACCCCGCGCCTGCGCCACGACGCGGCCGAACCCGGCCTGCTGCTGACGTCCACAGTGGACACCTCCGGCCAGCGGCTGCTGCACGTCCTGAACCTCGGCCCGAGCGACGCCGACTTCGCCCTGTCCTACCGCGACCGTCCCGTGCTGACCGGACGGCGGCTGCACGTTCCCGCCCGCGCCGGCGTGATGCTGCCGTACGGCGTCGGCGTGGGTACGGCCACCCTCCTGGAGACCACGTGCGAGCTGGTCGCCCGCACGGGCGACGAGGTGGTGCTCCGGCCGACCCAGGGGCCCCATGGCGACCTCGCGGTCTTCGACCGCGACCCGGCCGACGTCGACGGCGGGACAGCGGACGGCCCCGTCGTGACGGCCACCGACGCCCGCGTCCGGGTCCGCTTCTAGAACGTCAGCGGATGCTCAGGTGGACGTGGTTGGTGTGGTCGCTGCTGGGGTCGCCGCGGCCGCGGGTGTAGGCGCGCCAGCCGCTCGACGGTAGCCAGATGCGCTTGAACCAGATCACGTAGAGCACGCCCAGGCGCCGGGAGTTGTCGATGAAGTAGACCGACAGGTTGTCGCCGTAGGTGCGGTCGCCGCCGGACGCCACACCGCCGAAGCCGTTCTTCTGCGCGGCGAAGTCGCAGGCCCGGCCGCGGGGATGCTCGCCGCCGTCCTCCTGGGACCGGTAGCAGCCGACGTGCCGGGTGAAGCCGGCCGACTGGGCCTGCTTCAGCGCGTGGAGCGTGCGCGGGGTCAGGCAGCCGTTGGTGGTGGGGTCGTCGGCGGAGCAGCGCTCGGCCGGGAAGGTGCCGTTCCCCGGGGCCGGCTGTGCGGGCGGCGGCTTGCCACCGCCGGACGAGCCGCCACCGGACGAGCCGCCGGAGGAGCCGGAAGAGCCGGAGCCGGCCGGAGGCTGTGCCGGCGCCGTGGGACCGTCGGTGGCGCCGCCGCCGTAGTTGGCCAGCGCGCGCTCGGCGTCGGCCTTCCTCTTGGCCATCACGGCTACCTGCTGCTCCTGGAGCTTGACCTCGGCGTCGATCGCGGCCTTGGCGGCGGCCAGCTGCCGGCGCGACTCGGTCAGGTCCCGCAGCAGGCGCTCATTGCGGGCGGCGACCACCCGCAGGCTCGCGGCCCGGTCGACGAAGCCGCCCGCCGAGCCGGCACCGAGCAGCAGCGACGCGGCGCTGGCCGTTCCGCCCGTGCGGTAGGTGGCCGCGAGGATCTCGTTCGCCTGCGGCTGGGCGGCGGCCACCTTCGCCTCGGCGGCGGCCAGCCTCGACGCGAGGTCGGCCTGCCGCTTGCGGGAGTCGGCCAGCTTCGCCTCGGCGTCGAGGTAGCCGCGGCTGGCGGCCTCGAGCTGGCTCTGCAGGTCGGCCGCCAGGTCCTCACCCGGGTCGGCATGGGCGGGAGCGGCGACCCCGAACAGGCACGCCGCCACGAGGACGAGACCTGCGACCGCGGACCGGACGAGCACCATGATCACCCCAACCGAACGTAAACCTCACGTACAGGTACGTCACCGATTGATAACGGGTTCCCGGGTCGGGTGGACCGGGCGCTCCCGGTAGCGTGGTTCGTGATTCGCACCTGCCTGAAGGAGCCCGCCATGAGCCTCGACCGCGGCACCGCGCCCGACCCGTTCGACCTTCTGCCGGCCAAGCCCACCTTCGAGCTGACCAGCAACGACTTCAGCGAGGGCCAACCGCTGGACAAGCGGCACGCGCACGACAGCGCCGGCGGCGACAACGCCAGCCCGCACCTGCGCTGGTCGGGCTTCCCCGCGGAGACGAAGAGCTTCGCCGTGACCTGCTACGACCCCGACGCGCCCACCGGCAGCGGCTTCTGGCACTGGGTGCTCGTCGGGATCCCCGCCGACACCACCGAGCTGCTCACCGACGCCGCCCGCTCCGGCCCGCTGCCCGGCGGCGCGTTCCACGCCCGCAACGACTACGGGCAGGCCGGCTACGGCGGATGCGCGCCACCGGAGGGTGACATCGTGCACCGGTACGTGTTCGCCGTGCACGCGCTCGACGTCGAGGACCTCGGCCTCGACTCGTCGGCGACGCCCGCCTACGTCGGGTTCAACCTCACGTTCCACACGCTCGCCCGCGGCATCCTCCGCGGGACGTACCAGCGCTGACAGCTCACGCGCGCTCGTTGTCGAGGGTCCGCCACTCCAACGAGTGGCGGATCCCGTCTTCGATGCTGAACTCGGCCGCCCACTCCAGCAACGTGGCCGCGCGCGACGAGCGCGTGAACGCCCCCGCCGCGTCGCCCAACCGGGGCGGCGCCTCGGCCACCGGCAGCTCGCCGCCGATCACCGCGTTGAACGCCGCCACCAGTTCGCGCACGGTCGTGCCGTTGCCGGTGCCCAGGTTGATCGCCCGGTAGCCGGGCTCCGGCAGGATCTCGTCGAACCGCACGACGGCCTGCACGTGGGCCAGGGCCAGGTCCCAGACGTGGATGTAGTCGCGGATGCCCGTGCCGTCGCGGGTCGGCCAGTCGACCCCCGTGATGGTGAACGTCTCGCCGGCCTCCCAGGCCACGATCATCCTGCCCAGGGCGTGGGACGGGTTGCGCGTCTGCAGGCCGGTGCGCATCTTCGGGTCGGCGCCGATCGGGTTGAAGTAGCGCAACGAGATCGCGCGGAGCTGCCCCGCCCCTGCGACGTCCCCTAGGATTCCCTCGACCATGAACTTGGTCCGCGCGTACGGACTGGTCGGCTCGATCGCCGCGGATTCGTCGACAGCGAAGTCCTCGCCGGGCTTGTACATCGACGCCGATGAACTGAAAAGGACCCTCTCGCAGCCATTACGGCGAAGATGCTCGAGCAGGTCGACGGTCTTGGAGACGTTCTCGCGGTAGTAGCGCAGCGGGTTGTCGACCGACTCGGGTACCACTATGAGGGCGGCACAGTGGATGGCCACCCCGGTCTCGGGGTGCGCCGCGAAGATCTCGTCGACAAGGGCGCCGTCGGCGATGTCACCCCTATAGAAGACGCGGCCCTCGGTGAACTGCTCGCGACCGGTGACGAGGTTGTCGAGGATGACCGGCTGGATCCCCCGATCGAGCAGGGCCGAACACACAGTGCTGCCGATGTAACCCGCCCCACCGGTGACCAGAACCTTCATCTGCACTCCTCGACGACGCTGAATTCCTTCGAACCGAAGGAGAACGAGCCCTCACGATCCCCCTATCGGAACCGCGCCATTGTGCCACGGAGAGTTGCGGCCGCCTTAGTTTCAGACCGGTGGGTGACATTGGTTACCGGCATGTACATTCTCTCCGTGCTAGGCCTGCCAACCACCGTCAAAGCATGCTTGTTCGACCTCGACGGCGTGCTTACCCACACCGCTGCCGTTCACAATGCGGCATGGCGGGCGACGTTCGACGAGTTCCTGAAGGACCGTTCAGACGAGACCGGGGAACCGTTCGTTCCGTTCGATACAGAGGCTGACTACAACCGTTACGTCGACGGCCGCCCGCGGGCCGACGGCGTCCGAACCTTCCTCGCTTCGCGTGGCATCACGCTGCCCGAGGGGACCCCGGAGGACCCGCCCGGCGCCGACACCGTCAACGGCCTGGGCAACAAGAAGAACGAACTGCTGCTGAAGACCATCCGCGAACAGGGCGTCGACGTGTTCGAGGGCTCGGTCTCCTACCTCCGTGCCGCCGAAGCCGCCGGTCTCCGCCGGGCCGTCGTCTCCGCCAGCGCCAACGCCCGTGACGTGCTGCGCACCACCGGCCTCGACCGGTACATCGAGCACATCGTCGACGGCATCGTCGCGCGCCAGGAGGGTCTGCGCGGCAAGCCGGAGCCCGACACGTTCCTCGCCGCCGCACGCCACCTGGGCGTCGCGCCGTCCGAGGCCGTCGTGTTCGAGGACGCGCTGGCCGGCGTCGCCGCGGGCCGCGCCGGCGACTTCGGCTACGTCGTGGGCGTCGACCGGGTCGGGCAGGCGGCGGAGCTGAGCGAACAGGGTGCCGACATCGTCGTGCGCGATCTTTCAGAGCTATTGGACGAGGACGCGAAGTGACCGAGTACGTCCAGACTCCCGACGAGTACGTCCAGGGCGACGACTACGTCCAGGTCGTCGACGTCGAGGCGGGTCCCCGCCCGGAGTACGAGATCGAGCCGTGGGCCGTCCGGGAGAAGAACCTGGACCTGGAGCAGCTGGCCTGGTCGGAGTCGATCTTCGCCCTGTCGAACGGGCACATCGGCCTGCGCGGCAACCTCGACGAGGGTGAACCGCACGGCCTGCCGGGCACCTACCTGAACTCGTTCTACGAGCTGCGCCCGTTGCCGTACGCGGAGGCCGGCTACGGGTTCCCGGAGTCCGGCCAGTCGATCATCAACGTCACCAACGGCAAGCCGATCCGGCTGCTGGTCGACGACGAGCCGTTCGACGTGCGCTACGGCGACCTGCGCTGCCACGACCGGGTCCTCGACCTGCGGGCCGGCACCCTGCACCGCGAGCTGGAGTGGGCGTCACCGGCGGGTGACACCGTGCGGGTGAACTCCACCCGGCTGGTGTCGTTCACGCACCGGGCCATCGCCGCGATCTGCTACGAGGTCGAGGCGGTCGACGAGACGCTGCGGCTGATCGTCCAGTCGGAACTGGTGGCGAACGAGCAGCTGCCGACGACGCGGGCCGACCCCCGCGTGGAGAAGGCCCTGGAAGCGCCGCTTGTGTCGGAGGAGCACCTGGTCACCGGCAACTCCGGCGGCCTGCTCGTGCACCAGACGCGGGCCAGCGGGCTGCGCATGGCCGCGGCCATGGACCACATCGTCGAGTGCCCGGGCAAGGTCGACGTGAAGACGGAGGCGTTCCCCGACTGGGTGCGCACCACCGTCGCGTGCGTGCTCAAGCCGGGCGAGAAGCTGCGCATCGTCAAGATGGTGGGGTACGGCTGGTCGAGCCGGCGGTCGCTGCCGGCGCTGCGCGACCAGGTCGGCGCCGCGATCACCAGTGCCCGGTACGCCGGCTGGGACGGCCTGTGCCGCGAGCAACGCGAGTACCTCGACGTCTTCTGGGACGCCTCCGACGTGCAGCTCGACGGCGACCCGGAGATCCAGCAGGCGGTGCGGCTGGCGCTGTTCCACCTGCTGCAGAGCGGTGCCCGTTCGGAGAACCGGTCGATCCCGGCGAAGGGCCTGTCGGGCCCCGGCTACGACGGCCACATCTTCTGGGACACCGAGATGTTCATGCTGCCGGCGCTGACCTACACCCATCCGGACGTGGTCGCGCACGTGTTGCGCTGGCGGCAGAGCACGCTCGACCTGGCCAGGGAGCGCGCGCAGACGCTCGGGCTCAACGGTGCCGCGTTCCCGTGGCGCACGGTGCGCGGCCAGGAGTGCTCGGCCTACTGGCCGGCCGGTACGGCGGCGTTCCACAACAACGCGGGAATCGCGTCGGCGGTGGTGCGCTACGTCAACGCCACCGGCGACCTCGACTTCGAGCGCGACACCGGCCTGGAACTGCTGGTGGAGACCGCGCGGCTGTGGCACTCGCTCGGGCACCACGACCGGCACGGGAAGTTCCACATCGACGGGGTCACCGGCCCCGACGAGTACACCGCCGTGGTCAACGACAACCTCTACACGAACCTGATGGCCCAGCGGAACCTGGTGTGCGCGGCCGACGCGGCCAACCGGCACCCGGAGAAGGCCGCCGAGCTCGACGTCAGTGAAGAGGAGACCAAGGCGTGGCGGGTCGCGGCCGCGGCCATGCACCTGCCGTACGACGAGGAGCTGCGGGTCCACCAGCAGCACGGGGGCTTCACCCGGCTGCAGGAGTGGGACTTCGAGAACACGCCGCAGGAGAAGTACCCCCTGCTGCTGAACTTCCCGTACTTCGACATCTACCGCAAGAAGGTCATCAAGCAGCCCGACCTCGTGCTCGCGCTGCACTGGTGCGGCGACTCCTTCACGTTCGAGGAGAAGCAGCGCAACTTCGTGCACTACGAGCAGTTCACGGTGCGCGACTCGTCGCTGTCGGCGTGCACGCTGTCGGTGCTGGCGGCCGAGGTCGGCTACCTGAAGCTGGCGCACGACTACCTCGCCGAGGCCGCGCTGGTCGACCTGCACAACCTGGCCGGCAACACCGGCGACGGTCTGCACGTCGCGGCGCTGGCCGGCTCGTGGCTGGCGCTCGTGTGCGGCTTCGGCGGCATGCGCGACCACGGCGGCGAGCTGTCGTTCGCCCCGCGGCTGCCGGAGCACCTGGAGCGGATGGAGTTCTCGCTGCTGTGGCGGGGCCTGCGGATCCGCCTGGAGGTCCGGCCCACCGAGGTGACGTACTCGCTGCGCAACGGCAGCCACGACAGCACGCTGTCGATCCATCACCACGGTGAGCTGGTCACGATCACCAGCGGCCAGCCGACCGTGATGCAGATCCCGCCGCTGCCGCAGAACCGGCCGCCGGTGCACCAGCCCCACGGCCGCGCACCGGTGAAGCGCGCACCCAGGTAGTTCGACAAGTGGAGGAGCCCGGCTGAACCCGGGCTCCATCCCTTCAGGAAGCGATCCCCACCGTCCTACCCACCGACTCCGGTTCGATGAGCGACCGCAGCATGTAGTGGGCCACGTCTGCGCGCGAGGCGTTGAGGCCGCCGCGCAGGTTGCGGCCGTAGGCGGTTCGATAGGACGCGGTGAGCGCCTTGTCGGTGAGCTTGGGCGGGCGGACGATCGTCCAGTCGAGGCCGCTGTTCCGGATCACGTCCTCCATCCGGGCCAGGTCGGCGTAGTTGGCCCGGAACACGCGTTTCACGATCGGCGTGAGCAGGTACCGCATCACCACGCCCTCGCCGGGGTCGTGGCGGGGCGGGTGCGGCCGGTCCGGTGAGGCGACGGTGCCGATCGGCGCGGCGCTGACCACGACGAGCCGGCGCACGCCGGTCTCCTTCATCGCGTCGACGACCGCCCGCGTGCCGCGCTCGGCCACCCCGGAGTCCGACCGCGCCCGGGCGCCCGCGGCCGACAGCACGGCGTCGGCGCCGGCCACCGCGTCGGCGAGCGCGGCCGGGTCGGGCGCGGTGAGATCCACCTTCACCGTCCGGAGGTCAGCCCGGACCGCGGCCGGGTTCCGGACGACCGCGGTGACCGTGTGGCCGGCCGCCAGGGCCTGGGTCACGAGCTGCCGGCCGATGCCGCCGGTGGCGGCGACGATTGTCAGGTTCACTGGAGACTCCTCGTCAGGTTTGCGGGCGCTGATCCGTCACCTTGATGACGCACCCCGACGGAGGAACCTGACCGTGGACTTCGAGACCCACCGGCCCCGGCTGCGGGCCGTGGCATACCGGATGCTCGGCTCGCTCACCGAGGCCGACGACGCCGTGCAGGAGACCTGGCTGCGGGCCAGCCGCGCCGACACCGGCGACGTCGCCAACGTCGCCGGCTGGCTGACGACGATCACCGCGCGGGTCTGCCTCGACCAGCTGCGCCGGCGCGCCGCGCGTCCCGAAGAGCCGTTGCCCGACCCCGTGGTCACCGCCCCCGACGGGCTCGACCCCGAACACGAGGTGCTCCTCGCCGACGCCGTCGGGCTGGCCCTGCTCGTGGTGCTCGACACGCTGACCCCGGCCGAGCGGCTCGCGTTCGTGCTGCACGACACGCTCGGCGTGCCGTTCGACGACATCGGCCGGCTGGTCGGCCGGTCGCCCAACGCCGCCGCGCAGCTGGCCAGCCGGGCCCGGCGGCGGATCCGCGACGCCGCGGTGCAGCCCGACGCCGACCTGACCCGCCAGTGGAAGGTCGCCGACGCGTTCCTGGCGGCCGCCCGGGCGGGTGACTTCACGGCGCTGGTCGAGGTGCTGGCCCCCGACGTCGTGCTGCGGGCCGACGCGGGGACGCCGGTGGCGCTCCGGGGCGCCGACGACGTGGCGCCGCAGGTGCTGAGCTACGCGCGGATGGCGCCGTTCGCCCGGCGGGTGCTGGTCAACGGCGCGGTCGGGTTCGTGCCGGCACCCGGCGGCCAGCCGTTCGCGGTGATCGCGCTGACCGTGCGCGGCGACCGGGTGACGGCGATCCACATCCTCGCCGACCCCGACCGGCTGGCCGGGCTGAGCCTTCCGTCAAGCCTGCCGTAGGCGCTTCGGGGCCTGCACGTACCAGGCGTCCCGGAGGATCTCGGCCAGCTCGTCGACGCCGATCTCGCCGAGCCGCACCAGCACGGCCGGGTAGCCGTTGAAGTGCGGCGTCGTGAAGTAGATGTGCGGGCTGTCGGCGAGCAGCGTCTCCTTCGGGCCGATGCCGTCGGTGCGCACGCCGAGAATGGGACCGTCGGGGGCCGCGTCGCCGAGGTCCTGGAGGTCCTTCCTGCGGAGCGGGCGCTCCCAGGCGAACGCCTTGCCCCGCACCTTCCAGCTCATGCCGTCTTCGGTGGTCTCGGGCAGCGCCAGCGCGAGCCGGCGCACGTCGTCCCAGGTCGCCATGTCTGTCAGCGTAGGCCGGCCGTCTTGTACCTTTCGGCCCGCGCGCTACTGCACCAGGAACGCCGGCGACCGGCCGATCATCGGCTCGCGGCGACCGGTGGGCAACGTGGTGACCACGACATCGAGCCAGAAGACGTACCAGTTTCCTCTGGTCAGGCCGGTGACGGTGGCGTTCATTTGCTGGCAGCCGTTGGGTTTGGGAACGGTGGTCCAGGTGGCCGGCGGCACCGAGCCACCCGGACGGTTCTGCAGCACCGCAGCGATCTTGTACTCGACGATGCGCGGGTCGCCGAGGCTCATCCAGCTGACGCTGGCCTGTCCGACCCCGGGCGTGGCGTTGAGCCAGTACATGGTGTCGGCGCGCAGGCGGCCCAGGCAGTACGGGCGGCCGCTGTAGGGCGGCTGGGCGGGGGTGCCCGGAACGGTGACGGTGATGGGGCCGCCCGTCGTGGGCGCCGGCAGCGCGGGCGCGGCCGGTGAGGCTGCCCGCTGGCCCTGCTGGTACCAGAACCACTCGGCGCCCTCGCCGGCGATCGTGCTGCCGTCCTGACCACCCGACGAGTCCGACTCCCCGTCGGAGCCGAGCCCGAGCAGCGAGCAGCCGCCCAGCACGGTCGCCAGGGCAACCGCGAGCGACACGACGAACATCCGGTCGCGCGGGCGCGGCGCGGGCTCGTCGGGCGCGGGGCGCTCGGGCCGGGGCGCGGACCGCCGCAGCCGAGGGGCATTGCTCACACGGGACCCATCGGCGTACCGGACGACGGGCTGAGCGGCTGCAACCAACCGGCTACCGCTACTGCCCCAGGCCCGCCTCCCGGGCCCGGACAATGGCCTCCGCCCGGTCGGCCACCTGCAGCTTCGCGAACACGTTCGAGACGGTGTTGCGCACCGTCTTCGGCGAGAGGTACAGGGTGGCGGCGATCTGACCGTTCGACCGGCCGGCCGCCAACAGGTCCAATATCTCCCGCTCACGCGCCGTGAGCTGCGGAAACGGCTCGGCCACCGCCGACGCCGGCGCCCCGGCGAAGAACTCCGCGACGCGCATCGCCAACGCCGCGCCGAACACCACCCCGCCCGACGCGACCGTGGTGATCGCCCGCACGATCTCCTCCTGCTCGGCGCCTTTGACCAGGTAGCCGCGGGCGCCGGCCCGCACGGCCGCGAACACGGTGCCGTCGTCCTCCGACATCGTGAGCACCAGGATCCCGACCTCGGGCGCCTCGGCGACCAGGCGACGGGTCGCGTCGACGCCGTTCAGCTCGGGCATCTGCACGTCCATCACGACCACGTCCGGGCGCAGCTCGACCGCTGATGCGACGGCCGCGACCCCGTTGGCGGCCGTGCCGACCACCTCGAAACCGTCGACCGACCCCAGCAGCATCGCCAGCCCGTCACGGAACACCGGGTGGTCGTCGGCGACCAGGACCTTGATCATGTGGGTACGACCTCCAGCATCGGCAGCACCGCGCGCACCACGGTCCCGTGCTCGCCCGGGCACTCTATCCGGCAGTGTCCGCCCAGCTCAGCGACGCGTTCGCGGATCGACACCAGCCCCACGCCGGCCGGGGTGTCGGCGCGGATGCCGACGCCGTCGTCGGTCACCTCGACCACCAGCTCGTCGCCCTCGACGGCCAGGCGCACCGCGCACGACGACGCCGACGCGTGCTTGACCACGTTCGCCAGCGCCTCCGACACGATCCGGTACGCGGCCACCTCCACCGCCGCCGGCAACCGGTCGAGGCCCTCGCCGTCGACCCGCACGGTCAGGCCGGCCGGCATCCGGGCCGCCTGCTGACGCACCGCGCCCAGCAGGCCGACGTCGTCGAGCGCCGGTGGGCGCAGGTCGTGCACCAGCCGCCGCACGTCGGCCAGCGCCGCCCGCGCGTCCTCCCGGGCCTGCACCAGCATCTCGTCGCCACGGGCCGCGTCCCTGCGGAGCACGTTGCGGGCCGCGTCGATGCGCAGCGCGACCGCGCCCAGGCTCGGACCCAGCCCGTCGTGCAGGTCGCGGCGCAGCCGCCGGCGCTCCTCCTCCCGCGCCGTGACGATCGCGTGCCGGCTGCGCTGCAGCTCCTCCGCGAGGTGCCCGGCCCGTGCGGCCGCGGCCGCCTGGCGCACCACGTCCGACAGCAGCCTTTCGTCGCGCGCGGACAGCGACCGGAGCCGACCGGACCGCCCGAGCACCAGCCGGCCGACCGCCTCACCGCGGTAGGTGACCGGCAGCACCTGGGTGCGCTCCGGACGGGTCCCGTACGACGCCACCAACGACGCCGAACCGGCGCGGTCGACCTCGACCGCGACGAACGGCGACCGGAACGCCTCGGCGACCGTCCGCGCGACCGCGAGCAGCTGCTCCTCCGGCGCCGGCGACCGTTCGAGCTGCTCGGCCAGGCTCGCGACCACCCCGTACCGGTCGTGCCGGCGACCGAACAGCACCCGCCGGGCCAGCAGCCACAGGCGGTGCCGCAGCGGACCGTAGACCGCCGTGACCAGCAGCAGCGCGAGCACCGCCGCGTCGCGCTCGGCCACCGCGCTGGTGACCGCGAGCACGAGCGCGTCGACGGCCACCACCGCGAACGCCAGCGCGCCGTACCGGAGCGTGCCGTTGAGCAGCTCGTCGACGTCGGTGACATCGGGCCGCACGATCCCGATCGTCACCGCGACCCCGGTGACGCACACCGCGACGGTCAGCCCGGGCGAGGTGAACGCGCCGGGCAGCACCAGCGTCGAGAGCATCACCAGCAGGTCGACGACCGCCGCCCAGAGCAGCCAGCGCATCCGGTTGCGGTCCTGCCGGTACTTCCGCACGACGACGGCGAACGGCACGAGCAGGCTCAGCGGAGCCAGGGCGAGCGAGACCGCGAACGCCGGCTGCCAGAAGCTCTCCCGCAGCGCGACCGTGGTCAGGTCGAGGTCCAGGGCGGCGAACTGCGGCGGCAGCGCCTCGCCGGTCTGCTGCTCCTGCGCGATGCCCGCCGGCACCAGCAGCAGCACCAGCGGGAACGACGCCGTCGCGGCCAGGCTGGCGAGCGCCGCCGTGCGCCACCACCGTCCGGCCGGCAGGCGTCCGTCGGGATAGAACAACAGGACCAGCGGGAGCGCGAGCAGGAGACTGGCACCGAGCCGCTGGTAGGCCCAGAACGCGAGCTCGGCACCGGGCTTCGCGGGCGTGTCGAGGGTGGCGTAGGCCAGCCAGCTCGACGCGAAGCCGTCGAGGCTCCAGTGCAGACCGGTGACGCACAGGATCCAGCCGACCGGGTGGCGCGGCATCCGTCCGAGCAGCAGCGCGCCGGGAACCGCGAGCGCCACACCCGGAATGCCGGCGAGCCACCCCGCCTCCAGGTCGAGCAACCGGCGGTGCGCGCCCGGCACCTGGAGGTCGAGGACGGCCGCGGCCACCGTCGCCGCGACGGCCACGGCGATCACCGCTATGTGCTTCACATACGGATCGTCGCAGGTCAGCAGTCCCGCAGTCGTCGGGACAACGGTCCCGTCCGGGTCGGGACACCGGGCGGGACCCGATCCGGGATCGCGGGCCCTGCCGGCCCGGGACGCGGTTCTCCGAGAGTTCTCGGTGTCACCACGACCTCTTCCGAAGGACCTGACATGAGCATCTCGACCAACCCCGCTCCGGCCCGCACCGACGTCCCGCTCGCCTCCTCCCCGGCCACCGCTGAGGCCTCCGCCGCCTCGGCGGCCGCGACCGACCGCACGGTGCGCCGGGCCGGCATCATGGTCGCCGCCGGCACGCTCAGCTGGGTGACCGGGCTGGCGCTGGTCGGCAACACCCCGGAGTCCTCGATCGGCATCACGATCGGCGACCTCAGCGCCCTACCGTTCCAGATCGGCCTGTTCGCGCTCGTCGGCGCTCAGCTGAAGACGCGGGCCACGGGCGTGTCGAAGATCGCCCGCGGCATGCTGCGGGTCGAGTACGTCCTGCTGACCCTCGCCACCGTCTGGACCGTGCTGCACGGCGCCGTCCCCGCCTTCCGGGACGACCTGTGGCTGGCCATCCTCGACGCGTTCTGGCCGCTGTCGATGCTCGGCATGGCGATCATCGGCGTGAAGGTGGCGATCACCGGCCGGTGGCGCGGGCCGGCCCGCGGCTGGCCGATGGTGGCGGAGAGCTGGGCGCCGGTGACCGTTCCGGTGTTCGTGGCGGTCGGTGGGACCGTCGCGCTGGTGGTCGCGATCGGTCACCTGCTGGTCGGCTACCTCGCGCTCGGCCTGATCCTGGCCTTCCGCCCGGAGCTCACGCGTCGGTGAAGTCAGCCGGTGTGAAGGCCTTCTTCTCGACCAGCACGATCCAGTTTCCGGAAATGTCGCGCATGACCGCCTCTACGCCGTAGGGGCGGTCAGCCGGTTCCTGGATGAACGTGACGCCCTTGGCGACCAGCTCCTCGTAGGTCTTGCGGCAGTCGTCGACCTGCAGGCCCAGGCCGCCCTTCTCACCCTTCTCCAGCTGCCGGCGGTAGAACGCGGCGGCTTCCTCGTTGAGCGGCGGGCCGGGGACCATGAGCGTGATCTCGAGCTCGGGCTGGCTGGCCTGCTTGAGGGTCACCCACCGGAACCCTTCACCCATGGTGATGTCGACGCCGACCTCGAAGCCCATCACGTCGACGTAGAAGTTCTTGGCTTCTTCCTGGTCGAGACAGTACAGCGTGACCAGGGAAACGTTTGTGATCATGTCGCTGACGCTACTCGCGCTGTTGCTCTGTGTGCTTCTCCGAGGTTGCTGAACTCGTGCCTGTACTTGTACCGCCGTGGTCCCGTACACCGCGCATGAAGAGCCAGCAGCCCGGCACGTGGGCCGCTCCGCGGGCGGCCCACCGGTCGCGGTAGGCGGTCGGGCTCTCCCCCACCAGTTGGGTGAACCTCGACGAGAACGAGCCGAGGCTCGCGAACCCGACCATCATGCAGATCTCGGTGACGGTCAGGTTGGCGTGCCGGAGGAGGTCCTGTGCCCGTTCGATGCGACGGCGGGTCAGGTAGCGGATGGGCGGCTCGCCGTACGCGGCCTCGAAGCTGCGCACGAAGTGGTACTTCGACACGCCCGCCACCCTGGCGAGCGAGTCGAGGTC
Source organism: Virgisporangium ochraceum (assembly GCF_016863655.1). Taxonomy (GTDB): domain Bacteria; phylum Actinomycetota; class Actinomycetes; order Mycobacteriales; family Micromonosporaceae; genus Virgisporangium; species Virgisporangium ochraceum. The sequence continues at coordinate 46,940 of NZ_BOPH01000009.1, forward strand.
GAGCGGCTCGGCGTAGTGCCGGTCGATGTGATCGCGGGCGCGGCGCAGGTGCGCGAGCAACTGCACGGCCACGGAGTGGGTCACGTCCGTCAGGCTAATATTCGTGCGGCCGGGTCAGGGGATAGCTTCGGGGAGGCACAGCGGATGTCCGATCCGGTGCGGGTCGTGGTGTTCGGCGCCACCGGCACCGCCGGCTCGGCTGTCGTCGCCAGGTGCCTGGCCGACGAGCGCGTCGCCGAGGTTCGGGCGATCACCCGCCGGCCGATCGGCGTCAAGCACCCGCGGCTGGTCGACATCCACTGTCACGACTTCAGCCACCCCGAGTCGCTGGCCCACCAGTTGACCGGCGTGGGTGCGTGCTTCTTCTGTCTGGGCACGTCACGCCGGCGGGCGGGCAGCGCCGTCGCCTACCGCGAGGTGACGCTCACCTATCCGTTGGCCGCGGCCGACATCCTCCGCGAACGCAGTCCGGAGCACACGTTCGTGCACCTGAGTGCAGCCGGCGCCGGTCGGCTGCCGCTCCCCTACGCCCGGGTGAAGGCCGAGGCCGAGCGGCAGCTGGGCGGCAACGGGCTGCGAAGGCTGTTCATCGCGCGTCCGGGCTACATCCGGCCCGCCGGGGACCGCGCCGGTGCGTTCACGCGCGCGGTGTTCCCGGTGCTGAACGCGACCACGCCCGGCCTGGCCATCACCGCCGACGAGCTCGCGCGGGGCCTGATCGAAGCCGCTCTCGGCGACGCCGAGGGCGGCATCCTCCGCACGAGGGACCTGAAGCGGCTCGCTACCCCGGACGGGTGAACTCGGCCTGCCAGGTTGCCAGCTCCGGGTGGCCCGGCTCGGGGATTTGCGTCACCGTCACCGGTTCAAGGGCGAAAAGCTCGAGATCGGACCGCGTGAGCGGCCACGGCGGCCCCGGACGCTCCACGGCCGGGTCGCGGTAGGTGGCGTGGACGATCAGCGTGCCGCCCGGCGCGACGGTGGCCGCCACGGCCGCGATCGCCCGCTCACGCAGTCCCACCGGAAGGGACTGCACGGTGAAGTTCTCGACCACGAGGTCGAACCGCCAGTCCGCCGGCAGGTCGAGCAGGTCGGCCACCTCGTACCGCACCGTGGAGTCCGGGAACCGCCGTCGCGCCCGCTCGACCGCGCTGGGCGCCACGTCGAACGCCACCGTGTCGAAGCCGAGCCCGGCGACGAACTCCGCGTCGTCACCCAGCCCGGCTCCGATCACCAGCGCGGTCAGGCCAGCGGGCCGCGAGCGGGCGAAGCGCACTTCTTCGCCCGCGGTCAAGCGGCCCGCCGAGTTACCGCTGCCGTCAAGGTTGCGGTCGGCCGCCCACCTGACCAGGAACGGGTCGGGCCCGCCCTGGTGCCAGGGGACGGTCTGGTCGCCGCGGTAGAGCCGCTCGAACCAGCCGGTCGGGTCGTCGGCCGCCAGTGCCTCCGCGGCCAGCCGGCGGGCCCGGTCGCCGGGCGAGGGTGCCTCCATGCACGGCGACGTTACCTCGCGCCGTTCATGCGCATCGCTCGTCCTTCGGCTTCGAGGTGGGCCTGCAGGAGGTGGCGCTGCCGGTCGTAGGCGTCGCCGGGGACGGCGGCCACCAGGTGCTCGTCGACGACCGTCCCGGCGCGGTCGACCAGGCGCAGGAGCACGAGCGTGCGGTCGCGGTCGGTGTACGAGGCCACCTCCCACGTCGGGCGGCGCCCGCGGTAGCGCAGCACCGCCTCGCGTCCCCAGATCACCAGCAGCTCCAGGAGCACGACCACCACGGCGAGCAGGGCGGTTCTCATTGCCCGACCGCCACGCCGCTGCCCGGGGCGTACGTGGTGACGCCGGGCGGAAGCGCCTTGATCATGTCGATCTGCGCGCAGGCGGGGCAGGCGTTGTAGCCCTCCTGCCGCTTCTTGTTCGCCTCGGCCTCGGCCTGCGCCTGCGCGACCCGCGCCTGCGCCTCGCTCACCGCGGCGAACGCGGCCTGCGCCTTGGTGACCGCCTCCTGCACCGGACCGGGCAGCGTGACCCGCACCAGGTTGAACCGGATGTTCTGCAGGAACGGGCCGCCGAGGTTGCGTTCGATGTCCTTGGCCAGCGTCTCGTTCAGCGCCGCCTCGATCTTCGAGATGTTGGCGTTGTTCTGCGCGCCCGCCGCCGCGACCGTGGGCGTCGACGCCGGCACCGTGCCGTTGGCACCGAACTGCACGAGCGCGCACGACGACACCAGTTCCGCGCACGTCACCGTGCTCAGCTGGAACCGCAGCGCGTTGTCGATCACGGGACGCACCGCGCCGTCGAAGAAGGCGTTCCACCCGTCGACGCCGTCCCAGGCGTACAGCAGGTCGTCCTTGCCGTAGCGGAACTGGCGGGTGCCGTACTTGTCGTCGAAGGTGCGCAGCACCTGCGCGTCGAGGTTCAACGTGAAGTACATCGTCGCCTCGATGCCCATCTCCACGCCGTCGCCCGACGGCGAGCGGGCCAGGTCGATGCCGGGCCGGCCGCCGCGCTCGGGGTCGGCGGTCATCGTGTAGTAGCGCTGCTGCGCCGGGTACCGGTGGACCTTCGACCACATGCCCACCCACGTGAGCCCGGAGGCGGGCTGGATCACCTGGCGGATCCGGTTGTCGTCGAACCAGCCGCCGTTGCGGACCACGGCGACCTCGCCGCCGTCGGTCTTCGCGAACCCGGCCCACAGGCCGACGACCGACCCCACCAGGGCGATGACGAGCGCGACGCCCAACGCGCCGAAGCTGAACCCCCGCATGTCAGGCCGCCACCCCTTCGCGCGCGGCCGGCTCCGTCGCGGCGCGTTCGGACACGTGGGCGGTCTCCGGCGCGAACCACAGCGCCACGCCGGTGATCATCAGTGCCACCAGCACGTACACCGACACCGAGAGCGCGGATCCCGTCGTCTGCACCAGTTTCACCGAGATGATCGGCGCCAGCGCGCCGCCGAGGATGCCGGCCACCTGGTATCCCATCGACGCGCCCGAGTAGCGCAGCCGCGTGGAGAACATCTCCGCGACGAACGCGGCCTGCGGCCCGTACATCGCCGCGTGGGTCATCAGCGCGACCACCACCGCGAGCACGATCACCAGGCGGTTGCCGGTGTCGAGCAGCGGGAAGAACGCGAACGCCCAGGCCGCCGCCGCCACGGCACCGGCCGCGTACACCGGCCGCCGGCCGACGCGGTCGGACAGCGCGCCGAAGAACGGGATCAGGAACAGTTGCAGACCCGAGCCGACGAGCACCGCGGTGAGCCCGGCCTGCCGCGGCAGGCCGACGGTGGTCGTCACGTACGTCAGCAGGTACAGCGTGAACACGTAGAACGCCACGTCGGTGCCGATGCGGGCGGCCATCGCGGTGAGCAGGCCGCGCGGGTGCGTGCGCAGCACCTCGAACAGCGGGACCTTCGCGGTGCCCTGCTCGCTCTTCATCGCCTCGAACTGGGGGGACTCGGTGACGGCGACCCGGATCCACAGGCCCACCAGCAGCAGCACGCCCGACAGCAGGAACGGCACCCGCCAGCCCCAGGACAGGAACGCGGCGTCGGTGAGCGCGAAGTTCATGACCCAGAGGACGCCCGCCGACAGCAGGTTCCCGGCCGGCACGCCGACCTGGGGCCACGCGGCGGCCCGTCCCCTCTTGTTCTCTTCGCCGTGTTCGAGCGTCATGACGACGGCGCCGCCCCACTCGCCGCCGAGGCCGAGGCCCTGCAGGAACCGCAGCACGACCAGCGCGACCGGCGCGGCCACGCCCCACTGCGCGTAGGTGGGCAGCACGCCGATGAGCATCGTGGCGGTGCCCATGAGCACCAGCGTCGCGACCAGCACCCCGCGGCGGCCGACCCGGTCGCCGAAGTGTCCGAAGACGATGCCACCGAGCGGACGCGCGACGAACGCGACCGCGTGGGTCGCGAATGCGAGGAGGGTGCCGGTGACGGGGTCGAACGTCGGGAAGAACAGCTTGCCGAAGACCAGGGCCGCGGCCGAGGAGTAGAGGAAGAAGTCGTACCACTCCAGTGAGGTACCGATGAGGCTCGCGACGATCACCCGTCGCCGACTGCTGTGTGCCCCTGCCTTGACGTGCTGAGTCATGCTGCCTACCTCCCGTGCTTGAACCGCCTCCGCGTGGTCGTTGCCGTCCTACAATTCTTTTGTTCAACAAGCCGATCGGTCAAGAGGGAAGAGCAAGATCTTCTATGGGACGCGCGTGCGGGCTGCTCCGCCACGTCCGCTTTCCCTACGAGCGCTGCTTCGCGTAAGCGGTGAGGAGCTGGGTCTCGGCGGTGTCGAAGTACTGCGCGAACGCCACCTCGGCGCCGGCGACGTCGCCCGCGGCGAGCATCTCGTACAGTTCCCGGTTCGACTTCAGGTACGGCTCGTGGAACTCGCGCAGGTCGTCCATGACGACGAACACCAGCCGGAGCTCGGCCAGCACCCGCCGCAGGGCCTCGCGCACCCGGTGGCTGCCGGCCAGCTCCGCGACGGCCTGGTGGAACCGCATGTTCGCGCTGCCCACCCCGCCCCAGTCGGACCGGGCGGCCGCCTCCTCGGCGGTCTCCACCGCCAGCCGGATCTCGTCGAGCGCACCGGCCGGCGCGTTCGGCAGGTTGCGCACCGAGGCCAGTTCGAGGATGCGGCGCATCGTGTAGATGTCGCGGACGTCGTCGATGCTCAGCGTGCGGACGAAGACGCCCCGGCCGAACTCGTGCACGAGCACGCCCTCCTGGGCGAGCTGGCGGAACGCCTCCCGCAGCGTGTTGCGGGAGACGCTGAGCGCCTCGCTCAACGCCTCCTCGCTCAGCCGCTCGCCGGGCCGGAACACGCCTTCGGTGATGCGTTGGCGCAGCTTCCCGGCGAGCAGCTGGGAGCGGCTGCCACCGGTGAGCGCGACCCGGTCCTCGGCCAGCCGTTCGGCCCAGGTGTCTTCGCCGCGGGCCATCAGCCCAGCGTCCGGTCTTCCGGCACCACCACGTACTGCCGGAGGTAGAGGTCGCGGAACGTCACCGGTCCGCGCGGGCCGGGCACCCGGTCGACGTTGATGCCCGTCTCGGGGACGCCGAGCAGCTTGAACCCGTCGAGCCGGCGGGTCGAGGCGTTCCAGAACGCGCCGGTGCCCACGTATGCCTTGAGGAAGCGGCTTGCGGCCTGTGCGTCTTCGGTGACGATCGTCGCGGCCAGGCCGGAGGTCTCCCGGTTGGCGATGTCGGCCGCGTCGAGCTCGCCGTCGGCCGGTGCGATCGTCACGGTGGCCTCGTTGTCGTCGTCGAGCGCCCATTCGTAGCCGACCACGTGCTGGTGCGGCGGCAGCGACGCGGCGATCTTCGGCTCGCGGGCGGCGAGCGCGTCGACGACTCGCGGCACCGTCTCGTCCCAGATCGCCCTGTCGACCAGGAGCAGGTTGAGCCGGTTGCAGACGCCGAGGCGGTCGAGGCCGTCGTCGATGAGCCGGTCGGCGAGCGTCCGGTCGGCGGCGGGGTGGATGTAGAGGACGCCGCCGCCGTCGGCGTGGGCCAGCGTCTTGACCCCGGCCAGCGCCGCCCGGGCGGCCAGCGTGCGCGTGCTCTCGCCGCTGCCGCGCAGGATCACCAGGGGAATCTTCGTCGGCTCGGTGACCAGCGCCTCGGCCGACTCGCGTCCGGGCACGCGGAGCAGCTGCACCGCGTCTCCCGGCAGGCCCGCCTCGGTGAGCGCCGGAGCGACGACCAGGTCGACCAGCGCGGCGGCCGACCCGATCGCCGCCGAGCCGGTGCGCAGCACCCCCGCGTTCCGCGACTTGATCAGCTGCGACGCGACGTCGACCGCGACGTTGGGACGGGCCTCGAAGTTCGCCCCGATGACGCCCACCGGGCGGCGCCACTCCTCGACGAGGAGTCCGCCGTCGAGCGTCCGTACCTTCTGCCGGGTCGGCAGCGCCTCGGTGTCGGCGAGCTGGCGTAGCTGGCCGGCCATGTCGGTGAGGCGGGCCGGGGTCAGCCGGAGGCGATCGAGCAGCCCGCCGGCCATGCCGGCTTCCTTGGCCGTGGCGCAGTCGACCTGGTTGGCCTCGAGGACCGTGGCTGTCACCCCGGCGTCGGAGAGCCGGTCGGCCATGGCGCGGATGGCGGTGTCGATCTGCTCCTGGCCCGCGGCGGCGAGCGCGGGGCTGGCGGCCGAGGCGCGGGCAGCGGCGTCCGCCACGGCGCGAGCAGCGTCGGTCGGGGTCATGGGCAGGCTCCGGTGAAGTGCGACTGGCGGATTGTTCTACAAAACCACCAGCCGCACTTCGGAGTCAAGCCGACTACACCGTGATGAGCCCGGCCAGGTCGTTCGCCGGGTCCGGGTACCGCGTGAGGAGCGCCCGCAGGTCGCCGAGCCCGTCCTGATCCTGCTCCTGCCAGCCGCCGGTGCAACCGAGCACGGCCGCGAGGGTCTCGACCGGTTCCGGGTGGGCCCGGAGCAGGTCGGTCGCGGGTCCACCGGCCGGCGCCTTCTTCGGTGCCGCCGCCGTGCTGCCCTCCCACGGCGGGGTCCAGGCGTCGATCGCCGGCAGGGTCGCCGGGAACGTGCGGGCGGCCTCGCGGATCAGCACCGGCACCAGCTCGCCGGCCTGGTCCTTGAACGTGGTGATCAGCGTGGGGAGCCAGGGCAGCAGCACCCGGTCGGGCAGCCGGGCGAACGCCTTCGACAGCAGCTCCACCACGAACGCGCTGAGCGTCGGCGCCGGCTCCAGCGCCTGCACGAACCCGCTGAGGTACTGCGGGAACGCCGGCACCACCAGCGGGTTGCCGAGCAGGTCGTCGCAGCGCTCCCGCAGCTGGGGCAGCGGCAGCAGCCCGAGCTGGTGGTGGGCGGCCCACAGCAGCGCGACCTTCGCCGGCGCCTCCGGGTGCGACTGCTTCACGGCCAGCTCCAGCTGCGACCGGTCGCAGCCGAGGGACAACGCGAGGCTCTCCATCGAGAAGAGGAACCCGAGCATCGCGGCGACCTGACGCACGCCGGTGTCCTCGTCGACGAACGACGTCGGCAGCAGCGTGCAGTAGTGGGCGTAGCCCTGTTTGACGAACTGCTCGCACCAGGCCGGCAGCGCCGGCTCGGTCGCCCGGTAGTGCGCGAGCAGGCGCCGGATCCGTTTGAGCACCTCGGGCGCGTCGTCGACGGTCCGCTCGCTGGAGAGCAGGTCGACGGCCCGCGCGCCCAGCTCGTCGGTGAACCTCCGGCTGTCGAGGAACACCGTCGCGTCTTCGACGGCCTTGAGCGCGACGGCGGCCGTGGCCTTGGGTTTCCAGACCTCGCGACGCAGGCGCTGTTCGAGCACCTGCTCCACGGTGACGCCCTCGTACCCGAGCTCGATGATCTGCCGCTGGTGGCGGGCGATGTCGAGGTCCCAGGACTCCTGGATCGACCGTTCGCCGAGCCCGCGCGAACCCATGATCGGACGTACCGCGTACTCGGGCAGCAGGTAGCGCAGCATCCACAGCAGGTCGGAGACCGGTCGCAGCTGCGGGTCGGCGTTGAAGTCGAGCAGGGCCCTGCGCAGCGTGCGCTGCTGAAGGTTCAGGTTGAGCGGGCCGAGCCGGTCGTAGACGTCCTTCGCCAGCGGCGGCAGCGCGTCGTACCCGACCTGCCCGACGCGGTCGCCGCCGAGCAGGATCTCGCACAGCCGCCGCACGTCGCGCCGCCCCGGTACGACGTCCTTCTCGATGCAGGTGATCGCCGCGTCCTGGAAGTCGTACGGGGTCGGTCGGGCGCGCCCCCGCATGCCGGCGAGCAGGATCGAGGTCTCGAACACCGCGATCGCGTCGGCGGTGCTGGCGAGGTAGCCGTTCTTCCGGGCCAGCCGCACGATCTCGACCGACCAGCCGAGCAGCTCCTCCTCGTCGAGCTGGTCGAGCACCGGTGGCGACTGGAGGAAGCCGGTCAGCTCGTCCTTGGCCGGCGTGTCCTGTACCGGCGGCGGCAGTTTCGGTGTCTTTCCCTGTTGGCCGGCGAGGCGGAACGGCTTGAGCTTGCCGCGGGTCACCGACTTCGCGTACGAGGCCGCCGCGATCGACACGGAACCGGAGGCCAACCCGAACTGCGCCTCGATCGCGGAGTAGCTCGACGGGATCAGCCCGTAGAGCCACCGCGTCTTCGTACGCGGCGTGATGGTCCACTGTGGACTCTGTTCCGTCGTGCCGAACTCCTCCACCCGGCTGGCGGCGTGGTACGCGCCGCACACGTAGAGGCAGTCGGACCTGTCCACACCCGACTGCGCCAGGTGTTCGCGCATGCGGGTCCACATGTACCGTTCGCGGTCCTCGTCGACGCGGACCTTGCCCGGGCGGTCGGTGCCCAGCCGGCGGAACAGGCTGCCGATGAGCACCATCGCCTGCCGGTAGGTGGCGTAGTCGGCGCCGCCGAGCGGCTGCTCGACGTACTGGTCCCACCACTCCGACCAGTGCCGCACCTTGCCGTGCCGCAGCAGGTGCTCCTCCAGCGCGGCGAAGCCGGGCCGCAGGTCTCCGATCTCGACGCCGACGGCGTCGCCGTGCAGGGCGGCCTCCTCGTCGTCGGGCGTCTCCTCCTTCTCCTCCTTCCGCGGCTCCCACTGGAAGACGTGGTCGACGGACCGGTCGACCAGCACCAGCTCGACCCCGGGTGTGTCGAGCGCGTACGCGATCGCCTGGTACTCGGCCGACGCCTCGGTGATCGGAGCCACGACACTCAGCGGTGACCAGTCCTTCGGGAACTGGTCGAGGTCGGACGCGAACGCCTGCACCGCCACGGGGAGGCGGCAGTTGCGCAGCTCGTCGAGCAGCGGACGGAGGTCTTCGCACAGCTCCAGGTAGATGACCTTCGGTTGTTTCTCGCGCAGCCGGCGCACCATCGCCAGCGCCGATGCCGGCGAGTGGTGGCAGACCGGGAAGATCTCGAGCTCCTCCCGGAGCGCCCGGTCGACGTCGTCGACGATGCCGGTGAGGATGCTGTCGAGGGCCGCCGGCGTGCCGGTGAAGGCGGCCGCGGCGTCGAGCAGTTGGGTGCGCAGCGCGTCGAACGGCGCGGCGCTACCGGGACCGCTCATGACAGGGTGTCGATGGTCTGCTTGCCGCCGGCCAGGAACCCGGGCCACTCGCCACCGGCGTCCTTGCTGCGGGGCTCGACGACGCCGTGCCAGTACTTGTTCAGGATCGCCAGGTCTTCCGGGCTGCGCCGGGCCAGCGACCCGACCAGCGAGCTGCCCAGGGTGTCGGCGCGTAGCTGGCGGTCGCCGAAGAACTGGCTGTGCAGGATGGCGTCTTCGAGCACGCCGATCTGCTCGGCGGTCGACAGCGCTGACTCGAGCTTCTCGTCGTCGCTGGTGGCGGCGTCGGCGGCGGCCCGCAGGTCGGCGAAGCTCTGCAGCAGGATGTCGAGCAGCGACGGCGGCACCTCAAGCTCGATCTGGTGGCGACGCAGCAGTTCGGTGGTGCGGAACCGGACGATCTCCGCCTCGGCCTTCTTGTTGGTGACCACCGGGATGCGCACGAAGTTGAACCGCCGCTTCAGCGCCGACGACAGGTCGTTGACCCCACGGTCGCGGCTGTTCGCGGTGGCGATGATGGAGAAGCCCGGCTGGGCGTAGACGATGTTGTCGTCGTCGAGCTCGGGGATCGAGACGTACTTCTCCGACAGGATCGAGATCAGTGCGTCCTGCACGTCGCTGGTGGACCGGGTCAGCTCCTCGAACCGGCCCACGACGCCCTTCTCCATCGCGGTCATGATGGGCGACGGGATCATCGACTCGCGGCTCTGCCCCCGCGCGATCACCATCGACACGTTCCACGAGTACTTGATGTGGTCTTCGGTGGTACCGGCGGTGCCCTGCACGACGAGCGTGGAGTTGCGGCAGATCGCCGCGGCGAGCAGCTCGGCGAGCCAGCTCTTGCCGGTGCCGGGGTCGCCGATGAGCAGCAGGCCTCGGTCGGACGCGAGCGTGACGATGCTCCGCTCGACGAAACTCCGGTCTCCGTACCACTTCTGACCGATCTCGCGGTCGAGGCCGTCGGCCCGCTCGGACCCGAGGACGAAGAGGCGGACCATCTTCGGGCTGAGCCGCCAGGAGAACGGTTTCGGGCTGTCGTCGACGGACTCCAGCCAGTCGAGCTCCTCGGCGTACTTCACCTCGGCCGGGGCACGCAGCATCTCAGTCATGTTCGCCGTTCTCCTAAGCGAGGAAGTTCTTGAGTTCGTGGACGAGCTTCTTGATGTGACCGGAGAGCACGGGCGTCCCCATGTCTTTGAACTTCTGGCGGAACCAGGGGTACACGCTCGCCTGGCCGCCGCTGCTGACCGAGCCGACGGGAATCACCTTCACACCCGAGCGGTGCAGGGCCTCCATGCTGGCGAACAGGGGCTCGGGCCGCCATTCGTAGAAGTCGGAGATCCAGACCAGCACCGTGTTGCGCGGGTCGGTGACCTTCGGCTGGGCCAGCGCCATCGCGACGTTGCCGTCGGTGCCGCCGCCGAGCTGGGTGCGCAGCAGCACCTCGAACGGGTCGTGCACCCACGGGGTGAGGTCGAGCGCCCTGGTGTCGTAGGCGATCAGGTGGACGTCGACCTTGGGCAGCCCGGTGAAGATGGATGCCAGGATCGTGCAGTTCACCATCGCGTCGACCATCGAGCCGCTCTGGTCGACCACCACGATCATCTTGGCCGGCGTGGTGCGCTTCGCGGTCTGCCGGTAGAACAGCTTGTCGACGTACAGCCGCTCGTCGGCCGCGTTCCAGTTGGTGAGGTTCTTCCAGATCGTGCGCTCGATGTCGAGGTTGCGGAAGACCCGCTTCGGCGGGACCGAGCGGTCGATGGTGCCGGCGCTGCTCTGCTGCACCTGGGTGCGCAGAACCTGCGCCACCTCGTCGATGAACCTGCGGATGAGCGCCTTCGCGTTCTTCAGCGCCAGCCCGGACAGGTTGTGCTTGTCGCGCAGGAGCTGCTCGATGAGCGACATGCTCGGGTTCAGCTGGGCGGCGAGCTTGTTGTCGGCGAGCACCTCACGCAGCCGCATCCGCTTGATGAGGTCGCCTTCGAGGCCGCCGAGCACCACACCGAGACCCTCGTTCTTGCCCGGACCGGTGCGCAGGTGCCCCGGCTCGCACCCGAGTGCCTGCTCGAACCAGCCCGCGTCCTGCTGCCACCGCGACAGCTGACCGGCGCTCACGTTCCCCTGCCCGGTGTTGAAGACGTTCAGCAGCAGCTTCGACACGAGCGCCGCCCGCCGCACCTCGTCGTCGCCCGGCCCATCCTCCGAACTGTCTACTATGGACGCTCCGGCGTCTGCGCCCTCTTCCGCGAGCAGGCCGCGGAACTCCGCCGCGAGCTCCGGGTAGCGCTGCACGATCGTGTCGACCGACACGCTCGGGTCGAGCAGGGCCTGGGGCAGCGCGATGTCGTCGACGATGGCGACGCTCGCCGTCTCCAGGCCGGGCTGCTCCTCGGGGTCGAAGAGGCGGGCGATCAGCCGCCAGTACAGCACCTGCCGTCGGTTGGAGTGCTCGCTCATTTGCGCAGCAACCGTCCCGCGCGCTCGCGCAGGGTGCCTACGGCGTCGTCCTTCGCGTCGGCCTTGACCACCTTCGGATCGGGGTGACCCAGTGCCCAGTCGCCGTTGTGGTACTCGACGTCGCCCTTCTTCGACTCGACCCGCACGGCCAGCGGCTGCACCGACCACGCGCCCGCGTCCCACCGCAGCAACCCGACGCACGCGTTCGACTTGCGCACCAGGTCGGCCGTCAACGGCCCCGACGACGGCAGCCGGTCGAACGCCAACCGCACACCCTCCTCCGGACCGCCGTCGCGGTGGAGCAGGTCGTTCTCGACGGAGTAGTGCTCCAGCAGGACTGGCTCGGCGATGCCGATCGGGTGCCGTTGCAACGGCGGAGCGGCCGGCGCGACCGCCGCCGACAGCATCGTCTTCGCGGTGGTGAACGGGTCGGCCGGCTCGCCCGGCCGGGCCCTGTCGTCGTGCCAGACCAGGTCGCCACTGGGCAGCAGCGGTATGTCGGTGAGCGTCAGCGAGACGCGCTTGGCCAGCGCCTGGGTGAGCATCGTGTGCTGGGCGAGCAGCTTCCACACGGCCCGGCCGACGATGGTGTCGACCTTCGCGGCCGACACGCTCGCGCGTACCAGCCGGGCGCCCTCGCCGGTCTCCAGCACCCCGTGCACCTGGACCTGCACCGCGGTGGCGTGCTCGTGCACGTCGGCACCGAGCACGAGCAGGCGACCGGAGACCGGTGCCGCCACGGGCTCCCCCTGCCCGGGTTGGGACAGCAGCAGGGCCCGGCACCACAGGTCGGCCCAGCGCCGCTTCGGCAGCTTGTCCATCGTGGCGATCGGGCTCGCCGCGCGCAGTTCGGCCGCGAGACCGTCGAGCAGAACGGCGAGCCGTCGACGGGACGGCCCCGACTCCGCGGGCAGGGCGAGCAACGCCGTGACCGTCTGCCCGACCGCCGAGACCAGGTCGTGGTCGACACCGCGCCAGCCGGCGATCGCCAGCTCCCGCAGCCACGACCGGCTGCCGGCCAGCAGGTTCAGGTGCTCCTCGCCGCCGTCGACCGGCGCGGCCTCGTACGCCGCGCGCTCCCGTCCCAGCGCCCTGTCGACGCCCGCGACCAGCGCGTCGTGCACCGAGCCGAGCAGCGCCGACCGGGCGGCGGCGAGCGCGACCAGGTGCTCGTCGGCGATCGACCCGGCGGCCACCTTGTCGACCGCCTCGGCGACCCGTTCACCGAGCGGCGTGACCGCCATCGCGCCCGACAGCGCGGTGAGCGCACCCACCCGCTCCTCGTTGAGCCTGGCGAACCCGGTGACGAACGCGTCGTCGAACGCGGTGACCAGTTCCAGAGCGGCCGTGACCCCCGCGTCGTCGAACGCGTGGACCTCGGCCAGCTGCGTACCTCTCATGAGCCCACTCCCGCCGGGAACCAGTGCAGCTCGGGCAACGGATCGGTGCTGCCCGGCACCTCCAGGTACGCGAGATGGTGCAGGAACCGGCTGAACACGGTGGCCGCCGGAGCGGACTCCTGGTGCCCGGTCATCGCGCGCAGCAGGTCCCACGTGCTCGCATCCGGTTCGGCGTCAACGTGCAGGTACCGGATGACGCGCTCGGAGCCGTACTGCAGCACGGCCTCGTCGAGCAGCGTCTGCAGATGTTTGCACGGCGACCCGCGCAGACCGCCGCACGGGCGGTTGTTGTTGGTACTGCAGCTGTACACGTGCGTCTTGGCGGCGAACGACGAGACGTAGACCCGCTCGATGTCGGACCCGCTCGACACCACACCCTGCAGTCGGCCGTCGGCCAACTCGACGAACGGCACCTTCGCCAACTTACGTGGCTGCACCGGCGGAACGACCGCCGCAGCACTGCGCCACTCATAAGATGATTCCCAAGGATCCATGCGACCTCCTGGCCTGTCGCCAAGATTTCTATCGCATGGGTGCGACACTTTTCCGCGCCCCACCACATGTTCGGCCGGCACGACCACATTGGACAGTGGCCGGCCGGCCGAACGGAGAAGAGAGGCTACAACGCCGATGCAAGCCGGTCGGCGAGCAGCCTCGTGAACCTCGCCGGGTCCTTCAGCTCGCCGCCCTCGGCCAGCAGCGCCATGCCGTGCAGCAGTTCCGCGGTCTCCTTGAGGGCCGGGTTCTCCGCGTTCGCGGCGTGGGCCGCACGCAGACCCGTCACCAGCGGGTGGCCCGGGTTGAGCTCCAGGATGCGCTTGGTGTGCGGCACCTCCTGGCCCATCGCGCGGTACATCTTCTCCAGCGTCGGGGTCATGTCGTGCTCGTCGCCGACGATGCAGGCGGGCGACGTCGTGAGCCGCGACGACAGGCGCACCTCCTTGACCTCGTCGGTCAGCGTCGCGGTCATCCACGGCAGGAAGTCGGCGAACTCCTCGCGCGCCGACGCGGTCTCCTCTTCCGATGAACCGAGATCGACCTGGCCCTTCGCGATGGACTGCAACGGCTTGCCATCGAACTCGGTGACCCGCTCGACCCAGACCTCGTCGACCGGGTCGGTGAGGATCAGCACCTCGTAACCCTTGGCCCTGAACGCTTCCAGGTGCGGCGAGTTCTCGATCATCGTGCGGGACTCGCCCGTCACGTAGTAGATGTCCTTCTGGCCGTCCTTCATGCGCTCGACGTACCGCGCCAGCGTCGTCGGCTCGGCGGCGTCGTGGGTCGAGGCCACCGAGAGGACGCCGAGCAGCGCGTCCTGGTTCTCCGGGTCCTCGAGGAAGCCCTCCTTGATGGCCCGGCCGAACTCCTTCCAGATCGTCGCGTACTTCTCGGCGTCGTTGGCCTGGAGGTCCTTGATGGTCGAGAGAACCTTCTTCACGAGGCGCCGGCGCACCACCTGGATCTGCCGGTCGTGCTGCAGGATCTCGCGGGAGATGTTCAGCGACAGGTCGTGGGCGTCGACCACGCCCTTGACGAAGCGAAGGTAGCTCGGCATCAGCGCTTCGCAGTCGTCCATGATGAACACGCGCTTCACGTACAGCTGAACGCCGCGCTTGCCGTCGCGCATGTGCAGGTCGAACGGCGCCCGCGACGGAATGAACAGCAGCGCCTCGTACTCGAAGACACCCTCACCCTTCATGTGGATGGTTTCGAGCGGGTCGGTCCAGTCGTGGCTGATGTGCTTGTAGAACTCGTTGTACTCGCTCTGCTCGACCTCGCTGCGCGGCCGCGCCCACAGGGCCTTCATGGAGTTCAGGGCATCGGACTCGCCGGAGAGGCGGATCGGGAACGCGATGAAGTCCGAGTACCTCTTCACGATCTCGCGGATCTTCCAGTCCGCGGTGTAGTCGTAAAGGTGGTCCTCCTGGTCCTCCGCCTTGAGATGGACGGTGACCGCGGTGCCCTGAGCGGCGTCTTCGACCGTTTCGATGACGTACGTACCCTCGCCGGAGGACTCCCAGCGGGTGCCTTCGGTCTCCCCCGCGCGGCGGGTGACGAGCTCGACTTTTGTGGCCACCATGAACGTCGAGTAGAAGCCGACGCCGAACTGGCCGATGAAGTCCTGCCCGATCGAGTCCTGTGAGGTCTCCTTTGACTCCTTCAGCTTGCGTAGCAGCTCAGCCGTGCCCGACTTCGCGATCGTGCCGATCAGGTCGACCACGTCGTCGCGCGACATGCCGATGCCGTTGTCGCGCACCGTCAGGGTGCGCGCCTCCTTGTCGACGTCGATCGCGATGTGCAGATCAGACGTGTCGACGTCGAGGTCCTTGTTGCGCATCGACTCGAGGCGCAGCTTGTCGAGTGCGTCAGACGCGTTGGAGATCAGCTCGCGCAGGAAGATGTCCTTGTTCGAGTAGATCGAATGGACCATCAGTTGCAGCAGCTGGCGAGCCTCGGCCTGGAACTCGAGCGTCTCCTGGTTGCTCACTTTCATCCTCCATACACGGCAGCGGACGCTCGGATTTTACGAGGCGTAGGCGATCATGAACGCTCGCACCAGCCCGGCAGCGGCTCCCGGGCATCGACCCAGGTCGGAGGAACCCCGTTCACCTCCGGGCGCCCGCCCACCGACGTGAACGCGGCCACCACGCCGCCCACGATCGCCGCCGTGGTGTCGACGTCGCCGCCGGCCTCCACGCACGCGGTGATCGCGGCCGGGTAGTCGTGCAGGTACGTGCCCGCCACCCACATGGCGAAGGGCACGGTGTCCTGCGCGGTGACCCGGGAACCGTTGCCCAGCTCGTAGGCCGCCTCCTCGACGGAGGGAAGGCCCGAGCGGCCGAGCAGGCGCTCCGCCCGGTCCATCCCCCGGGCCAACTGGCCCTCGCCGGCGTATGCGCGAAGCTTTTCGAGAAAGGAAGCCCCGGTTGGGCGTATCCCCGAGATTCTTGCCGAGGCGGCCTGAGCCGCCGCGACCGCGACGACCACGGCGCCGGCGATGCCTTCCGGATGGGTGTGCGTGACCTCCGCCGAGGCCGTGGCCTGCGCGGCGGCCCGGACGGGGTCGCCGGCGAAGTAGGCGCCGAGCGGGGCGACCCGCATGGCGGCGCCGTTGCCGCACGAGCCCTCGCCGCCGAAGAGGCGACCGGCGGCCTCGCGCCACGGCATGCCGTCGCGGATCGCGTGCAGACACACCACGGCGCCGGCTCCGTAGCCGCGGTAGGGCTCGCAGCGGTCGGCGAAGTCGTAGGCGAGGCGGTCCTGGTCGGCGGGGCTGTCGACGGTGCCGTGATCCCGGAGTTCGGCGGCAAGCGTGCAGGCCATTTCGGTGTCGTCGGTCCAGTCCCAGACCGGAGGAGGTGGGATGCCCGCGCGGAGATCGGCGAGTGAACGGCCGACCATGAAGAACTGGGCGCCGAGGGCGTCACCCACGGACAGCCCCGTGAGGCTGTCGTAACAGAGATCGAGACGTGCGCGTTCGTAAAGTGTCGGCGACATGTGTGATCGATCCTACCGGTAGCGTGGCCGGTCATGAGTGCCGCAGAAACGCCGTATGAGTACGCGGCGGGTGTCGTGTCCGTAGCGTCGTCGGCGGCGGTCGACCCGGCGCTCGCCGCCGTGTACGCGAAGGATCTGGCAACCGGGCTCGGAATGCCGGGTGGCACCACGGTGGTCAACCGGGCGCTGCTGGCGGCGCTGGGCGAGGCGGTCGATCCGGTGTGGCGGCAGGGGTGGCAGCCGGTCGACCTCGTCCGGTTCGCGCGGCGGGAGCACGGCCCGGCCGCGGCCGGTGCCATGGCCGACGGGGTGGCGGCGCGGATGCGCGCCTACTCCGACGCCGTGGTCGATCCGCGCTGGTCGGCGCAGGTGGCCGAGGTGTGGTGGACCTCCGACGCGGAGTGGCTCGACGGGTTCGGCGCCCGGCTCGGCGTCGACCGGCTGGCGGCTGTGGAGGCGGTGGTGCTCGTCCTGCGGTTGCTGCGGCAGCTGGGGCCGATCCCGGTACTGATCCCGCCGCCCGGCACCGTCGTGGGCGGGGTCGACCCGCGCGTGCGCGGTGGCCGTCGGGCGGTTGTTCGACCGGGAGCGTCGGGCGACGGCGTGAACACGCGGACCCTCGACCGCATCCGCGGACTGCTCGCCAAGGCGGAGTCGACGACGTTCCCGGAGGAGGCGGAGACGTACACGGCCAAGGCGCAGGAGCTGATGGCCCGGCACAGCATCGACGCCGCCCTGATCGAGGCGGCCGCCCGCACCACGGCCGAGCCGGCGGGGGTGCGCATCGGCGTCGAGGCGCCGTACGAGATGGCCAAGTCGATGCTGCTCGGCGAGGTGGCGCGGGCCAACCGGTGCCGGTCGGTGTGGTCCAAGGCGCTGGGCGCGTGCACGGTGTTCGGGTTCCCCACCGACCTGGAGCTGGTCGAGCTGCTGTACACGTCGCTGCTGGTGCAGGCCACCGCCGCGATGACGGCCGAAGGGTCCCGCCGCGACCGGCACGGTCGGTCGAGCACCCGCTCGTTCCGGATGGCGTTCCTCACCGCGTACGCCACCCGGATCGGCGAGCGGCTCGCCGGCGCGAGCGACCGCGCCGGCCGCGAGGCGGCCGCGGAACTGGGCAGCTCGCTGCTGCCCGTGCTGGCCGCCCGCGACGAGGCGGTGCAGGAGAGCTTCCACGCGGCGTTCCCGAACCTCGTGTACCGCGAGGTGTCTGTCAGCAACGCCGAAGGCTACCGGTCGGGCCGCGCCGCCGCCGACCGCGCGTCACTGAACCCGAGACGTGAACTGTCCTAGTGTCCCGAGTCGCAGGTACGCGCGCAGTCACGGATCGGGCAAAGCCGATATTCAGCTCGGACGGACCGCCGCCGCCACTGCCCGTCATGCCTTGATCGTCG
>NZ_BOPH01000010.1 GCF_016863655.1 Virgisporangium ochraceum
AACGATCAACAGCCACCCGAACCCCGCGAAGACAGCGCGTCCGACCAGTAGCGCGATGTCAGGTCGTGGACCGGCCGCGCCGCCCACGGTCTCGCCGTCGCCAAGGCGTGCGCCGTCGCCGTGGCGTGCGCCGTCGCCGTGGCCTGCGCCGTCGCCGAGGCGTGCGCCGTCGCCGAGGCCCGCGTCGATCTTGCACTTGTGGCCGCCCCCATTTGCGGAAATGTCATGTTTTTGGGGAGGCCACAACTGCAAGATCGGCGCAGCGGGGGGCGTCGCGCTGCGTGGGTTGGGCCACGCGGCACTCCGGGGGCTTGACGGAGCGCTACTTGCCTATGTCCCGCAGCCTCGGCATGACCTGCTCCGCGACGCCGTTGGCGAACTCGACCGGGTGCCGGTCGGGCATCGTCTGCACCTCGGACACGCCCAGGCGGGCGTAGGCCTCGGCCGCCGTGAGCCACGCGTCGACGTCGGCGAGGGCCGGCTGCGTGATCAGCACGGTCTTCTCGATCGTGTCGTAGTCGCGGCCCTCGGCCTCGCAGTGGCTGCGGAGAACGTCGAGCTTGTGCTCCACGTCGGCGGTGTCGATGCCCCCGAACACGTTGCACGCGTCGGCGTACTTCGCCACCAGCCGCAGCGTCTTCTTCTCGCCGCCACCGCCGATGAGGATCTTCGGCCGCGGCGTGCTCAGGGCCGGCGGGTAGTTGCGGGTCTCGGCGAGGTCGTAGTGCCGGCCCTTGAACGGGCCGTTGTCGTCGCTCCACATCTGCAGGCAGATCTGCAGCGTCTCCTCCAACCGCTCGAACCGCTCGGCGACCGGCACCACCGGCACGCCGAGTCCCCGCTGCTCCCGCTCGTACCAGGAGGCGCCGATGCCGAGCCTCGCCCGCCCACCCGAGAGGACGTCGAGCGTGGTGACGATCTTCGCCAGCAGGCCCGGGTGCCGGTACATCACGCCGGTCACCATCAGGCCCAGCGTCATCCTGTCGGTCTTCGCCGCCACGTAACCCAACGTCGTGTAGCCCTCGAGCATCGGCTCGTCGACGTCGGCCATCCCCTCCATCTGGAAGAAGTGGTCCATGACCGTGAACGAGGAGACCCCCGCCTCCTCGACGATGTGTGCCGTCTCGGCGAGCGTCGGCGCGATCGCGGCCGGCTCGGCGGGCGTCGAGTAGTTCCAGTAGTGCACGCCTAGCTTCATGCCGTCGATTCTGCTCCTGGTGCCCGAAAGCCCAGGTCACTTGGTATGCACTCCAACCACCTGTGGACAAGTTGTCCACAGGGCACAGCCGGCCCTTCCCAGGGCGACCGGCACCCCCGGCGCGACGCGCAGCTGTGGGCAGCCGTGCTGGCGGGCATCGCCCGGCCGCGACCTCGACGGCGCGGTCGGATGGCTGATCGGGCCGTCGCCGCGCGCCGCACCACACCGGCCAGGTCGCCGGCAACGCTGACCGCCCGGCACAGGGTGCGGTGGCGGCGGGAACTGCCCGATGCACTGTCGGACGTCGCGGACGGCTGTCACTCGCCTCTCGAACCGCGGTACAGCCGGCGGGTCGTCGGACACGTCGCCGAGCGCCTGCGACGGAACTGTATGAAACCTATCGGGTCGGGCCCGACGCATCGGTTAGCTTCATGGTGCAGCCGACCCGGAGCTAGCAACGGGGGTGGTCGGCTGCGGGAGGTTGGCCAACCTGTCCCTCAGCGTGGCGGCCGCCGGGTGGCCGAGGTCGTCGAGGATCGTCGCGGCCCGGCGCCACGCGTCGGCCGCGGCGGTCACGTCGCCGGCGTCGGCCTGGGCGGCGCCCAGGTTCTCCAGCGTCGACGCCTCCTCGTAGCGGTCGCCCGACTCGCGGAACCGCAGCAGCGCCTCCTCGAAGCTCGCCACCGCGTCGGCGAAGCGGCCCAGCTGGTGCTGCACGTAGCCGAGGCTGTCCCAGGCGTGGGCGGCGTCGACGCGGTCGTCGCCGGCCTGGTGCAGGTCCAGGGCGCCGGTGCAGAACACCAGCGCCTTCTCGAAGTCGCCGCGTTGGGCGTGGATCCAGCCGATCGCGTTCAGGGTGCGCGCCTCGCCGTTGCGGTGACCCACCTCCCGGTACAGCTCCCGCGCCGACTCGGAGAACTCCAGCGCCCGGTCGAACTCGCCGGTCGAGTAGTTCAGCTGCGCGAGCGTCCCCTGGGTGTGCGCCCGCTCCAACCGGTCGCCGACCGCCTCGAACAGCTCCGCGGTGAGCCTCAGCTCGTCGCCGGCCTCGCCGACGCGTCCCAACCGCACGTACATGCCCGCCAGCGCCCGGCGGACCTGGGCCTCCGCGGTGCGGTCCCCGGCACCGCGGGCCGCGCCCAGCGCCGCCCGCAACGCGTCGACGGCCTGGTCGAGGTAGCCCTGCCGGTAGAAGAACACGTACATCGCCAGGGCCAGGTCCCACGCGGCCCGCGCCGGCCGGCTCCGGGCCGCCGTGCGTACGGCGTCGACCAGCAGTGGACGCTCGTGAGCGAACCAGCGCAGCGCGTCCGCCGCGTCGGCGAGGGCCGGTGGCACCACACCGGGTACGGGATCGGGCAGCGGTTCGTGGCCGCGCCGGCTGTGGAGCAGCCGCGAACCGGCGTCGGCCACGTGCGTGTAGTGGTCGACCAGGCGCCGCAGCGCCGGCTCCGCCTCACCGGCGCCGACCTGCTCGCGGGCGTACGCGCGGAGCAGGTCGTGCAGGCCGAACCGGCCCCACGGCAACGCCACCACCAGGTTCGCCGCCACCAGCGCGTCGAGTGCCGCGCGGGCCCGGTCGAGCGGGTAGCCGGCCAGGCTCGCCACCGCCGGCAGCCCGATGTCGGGCCCGGGCGTGAGGCCGATCAGCCGGAAGACGCGGGCCGGCACCGGGTCGAGCGCCCGGTACGAGCTGGCGAACACCGACCGCAGGTCGGTCGCCGGGTCGGCCTGCCGGAACGGAGCGAGGTCGGCCGAGCGCGACGGGTCGGGCCGCATCGCCTCCCGCAGGTCGGCGGCGATCGTCGCGAGCGGCAGGTCGGGCCGCAGCACCGCCCGGGCGGCGACCACCGCGAGCGCCAGCGGAAGCCGGGCGCACCGGGTCACGATCTCCCGTGCGGCCTCCGGCTCGGCGGCCAGCCGCCGCGCACCCATCCGCCGGACCAGCAACGCGTGCGCCTCGTGCGCCGGCAGCACGTCGAGGACCACCGGCAGCGCACCCTCGCTGACGACCAGCCCGGCGAGGTCCGACCGGCTGGTCACCACCGCGAGCGACGACGACCCGGGCAGCAGCGGACGCACCTGCCCGGCATCGCGGGCGTTGTCGAGCACCACCAGCAGCCGCCGGTCGGCGAGCAGGCTGCGGTACAGGGCGGCCCGCTCGGCGAGGTCCGGCGGAACCCGCTCGGCGGCCACCCCGAGCGCGTCGAGGAACCCGCGCAGCGCCTCGGCCGCACCGACCGGTGAGCCGCTCGGGTCGAACCCGCGCAGGTTCACGTACAGCTGACCGTCGGGGAACGACTCGCGGATGCGGTGCGCCCAGTGCACGGCCAGCGCCGTCTTGCCGACGCCGGCGGTGCCGGCGATCGCGGTGATCAGCACCGCCGGGGAAGGACCGTTACGGGACGCGGCGAGCGCCTCGTCGAGCTGACGCAGGTGACCCGCGCGCCCGGTGAACGCGGGCAGGTCACCGGGCAGCTGCGCGGGCCTGACAGGAGCGGGCGCGGGCTCCTTCGGCCCGGGGTCCGGGGGCTCGGCGGCGGTCGCGGCGAGGATCTCGCGTTGCGCCGCCCGCAGCACGGGACCCGGCTCCACCCCGAGGTGCTCCACCAGCGCGGCCCGGGCCTCGGTGTAGACCCGCAGCGCCGCCGCCACGTCACCCTGCCGGTGCAGCGCGCGCATGAGCAGCGCCTGCGCCCGTTCCCGCAACGGATGCGCGGTGACCAGCTCCCGCAGCGCCGGCAGGGCGGCGGCCGCCGCGCCCAGGTCGACCCGCACCTCGGCCAGCTCCTCGACGGTCGCGAGCTGCGCCTCGTCGAGCGCCGCCGCGTAGGCACGCAGCCGCGTACCCGCCGCGACACCAGCCAGCGCCGACCCGCGCCACAGCCGGCCGGCCTCCTCCAGCAGCCGGGCGCTGCCGGCCAGGTCGCCGCCGGCCCGCGCGTCGGCGGCCCGCTGCCGCAGGTCGTCGAACACCAGCGCGTCGCAGGTGGGCGGGTCGAGGGTCAGCTGGTAGCCGTCGCCGCTGCGGACGATGACGTCCGGCGAGCCGGCCGCGGCGAACGCCCGGCGCAGGTTGGCGGCGTAGGTGCGCACGTTCGCGACCGCCGACTCGGGCGGGTCGTCGGGCCACACCTCGTCGATGAGGTCGTCGAGGCCGACGGTCCGGTTGGCGCGGGCGACGAGGAGCGCGAGGACCGTGCGCTGCTTCTTCGCGCCGAGGGACACCGGCTCGCCGTCGAGGTGAACCCGCAACGGACCGAGCACGGCGAACATGAGCACCGCTTATCTTCTCATCGGGCGGCTCGTTGAGCGGCGCATGGGCGGCTCATGGGCGGCTCGTTGAGCGGCTCATGGGCGGCTCATTGAGCGGCGACGAATCCGTACAGGTGCGCGGCGAGGTCGGCCGGCACGGTCCACAGTGCGTGCGGCAGCACCGCGTTGCCGCCGGTGTAGGTCAACCGCAGCAGCGGCTGGCCGGCCTCGGTGCCCAGCGCCACCTTGGGCTTGCGGGCCGTGCCGAGGCCGCCGAGCCCGAAGAGCACGACCGGGTCGCGGGTGGTCAGCCCGTGCCGGGTGCGCTCGTCGTGCCAGGCGCGGTAGGCCGCGCCCAGTCGCCACGGCGCCAGGTCGGTGAACCCGGTGTAGAGGTTGGTGACCCACGTGCCGGTGACCTCGGCCCGGAAGTGCCGGTGCGGCACGCCGGCCAGGATCCGCAGCAGGTCGGGCTCGACCCGCACCCCGGCCGCGTCGAACGCGTCGGGCCAGGCCGAACGGCGCATCGCGTCGACCACCGGGGCGACGTCGTCGGGGTGCTCGACCTGCCAGCGGTTCGTCGGTCCGGTGCCGGCGTGGTCCCGGCGCCACAGCCACGGGGTCAGGTCCCACCGGTGCGGCTGGTTGGCGGAGATCAGGTCGGCCGCGCCGACCAGCAGGTCCGGGCCGTGCGCCCGCGCGGTGAGCCACCGGGTGCGCAGGTGGGGCCGTACGCCGGGGTCACGGGCCAGCGCCACCACGGCGCTGCGCAGGTACCGGCCGTTGCGGTCGCGGGGGAAGTGGAAGCACAGTGCCGACGGGTCGATGGCCGCGGCCGCCGCGGCGAACTGCGCCGGCACCTCCGCGACCCGCACCCGCGCCGACTCGGCCGCGGCCCGGCGGTGCTCGAACCGCCGTCGCTCGCGGCGCAGCCGCGCCTTCGGGTCCTCCACGGGCGGGTCGACGGTGAACAGGCCGGCCCGGCGGTGCCAGAGGATCAGCTCGTCGGCGGCCGCGCGGGCCTGCTCGAAGAGCCGGAACACCACGATGGGACGCGGGCCGTGCCCGCCGAGGCCGTCGTCGTCCTCCCGGATCTGCACCTCGAAGACGAGGTCGCCGGGCGAGTCGAGGTCGTAGCCGGTGCGCGGGTCACGCGCGTATCCGCCGCCGCCGGCCCGCCGGTGTCCGCGCACGGCCGTCACCACGGCGTCCCACGAGTCGTCCTCGGCCGTGCAGCGCAGCGCCGCGACCGGTGTCTGCGGCGCGCCGGTCGCGTCGGGCGCCGCCGGCCGGAACGACCCGCCGCTCACCGGCACCCCGGCCTCCGCGCACAGCGTGGCCACCGGTTCGAGGAGTCGCATCCGGAACGCAGCATGGACGTCATCAGTGCGCACGGCGAAATTGTCGCGGCAACGACCGGGTCCCGTATAGTGGTGGGCCTGATGGCATTGCGGCTCCGACGACGTTGACACGGCCCGCGCCCCGGTTCTGAAGCTGGGCGTGCGAGGCCTTCCGGTCTTTGTCGGAATCTTTCGTTGCGGAGCCTCCCATGCTGGTGTCATCTCTTTCGTCGCTGCTCGCCGGTCGGATCGCTGAGCGGTTTTCAGCCGCCGCTCCCGAGCTCACGTTCGACCCGCAGGTGCGCCGGTCGGCGCACGCCGACTTCCAGGCCGACGGGGTGCTCGCGGCCGGCAGGGCGCTGGGCCGCAACCCGCGCGAGCTGGCCGTCGCGGTGGCCGCCGGCCTCGCCGGTGAGCCGGTGCTCGCCGCGAGCAGCGTCGCCGGTCCCGGGTTCATCAACCTCACGTTCACCGACCGGGCCCTGCTCACGCAGGCCGCGGCGCGGCTGGCCGACGACCGGCTGGGCGTGCCGCTGTCCGACACCGGCCGGGTCACGGTGATCGACTACTCGCAGCCGAACATCGCGAAGGAGATGCACGTCGGGCACCTGCGGTCGACGATCATCGGTGACGCGTTGGCGCGGGTCCTGGGCCACCTCGGCGGCACCGTGGTGCGGCAGAACCACATCGGCGACTGGGGCACCCAGTTCGGGATGCTGATCGAGTACCTCTTCGGTGACGCCGTCGGTGACGAGCCGGCGGGCATCTCGCGGCTGTCGGCGCTGTACCGGGCCGCGCGGGCCCGGTTCGAGGCCGACCCGGCGTTCGTCGAACGGTCGCGGCGGCGGGTGGTCGCGCTGCAGGCCGGTGACCCGGAGACGGTGACCGCGTGGCGCGACATCGTCGCGGAGTCCACGAGGTACTTCACCGACGTGTACGACCGGCTCGGCGTGCTGCTCGAACCGGGCGACGTGGCCGGAGAGAGCTTCTACAACCCGATGCTCGCCGGCGTCGCCGAAGACCTGCTCGCGCTGGGTGTGGCGACCGTGAGCGACGGCGCGGTGTGCGTCTTCTTCGACGACGTCCGCGGCCCCGACGGCGATCCGGTACCGCTGATCGTGCGGAAGAGCGACGGCGGCTACGGATACGCGGCCACCGACCTGGCCGCGGTGCGGTACCGGGTGACCGACCTGCACGCCGACCGGGTGCTGTACGTCGTCGACGCGCGGCAGGCGCTGCACTTCCGCATGGTCTTCGAGACCGCGCGGCGGGCCGGGTGGGTCCCGGACGGGGTGGCGGTGGAGCACGTGCGGTTCGGGCTGATGCTCGGGCCGGGCGGGCGGCCGTTCAAGACCCGGTACGGCGGCAACGCCCTGTTCACCGACCTCATCGACGAGGCCGTCGCCGGCGCGCGGAAGGTCATCGACACCAAGAATCCAGAGGTCGACGCCGGGGTTCTGGCGGAGCGGGCGAGGCAGGTGGGCATCGGCGCACTCAAGTACGCCGACCTCGCCACCAGCCGCACCCGTGACTACGTGTACGACCCGGCCCGGATGCTGTCCCTGACCGGGAACACGAGCGTCTACCTCCAGTACGCGCACGTCCGGGCACGGTCGATCCTGCGGAAGGCCGGCGCCGACGGTGCCATCGACACCGGCCTTCCGCTGGAGGCGGCCGAGCGGCTGCTGATCCTCGACCTCGACGGGTTCGCCGACGCCGTGGAAGAGGTCGGACAGACGCTGGAACCGCACCGGCTGTGCGGGTACCTCTTCCGGTTGGCACAGAGCTTCACGGCGTTCTTCGAGAGGTGTCCGGTGCTCACGGCTCCTGCACCGGTGCGGGAGAACCGGCTGGCACTGTGTCTCCTGACGGCTCGGACGCTGCGGGCGGGCCTGGAACTGCTGGGGATCGAGTCGCCCGACCGCCTCTGACCAACCGCACGGCGAGCACCAGGTACGGGATGCACAGCAGCGCGAACGCGCCCTGGTGCCCCGCCGCGGTCGCCAGCACGGCGTAGCAGCCGTAGACGGCGATCGTTCCGACGTCGGTCGTCATGCCGGCGAGCGACGTCACCGTGGCGCGGGCCGGGCCGGTGATCGCGTGCTGGAGCCGGACATCGGCGAGCACCGTGGCGAGCTGGAACCCGCCGAACGCCACCGCCACCGCCACCATCGCGGCGGGATGGCGGATCAGTGCGGCTGCCGCGAGCACCGCGGCCGAGGCCGCCAGCAGCGCGCCGAACCCGACCCGGCCGAGCGTCTCGGCGCGTCCGGTGAGCAGGCCGCCGGCGGCCACGCCCGCCCAGACGAGCAGCTCGAACAGCGGCACGCCCGCGACCGGCACCCCGGTGCCCAGGATCAGCAGGGGCGTGTACTCCTCCAGCGCACCCCAGATCGCCGCCACCACCGCGACGGTCACCACCGCGGACCGCACCGCCGGGACCCGCTTCACCTCCAACGTGCCGGCGCGAAGCAGTCCGGTGAAAGAGCCGCCCTCACGTGCGTCTCCGATGGGTTTGCGATGTTCGGGGAAGACGGCCGCGACCGCCGCGGTGAGCAGGCTCACGACGGCGCTGGCGACCCCGACGGCGGCGTAACCGCCGAACGCGAGCGCGGGTGCGGCGAGCGCCATCGCGAGCACGACGCCGATGGTGCCGGCGGCGGAGGCGCGGCCCATGATCGTGCCGTAGCGGTCTTCCGCGCCGACGCGTTCGAGCTCCTCGTAGACGAGCGCCTCCAGGGCGCCGGACGCGAGCGCGCCCTTGAGGCCCCAGAGCAGGAAGCCGAGCGCGAACACCCAGTAGGACGGAAACGCCACCCAGGACGCGAACGCGACGACCGTGAGCAGCGGACCGGCGATGAGCAGCAGCCGCCGCGACACCGTGTCGGCCCAGATGCCCGAGGGCACCTCCAGCACGAGGCTGCTACCCGACCAGATGATGAACAGCGAGGTGATCTGCCAGACCGAGAGCCCGGTGCCGGCGAACAGCAGGGCGTAAACCGGGTAGAGCAGGACAAGATCGTCCAGAAGCGAGTAAGCGTAGAGCGCGGCGGCGATCCGCCGAGATGTGTTGACCATGGACCCTTCCCACCCGAAACCAACGGACGTCGAACAAGCGACGCCCGCGGCGGAGCGCGGGGTGTTGCGGGGCTAGATCAACATCGCCAGGTCATGGCGCGAGGGTATCCGAGGAGGGCGGGGAGGGGACAGCGTTTTCCGGCCGCCTCCTGGCGGTGCCGGGTGCCTCCTCGCGGTAGGGGCCGCTCGCCGTGGATGTGGTGCCTCCTCGCCGCGGTGGGCCGTTCGCCGTGGCAGGCCGCCCGCCGCGGACCCTGGCACCTCCTCGCCGTGGTGGGCTGCCCGGCGTGGACCCCGGCCTCCACGCCACGGCCGGTCGCCCGCCGGTCCTACCACCTCTCACCGCCGAAGGCCGCTCTTCGCCGCCCGCCGGCTCATCTCCTCGTCGATCTTGCAGTTATGGCCGCCGATAAGCCGTACAAATCCGTATAAAGGTGCGGCCACAACTGCAAGATCGACGGAAGGGCTTCTCGCGACGCAGGGCGGCGGCACCGCAGCAAGGGGCGGGGACAGGCAGCGGACGCGGCAGGTAGCGCGGCAGGAAGGTGGCGGGCGCGGCACGCAGCGCAGCCGGCAGGCAGGCGCGGCAGGCAGTAGGCGGCGGGCAGCGGGCGGCTTGCCAGCTGGCATGGCAGGCGCGGGCAAGGGCGCCACACGCGAGTCAGGGCTTGGGCACCACGGGCATCGCGTCCGTGGCAGGCGGCCGCGTTCGCGGGAGGAGGACTGCGCGTCGGCGCAAGAAGTGGACAGCTTCTCGGAAAGTTTGGACGAGTGCTTGTGGGGTTGGTCACGGCGCGCCTATGGTCACCTCACCCGCCACCCCACTTCGCAAGGGATTGCGATGCCTCGCAGCAGATCCGCCCTCACCACGGCCGTCCTCGGCCTCTCCCTCCTCGTCGTCCCCGCGCAGCAGGCCTCCGCCGCCCCGGCGGCCACGCCCGTCGTGACCCGCGCGGCGCTCGATCCGGCACTCGTCGCCGGACGGGGTGCCGCCGTCGACTTCCTCGAGCAGGAAGCCGAGAACGCCACCACCAACGGCACGGTGATCGGCCCGTCACGGGCCGCCTACACACTGCCGGCCGAGGCGTCCGGCCGGAAGGCCGTGCGACTCGAGGCCGGGCAGTATGTCGAGTTCGTGCTGCCGGCCGCCACCAACGCGATCACCGTGCGGTACGCGTTGCCCGACGCGCCGAGCGGCGGGGGCATCACCGCGCCGCTCGACGTCACGGTGAACGGCAAGGCCCGGCGCACGATGACGCTGACCTCGCAGTACGCCTGGCTCTACAACCAGTACCAGTTCACCAACGACCCGAACGCCGACCTGTTGCATCCCGACTGGTGGGTCGCCGAGTGCGCCTGCGTGCCCGCCCAGACCACGCCGGCGCCGGTGTTCGCCAAGCCGTTCCGGCCGATGCACTTCTACGACGAGCAGCGCATGTGGCTCGACCGCACGTACAAGGCCGGCGACCGGATCCGGCTCACGGCGCCGGCGTCCACAAACGCGGCGTACACGGTGGTCGACCTGCTGGACACCCACCTCGTCGGGTTGCCGCGGGTGCGGCTCATCGCGTCCAATGTGCTCTTCTTCGGCGCCGACCCCAGCGGCCGCAAGGACTCGGCGGACGCCTTCGACCGCGCGATCGCGTTCGCGCACCGCACCGGGCTGACGGTGTACGTGCCGCCGGGCACGTACCAGGTGAACCGGCACATCATCGTCGACGACGTCACGATCGAGGGCGCCGGCAACTGGTACACCGTCATCAAGGGAAGCGAGGTGGCGCTGGACACGCCGGCCGAGGACGGCTCCACCCATACCGGGGTCGGCTTCTACGGGAAGTGGGCGGAGGACGGCGGATCCTCGAACGTCCACCTGTCCGGGTTCTCCATCGAAGGTGACGTGCGTGAGCGCATCGACATCGACCAGGTGAACGGCATCGGCGGGGCGATGAGCGACTCGACGATCGACGGGCTGCACATCCGCCACACCAAGGTGGGCATGTGGTTCGACGGTCCGATGACGAACCTCCGCGTCACGAACAACATCATCGTCGACCAGATCGCCGACGCGCTCAACTTCCACACCGGCGTGACGAACTCGGTGGTGCGCAACAACTTCGTGCGCAACACCGGCGACGACGGGCTCGCGATGTGGGCCGAGAACGAGACGAACTCCGGCAACGTCTTCGACCGCAACACCGTGCAGACACCCACGCTCGCGAACGGCATCGCCATCTACGGCGGGCACGACAACACGGTGTCGAACAACCTCGTGGCCGACCCGCTACGGGAGGGAAGCGGCCTGCACGCCGGCTCGCGCTTCGGCGCCGAGGCCTTCACCGGGCACCTGTGGTTCACGAACAACACCACCGTGCGGGCCGGCGGCCTCGACCTGAACTGGAACCTCGGGCTGGGCGCCATCTGGTTCTACGCGCTCGACCGCAGCATCGAGGCCGACATCCAGGTGGTCGGCAACCACTTCCTCGACAGCACCTACAACGCCATCATGCTGGTGAGCGACTGGCCGGTGAAGGACCTGTACGCCATCACCAACGTGAACTTCCGCGACACCCGGGTCGACGGCACGGGCACGTCGGTGGTGAGCGCGCGGGTTCGTGGAAGCGCGAGCTTCGGGAACGTCGATGCCCGGAACGTCGGCGCGGTCGGCGTGAACAACTGCGGGTCGTTCAACTTCCCGCCGACCGGGTCGGAGTTCTCCCTGACCGACCGGGGCGGCAACGACGGTGGCTGGTTGGCGCCGTGGATGCTGCCCAACACGATCACGTGCGACGACCGCCCCCCGGTGGTCGCCCCGCCGCCGCCGTCTCCCTGGTGATGTGACGAGCTGGGCCCGCCCCGTGACGGGCCCAGCTCGGTCCTCATACCCTGGCGAGTTGCTGGGCCGCGATCTTCACGATCTGCTTGCAGTTGCCGGTGGCACCGTCCATTGTGGACGCCACTACCGTGACCCAGCTGACGATCCGCCCCTTGCCGATGAAGGCTTCGCAGACCGCGCCCTTGGTGTTGCCCTTGGCCGAACGCTCGGTCCAGGCGTACGACACCTCGACGCCGGGCAGCGTTCCGAGTTGCATCGGACCGGCGATCGTGTACTGCGTGCCGTCGGTCGTGTAGGTCCTGCACGAAGCGGCCGCTGTCTTCACCGCGGCGATCGCCTCCGCGGCGGTGACCGCTTCGTTGCCGGTGACGAGGTTGTTCACCCAGTACCTGTCGTTCTTCCAGCTGCGCTCGAAGCCGTGGTTCTCACCGATCTCGTCGGTGGGAAGCTCCGCGTCGCAGACCCGGCTCAGCTGGAACAGGTCCTCGTCGTCGGCCTCCTCCGTCTGTGCCGGCCCGCCGATGCTCACCAGACCGTTCACGGGAATCACCGCCGTGCGGATCTTCTCCTTCAGGTCCGACGCCTTCGGTGTCGGCGACGACTGCTGCCGGTTCGGTCCCCCCGCCGCGGCCGCCGCGTCGCTGTCACCCGACCGGGACCCGCGCTTCTTCCGGCCCGGTGTACACCCGGTAGTGGCGGCTACCGCGAGTATCAACGCCATGGCCGTCAGTTTCTGTCGCCTCCCCCGGCGACAGACCAGCGTCTTCCGCATCCGTTCAGTTCCCCCTCGTGTGGACGCGTGTCGATTCAACGGCCGGAAACCTAGCAACTGTCCGCAACCCGTTAATACGTTGCTTGACAGGAGGGTTAGGGTCGTTCTAGTGCGTTGGGTGCGCGCCGCGACTCGCCGGAAGGCTCGAAGCCATCCCCGCTGTGAGTCGTGCGCCCGTGCGAGTCCGGGCACGAACGAGGTGTGTCTCTCGTGAAAACGCTCCCCGACAACCCCAACCTCGAGCACCTGCGTCGCCAGGCGAAGGATCTGCTCGCCGGCCTGCGCGACAGCAACCCCGCGGCGACGCTGGCCGACGCCCAGGCGACGCTGGCCGCGCAGTACGGGTTCCACGGCTGGCCTGCCCTGAAGGCCGAGGTCGACCGCCTCCAGGGCGCGGCCGACGTCGCCGATCCCGCGCTGGCGCGGGCGATTGCCGAACGCTTCGACCTCGGCGCGGTCACCGGCGCGATGCGGTCGCTCGCCCGTCCCGACGAGATGGGACGCCGGTGGGCGCTCGACACGGCCACTGGGCGATGGGCGGTACGCACGGTCGACGGCGTCTACCCACCCACCGACGGCGAGCCCGACGTCGCCCTCCAGGAGGCGGCCGCCACCGCCGGTGTCGTGCTGCCGCGGCCCGTCCGCAGCGGCTCCGGTCTCGTGGTCGAGGAGATCCAGGGCAACCGGTGGCGGGTGCACGAGTGGCCGCACTCCGGTCCACCGCTGTCGGCGCCGGTCGGTGCCGTGTCGTGCGCCGCCGTCGGCCGGATCCTGGCGACCGTGCACGGCCTGCGGCTGCCGGCCGACCGGATCTGCGGCTGGCACTCCGTTCGCCTCAACCCGCTCGGCTGGGCCGACCTCGCTGAGAAGGCACCCGCGTGGGCGCCCCTGATCGAGGCCGCGTCCGACACCCTCGCCAACCTCGACCAGCTGTCCACAATGGAGGGTGATCCGGAGCCACCGGTGTTCGTGCACAACTCGCTGATCCCCGGCAACGTGCGGCTCGGCCGGTCGGACACGCTGGTGGTCACCGGCTGGGAGCACGCGGCCGGCCAGCCGCCGAGCTGGGAGCTCGGCGAGGCACTGAGCCACTGGGCCGTCGACCCGAACGGCGGGGTCAACGAGGTGGGCGCCCGTGCGCTGCTGGACGGGTACGCGGAGGTGGCCGGTGGCCTGCCACCGGTGTCGGAGGCGATGTTCCGGGGCACCGCGACGAGCCTGGCGAACTACGTGGCCGGTCAGGTCGAGTTGGCCCTGAGCACGGGCGACGAGTACGACGGGCGGAGCGTGGCGCATCTGCTGACCCACCTTCCGGACAGGGCCGCGTTCGAGACGCTGCTCGCGGTGGCGAGGGGGTAGGCGGGGTCGGCGGTGTGGCCTACTCGGCGGCCACCGCCGCGAGGATGTCCGACCGGGCGGCCCGCCGGGCCGGCCACACCGCCGCGACCACTCCCACGAGCACCATCCCCACCAGGCTCACCAGCACCAGCGGTACCGGGACGTCGATCAACCACAGCTCCCGGGCGAGCATGACGTGCTGGAGCACCCCGCCCAGCGCCAGCCCGACCAGCACGCCGAGCAGCCCGCCGTATCCCGTGATCACGATGCTCTCCAGCCGCACGGCCCGCCGGACGAACGCCTGCCCGGCACCCACCGCGCGGAGCACCCCGATCTCGCGGGTGCGTTCGAGCACCGACAACGCGAGCGTGTTCACGACGCCGAACACCGCGATCACCAGGGCGGCGCCGAACAGCGCATAGATGACCGACAGCACGAGCTCGAAGCCCCGCACCAACCGGGAGACCACCTCGTCGCGGTCGCTGACCAGGATGTCGGGCCGGTCGCGGAAGGCCTCTTCGAGGGCGGCGCGGGAGCCCGTGGCGTACACGGCCTCGACGTCGCCCCGGTACTTCTCCGGTACCAGCGCGCGGTCGATGAACAGGCCGGGCTGCGCCTCCCAGCCCGAGTAGACGCCGGCGACGGTCACCTCGCGGGACTCCGTGTCGCTGAACCGCAGCGTCACGCGATCGCCCGGTTCCACGTGGAACTGGTCGGCGTACCAGCGCAGGAGCACCACGCCTTGTCCCAGGTCACTCGAGCCACGCTCGATCGGCAGGTGGAGGGTCGCGGCCAGGGCGGCCGGGTCGACGGCGCTCACGCTGATGCCGCCGTGGTCCCAGTCGGCCCAGCCGCGGGGCACGGCGAGCGACGCGGTCACGCCGGGCGTCGCGGCCACCGTCGCCGGCACGTCCGCCGACAGGCGCGCGCCGTCGAGCGCGGGCTCCACGACCGTGGTGGACGCGGGAACCAGCCCCCGGATGGCGTCTCCGGCCACGGCGCCGAACCCCGTACCCACGACCGCGAAGGCGGTCACCAACGCCAGTCCCACCACGAGCGACGACGCGGTGGCCGCCGTGCGGCGCGGATCGCGGACGGCGTTGCGCACCGCCAACCGGAGCGCCGGCCCGCGGGTCACGACCCTCGACAGTGGACGGAGGACGGCCGCCGCCATCAACGGCGCCAGCACCAGCAGGCCGACCCACGCCACCAGGGCACCGAGAACCGACAGCACCCGGTCGGTCTCGTCGAGCCGCGTCCCGGAGTGGGCCGCCACCAGCGCCACACCGGCGGCGAACAGCGCCAGCCCCACCACCAGCCGCACCCGCAACGCCCGGCGCGGGATCGTCGCGTCGGACCGCAGCGCAGCGACCGGCGGCACCGCCGCACCCCGCCGCGCCGACCCCCACGCCGACACGAGCGTCACCACGACCCCCGCGGTGAACCCGGCTCCGACGCCGACCGGCGACACCGAGTAGACGACCGTCGCCGTCTCCGACCCGAACGCCGCCATCGCCAGCATGCCGAGTCCCACACCGACCGCGGCACCGATCGCCGACCCGACCGTGCCGATGACGCCCGCCTCGGCGAGCACCGCCCGGCGCACCTGGCGCCGGCTCGCGCCGACCGCGCGGAGCAGCGCGTACTGCCGGGTGCGCTGGGTCACCAGCATCGTGAACGTGTTGGCGATGACGAACATGCCGGCCAGCAGCGCCACCGCGGCGAACGCCAGCATGACCTCGCGGACCGAACGGGCGTTGTCGGCGGCCAGGTCGTCGCGCTCGTCGGCGAGTTCGGCGCCGGTGCGCACGGCCCGCCCGCGCTCCGCGTCACCCCGGTCGCCACCGATGGCGGCGGCGGCCGCGTCGGCGAGCGCCGCCTGGCCCGTGCCGGTCGCGGCGACGAGCTCCACCCGGTCGAACGCGTTGCCGAACAGGGCCGGCGCGTCGACGAACGCCAGCGACGGCGCCGGCTCGGCGCCCAGCCCGCGATAGGTGAACAGGCCCACGACCGTGAACCGGCGCGACGCGCCGTCGCCGAGGATCACGCGGGCGGAGTCGCCCACTCGCAGGCCGGCCGCATCGGCCTCGGCCGCGCCGAGCGCCACCTCGTCGGCCCGCTCCGGGCCACGCCCCGAGGTGACCGTGAAGCGCTGCGACGGGTCCCAGTTGGTGCCGGCGCGGTCGGGCCAGACGCCGGCGAGCTTGCCGTCGGCGGCGACCAGCGCGGCGTGGGCCGCGTACACGCCGCTGGCCCGTTCGACGCCGGGCAGGGCGGCCAGCCGGTTCCGGTCGTCGGCCGTGAACCGGGCGTCGGGTTCGCGCGCCTGCACCGCGACGTCGACGTCGGTGCGTGCCGGGGCGCCGGCGGCGCTGCGGGCGGTGGAGTCGGCGATGACCCAGGTGGCGACCATGAAGCCGACCCCGAGCACGATCGCGGCCAGCATCATCGCCAGCCGGCCCTTGTGGGCGGCGAGGTCACGCAGCATCGCGCGGAGCATCAGCGCACCACCCGTCCGTCGGCGAGCGTGACCACGTCGTCGGCGTAGCGGGCGGCGGCCGGGTCGTGCGTCACCATGATCACGGTCTGTCCCAACTCGTCGACGCTGCGCCGCAGGAACGCGAGCACGCCGGCGGACGACGCCGAGTCGAGCGCGCCGGTGGGCTCGTCGGCGAACACCACGTCGGGCCGCGTGATCAGGGCCCGGGCACAGGCCACGCGCTGCTGCTGGCCGCCGGAGAGTTGCGCCGGCCGGTGGTTCAGCCGATCTTGGACGCCGAGCGCGTCGACGATCAGGTCCAGCACCTCGGGGTCGGGCTTCCGCCCGGCCAGGTCGAGCGGCAGCGTGATGTTCTCCAGCGCGTTGAGCGTGGGCAGCAGGTTGAACGCCTGGAACACGAACCCCACCCGGTCGCGCCGCAGCGCGGTGAGCGCCTTCTCGGGCAGCACCGACACCTCGGTGTCACCCAGCCAGATCCGGCCGCTCGTCGGACGGTCGAGGCCGGCGGCGCAGTGCATCAGCGTCGACTTGCCGGAGCCCGACGGTCCCATGATCGCGGTGAACCGGCCCCGGGCGAACTCGACGTCGACGTCGTCGAGCGCGACGACCCGGGCCTCGCTCTCGCCGTACACCTTGGTGAGCCCGGCGACCCGCACGGCGACCGCTGTTGTCGTTGTGGTCATGATCCGACCGTGGCCGAACCCGGGTCGATCGGCGTCGGTCTTTGGTCGACGGCCGCCTTCAACTTTGGTCGAATACCGCGGCCGGGGTCGGCATGCTTAGGCTCGGTCGCGTGAAGGATCTGGGACGCATCGGGGAGCGCGCCGCCGTACCGGCGCTGCTCGCGGTCGCCGTCCTGTTCTTCTCGTTCCTGGCACCGGGCCGCCCGACCGGCCTGCTCGACCAGCCGACGCTCGACGAGCGGTACGGCCAGTGGGCGCTCGTGTATGCCGGGGTCGTCGGCACCGGATGCGCGATCGGCGCCCTGGTAGCGCGCCGTTGGCAGTGGCCGGTCTCCGTGTTCGGGCTGGTGGCGTGGCTGACGTTCGGCTCGTGGGCCGGGCTGCTCACCGCGTCCTACTACGCCGCTGTCGCCCGGCGGCGGGTGCTGCTCGGCTGCTTCGCGACCATCGTGTTCGTCAGCTACCTCGGCGCGGCCCTGACGGTCTACCCGTTCCGGATCGAGTTCGCGATGTGGGCGACGCTGTCGGCGGCGCTGGTGGTCGGGCTGCCCACCGCGGTGGGGCTGTGGGTGCGTGAACGCCGACGGGTGTTCGCGGGGCTGGTCGAGCGGGCCGCGCAGGCCGAGCGCGAGCAGCAGGCCCGCGGCGAGCAGGCCCGCGCGCAGGAGCGGGCCCGCATCGCGCGGGAGATGCACGACGTGGTCGCGCACCGCGTCTCGCTGATGGTCCTGTACGCCGGCGCGATCGAGGTGAACGCACCCGACCAGGAGACAGCGACGGCGGCCACGCTCATCCGCACCACGGGCCGCGACGCGCTGGTGGAGCTGCGGGCGGCGCTCGGCGTCCTGCGCTCGGGCGAGACCGGCCAGGCGCCGCTGCCCACGCTGTCCGACCTCGACGAACTGCTGGAGCAGAGCCGGGCCGCGGGCATCGAGCTGGTACGCCACGACGAGGGCGAGCCGCGGACGTACCCGGCCACCGTCGAGCGCACGGCGTACCGCGTGGTGCAGGAGGCGCTCACCAATGTGCACAAGCACGCGGCCGACGCGTCGACGTCGGTGGTGGTCCGGTACCTCCCCGAGGGGCTGGGGGTGACGGTGCGCAACGGGCCGGGCGTCTCCGGCACGCTGCCGGGCAGTGGCACCGGGCTCGCCGGGCTCCGCGAGCGGGTGGAGCTGCTCGGCGGCGCGTTCGAGGCCGGTCGGCGCCTCGACGGCGGGTTCCTGGTCTCGGCATGGTTGCCGCAATGATCCGGGTGATCGTGGTCGACGACGAGGCGCTCGTGCGGTCGGGCCTGCGGATGATCCTGGAGGCGGCCGGCGACATCTCCGTGGTCGCCGAGGCGGTCGACGGCGCCGACGCCGTGCGCGCGGTCGCCCGGCACAGCCCCGACGTGGTGCTGATGGACGTGCGCATGCCCGTCATGGACGGCATTGCCGCGGCCGGGCAGATCGCGTCGGTCGCGAAGGTCATCATGCTCACGACGTTCGACCTGGACGAGTACGTGCACGCGGCGCTGCGCGCCGGAGCCGTGGGCTTCCTGCTCAAGGACACCCCGCCCCGCGACCTCGCGGCAGCGGTGCGCACGGTCGCCGCGGGCAACGCGATGCTCGCGCCCACGGTCACGAAGCGGTTGATCTCGTCCTACGCCGACCAGCGGCCGGCCCGTGCCACCACGGCCCGCCAGCAGCTCACGGTGCTCACCGGGCGGGAGGAGGAGGTGGTCCGTGCGGTCGCGCGCGGGTTGTCCAACGCCGACATCGCCAAGGAGCTGCAGATGAGCGAGGCCACCGTGAAGGCGCACGTCAGCCGGTCGCTGGCCAAGCTCGGGGTGACGAACCGGGTGCAGGCCGCGATTCTCGTGTTCGAGTCAGGAACGTAGGTACTTCAGGACCGCGAGCACGCGGCGGTGGCCGTCCTCGGCGGGCAGGTCGAGCTTCATGAAGATGTTGCCGATGTGCTTGGCCACGGCGGCGTCGCTGATCCCGAGCACGCGGGCCACCTGCGGGTTCGAGCGTCCCTCGGCCATCTGGGCGAGTACCTCGCGCTCGCGCGGGGTGAGGCGGTCGAGCGGGTTGGCGGTGCGCTGGCGGCTCAGGAGCTGGCGCACCACGTCGGGGTCGATCACCGTGTCGCCGGCGGCGACCCGCGCCACCACGTCGGCGAAGTCGGCGACCTCGCCGACCCGGTCCTTGAGGAGGTAACCGACGCCGGCCTGGCCGGTCGGGCCGAGCAGCTCGGCGGCGTAGGCGGTGGCCGCGTACTGCGACAGCACCAGCACCGCGGCCCTGGAGTCACTGGCCCGGAGCCGCACGGCGGCGCGCAGGCCCTCGTCCTTGAAGTCGGGCGGCATGCGGACGTCGGTGATCACCAGGTCGGGGCGGTGCTCGCGGGCGGCCGCGACCAGCGCGTCGCCGTCGCCGACGGCCGCCACGACGGAGTGGCCGAGGCCCTCCAGCAGGCTGACGAGGCCCGCACGCATCAGCGTCGAGTCCTCGGCCAGCACTATGCGGAGCTTCTCTCCCGGAAGCCTCTCTACTGGAAGTGACACGGAAGGTCGATCCGGATCATCGTGGGCCCACCCTTCGGACTGCTGATCTCCAGGGTGCCATCCATCACCGCGACCCGGTCGGCCAGCCCACGCAGTCCCGTCCCCCGCGTCGGGTCGGCGCCGCCGTGACCGTCGTCGATCACCGCGACCAGCAGCCGGCCCTCGGCGAACCCGCCGGTGACCTGCACGTGGCTGGCGTCGGCGTGCCGCACGGCGTTGGTCAGCGCCTCCGAGATCACGAAGTACGCGGCGGACTCGACCGGCGTCGGCGGCCGGCCCGGCAGCATGAGCTCCACCTCGACGGCCAGCGGGCACCGCTCGGCGAGCTCCCGCACCGCCTCGACTAGGCCGAAGTCGGTGAGGATCTGCGGGTGGATGCCGCGGATGTGCTCGCGCATCGACGCCAGTGCCAGCCGGGCCTGCTGGTGCGCCTCACCCACCAGGGCCGCGGCCCGGGTGTTCTGCCCGGCCAGCTCGACCTGCGCGAGGCCGAGCTTCATGGTCAGGAGGACGAGGTGCTGCTGGGCGCCGTCGTGCAGGTCGCGCTCGATGCGTCGCCGCTCGGCCTCGAACGCGTCGACCAGCCGGGTCCGCGACTGCGACAGCTCCCTCACCCGGTTCTGCAGGTCGGCGTCGGTCGGTGCCAGGAGCCACTTCGCGTACTCCGCCTGCGCTCCGGCGAGGACCCCGATGCCGTACAGGGTGAGGACCGTCCCCGGGACGCCGACGACGCCGGCGAGCAGGAACAGCTCGCCCATCGAGTCGAACGTGCGCTCGAACACCTGGACGTCGATGACGCCGCCGTCGACGAAGTAGACCAGCGGGATCACCAGGAACAGGACGAAGAAGCCCAGCACCGACAGCGCGATCAGATCGATGACGCTGATCGCGAGCAGCATCGTGATCGCGTAGACGAGCTCGCGCCAGGTCGCCGGCTCGGTGACGCGCCGCTGCACCCAGTCGAGGCCGAAGGGCACCGGCACGTGCGGGTCGGCGACCGGCTTGCGCTCGATGATCCGCAGCCGCCACCGCTCCACCACCCCGACCGGCAGCCCGATCAGCAGCAGCGCCGGCGGGAACGTGCCCAGCACCAGCGCGGCGAAGAACGCCATACCGCAGCTGACCAGCGTGCCACCGACGTAGACCAGGCTCCGCCACGGCCACGACGACAGCAGGAACCGCACCGGGTTGCCGGCCATCGCCCGCCACAGGGTGGCCTGCCTCGGCGGCACGGCGGCGGTGTCGGTCGCCGGTTGGTATGTGGGAAGCATGCCTTGACGCTACGAACTCCCGGCCGCCGGCGCGATGGACCGCAGCGGTCGCTCCCGGGTCGATCCCCCGCTACCGGTGGGGTAGAGCATGCTCTACCCCACCGGTCCGTCCGCGGGCTCGGGCGGCTCGGGCGGCGTCGCCCGAGCCCACGGAAGGGGCTCCCCCCGGAGCGGTCAACTGACCGGGCCGACGCACAGGATGAAGTCCCGCGCGGTGCCCGATGCGTCCTGTGACAACGTGAACTCTGCTCTGGTGTTGGCGCACACCGAGTCGTCGAGAGTGCCGTCCTTGCGGAGCAGCACCTTGTAGGCGCCGGCGTCGGTGCACTTCGCCTTCTCGACCCGGTTGTCGTCGCTCTCGTCGACGGTCAGGCAGTCGCCCTGGCGGTATCCGGACAGGTCGCCGCTGACCGTCTCCTCGCCCCCGCCGCCGGGCTGCTTCGTCGGCGTCGACGAGGCCGCCGGCGCTCCTACGGCCGGCGTTGCCGACGCCGACCCGATGTCGGTCGGTGACCCGACCGCCGCCTGACGGTCGCCATCCCCCGACGACCCGTCGGCGACGAAGAAGAAGTAGGCCGCCGCGCCACCCCCGATGCACAGCACCAACACGACGGCCAACACGCCGACCACGATCGGCACTCCCCGGTTCGACCGCGCCGGAGGCCGGCCGGGTGCGTCGACACCCGGGCCGGGCACGGCGTACCCGGTGCCCGGCGTCGGCGCGGTTCCGGGCCCGCCGGCCGGCGCCGGCCCGGGGCCGAACCCGTTCGGATCCATGGGTGGAAAGGCATCGGAACCCCCACCTGCCTCGTACCTGGCCGGCTCGTACGCGGCCCGCTCGTACCCGGCCGGCTCGTACGCGGCCCGCTCGTACCCCGCCGGCGGCGCGGTACCGGGCTGGGCGGTACCGGGCTGGGCGACGCCCGGGCCCGGGCCGGGCCGCCGGACGTCCGGCCGTGGTGGCGCGGCATCCTGCCACTCGGGCCGGGGCATCGCGGCGTCCCGGCGCTCCGATCGCGGGCGCGGGGCGTAAGCGTGCTCGGGGCCTGCCAGCGGGTGGGTCGGTGCGTGGCCCGGCTCGGGGGGCGCCGCCGAATGTGCCGGCGCGTACGTCGGATCCGGACCGGGGCCCGGGCTCGGTCGCGGCCGTGGGGGCGCCGCGTGCGCGGCCCGCCCGGGGCGGCCGGGGTCCGGGGGCGGAGGTGCGCCGACGGCCGTTGTCTGACCGCCCCAGCCGGGGTCCGGGGGCGGGGCAGCGTCGGCCCACGGGTCCTGGCCGGCGGGCGGCGACCCCGGCGAGCGGTATGACGCCCCGTAGTAGGTCGAGCCCGACGGCCGCGGCGTCCCGTGTGTCGACATCCGTAGCCTCCTGATCATTCTGAGTAACGCGCCCCGTCACGCAAACCACGGGATTCTGAGAAGACCGGCCACACGCCCACCACACGCTGGCCACATGGGGTTCAACGATCAACGCCCCGACACGACCCATCGCGCAGATCTTGGACGCCTGTACATCGATTTCGATGCACAACTGTCCAAGATCGCGAAAATGGGGAGGGAGAGGCGACCAGCGTCTCAGCGTTCCAAGATCGAC
Source organism: Virgisporangium ochraceum (assembly GCF_016863655.1). GTDB lineage: Bacteria > Actinomycetota > Actinomycetes > Mycobacteriales > Micromonosporaceae > Virgisporangium > Virgisporangium ochraceum. The sequence goes on from NZ_BOPH01000010.1 coordinate 22,414, forward strand.
GGGAGCTGGCGGCGCCGATATAGTACGGTCCGAGGTTCCACGCCTGTCGATGCGCAGGGTCGACGCCAAGTCGATGCACAACAGGAGAGACGCGGTGAAGTACCAGGTCCTCGGGCCGTTGAGCGTCCGCTCGGACGACGGTGTCGAGGTGCCGATCCGCAGCCGCCTGGAACGTACCCTTCTGGCCGCTTTGCTCGTCCGGGCCGGCCAGGTGGTCACCGTCGGGCAGTTGGTGGAGACGCTCTGGGGCGACCACCCGCCGTCGAGCTATGCATCGAACCTGCAGACCTACATCTCGCGGCTGCGCGACCGGCTCACCCGCACCACGATCGAGCACGTCAACGGCGGGTACCGCCTCCTGGTCCCGGATGAAGATCTTGATCTTGCGTTGTTCCGCCGGGAGGTCGCGGCCGCGCGGGAAGCGGCGGCGCGCAGCGACGACAAGGGCAGCGCGGTCGCCAGGTTCCGGACGGCGCTCGGGCGGTGGCAGGGCCCGATGCTCGCCGGCATGTCGATCCCGCTGCTCGCGTCGGACATCGCCCACTGCGACCTGGAGCGCCTCGACGCCGCCGAGGACTGCGCCGACGCGCACCTCGCGGCCGGCCTTCCGGTGACCAACCTGCTGCCCGAGCTGCGCCAGCTCATCGCCGAGCACCCGCTGCGCGAGCGCCTCCACGGGCTGCTGATGCGGGCGCTGTGCCGGGCCGGCCGGCGGGCCGACGCCCTGCTCGCCTACCAGCACGCCCGTGACCTGCTGGTCACCGAGCTGGGCATCGAGCCCGGCGCCGCGCTGCAACGGCTGCACCAGGCGATCCTCAAGGGCGAGGACGACGAGCCGGCGCCCACGAACGCGTTCCCGGTCTGCCAGCTGCCGCCGGCGCCGGCCGGGTTCGTCGGCCGCGAGGAGGTGGTCGAGCGGATCGCGGCGATGCTGCGGCCGGGGGCGATCGTCCCGGTGGTGACGCTGTCCGGCCAGCCCGGCGTCGGCAAGAGCACGGCCGCGGTCGTGGCGGCGCACCGCATCCGCGACGCGTTCCCCGACGGTCAGATCTTCATCAACCTCGCCGGCGCGAGCGCCGCGCCCCGCGACCCGACCGCCGCCCTCGCCGACATCCTGCGCAGCCTCGGTGTGCCCGGCCCGGCGATCCCGGAGGATCCGGGCGCCCTGTCGGCGGCGTACCGGGCGAAGCTCGCCGACCGCAGGGTCCTGGTGCTCCTCGACGACGCCGCCGACCCGGCGCAGATCCGTCCGCTGATCCCGGGCACCGGTGGCAGCGCGGTGCTGGTCACCAGCCGGCGGCTGCTCGGCGGCCTGGTCGAGGCGCGGCACGTCCACCTCGATCCGCTCACCGATCCCGAGGCGCAGGCGCTGCTCGCGCACATGGTCGGTGCGGAGCGCGTCGCGAAGGCGCCGGCGCACGCGGCCCGCATCGCGACGGCCTGCGGCAACCTTCCGCTGGCGCTGCGCATCGCCGGCACCCGCCTGGCCACCCGCGGGCTCACCGTGAAGGCGCTGGCCGAACGGCTCGGCGACGAGCGGCGCCGGCTGGGCGAGCTCATGGTCGGCGACCAGCAGGTCCGGGCGAGCATCGCGTTCAGCGTCACCGCGCTGTCGCCGCAGGCCCGGGCGGCGTTCGCCGCGCTCGGGCCGGTCGGCCCGCGCAGCGTCGCGTCGTGGCTGGTCTCGATCCTTTGTGACGCGCACAGCACCGACGCCGTTGTCGAAGAGCTCGTGGAGGCGGGCCTCCTCACACCCGACGGGGCGGGCGCGGACGGGGAGCCGCGCTACCGGCTGCACGACCTCCTCCGCCTGTACGCGGAGGACCTGCCGTCGGGCGGCGCGCCGGCCCGGTCCCGGCTCGTCGGTGCCGTGCTGTGGGCGTCCGATATCGCCTCCCGCCACCTGCCGCGGACCGTGACGTGGTCGCGGACGGCGACCACCGCGGACCCGGCCCCGCTCCCCGACGGCCTCTCCGAGCGGCTGCGCGCGACCCCCGGCGAATGGCTCGACGCCGAGCTCGACGTGCTCGTCGACCACGTGCTGCAGGTCGCCGACGACGGGTCGGTGCTGGCCCTGGCCGAGCGGCTGGCGCCGTTCCTGTGGGTGCGCGGGTACTGGTCACGGCTGCGCGACGTGCTCGCAGCGGCCGGGCGGGCGGCGGCGCGCACCGGCGACCGGCGCGGGCAGGCCTGGACCGACCTGATCAACGCGATCCTGCGGCTGGTGCGCGGCGAGGTCGCGGAGGCGGCCGAGCAGTTCGCGCGGAGCCTGTCGCGGTTCGAGCGGCTCGGCGACGCGCACGGGCTGGCCTGCGTGCTCAGCGACCAGGCCATTCTCTACGGCTACCAGGAGTACGCCGAGCGGGCGATCGACGCCGCGCGACGGGGACGCGAGTACTTCGCGGAGGCGGACGACCCGCTCGGCGCCGTGATCGCGGCACCGCCGCTGTCGGCGGCGTTGCGCGGTCTCGGCCGCTTCGAGGAGGCGCTCGACGTCGACCGGCGCGCCGTGGCGCAGGCCCGCGTGCTGGCGGCGGCCGACGTCGTGCTCGGGCGGTGCCTGAACTCGCTGGCCGTCAGCGAGCTGCTGAGCGGTGACGCGGAGCGGGCGCACGAGGCCGCGGCCGAGGCGGTGCGGTTGCTGCGGCCCAGCGGCGACCGGTACGTGTACCTGGCCGCGCTGCGGCAACTGGCGACCGCGGCGGCGGGGCTGCGCCGGCGGACGGAGGCGATCCGGCTGCTGCGGGAGAGCCGTGACCTGGCCGCCGAGCTCGGCGACCGGCTCGGCCACACGAGCGTCGACCGCGACCTCGCCGTGAGCCGGATCGGCGACGGCGACCCGGCGTCGGCGGCGAGCGGGCTGGAGCGGTGCCTGGCCGAGTTCGAGCGCATGGACATCCCGAGCGGGCAGGTCACCACGCTGACCATGCTGGCACGGGCGTACGACGAACTGGGCAAGGGCGCCGACGCGCGCAACGCCCGGCGACGGCTCGACGAGGTGCGAAGCGACCCGCGGGACCTGCGGACGCCGATGCTGACGAACATCATGCTGCAGCTCGCCGAGCGGGTGTGACTTTTTGTCATACCCCCTCGGTAGCGTTTGTTCGTGAACCGTACTGATCGTCTATATGCGCTGGTGGAAGAGCTGCGGCGGGCCCGGCCGGGGTCTCGCAGCGCGCGTCGGCTGGCCGAGCAGTTCGAGGTCGACATCCGCACGATCCGCCGCGACATCGGTGCTCTCCAGCAGGCCAACGTGCCGATCTACGCCGAGCCGGGCCGGCGCGGCGGGTACGTGCTCGACCGCGCCTACACGTTGCCGCCGCTGAACATCACACCCCGCGAGGCGATCGCGACCGCGGTCGCATTGAGCGCGATGGCCGGCACGCCGTTCGCGGCCGCGGCCCGGTCGGCGCTGCACAAGCTCGTCACCGTGATGGCACCGCACGACCTGGCCGCCACCCGCGCCATGGCCGGGCGGGTGTGCCTGGTCGAGCAGTCGACACCGGCGGCCGGTCCGGTCGAGGTGCTGCGCGAGGCCGAGGAGGCGCTGTGGAGCCGGTCGGTGGTCACGATCGAGTACGACGACCGCAACGGGCGGCCGACGTCGCGGTCGGTGGAGCCGATCGGCCTCGTCGGTGGCGGCGAGCACTGGTACCTGGTGGCGTGGTGCCGGCTGCGGAGCGGCATCCGCGAGTTCCGGCTCGACCGGGTGCGCCAGTTCGCCCGCACCGACGAGGTGGCGGCGCCCCGGCTGTCCACACTCGCCGGGCTCAACGTCGGTGACCTGGGCACGGCTCCCCTGCGGCTGGGAGAGCGTCCGGAAAGCGACAACGTCGGAAATGCGGACAGGAGGGTGCCTTCACGCCGGGTGAGTATGGGTCGAACGGCGCCTGAAGCACACAGAAGGGACTTCCGCGTTGACGGTCAACACGAACCACGTCACCGCCCCCTCGGTCGACCACCGGCTGTCGCTGTGGACGCAGTGGCTGGCACTGCGTAACGGCACCCATGGGGCGGACCACGACCTGCTGGCTCCCACGCTCGTCGCGCACTTCCCGCACACGGCCACCCGGCCCGAGCACACCGGCGACCGCGCCGACCTGCTCGCGTGGGCCGGGGCGGTGCGGTCGGCGTTCGTCGACTTCGAACTGTCGGTCCAGGTCGGGCCGGTGCTCGGGGTGCATCTGATCGTCGGTCGGTGGACGCTCACCGGCATCACGCGGGTGTCGGGCCCGTGGGGTCCGCCGGGAACGGTGGTCCGCTCGTCCGGCGTCGACATCGTGCGCATCGAGGGTGGGCGGATCGTCGAGTTCTGGGTGAACCACGACTCGCACGACCTCGCCGGAGCAACCGGGTGACATGAGCGTCGGCAGTGGCTCCGCGTCGGGGGGAAATTCGTCGCGGGGCCGCTGTCGATTTGGAGGTGGCGTCGCGTCTTCGGGGTGAGAGGCTCACCGGAGCGCGAGAGGATCACTGATGCGGTACATGCTGTGGATGATCGGCGACGGGCGGGAGGAGCCCAGTCCCTCCCAGATCTTCGCCGATCCGGAGTTCATCGCCTACGAGAAGGCCCTGGAGGAGCGGGGGATCCCGCACCGGGGTGGCCGGCTGCGCCCGCCGCACACCGCGGTGACGGTGCGGGTGCGCAACGGTGAGGTGCTGCTCACCGACGGGCCGTTCGCCGACACCAAGGAACACATCGGCGGATACGAGATCATCGAGGTACCCGACCTCGACGTGGCGATCGAGGTGGCGGCGCTGCACCCTGCCGCCCACCAGACGGTCGAGATCCGCCCGTTCCTCACCGACACCGACACCGGGAACACTGCCGGGAACACCGCCGACGAGGAGGCCTGAGATGAGGTTCCTGATGATGGTCGGCGTGGAACCGGGTGCGGAGGCCGAGGGCGAGAGCGGTCTGACGATCGAGCAGTGGCTCGCGGAGACCGAGCGGCGGGGCGTGCGGGTCGAGGGCGACATCCTCGCCCGTCCCTCCGACGCCACCACCATCCGCGACTACGGCCGGATGATCACCGACGGGCCGTTCGCCGACACCAAGGAGTGGATCGCCGGCTACGACGTCCTCGACTGCCGTGACCTCGACGAGGCGATCGAGATCGCCGCGCTGCATCCGATGGCGCGGGCCGGGCTGATCGAGGTGAGGCCGTTCTGGGAGGAGTAACGGGGGGCGACGGCGGCGCCCGCGCCGGGCACGACGACAGCGCGCGTGCCGCCGTCGACACGGCTTTCAGGAACGAGTGGGGACGCGTCGTCGCGACGCTGATCCGCGTCACCGGCGACTGGGACCTGGCCGAGGAGTGCACGCAGGACGCGTTCACCCAGGCGCTCGCCCGCTGGCCGGTCGACGGCGTGCCCAGAAGTACCGCGGCGTGGCTCACCACCGCGGCCCGCAACCGGGCCGTCGACCGCATCCGCCGTCGCGCGGCCGAGAGCAACCGGGTCCGCGCGGTTGCCCTGACGATCAACGACGAGGCCGCCCCGGCACGGGAGGAGGACGAGGATTCCGTGCCCGACGACCGGCTGCGGCTCATGTTCACCTGCTGCCATCCGGCCCTGCCGATCGAGGCGCGGGTCGCGCTGACCCTGCGCACGCTCGCCGGCCTCACCACGCCGGAGATCGCGCGGGCGTTCCTGGTCGACGAGAAGACGATGGCGCAGCGGATCGTCCGGGCCAAGCGGAAGATCCGCAACGCCGGCATCCCGTACCGGGTGCCGCCGGAGCACCTGCTGCCCGAGCGCACCACCGGCGTGCTCGGCGTGCTGTACCTGATGTTCAACGAGGGCTACTCCGCGAGCACCGGGGCCGACCTGATCCGTCAGTCGCTGTCGGCCGAGGCGATCCGGCTCGCGCGGGTGCTGGTCCAGCTGATGCCCGACGAGCCCGAGGCCCGCGGGCTGCTCGCGCTGATGCTGCTGCACGACGCGCGCCGGGTGGCCCGGCTCGACGCCAACGGCGACCTGGTGACGCTGGAGGACCAGGACCGCTCGCGGTGGAACCGCGCAACGATCGACGAGGCCGTGCGGCTGGTCCCGCGCCACCGCGGTCCCTACGCGATCCAGGCGGCGATCGCCGCGCTCCACGCGACCGCGCCGCACGCGGCCGACACCGACTGGCCGCGGATCGCGAGCCTCTACGGGGAGCTGGCCACGCTGGTGCCGTCGCCGGTGGTGGAGCTGAACCGGGCGGTGGCGGTCGCCATGGCCGACGGTCCCGAGGTCGGCCTCCGTCTGATCGACCGGCTGGCCGGTACCGGTGCGCTGCCCAGCTACCACCTGCTGCCGGCGACGCGGGCCGACCTGCTCCGCCGCCTCGGCCGGTCCGCCGAGGCCGTGGTCGCGTACCGGGAGGCGCTGGCGCTCGCGTCCACCGACGCCGAACGGCGGTTCCTCCAGCGACGCATAGAGTCGCTGGAGTGATCACCGTCGGACACCGGTTCGGAAACAGCGCCGCCGGGCTCCGCGACGCGCTGGGGGCCGGCGTCGACCTGGTCGAGGCGGACGTGCACCGGTACCGGGGCCGGCTTGAGCTGCGCCACAGCAAGTGGCTGGGCCGGTGGCACCTGTGGGACCGCGGAGGTGTGCTGGTCCGCCGCCGCGACGTCGAGCTTCCGCTCCTGCGTGACCTGCTCGCGGGGGCCGACCCGGGTCGGCTCATGCTCGATCTCAAAGGCGTCCACCCGGGTCTCGCGCCGGCCCTGGCGACCGTTCTCCCGGCGGACACGCCGGTGTGGATCTGCACGCAGCACTGGTGGATGCTGCGTCACTTCGCGGGGCACCGGAACGCACGGCTGGTGCTGTCGGCCGGCAGCCGCCGCGGCCTGGGTCGCCTGCGTGCCACCCTGCGGGCGGGCCGCCCGGCCGCCGGGGTCTCGGTCCGCCGCGACCTCCTCACCCCCGCGGTGGTGGCGGAGCTCCACGGGTCGGCACCCGCGGTGCTGACGTGGCCGGTCGACACAGAGGCCGAACTCGTTGACGCGCGGCGGCTCGGCGTGAGCGGCGTCATCAGCAAGAACCTGGCGCTGCTACGAACTCTGAACGCGTCGGACACAGACCGATGACGCGGGTCGATATCCCTGAGCGTGGGAGGCGGCCATGCGTGGTGCTCCGGCCGTTCGGCGACCCGTGATCGACGGGGCCGCGGCGCCGCCGGCCAAGCCGTGCACCGGTCTGCTGGCGGGGTTCGGCCTAGGCTGTGCCGATGATATCGATGACCCCGAAGGACGAACTGAAGTACTACCTGCAGCGGGCGCGTGAGGCGCTGCTCTGGAAGCTCGACGGCCTGTCCGAGTACGACATCCGCCGGCCGATGGTTCCCACCGGAACCAACCTGCTCGGGCTGGTGAAGCACGTCGCCGGCACCGAGTCGGGGTACCTCGGGTTCGTGTTCGAGCGGCCGTTCCCCGAGGACCTGCCCTGGATGGAGGAGGACGCCGAGACCAACGCCGACTTCTGGGCCACCGCCGAGGAGTCACGCGACGACATCGTCGGATTCTACAAGCGGGTGTGGGCGCACTCGGACGCCACGATCGACGCGCTCGACCTCGACTCGCCGGGTCTCGTGCCGTGGTGGGGTCCCGAGCGTGAGAACGTCAGCCTGCAGTTGGTTCTGGTGCACATGATCGCCGAGACGAACCGGCACTGCGGCCACGCCGACCTCGTGCGCGAGCTCGTCGACGGCACCACCGGGCTCAGCAGCCGGAACTCCAACCTGCCCGACCGGGACGCAGCCTGGTGGCGGGCCTACCACGAGCGGCTCGAGAACGTCGCCAAGCAGGCCGGATAACACTGCGTCCGGCCATCACTCCGGTGCGTGATTCATCCCGATTGTGATCGATTTGGCGTTCGAACACTTGTACGATTAGGGCATGCAGACCGACGTCGCCGCGCCCGCGGTCACCTTTGCCGACAGGGGGAATACCTCACCCGACGACGACAACCCGGAACCGCCGGAGAACGACACCGAACCCGAACCGCCGGCCGAGCAGCCCCGCCACCGGCGACGCTGGTGGAACCGGGTACCGGGCGGCGCGTTCCTCGACGGGCCGACCGACGACCGGTACTCCAACCTGTGGTTGGGCGCCTGCGGCCAGGGCGGCTGAGAGCACGCAGGCCGTCACTGTGGTTAATTGGCACGGTGGCGAAGTATTTCGACGTGCATCCGGCCAACCCGCAGCGGCGGGCGATCGCCCAGATCGTGGAGATCATCAGGGGTGACGGGCTGATCGCGTACCCCACCGACTCGTGCTTCGCGTTCGGGTGCAGGCTCGGCAACCGCGAAGCGATCGACCGCATCCGGGACATCCGCAAGCTCGACACCGGTCACCACTTCACGCTGGTGTGCCGCGACTTCGCGCAGCTCGGCCAGTTCGTGCACATCAACAACGCGTCGTTCCGCGCGATCAAGGCAGCCACACCGGGCAGCTACACGTTCATCCTGCCGGCCACCAAGGAGGTGCCGCGGCGGTTGATGCACCCCCGCAAGAAGACCGTCGGCGTACGCATCCCCGACCACGTGGTCGCCCAGGCGATCCTCACCGAGCTCGGCGAGCCGCTGCTGTCGAGCACCCTGCTCCTGCCCAACGAGCCCGAGCCGTTGACGCAGGGTTGGGAGATCAAGGAGGCACTCGACCACCAGCTCGACGCTGTGGTCGACTCGGGTGACTGCGGCACCGAACCGACCACGGTCATCGACTACTCCGACGGCGAGCCGGCGATCCTCCGGTACGGCGCCGGCGACCCTTCACGCTTCGAGTAAGGGGAACAGCCATGAGGATTCTCTTCATCGGCGGCACCGGCATCATCAGCTCCGCCTGCGCCCGGGTCGCCGTCGAGAGCGGCGCCGACCTCGTCGTCCTCAACCGGGGCAGCACCACGACGCGGCCGCTGCCGGCCGGCGCGACGGTGCTGAACGCGGACATCCGCGATCCCGCGTCGGTGCGCGACGCGCTCGGCGACCGCACGTTCGACGCGGTGGTCGACTGGATCGCGTTCACGCCCGAGCACGTGCGGACGGGCATCGACCTGTTCCGCGGGCGGACCGGGCAGTACGTGTTCATCAGCTCGGCCTCGGCGTACCAGACGCCGCCGGCGCGCATTCCGGTCGTCGAGTCGACGCCGCTGCGCAACCCGTACTGGCGGTACTCGCGCGACAAGATCGCGTGTGAGGACCTGCTGGTGGCCGCCTACCGCGACACCGGTTTCCCGGCGACGATCGTGCGCCCGTCGCACACGTACGACCGCACCCTGGTGCCGCTCGACGGTGGCTGGACCGCGATGGCCCGCATGCGACAGGGCAGGGAGGTGGTGGTCCACGGCGACGGGACGTCACTGTGGACCCTCACCCACCACCTCGACTTCGCCGCCGGGTTCGTGCCGCTGCTGGGTCACGCCCGGGCGGTCGGCGACGTCTTCCACATCACGTCCGACGACGTGTTGACGTGGAACCAGATCGTGGAGACGCTCGCGGCGGCGGCCGGCGCTCCGACGCCCCGGATCGTCCACGTTCCGTCCGACGCGATCGCCGCCGCCGACCCGGAGTGGGGTGCCGGTCTGCTGGGCGACAAGGCGCACTCGATGGTGTTCGACAACTCGAAGCTGCGCTCGGTGGTGCCGGGCTTCGTCGCGCGGATCCCGTTCGAGCACGGCGCCCGCGAGATCGTGGACTGGTTCGACGGCGACCCGGCCCGCCAGCGCATCGACACCCGCCTCGACGCGGTGATGGACAAGCTCGTCGAGGCCTGGCGGGTCGCCTGATCCCGGTAGCGCCGTGGCGCGGCGTCGAACTGGTGGAGCCGCTGCCCGGCGGCCACCGCAACCGGGTGTTCCTCGCCCGGCGGGGCGGGCAGCGGCTGGTCGTGCGCACCTCCGGCCGGCCGGTCGACGCGCTGGAGTGGGAGATCGAGCTGCTCGGGTTCCTTGCCGCGGCCGGCCTGTCGGTGCCGGTCCCGCTGCCCAGCGACGACGGACGGTCGCATGTGGACGGGGTGCTGGTCACCGGGTTCCTCGACGGCCGACCGCCGCGGGACGCCGACGACTGGCGGCTGGTCGTCGACGAACTCGTGCGCCTGCACGAGCTGACGCGCGGGTGGCCGCAGCGGCCCGGGTTCGCGTCGAGCGGGCGGCTGCTCACCGGCGACCGGGGCGGCGACGTACGGCTGGACGCGATGCCGGTCGAGGGGGTCGCGGCGGTGCGGGCCGCGTGGGGCCGGCTGGGTCACGGCGACGAGTGCGTCGTTCACGGCGACGTGGGTGGCGCCAACGTCCTCGTCGACGGGCGGCGGGTCACGCTGCTCGACTGGGACGAGGCGCGGGTCGACGTGTCGTGGTTCGACTTCGCGTTCGTTCCGGAGGATGTCGAGGTTCCGGTACCGGTCGAGCGGGCGGCGCTGGTGACGGCCGGCGTGGCGTGGGAGGCGGCCACCTGCTGGGTCGCGGAGCCGGAGTACGCCGCGCGCTGCCTCGCGGACCTGCACGCGAGACAGCCTTAGCCGACGGCCGGGACCGCCGAGCGCGGATCTACGCCGGCGAATGCCAACCCGATCACGAAGCCCGCGACCTCCTCGAGCTGACGCGCGGTCGAGCCCGCCGAGTACGGCCGGCGTGCCACCGACGTCACGTACGAGCGAACCGACGACGTCGAGCGCCCGTGGGTCGTCGCCGCACATGGCGACGGTCGCCGTGCCGGTGCCGGGTCCGGTCCACAGCGTCGACGGGAAGAGGTGGAACGCCTTGACCACGTGCGCGCCCGGCACGAGTTCGGCGAGCCGACCGGCGAACGACCCGCCCGGTGCGACGCGCAACACGCCGACGCCGTGGTCGACGGGGTTGGTCGGGTCGATGAGCGGCACGCCGGTCAGCGGACCGGCCGCGGCCAGCACCTCGGCGGCGGCCGTCCAGGTGACCGCGAGCAGCACCGCGTCGGCGCCGTCCGCGACCCCGTCGAGGGGACGGGCGACGCCGCCGATGGTCGCCGCGAGCGCCTCGGCCTTCGCGGGCGAGCGGCCGCCGACGACGATGTCGTGTCCGGCCCGGGACCAGCCGGTGGCGAGCGCCGTGGCGAGGGTTCCGGTGCCGAGGATTCCGATTCGCATGCGGCGACCGTAGCCAGCCCGATACGCACCGGCCGGTGCGTGTCGCGGGTGCCACGATGGTCACCATGGGGTCCGACCGTTGCGAGGAACTGGTGGCCGACTGCCGCCTGCGGATGGCCACCGACCTGTTCGCGCACACGTGGGACCCGGTGGTACTCGCCGCGCTGCACGCCGGTCCGCGCCGGCGCCGGGCGCTGCGGCTGGGTATCGGCGGCATCAGCGACAAGGCGCTCACCGAGGCGCTGAACCGGTTGCTGTCCAACGGTCTCGTCGAACGGCGCTCCTTCGCCGAGGCGCCGCCGCGGGTCGACTACGCGTTGACCGACCTCGGCCGCAGCTTCGCCGACGGGCCGATGCGGGCACTCGGCGCGTGGGTCACCGAGTACGGCGACGACCTGGTCGCGGCGCAGGACCGGCTCTACGACCAGACGCCCAGCGTGGGCCGGTCGGGATAGGTCCGGCCCCGGATCGCCGCGAGGTGCGCGAGGATCGCGGGCCAGCGCTGCGCGTCGCCGCCGACGAGCGTGTTCGCCAGCCAGATCATGTAGTTGCAGCGCATCCGGTGGTGGAAGTAGTCGGAGATCTCCTGCGGGGTCTCGGTGTACCGGTCACCCAGGCCCAGTTCCCGCACCTCGCCCACCCACGGCACGACGCCGCGCAGGTCACGCGTCGCCGGGCGCTCTCCGCGGAACAGCCGGTTGGCCTGGATCGTGCGGACCGGCGTGGGCAGCGGCAGTTCGGGATCGGGTCCGCCGATCGCCACCCCGCCGGGCCGCACCGTCGACGACGCGTGGTCGATCAGGTCGAGCAGGTCGGCGTCGTCGCCGGCGGAGGTGACGCACAGCCGCAGCGGGGTGCGGGTCCACGCCTTCTTGCTCTCCGTGAACCAGCGCTTGAGGTGCGCGAGGGAGCCGTCGGCCGCGAGGCCGGGCCCGAGCGCCGGTTCGCCCAGCCCGTACATGGCCAGGTTCGGATGGGCGTCGTAGCGGGCGGCGTAGGCGCGGCTCATCGCGATGAGCCGGTCCATCGCGCTGATGCGCCACAGCTTCGCGACCGAGACCAGCCCGCCGGGCCATGTCCGGTCGGCCGGCTTCACCGCGACCCAGCCGTTGTTGACGATGTACGGCGGGTACACGTTCGCGGTCGGCTCGCCGAACGAGCGGTCGGCCACGTGCAGGATCAGCGACTTCGGCGTGGGAAGCGAGGCCACCTTGTCGAGGTACGCGTCGACGATGCGGAACCCGCGCGAGTAGTCGCCCGGCGAGCCCTCGAAGTACGCCCACGTGAAGTGGACGACGAAGCCCGCGACGTGCGGGTTGCCGCCCACGGCGTCGAAGAACCGGAAGTCGGCGTCCTGGCGCTGCGGGGTCCAGTGGAGGCCGCACGGCCGGACGTAGTGTCCCGGCCGGAAGCGGACACCGGCGGCGGCCACGGTCGTCCGCCGCGGTGGAGGTGCCACCAGTAGCTCGTCCATCGGAACCATCCCGGGCATCGACCAGCATTTGTCTCAAGCAGTCTTCGAGACCCCACTGGACGTGGACTGGAAGAATTCTGTCGCCGCAGGTCAGCGCGCTCGCGCGGCGCCGCGTCAGCGGCGGCCCGCAGGGCGCGTTGCGCCTCGCGCCGGCCGCGTCAGCGGCGGCGTAGCTTTGCGCGGACGCCGTCGGCGGCCGGGTGCCCCAGGTCGTCGAGCACCGCCACCGCGTCGCGCCAGGCGGTCTGTGCCGCGTCGGGATCGCCCGCCTCGGCGTGCACGTCGCCGAGCCGGCTGAGCGCCTCGGCACCGATGTACCGGTCGCCGGCCGCCCGCAGCAGGTCGACCGCGCGACGGTAGCTGGCGACCGCCCCCTCGTGGTCCCCCAGCTGGTGCCTGGCGTGGCCGATGGTGTCCCACGTCATGCCCTGCCCGTGCCGGTCCCCGATCTCCTCCAGCACGACGAGCGCCCGCTCACACGCGGCGAGCGCCGCACGGTGCTCGCCGAGCTGTGACCGCATCCAGCCGATCGAGTTGAGCGCCCGCGCCTGCCCGGTGCGTTCGCCGATCTCCTCGAACAGGCCCAGCGCGAGCCGCGAGTGCTCGACCGCCTCGGCGTACCGGTGGCCGTGCGACTCCAGCAGGGTGCTGAAGGCGAGGTGGATGTACGCGATGTCGCGGGTGTCGCCGATCTCGTGGGCCAGGTCGAGCGCCTGCCTCAGGTGGTCCTGCGACTCGTCGAACCGCCGGAGCCGGTGGTACGCCGCCGACAGCCCGCGGTGCGAACGGGCCTGCGCCACCGGGTCGCCCAGCCGCGTGGCGGCGCGCAACGCGGCCGCCTGGGTGTCGGCCAGGTCCCGGTAGTAGCCGCGGCGCTGGAAGAAGATCGCCATCGCGTGCGCGAGGTCGTGGACGTCGGAGTGCAGCCCGTCGCGCTCGGCCGCCGCGAGCACGGCCAGCAACGCCGGCCGCTCGGCGGTGAACCACGCGACGGCCTGTTCGGCGTCGGCGATCCCCTCGACGGTGGCCGGTGCGGTCTCGCCCGCGAGCGACCGGTGCGGGTCGACCAGCCGGCCGGCGGTCCGCGCGGTGTCCCGGTAGTAGGCCAGCATGCGTTGTCGCGCGGCGCGGCGTTCGTCGTCGCTGTCGGTGGTCCGGGTGAGATCGGACGCGTACGCGCGGAGCAGATCGTGGACGCCGAAGCGCCCCGGCCGGTGCTCGCTGAGCAGGTTGCCGCGGGTCAGTTCGGCAAGGTGGCGCCGGGTTTCCGGCGAGCCGGTCAGACTCGCGGCGGCCGGTGCGCTGATCTCCGGTCCCGGATGCAGTGACATCAATCGGAACAGCCGCTGCTCCGAGGGGCCGATGGCGCGGTACGACGCGGAGAACACGGTCCACAGGTCGGTCGCGTCGTCGCCGCTGGCGAACGTGTCGAGGCCCGACCGCAGCTCCGCGGCGATCGCGCCGAGCCGGAAGTCGGGGTAGGTGGCGGCGCGGGCGGCCACCACCGCCAGCGCCAGCGGCAGGCCCGCGCACCGTTCGATGATCTCGGTGACGGGTTGCGGCTCACCGGCGATCCGCTCGGTTCCCAGCCGGCGCTCGAGGAGCTGGCGGGCCTCCGAGGCGGGCAGCAGGTCGAGCCGCATCGGGTACGCGCCGTTCGCGGCGACCAGCCCGGTGAGCTGGTTGCGGCTGGTGGCCAGCACCAGGCATCCGGGGCTACCGGGAAGCAACGGCCGTACCTGTTCGGCGTCGCGGGCGTTGTCGAGCACGACGAGCATGCGTCGACCGGCGAGCATGCCGCGGTAGAGGCTCACCCGTCCGTCCACTGTGGACGGTATGCGCGCGGCCGGAACCCGCAGCGCCTCCAGGAACCCGCGGAGCACGTCGCCCGGGTCCGCTCCCTGTTCGTCGAACCCGCGCAGGTCGGCGAACAGCTGCCCGTCGGGGAAGTGCTGGCTCATCCGGTGCGCCCAGTGGGTGACGAGCGTCGTCTTGCCCACGCCGGCCGTGCCGCCGACGCACACCACCGCCGCGGCCTGATGCTTGTCGAGCTGCCGCAGGTCGTCGACGCGGCCGACGAACGTCGCGAGGTCGCTCGGCAGCTGTGCCGGCCCGGCCGGCGACGGGTCCGGCTCTTCCGTGAGCAGCGCGGCGTGCACGCCGGCGAGGTCGGGTCCCGGGTCGATGCCCAGCTCCTCGGCCAGCCGGTCGCGGGTGGCGTGGTAGGCCGCGAACGCCCGCGCCCGCTGGCCCGCGGCCCGGTACGCGCGGATCAGCAGGGCGACCGCCGCCTCGTCCAACGGTTGGTCGGCGACCGCCTCCTCCAGTGCCGTCGTGGCCTCGGCCACGGCATCGACGGCCAGCAGGGCCTCGCCGTACTGCACCCGCGCCGTGCGGCGCTGCTCGACGAGCGTGGTGACCTTCGGGTGGTCGGCCAGCGCGGGAGTATCGGCGAGCGGCTCGCCCTGTCCCAGCCCCAGGGCATCGGAGAGCAGCACCGCCACCCGCGCGAAGTCGCCCCGTTGCCGGGCCGTCGCCGCCTCGGCGAGCAGCTCCCGGAACCGCGAAAGATCAAGATCAATGGTGGACGCGTCGAGCGCGTACCCGTCGCCGACCGTCAGCAGGACGCCGCTCGGCCCGTACGAGGGGCGCCGGGGTTCCAGCGCGCGCCGGAGGCGTTTGATGCGGGTCTGGATGATGTTGCGCGCGGTCGGCGGTGGCTGCGACCCCCAGAGCGCGTCGACCAGTTCCGCCCGTGACACCGACTGGCCGGCGGCGAGCGCGAGCAGGCCGAGCACCGCCCGTTCGCCGGTCGACCCGAGGTCGGCGGGCTCGTCTCCGTGCCAGACCCGGACCGGGCCCAGGACCTGCATACGCATGTCCACCTCCTACGCAGGGGAGGGAGGAACCGGCAGGGTTTGTTCAGTTTCCGACATTACCGAACCATGGTGGCACCCAGCCAGTGCTCCATGGCCGCGTTGAACTCGTCGGCCGCTTCCAGGTTGGGCAGGTGACCGGCGCCGTCGAGCACCACCAGCCGTCCGTTCCGGAGCATCTTCGCTGTCGACTCGGCCACCGCGACGGGCGTGAACGCGTCCTCCCGACCGACCACGACGAGCGTGGGCAGGCCGAGCGTGAGGAGCGTCGCGCCGTAGTCCCGCCGCTCGGCCCGTCCGCGCAGGGCCGCCGCCGCACCGGACGCCGGCGCCGCGGCCATCATCTCCAGCACGTACGCGGCCAGGTCCGGCCGACGCTCGATCGTCGACGCCGCGAGCATCCCCGGCAGCAGGTCCCGGGCGTAGCCGGCCATGCCGGCGGCGGTGATCTCGTCGGCGATGCGCCTGCGGTCCGCCCTGCCGGCCTCTGTCTCTTGTGCCGGAGAGGTGTCGGCGAGCACCAGGCCGGCAACCCGATCCGGGTACGAGTGGACGAGTTCCATGGCGATCTGCCCACCCATCGACAGGCCGCAGACCACCGCGCGCCTGATGCCTTCGGCATCCAGCAGCGCGACCAGGTCAGCGGCGAACTCCGCCAGCGTGACCATGTCATCCTCGACCGGCGCGGTGGCCGTCCCGGACGCGGCCTTCCCGGACGCGGTGGGCGCCGCGCCGTAGCCACGCAGGTCGGGCGCGAGTACCCGCCAACCGCGGGCGGTGAAGTGGTCGACCTGCGGCCGCCACATCGACCGGTCGAACGGATGGCCGTGGATGAACAGAATCGTGGACATTGGTCGCCTCCCGAGGTTGACGATCCGAGGCTAAGGGGAGCAATATCTCGGTGCAATCGTCCACTTTGAACTCGGTGCAATCCATGGAATTCACGATGCTCGCCGATGCGGTCGCCCGGCAGATCGTGGCCGGCGACCTGCCCCCGGGTACCCGCCTGCCGACCCACCGCGCGTTCGCCCGCCGGCACGGTGTGGCCGCGTCGACGGCCACCCGGGTCTACCAGGAGCTGACCCGGCGCGGCCTGATCGTGGGCGAGGTCGGGCGCGGGACGTTCGTGCGCGCCATGCGCCCCACGGCCGACCCCGTCCTGGCCGAGCCGACCGGGCTGCGTGTCGATCTGGAGCTCAACTTCCCGGTCCAGCCTGAGCAGCGCGCCCGCCTGGCATCGTCGATGGCGGAGTTCCTCCGCACCGGTGGCGCGGCCGCGGCCCTCGGCCCCTGGGCCGGCCCGCCCGGCACCGCCGCTGTGCGCACCGCCGACGCACCTGGCGCCCGTCCCGCCGGGCCGTCCGGTAATGCCGCCGATGTACTCGCCTCGTTGCTCGTGCGGCCGGGGTGGCGGCCCGAGCGGATCGTGCTCACTGGAAGTGGTCGGCAGGCGATCGCCGCGGCCCTCGCCACATGCGCCCGGCCCGGCGACCGGCTGGGCGTCGAGCCGCTCACCTACCCCGTCGTGAAGGCGGTGGGCGCACGGCTGGGGCTCACGCTGGTCCCATTGGATCTGGACGACGACGGGATCATTCCCGAACGGCTGCGCGCCACGCACCGACGAACGCCGCTCACGGCCGTGTACCTGCAGCCGGGCCTGCACAATCCGCTCGGCATCTCCGTCCCACCGGACCGGCGAGCGGCGTTGGCCGAGGTGCTCGAGGCGTGCGGGGTCACCGTGATCGAGGACGCCGTCTACTCGTTCCTGACCGAACCGGCCCCGCCGCTGACCGACCGCAGCCTCGTGGTCGACAGCCTGTCCAAGCGGGTGGCGCCCGGACTCGCCGTCGGGATGATCGCGTGCTCCGCGGCGGAGGAGCGGCAGGTGTCGGCCGCAGTGCGGTCCGGGGCGTGGACCCCGTCGGCGTTCGCCGCCGAGGTCGCCGCCCACTGGGTACGGGACGGCACGGTGGCGGCCATCGTCGCCGAGAAGCGGGCCGATGCCCGGGAGCGGCACGCGCTGGCCCGGACGGTCCTGGCCGGCTTCGACGTGATCGGCGACCAGCGCTCCTACCACTGCTGGTGGCGGCTGCCCGCGCGGTGGCGCGCCGAGACGTTCGTCGCCGCGGCCGCCCGTCACGGAATCGCCGTGACCCCCGGTGCCGCGTACGCGGTGCAGCACAACAGCACCCCGAACGCCGTGCGGCTGGCGCTGTCGGCGCCACCGGTCGACGTCCTGGCGGCGGCCCTGCACACCCTCCGGACCATCGCCGAAGGCACCCCCGACGACGAGTTCGCCTGACACCCCGCGCCGATCTTGCAGTTGTGGCCCCAGATAAAGCCGGACATAGGGTGACATAGGGGCGGCCACGAGTGCAAGATCGGCGCGGAGCCCGGGGACGGCGCGGGGGTGGGGGCAGGGCGCGAGGGCCGGGGGACGGCACGAGGGCGCGGCACGGCACGGGGGGCGCGGGCGCGACACAGGAGGCGCGGGGCGCGACACAGGAGGCGCGGTGCGCGCCACACGGCACGGGCACGCCACACGCCGCACGGGGCACACCGCACGGGCACGCCGCACGCGGCGCAGCGCCTGGGCGCGCCGCGCTGAGTTCAGAGCGCTGGGTCGATCGGGAAGTTCTGGTTGAACACGTTGTCCGGGTCGTACCGGCGCTTCAAGGCGCGCAGCTTCGTCAGCGTCTCTCCGGGGAACGCGTCGCGCAGGCGTTGGGGACGGGGGTCGGTCTCGAAGCTCAGGTACAGGCCGTTCAGGTGGGGGCGCAGGTCGTCCCAGTGGGAACGGAACGCGGACTCGCGGCCGCCGACGGAGCTTACGTTGAAGTTGACCGCGCGGTGGGCGTACGCGGTGTCCATCGGGTCGACGTCGTTGACCGCGCCGCCCACGGCACGGATCGACACCCATGGGGCGACGTGGCTGCGCAGCCCCTCACCGAGGAGATCGCCGATCCGGTCGTCGAGGTGGACGGCGAAGCCGTTACTGATCAGCGGGTTGGTCTGGCCGCCGGTGTGCGGACTGTCCTGCGGCGCCACGATCGCTGCGTACGGGGCCAACTGGGCCTGCTGGTCGAGCACCGGCGCGATCTGCAGGAACGGCGTCAGCGCCGCCACGGCGGCATCGGTGTCGGCGCTGGCGTAGACGATGATCGCCCGCCCGACCGGGGCACCGCCGCGCTGGGCGAAGAGGTACAGGAAACTGGTCAGCTCGCGCGGGGCCGCCTCGACCAGCTCGCCCCAGCGGGTCACCAGGCCGGCCGTGTCGGTGGCGTCGAAGATCATCGTGGCGTAGACGACGTCGTCCAAGGGGTAGGCGGCCAGCTCCAACGACGTCACGATGCCCACGTTGGCGCCGGCGCCGCGCACCGCCCACAGCAGGTCGGCGTCGGCCCGCACCACGCTGCCGTCGGCGAGCACCAGGTCGGCGGCGGTGACGTGGTCGAGCGTCAGGCCGTGGAGCCGGCCCAGGAAACCGATCCCGCCCGCCGTGGCCAGCCCGCCGACGCCGACGTCGCCGTAGTCGCCGGAACTCATCGCCAGACCGTGGGGGTGCAGGGCCGCCGCGACGTCGCCCCAGCGGGCACCGGGGCCGACGCGGACCAGCCCGCCGTCACCCACCTCGACCTTGTTCAGCTGACCCAGATCGATGACGATGCCACCGTCGTTCGTGGACCGTCCACTGATGCCGTGACCACCGCTCCGGACCGCCAGCGGCACCTCGTGCTTGCGCGCGAACGCCAGCGCCTCGGCGACCTCCTCGACCCCGGCCGGCCGCAGTACGAGTCCCGGCGAACCGGTGCGCATGTACGTCGAGCGCACCTTGGAGTACGCCTTGTCGCCCGGCTCGACCGCCGATGCCCTCAACGACGCGGGAATGGCGTCGTAGTCGATGCCGTTACGCCGCGCCGCCAGGACTTTTGGGCCACGCACCACCTCCGGGGCGGCGGAGCCGCGCTCCCCCGCCACAGCCTCCCGCAGTGCGGGCGCCGTCTCGTTGCCCCACCGCTCGATGACGGCCGGGTCGTCGCTCGCGAGGATGAACGTGCTCACACCCTGCTCGAGGGCCAGCGCCACGAGTTCCTCGCGGGGTGTGTCGGGTCCCACGTTCAGCAGCCGGCGGATCTCGCGCGGGTCGCGTCCCGCTTCGGCGGCGGCCTCGTCGATGATGCGGTTGCCGCGCTCCAGGTCGCCGTCCTCGAGGTAGAACAGGCTCGGCAGCCAGCCGTCGGCCTTCGCGCCGATCAGGCGCAGCATCTTCGGTTTCAGCGCGCCGAGCCAGATCTGGACGTCGTGGGCCGGCGCCGGTCCGCGTTTGGCCCCCTGCACCTGGTAGTGGTCGCCGGCGACGCGTACGCCGCCGCGCTGGTCGGCGTCCCAGATGGCTCTGATGACGTCGATGGCCTCGCTCAGCGCGGAGACGGCCTCCGCGGGCGTGCGCCGCGGGCCGCCCATCGCGGCGATCGGGTCCCAGAAGCCGCCGGCACCGAGACCGAGTTCGAACCGCCCGCCGGAGAGCAGGTCGAGCGACGCCGCGGCGCGCGCCAGCACGGCCGGCTGCCGCAGCGGCAGGTTCAGCACGTTGCCCGACACCTTGACCCGCGACGTCGAAGCCGCGACCCACGTGAGCAGCGTCCACGCGTCGAGGAACGCCGGCTGGTACGGGTGGTCCTGGAACGTGACGAGGTCGAAGCCGACCCGCTCGGTGAGCTGCGCCAGCGCGACGACCTGGTCGGGCCGCTGGTTCTGCGGCGTGAGGAACGTGCCGAACGTCAGCTCGTGTCCGTAGTCCGCCATGACTGCCCTACTCTCATTTTCGAAGTGGCTACGTTCATCGTAGCGCGCTCAGGAGAGATGGCGATGGGACCACTGGGCGATCTGCTCCAGGGCCGGCATCAGGGCCAGCCCGACGGGCGTCAGCTCGTACGAGACCGACACCGGCGGGCCCTGCTCGACCGAGCGGCTGAGCAGCCCCGCCCGGGTGAGCTCGGCGAGCCGGTCGGAGAGCACGGAGTCGGAGATGCCACCGATCGTGCGGGACAGGTCACGGAAACCGATTGGACCCGCACCGACGATGGCGAGGATCATCGCGTTCCAGCGCTTGCCGAGGAACGAGAACGCCTTGGCGAGCGCCTCGTCGCCACGCAGGCACGCCTCGGAGACCTTCGGGACCTTCCGCGTCACAGCCACGCGTTCGACACTAGCTTGCCCGATGTCACTTCGAAAATGGAAGCTCATGCACCCCAACCAGTTGGACATCCCGCTCGCGACGGTGCGCACGCTGGTCACCGAGCAGTTTCCACAATGGACGGACCGGCCCATCCGACCGGTCGCCACGAGCGGCACGGTGAACGCCATCTTCCGCATCGGCCCCACGCTCGCGGCGCGGTTCCCGCTCGAACCGGGCGACCCCGACGCCGTCGCACGCGAGTTCGCCGCGGCCCGCGAACTCCTCGGCCGCACCCGGTTCCCGACACCCGAACCCGTCGCGATCGGCGCGCCCGGCCACGGCTACCCGCTGCCGTGGTCGGTGCAGACCTGGCTACCGGGCGTCCCGGCCACCGACGACGACCCCGCCGCGTCGGTCCCGTTCGCGCGCGACCTCGCCGAGTTCATCGGCGGCGTCCGCGCGATCGACCCGCGCGGCCGCACGTTCACCGGCACCGGCCGCGGCGGCACATTGCGGTCGCACGACGCATACGTGCTCTCGTGCATCGAGAAGAGCGAAACCCTATTGGACGCACGTGAGCTGCGCCGGCTGTGGTCGCGTTTCCGGGACCTCCCACCGACCCGTCTACCGGTCATGAACCACAGTGACCTGATACCCGGCAACGTCCTCGTCGCCGACGGCCGCCTCGCCGGTGTGCTCGACGTCGGTGGGTTGAAGGCGGCCGACCCCGCGCTGGATCTCGTCGCCGCCTGGCACCTCCTCGATCCCGGGCCGCGCGCGGTCCTGCGGTCCGGGCTCGGCTGCGACGATCCCGAGTGGGAACGCGGGAAGGCGTGGGCGTTCCAGCAGGCGATCGGGCTCGTCTGGTACTACCTCGACAGCAACCCGACGATGAGCCGGATGGGCCGGCGCACCCTGGAGCGGATCCTCGCCGATGGTTAGGGCGTCCACGGCGGTGCTGGCGCTGTTTCTGTCGGTGCTGGTCGTGTTCCACCGGTTCGTTCCGCACGGCAGCCTCCTCGAGACAGTGTTGCTATGGCTCGTGCTGGCGGTGCCGGTGTGCGTCGAGGTCGCGCTGTTGGTCCGGTCGCGGCTGGCGTTGCTCTCGTCGCTGGTGTTCGCCGTGGTCTGGCTGGGTTCCTTCGGCGGCCTGTTCCTGCCGGCGTCCGACGACCGCGCGGACCTGACCGTGGTGCAGCACAACGTCAGCGACGTCAATCCCGATCCGGCGGGCACCGCTCGCGCTCTGGCGTCCTCCGGCCCCGACCTCATCGGGCTGGCCGAGGTAACCGTCTCCGACTACGAAGGCGCGCTGGCCGACCGGTACCCGCACCACACGGTGCAGGGCACAGTCGGGCTGTGGTCGCGGTTCCCGATCGTCGAGGCGCGGCACCTGGACATCAAGCCGGGCAACCTCGACGCCGACTGGAACCGCGGGCTGCGGGCCGTGGTGCGGACCCCGTCCGGCGACGTCGCCGTCTATGTCGCGCATCTGCCGTCGGTGCGGCTGTCGCCGACCGCGGGCTTCGACACGGCCCGCCGCGACGACAGCGCCCGCAAACTCGGCGCCGCGCTACGTTCCGAACCGTTGCACCGGACCATCCTGATCGGCGACCTCAACTCCACAGTGGACGATCGCGGCCTGGAGCCGTTGTCTTCACAGCTGACCTGGGCGCCGCGCGGGGTCGCCCTGACGTGGCCGGCGCGTGCGCCGGTGGCCCGCATCGACCAGGTCATGGCCCGGGGAGCCGCGGTGGTTTCGGTGCGCGCGCTGCCCCGGACCGGCAGCGACCACCTGCCGCTCCTCGCCCGGGTTCGCCTATGACAAGGGGTGCACCGAGCGATCGGTGACGGCGCGCAGCTTGTCGGGGTTGGCGACGTTGAGGATGCTGCGGATCCGGCCGTCGTCGTCGACGTCGAGGGTGAGGGTCCCGATGACCCGGCCGGCGCCGCTGATCACCACTCCCCACGCGCCGTTCAGCTCCAGCACCTCGGCGGTCATGTCGGTCGGGTCGACGCCCTCGTAGGGACGCTGGCTCACGCCGGCCATCCACGTGGCGACCTTCTGCGCGCCCGTCACCGGACGCATCGCCTGGCGCACCTTGCCGCCGCCGTCCGTCCACAGTGTCACGTCGGGGGCGAGCAGGTCCATCAACGTGTTGATGTCGCCGCCGGACGCCGCGGCGAAGAAGCGTTCGGTGACCTCGCGGTGCTGCGCCCGGCTGGCCGGGAACCGCGGCCGCCGCGCCTGCACGTGACCGCGGGCGCGGTGGCACGCCTGCCGCACGGCGTCGGGGGTGCGCTGCACCGCGTCGGCGATCTCGGCGTAGGAGAACCCGAACGCCTCCTTGAGGACGAACACCGCCCGCTCCAACGGGCTCAGGTTCTCCAGCACCATCAGCAGCGCCATCGAGACGTCGGCCGCGGTTTCCGCCGTGGGTTCGACCGTCGTCAGGATCGGCTCGGGTAGCCAGGGGCCGATGTACGTTTCGCGGCGGGCCTTGGCCGAGCGCAGCCGGTCCATGGCCAGGTTGGTGACTATCCGCACCAGGTAGGCCTTCGGATCGGCGACCTGCGAGCGGTCGGCCGACGACCACCGCACCCAGGCGTCCTGCACGGCGTCCTCGGCGTCGGCCGCGGTGCCGAGGATCCGGTAGGCGACGGTGAACAGCAGGTTCCGGTGCTCGTCGAAATCCGTCATCGCGTGTACCGGCCGCCGCGCCGCCATCCCAGCATGCCGACCGCGGGCGACGTGAACAGCCGGCGGAACGACGGCCACGGCGACGAGCTCACGGTCTCCTTGTACCAGACCGCCCGTTTGCCGGTCAGGTACAGGCGTTTCGGTGAGTCGTCCGGGTGGGTGAACTGGACGACGGCGTCTTCGCGGCCCAGGCTCAGCGGCAGGTGCAGGTAGCCGAACCGGAACGGCTTCGGCGCGGCGCCGGCCAGCTCCCGCGCGATCGAGGCCGCCGCGTGCGCGCCGGTCGGCATGCCGCCCTGGCAGGTGCCGTGCATGGTCCCGTAGCCCTGACGCACCGCCGCCGCGTCCCCGACGGCATAGACCGACGGGTGCGACACCGACCGCAGTGCCGCGTCGGTGACGATGCGGCCGTGCGCGTCGACCCGCAGGCCGGCGGCCGCGGCGAGCGGTGACACGCGGACGCCGCCGGTCCAGAGCACGGCGTCGGCCTCCGTGGTGGCGCCGTCTGCGACCTCGACGCCGCCCGGCGTCACCTTCTCGATCTCGACCCCGGCGCGGACCTGGACACCGAGCCGCGCCAGCGCGGCGTCCAGGTAGGACCTGGCCTTCGGGGTCAGCCGCGCTCCGGGCTCCTGCCGCCCGAGGAGCGTGACCCGCAGGTGGGGGTGCCGCTCGGCCAGCTCGGCGGCCGCCTCCACACCGGTGAGACCGCTGCCGCAGACGGCGACGGTGCGCAGGTCGGGGAGCGCGCGGGCAAGCGTTGCGGCGTCGTGGGCGCTGTCGAGCGTGTACGCGAGCTCACCGGCGCCGGGGACCGCACCGGTGTCGGCGGTCGCGCCGAGCGCGTAGACGAGCGTGTCGTACGGGAGCACGCGCTCGTCGTCCACCCGGATCTTCTTCGCGTGGACGTCGATGCCGGTGACCCAGCCCCGGACGAGGTCCACCCCGGTGCCGGCGAGCAGGGTGGGGATCCGGAGGTCGGCCAGCTCCTGCCCGGAGGCGATCTGGTGCAGCCGGAGCCGCTCGGTGAACCGGTCGCTGCCGTTGACGAGCGTGACGCGCACGTCCGAGCGCCGGCGGGTGCGTCCGGCGAGGCTCATGGCGGTTGCCATTCCGGCGTATCCGGCGCCGAGGATCACGATGCTGGTCATTGCCTGTGTCATTGCCTGTGTCATAGCCTGCGTCCTTCCCGTGTCTGACATTCACGGGACCGGCGTCGGTTCGTGCGCTGTGAGCCGGGGTGGCGCAGGTCACACCGCAAGGAGCCGGGCGAGGCGGGTGAGCCCGTCGACCAGGAGTTCGTCGCTCAACGCGTATGACAGCCGCACGTAGCCGGGCGTCCCGAACGCCTCGCCGGGCACCACCGCGACCCCGGCTTCGGCCAGGATCAGGTCGGCGAGTTCGGCGCTTGTGGCCGGCCGGTGTCCGCGGATCTCGCGTCCCAGTAGCGCCTTCACCGACGGGTAGGCGTAGAAGGCGCCGTGCGGCTCGGGGCAGACGACGCCGGGGATCTCGTTGAGCATCCGCACCATGGTCCGGCGGCGGCGGTCGAACACGGTCCGCATGGCGGCCACGTCGGTCAGGTCGCCGCGCAGGGCCGCGATCGCGGCGGCCTGGGCGATGTTGCACACGTTGGACGTGAGGTGCGACTGCAGGTTGGACGCCGCCTCGATGAAGTCGGCGGGCCCGATCGTCCAGCCGACCCGCCACCCGGTCATCGCGTACGACTTGGCGACACCGCTGACGACCACCACCCGGTCGTCGAGCTCGGGCACCGCGGTGGCGATGCTGCGGAACGTCGCGTCGCCGTACACCAGGTGCTCGTAGATCTCGTCGGTGACCACCCACAGCCCGTGTCCGGCGGCCCACCGTCCGATCGCCTCCACCTGCTCCGGTGGGTAGACCGCCCCGGTGGGGTTCGACGGCGAGACGAACAGGAGCGCCTTCGTCCGCGGCGTGCGGGCCGCTTCCAACCGGTCGACGCCGGCGAGGTACCCGGTGGTCTCGTCGGTCGTCACCGGTACCTGGACCCCGCCGGCGAGCCCGATCGCCTCGGGATACGTGGTCCAGTAGGGCGCTGGCACGATGACCTCGTCGCCGGGGTCGAGCAACGTCGCGAACACCTGGTACACCGACTGCTTGCCCCCGTTGGTGACCAGCACCCGCGACGGATCGACCCGGTACCCCGAGTCGCGGACCGTCTTGTCCGCGATGGCCGCCCTCAGTGCAGGCAACCCACCGACCGGGCTGTACTTCTGCATCGGCAGCTCGCCGCAGGCCCGCCGCGCCGCCTCGACGATGTGCTCGGGCGTCGGAAAGTCCGGCTCCCCCGCCCCGAACGCCACCACCGACCGTCCCGCGTCACGCATGGCCCGTGCCCTGGCATCGACGGCCAGCGTGGCAGACCCGGAGATGGCGGACACCCGACGCGAGATACGTGACATGCGGGTGATGGTCACACGCGGGGGCACGGGCCGTCGACGTTTCCGCCTCCACCGCGCGGCCCGGGCCCAATGTGGCGCCCGGGCCCGGGCCCGGGCCCGCGCCTGGGCCTGGGCCGCACCGGGACCGAGCCGGTTCGGGCCACTCGGGGCAGTTCCGGGCGGCCCAACCGGAGCACGACGAAGGTGCCTCCGCGCTCCTTCTCAACACCTCCCGCTGCGACGACCACCGCAACGGAGCGCGATCGTGCCGGCGACCGCGGATCGGCTGGTGATCGAAAGTGGTGCGACGTTTCTGCTGTTTCTTGCCACCGCAGACAGCGGAACGTCGCCACCACTTTCGATCTTGGCTGGCCCGTTGTCGGGGCCGCTCCCGTCGCCACCCCTGTTGATCATCTTCACTGGCGAGAAGGTGAAGTGACACTTCAGGTTTCCGCCAGCAGAGTCGATCATGAGGCTCGGCGGCCGGCGGAACCCTGATCCCGAAAGCTCCTTAGCGGCGTGAGCCGGGTGGCGGGGTGATCCGTACGCGCTCCTCCTCCGGGCGGCTGTCGATGTCGCCGAGTTGCTCGCGGATCGTGGATCGCAGGTCGTCGTAATTACGGAAGTACGAGTCGTGGAAGAGGGTGTAGCCGGTCCACATCAGGTTGGCGCACACGCGGGGAGGGACGCGGCCGGTGGCGGCGCCCATGCCCACCAGGGCCACCGAGCGGATGCTGCCCGGCCGCTTCTCGTTCTGCACGTGGATGGCCTGGAAGGCGGCCGCGCAGGCCAGGGCGACGTTGAGGGTTTCGCTGACGTCCTGCGCCACCTGGACCATCGTCGGTGTCGAGATGAGGAACTTCGGGTTGGTGGCACCCGACGGCACGCAGACCGCGCTGCCCACCGGCATCGAGCCGGCGAACCGGTCACGGATCGCCCTCTGCACCTTGAGCTGGATGCCCGCGCCGAGGTGCCGCTTGACCACCGCGTCGACGCCGCCGTTCATCTGCCCCTTCGCGTTGGTGGGGCTGACCCACGCGTCGGCCTGCTGGTCGACGATCGAGCCCTTGTGGATCTCGACGTCGGGTGTGTCGGCGAACGCCGCCAGCCACGCCTCGACGACCTTGGGGTTGATGTCACGCAGGACGACTTTCAGGTGATCGGTTGTCATGCTCACTCCAGTGTGGACGGTGGCGCTCCGACACCCAGGAACCTATCGGTCGGGTACGACATAAATTCGTGTCGTACCCCCGTCCTAACATCACCTCCGCAACCGCTACCTGGGGGAGACGACAATGAGCGAGACAACACCAGATCCCACCGATCCACTCGCGCTCGCCGAACTCTTCACCGGCGGTGGCGAGCCGTGGCTTCCGCTCCTGAAGCCCGTCATCGAGGCGCAGCCGGGCGCGCCGACGTTCATCGGCGCCGGTCGCAGCCCGCGGGTGGTGCCCGTGCGGGAGCTGACGTTCCAGGCGCTCAAGCCGAA
Source organism: Virgisporangium ochraceum (assembly GCF_016863655.1). Lineage (GTDB taxonomy): Bacteria > Actinomycetota > Actinomycetes > Mycobacteriales > Micromonosporaceae > Virgisporangium > Virgisporangium ochraceum. The sequence continues at coordinate 49,667 of NZ_BOPH01000010.1, forward strand.
CCCACCACACAAGTGGAAGGTCGTCGTCTTCGGGCAGAACCCCTACCCGCGGCCCGAGAGCGCCACCGGAATCGCCATGTTCGACAACACCTTCCACGACTGGGCCGACAGCCAGTTCGGCCGGGTGGTGTCGATCCGCTGCATCATCAAGGCGGCGGCGATGTGGAAGTACGGCATCCCGAAGAAGACACCGATCGCCGACATCCGCGCGCTGCTGAAGAAGCAAGACGCCGTGCAGCCGCCGGAGTGGTTCCAGGCGATGCTCACGCAGGGCGTCCTGCTGCTCAACGCCGCGCTCACCGCGAGCAGCGACGGCGCGATGGCCACCGACCAGCACACCGCGTTCTGGCGACCGGTCGTCGAGCGGCTCGTCGAGGAGATTCTCAAAGCGAAATCAGACGCCGATGAGGCCGATCGCGGTGTCGTGTTCGCCTGGTGGGGCGCGCACGCCCGCACCCTGAAGAACGTCGTGCTCCGGCTGCAGCGGAAGTACCCGTCGGTCGAGGTCCGTCACATCGACCACCCGAACCCGGCCGCGCAGGGCGACATCTTCTGCGACGGCGACCACTTCGCCACGGTCAACATGGCGTTGCGGGCGTTGGGGCAGGACGAGATCGACTGGTTGCCCAGCAAGGGCTGGAACGCGACCGGCGGAGAGTCCGAGCGGATGGGTGCGTTCATCACGTCCACGATGGAGCTGCACAAGCTCTACCTCGAGCGGCTCGCCAGCGTCAAGGACGAGGGCCTCGTCCTGCCCGCGATCACCGGCGTGTTCGCCACCCCGCTGATGGACTTCCGTGCGGCCGTCGCACCGGTGTCGAAGCTGTTGGCTGGGCTCGACTGGCATGTGGAACAGTCACATCAGTTCGGCCTTGGACAGACGACCAGCGGCCTGTCGGCCGACGAGGTCGCCGCGCTGTACCTGTACACCTGCGAGTCGGCGTTCTACCGGCAGATCAACGCCACGCTCCGGCATCCCGACCGCAGTCGTGTCGTCCCCTACCTGCCGTACCTGCGGCTGCTGTTCTCGGCCGTGTCACGGCTGCCGGTGCGCACCGAACCGTTGTGGCGTGGGGTGTCGCTCGACCTGCGGGCGCAGTACCCGCTCGGGCACACCGTCACGTGGTGGGGTGTGTCGTCGTGCACGTCGAAGCTCGGTGTGGCGAAGGCGTTCATGGGTGGTCGCGGCAAGCGGACCCTGTTCGAGGTCATGCCGAAGCGGGCCGTGGGTATCCGTCGCTTCTCGGCGTTCACCGGCGAGGAGGAGTTCATCCTCACGCCGGGCACGCAGCTCACGGTCACCAACGTCAAGGCCGAAAGGGGCGGCCTGTGCACGGTGAGCCTCACCGAGCTCGACGAACAGACCCAGGTCGCGTAGCCGGTCAGGGCTTGCGGCCGACCCGCAGTACCGGTCAGGGCTTGCGGCCGACGCCGCAGTAGACGTCGAGGGCGGCCGGGTCGGTTCCCGGGTCCGGTCGCCACCGCGGTGTCGACACCACGCCCGGCGGAAGCAGCTCGAGGCCCTCGAAGTAGCCCGCGATCTGCTCGGGCGAGCGCAGGTTGTACGTGTGGCCGCCTTCCTTGGCGACCCGCTCGCTCTCGATGCTGTGGGCGCTGGTGTCGGTGCCGTCGCTCACCACGAGGTAGCTGCCCGACGGCACCGCGGCGAGCAGCCGCTCGACGATCGACCGGGCCTCGGCATAGTCGGCGACGTTGCCCAGAATGCCGATCATGGTCAGGGCGACCGGTCTGGTGAGGTCGAGCGTCTGAGCGGCGTCAGCGAGAATCCGCTCCGGATCCTCGACGTTGGAGTCGATGTACGCCGTCTTCCCCTCGGACGAGCTCGTCAGCAACGCACGCGCGTGCGAGAGCACCAGCGGATCGTTGTCGACGTACACGATCCGTGAAGCGGGCGCCACCCGTTGTGCCACCTCGTGGGTATTGTTCGCGGTCGGCAGCCCGGTACCGATGTCGAGGAACTGGCGGACGCCGAGCTCGCCGGCGAGCAGCGTGACCGCGCGGATCAGGAACTTCCGCTGCGACTGCGCCACCGCCGCGATCTCCGGGTGGGCCACGCGGATCTGGTCACCCAGTTCCCGGTCGACGGCGAAGTTGTCCTTACCGCCCAGGAGGTAGTTCCACAACCGCGCACTGCTGGGTCGCGAGTCGTCGACTTTGGGATCGGTCATCAAGCATCCTTCGATGGAGCCGCCGTCAGGTTGACGATCCTAGGCAATGCCGCCCGGTACCGGTCAATCGACCTCGACGGGTCGGTAACCGGTCAACGTGGTGCGGCAGACGGCAATCCACCCCATGGGCGACCCCGCGCCGGGCCCGGCCGAGGACGGCTACGCCGGCGGACCGAGCTTCGCCTCGCGAAGCCCCTCGATCGTGCTGACCAGCTCCTCCATCCACGGCTCCGCCGGAGCCGCACCCGGGCCGATCACCTGCAGCGCGTCGAGGACCGACAGCAGCATGCCCATCGCCAGGAACTCGCGGGCCTCGTCGACGGTGGCGCCGGTGAGCTCGCGGACGGCCAGGTAGATCCGGCCGAAGCAGCGGCGGACCACCGGCCCGAGCGCCGGGTCGGAACCGGTGGTGAACCCGTGCAGCAGCACGGTGACCAGCTCGCGCTGGGCCAGGATCGCGTCGTAGGCCTCGCCGAGACTCTGCAGGTCGGGCCGCACGTCGGCAGCCTCGCGGAATTTCCGCTCGATCTGCGTGGCGGCGTGTTCCACGGTCGCGATGAACAGGGCCTGCTTGCTGCCGAAGAGCCGGATGACGTACGGCTGGGAGACCCCGGCCAGCCGGGCCACCTGGTCGGTGGTCGTCCCGCTGTAGCCGCCGTGGCTGAACGCCGTCACGGCGGCGGCGATCAGCTGCTCGGAGCGCTCTTCGGCGGTGAGACGGGTCCTCATGGTTGACAGGTTATCAGTCGATAACTACATTGGCCGACAGAGACTAGTTATCAGTGAATAACCACAAGGGGATCCGATCATGTCAACGACCACCATCGAGAGGCCCGCGGCGAACCGCCGTCCGCGGACCCCCGGAAAGCTCGGCTGGATCCTGGCGGCGGTCGGGATCCCGGTCTTCATGGTCACGCTCGACAACCTGGTCGTGACCACGGCGCTGCCGGTCATCCGCACGTCGCTGGGCGCGTCGATCACCGACCTGCAGTGGTTCGTCAACGCCTACACGCTGCCGTTCGCCGCGTTCCTCCTCACCGCGGCGGCACTCGGCGACCGGATCGGCCGGCGGCGCATGTTCATCGCCGGCATCGCGGTGTTCACGCTGGCCTCGGCAGCGGCGGCGATCGCCGCGGCGCCGTGGCAGCTGATCGCGGCCCGCGCCGTACAGGGCCTCGCCGGGGCGGCGGTCGCGCCGCTGTCGCTCACGCTGCTCGCGCAGGCGGTGCCCGACCGGATGCGCAGCGCCGCCGTCGGCATCTGGGGCGGCATCAGCGGACTCGGCGTCGCGGTCGGACCGGTGGTCGGTGGCGCGGTCGTCGAGGGGCTCGACTGGTCCTGGATCTTCTGGCTGAACGTGCCCGTCGGCGTGGTCGCGGTGGTGCTCGCCGCCACCGTGCTGCCCGAGTCGCGCGGCGGCGCCGTCCGCCTCGACCCGCTCGGCCTGGTGCTGTCGGCCGCCGGCATGCTGCTGCTGGTCTGGGGGATCGTCGACGGTCCCGACCACGGCTGGACCTCGACCCGCGTGCTCAGCATGCTGATCTCCGGCGCGGTGCTGGTCGCCGCGTTCGTCGTCTGGCAGTTGCGGGCCCGGGCGCCGATGCTTCCGATGCACCTGTTCCGGTCGCGCGGCTTCAGCCTGGTCAACGTGGTGGCGCTGACGTTCTCGGCCGGCGCATTCGGTTCGGTGTTCCTGCTGGCCCAGTTCTTTCAGGTGGTCCAGGGCCTCAGCCCGCTGGAGGCCGGCGTGCGGACACTCCCCTGGACGATGGCGCCGATGGTGGTCGCCCCGGTGGCCGGCATCTTCGCCGACCGGCTCGGGCTGCGGAACCTGATCGTCGCCGGCCAGGTGTCGCTCGCCGCCGGCGTGTTCTGGATCGCGGCCGCCACGACCACGACGGTCGACTACTCCGACCTGGTGATCGCGTTCATCCTCGCCGGCATCGGCATGGGCCTGACGTTCGCCCCGATCAGCACGTTGGCCCTGGCCAGCGCCGAGGAGAACCTCCGCGGGGTGGCGTCGGGCGCGACGAACACCATCCGGGAACTCGGCGTGGCGGTCGGCGTCGCGGTGCTGGCCTCGGTGTTCAGCTCACACGGCGACTACTCCAGCCGCGAGTCGTTCGTCGAGGGCATCGTCCCTGCCGTGATGGTCGGCGCCGCCATCATCGCGGTCGGCGCCGTGGTGGCGGCCTTCCTCCCCGGCCGCAATCGGAACTGACCACCGCTCCACAGACCGGGCACGCACGAACATCATTCCGCGCTGATGATGTTCGTACGTGCCCGGTCGTTCATGCGGTGAAAGCTCCGGCCCGCGCGGCGGCAGCGGCAGCGGCGGCCGCCCGGTCGGCGGCGGCCTCGTCCAGGGGATCGCCGGAGGCCAGGGCGCGGTAGTACAGCGGGGCCGACACCGCGCGGACGACCTCGTGCGGGTCGGTGCCCGCCGGAAGGTCGCCCCGCTCGACGGCACGCTCCACACACGGCGCCCACTCCTCGATCCGCACGCGGTAGAACCGGTGCAGCGCCTCGGCCGTGTGGGCATCGCAGGTCGCGGCCGCGATCACCGCCCGGAACAGCGGGCCCTGCCGGGGGTCGGTGAGCGTGCGCTGGACGAGGCGGGCGTTGGCGCGCAGGTCGCCGTCGAGCGAGCCGGTGTCGGTGCGGGGCAGCGACTGCTCGGCCATGTCGACCAGCAGGTCGGCGACCAGGGCGGCCACGGTCCCCCAGCGCCGGTACACGGTGGTCTTGCCGACCCCGGCGCGGCGGGCCACGTCGGCCAGGTCGAGGTGGTCGAAGCCCTCGCTGGCCAGCACGTCGCCGGCGGCGCGCAGGACATCGGCCCGCACGCGCGCGGTGCGCCCACCGGGCCGCGCCAGAGCGGGCGTGGCCTCCGCCATATCGGGACTCCAGTTCCGTTAACGGTGCTACATTAATGGAACCAGAGTACCTTTAGGAGGCACGGCATGGAGGACAGCATGGAGTACAGGCGACTGGGCGCGTCCGGGTTGACCGTCCCGGCGCTGAGCTTCGGAGCCGGCACCTTCGGCGGCAGCGGCCCACTCTTCGGCGCATGGGGGAGCACCGACGTCACCGAGGCGCGAAGAATGGTCGACATCTGCCTCGACGCGGGCATCACGCTGTTCGACACCGCCGACGTCTACTCCGACGGCGCGTCGGAGGAGGTGCTCGGTGCGGCGGTCAAGGGCCGGCGAGACCGCGTGCTGCTGTCGACCAAGGCCGGCCTGCCGACCGGCGACGGCCCGAACGAGGCCGGCACCTCCCGGGCACGGCTGATCCGGGCGGTCGACAGCGCGCTCACAAGACTGGGCACCGACCACCTCGACCTCTTCCAGCTGCACGCGTTCGACGCCGGCACCCCGGTCGAGGAGACGTTGCAGGCGCTCGACCGGCTGACGAGCGCCGGCAAGCTCCGCTACGTCGGCGTCTCGAACTTCGCCGGCTGGCAGCTGATGAAGTCGCTCGCCGTGGCCGACCGGTACGGCTACCCGCGGTACGTCGCGCACCAGGTCTACTACTCGCTCGTCGGGCGCGACTACGAGTGGGACCTGATGCCCCTCGCCAAGGACCAGGGCGTCGGCGCGCTGGTGTGGAGCCCGCTCGGCTGGGGTCGCCTCACCGGCCGCGTCCGCCGCGGCCAGCCCTTGCCGGAAGGCAGCCGGCTGCACGACACGGCGAGCTTCGGCCCACCCGTCGACGACGAGCACCTCTACGACATCGTCGACGTCCTCGACGACCTCGCCCTGGAAACCGGAAAGACCGTCCCGCAGATCGCGCTCAACTGGTTGCTGCACCGGCCGACCGTCGCATCGGTCATCGTCGGCGCCCGCGATGAGCGCCAGCTCCGCGAGAACCTCGGCGCCGTCGGGTGGCGGCTTTCGGAAGAGCAGGAAAAGCGACTGGACGCGGTGAGCACGCGAACCGCGCCGTACCCGCACTTCCCGTACCACCGCCAGGCGGCCTTCGCCCGCGTCAACCCGCCGCTAGCGTCTGTTTCGGAGGGCTGACCGGCCCTGCGGCGGGCCTCGGCTCGGCCCCCCTTCCGAGACAGGCGCTAGTCGAACAGCAGTGAGTCGATGCCCCGGCGCACCCCGACGTGGTCGGCGACCCGGCGGATCGCGAGCAGGGCGCCGGCCACGTACGGCTCGGCCGACGGGCCGGGGTCGTGACGCATGACCAGCCGCTCGCCGGTCCCGCCGAAAACGACCTCCGTGGAGACGACGAAGCTGGGCAGCCGCACCGAGTGGACCCGCGACCCGGCGATGTCGGCGCCCCGGGCCTCGACCGGACCGTGCAACGCGTCCAGGGGCACCGCGCCGCCCGGTTGCCTGACCTGGCCCAGGGTCTCGGCCAGCTCGCGCGCGGTGCCGCTGGGCACGTCGCCCTTGGTGGCGCTGGCGTAGTCGATGATCTCCCAGTGCCCGAGGTGCCGGGCGGCGGTCGCCGCGGCGCGTCGCAGGACCGCCGCCATCACCGAGAAGTTGCCGGCGGCGAGCACCCCGACGCCCTGCGCGCGGGCGTGCGCGTCGATCTCGGCGTAGTCGTCGGCGGTGAGGCCGCTGGTGCCGATCACCACGTGCTTCCCGGCCTCGATCGCGGCCGACACGTTGCCCCGCACGGCGCCGGCCTTCGTAAAGTCGACGACGACGTCGACCGGCGCCGCCGCCACCGCTTCCTTCACCGTCGCGACGACGGGCGCCCCGAACAGGGTCCGCCCGGCGGACGAGCGGGCCACGCCCACGGTGAGCGCGAGGTCGGACGAGGCGTCGATGGCCGGGACGATCGCCGCGGCGGTCCAGCCGGTGACGCCGGCGAAGCACACGTTCAGCACGCACGGACCCTACGGCAGCCTGCCGACCACGTCATAGACAGCCGTCACAAACGCGCGGTTCCGCCCGGTCTCGCGCAGCCGCAGGTCGAGCCGCCGCGGCAGGAGCGGGAAGCCGGCGCCGACGGTCACCGGCGCGTAGCTGACCATCACCTCGTCGAGCAGGCCCGCGTCGGCGAACTGGCCGGCCAGGTCGCCGCCGCCGACCAGCCAGATGTCCTTACCCCGCGCGGCTTCGACGGCTTCGGCGTGCACGGACTCGACGTCGGCCTGGGTGAACCGGATGTCGGCCCCGTCGATGCCCTTCAGGTCGCGGTGGGTGAACACCCACGACGGCTGGCTGTAGAACCACGCCTCGCCCTTGTCGACGTGGTGCCTGACGATCCACTCGTACGTCGAGGCGCCCATGACGATCGCACCGACATTGGCGATGAACGCGTCGTAGTTCATCGCGCCGTCCTTGTCGATGTCCTGCTTCAGGAGCCAGTCGAGGGAGTGGTGCTCGTCGGCGATGAACCCGTCGAGGGTGCTGGCGGTGTAGTAGGTCGTCTTCGTCATGCGAGGTCGTCTCCTGTCGTGTCTTCGTTGCGGTGACGGCGCAGCCACGTGATCGGGTCACCCGGACCGACCTTGTGACCGGCGAGCCGCAGCATGTGCCGGGCGAGTTGACGGCGGTGGGCGGAGAACGTCAGCACGTGCGCGATGACGCTGCTCATCACGAAGCTCTCCGGTGGTTCGCAGAGCGCGTCGATGAGCCGGTCGTTCCAGCCGCCGCGCGCGTCGAGGTCCCGCACCATCGCCAGCCAGTCGGCGGCGACGGCGTCGTGCCGGCCGAGCAGGTCGTCGCCGGACCGCTGTGGCGTGTCGCGTCCCTCGATCGACGCGAGCCAGATCTCCTTCGTGTACACGAGGTTCGCGAGGACGCCGCCGATCGACTCCTCCGCGCGGTCCCATTCGAGAACCACCGTGCCGGGCAGCCTCACCTCGTGCAGTTCGGCGTCGGACAGCCGCGCGGCGTACGCGAGCAGCGCGCGGGTGTCGTCGAGGTCGTGGCGCACGAGCTGTTCGGCGAGCGGGTTGCCGACGCGCTCGGTCGAGTCGACCCACAGCGAGATCGGCGGATGGAAATGGATGCCGTTCGGTGCCGGCAGCCAGTGCCGCGCGGTGGGCCGGCTCGGCGGGTGGCCGAAGGCCCGCGAGTACGCCCGCGAGAACCCCTCGACCGAGTCGTAACCGGCCGCCCACGCGGCATCGGCGACCGACGACCCGCGCCGCAGCTGCCAGGCGGCCCGCTCCAGCAACACCCGGCGACGCATCGCGACGGGCGGTTCTTTCGTCTCGCGCGACAGCATCCGGCTGAAATGGAACGGAGACGTGAACGCGTCACCCGCCATGTCGTTCAGCGTTCGCGCCCCACCGTCCGCGTCGTCGGCGAGCACCGCGTCGAGCAGTTCCCGAAGGCGATCCCGTTCCACACGTCGAGTATCGCGAGCGGTACGCGTCCGGACCCGACCGTTCTTGCTCGGGTAACCGGCGCCGGAGGCGGCCCGTTAGTTCCTGAGTGACCACTTTGAGGGCTTTCCGGAGAGTGACGGCCGTCACAGAGCATCCGGTCGGCTCGCGAGCGGTCACCGCGAGCCGTTTTCATCATCTGGTGATCCGGTTCTGGCACAGGGTCGGTCTGTCCCGCTCCCTCGCCGTGCTCCTGCTCGTGGGAGCGGTGGCGGGCGGGGTGGCGGTCGCCGCCGACGGTCCCACCGAGCCGGCCGCCGCAACCGACGCCGCTGACCCCGGTCCCCTCGACACCGCCGCGGCCGACAGCGCCGATCAAAAGCGGACCGACGCGGAGCGGGCGGAGGCGGAACGCGCCGCCCGCGACACCGCGCAGCGCAAGGCCGACGAGGCCGCGACCGCCGCGGCCGAGCAGGCGAAGAAGGTGGCGAGCGCGACCCCGTCGAAGACCGGCAAGCCCGGTGTGGTGCCGCCGGCCGCACCCGCGTCGTGCAACATCTACAGCGGCAACCGGAAGGTCGGTTGCGCGATGGTGCTGGCCCACGGTTGGGACCTGCAGCAGATGGCCTGCCTCGACAAGCTGTGGACCAAGGAGAGCAGCTGGAACGAGAAGGCCCGCAACAAGAGCTCGGGCGCGTACGGCATCCCGCAGGCGTACCCGGCCAGCAAGCTCGCGAGCGCCGGTAGCGACTGGCAGACCAACCCCGCCACGCAGATCAAGTGGGGCATCGGATACATCGACCAGCGGTACGACACGCCGTGCAAGGCGTGGTCGACCTCGCAGTCGACCGGCTCCTACTGATCCGCGGGCGTCCAGTCGCGGCCGAACCAGCGACGGATCCGCTCGGCGCCGAACCCGGTCTTGTCGGCCGTGAACGCGACCGACGGCCCGACCAGCGTGCCGACCGGCTTCTCGCCCGCCCGGAACGTGACGTCGACCTTCGCGATCCGGTCGTGGCCGAACTCGAGGTAGCAGATTCCCCGCCCCTCGTACCGGGTCTCCGGCGCATCGCCCCGGATCGTCGCGACGATGCGCTCCGCGGCCACGGCGCCCTGACCCTCGGCGAACACGCCGGCCTTCGGGGTGCCCACGCTCGTCACGTCGCCGATGGCGTAGACGCCGGGAAAGCGCGTCTCCAGCGTCAGCGGGTCGACCGGGACCCAGCCGTCGACGGCCATCCCCGACGCCGCGACGACCTCGGGCACGCGGTGCACGGGCACGCCGAGGAAGAGGTCGTACGGCAGCTCACCACCGTCGCTCAACAGTGCCTTCCCGTCGGACAGCCCGCGGACCAGCCGCTCGGGGTGCCACTCGATGCCGTGCTCCGCGAACGCGGCCAGCACCGCGGCGGACGCGTCGGGAGACGGCGGAATCGGGGTGCCCAACGGCATCACGAGCGCGATCTCCGACCGGTCACGTAATCCGCGTGACGTCAGGAACTCGTGCATGAGCAGCGCGGTCTCGCTCGGCGCCGGCGGGCACTTGAACGGCGTCGACGTCACGGCGACGACGACGCGGCCGCCGTCGAACCGCTCGAGGACCTCACGCGCCCGGAACGCGCCATCGACGGTGTAGAACTCGTTCCCGCCCTCCAGCAACCCCGGTGTCGCCTCCGGGTGGAGGTCGGCGCCGAGCGCCACCACGAGGAGGTCGGCCTCGAACGGGCCGGCCGTGGTCTCGATCCGCCGGGTGTGCGGGTCGATCGCGGTGACCGTGGCCGACACGAAGCGGACACCCGGGTTCACCAGGTCGGCGTAGCGGTGCAGCACGCGCCCGGGTGGCGTGCGGCCGAACATGACGTCGAGCTTGGAGAACCCGAAGACGAAGCCCTCGGCCCTGTCGATCAGGGTCAGCTCGACGTCGGGCCCGCACTCCCGGGTGACCGTCGTCGCCACCTCGAGGCCGCCGAACCCGGCACCCAGCACCACCACACGCGTCGCCACGGCCGGAGCGTAACCCCCGGATGATCTACCGGGGATCGGCTACGCGTTCAGGTCACCCGCAGGTCGACACCGTCGACCGTCACGACGTCACCGCGCACGAGAGTCCGCCCGCGCCGGGCCTCCGGCTCCCCATTGACCGACACGACACCCTCGCCGAGGAGCCACTTCGCGTCGGAGCCGACGTCGACCGCGTCGGCCAGCTTCAGGAACTGGCCCAGCCGGATCGTGTCGGTGGTGATGGTGACCTCGCGCACCCGGCCATCCTCTCAAACGACGACCTCGTTCTCCCGCGGCTGGGCGTGCAGCCGCCAGTAGTGGTCGGCGATGTCGTCGGGGTCGTGGGCCGTGCCCGGGGCGACGACCCCCGATACCGTCACCGTCGCCACGTGCACGCCGGACGGCCCGTACTCCTGGTCGAGCAGCGCCACGAGCGTCCGCACACCGGCCTTGCCCAGCGACAGCGACACGTACTCCCGCTTCGGCTCGGGCATCCCGCCGGTGACGAGGAACGACCCGCCGCCCCGCTCGGCCATACCCGGCAGCGTGTGCGCGGCGGCGGTCAGCGCGCCGACCACGTTGACCGCCCAGGTGTCCAGGTGGCCCCGGGCCGACAGCCCGCCGATGGCGTCCGCCCGGATGACCGCGGCGTTGTAGACCACCACGTCCGGCTGTCCAATGTGGTCGGTCGCGGTGTCGAGCGCGGCGCGCAGGGCCGTCTCGTCGGCGCTGTCCGCGGTCAACGGGACCGCGTGAGCGCCCAACCGTTCGACGTCTCCAGCCGTGGCACGCACGGTCGCCGCACTCCGCGCGACCAGCGCGACCGGAAGCCCCTCCCGCGCGAACCGCACCGCCACCGACCGCCCGATCCCCGGCCCCGCACCGATGACCACCGCTCCAGCCATGTCCCCGTCCCTTCGTGTGACGGGTCGACGCTAGGGCCTCACATCGGTGTGAGGGTCAAGCTCCTCGGTGACGCGCGCGTCGGCGACCCGCCAGGTGCGGCCGCAGCCGACCGCGGCGGCGAAGCGCGCGTCGTGCGTCACCACCAGCAGCGTGCCCTCGAACTCGGCGAACGCCTGCTCCACCACCTCGAGGGCGTCGAAGTCGAGGTAGTTGGTGGGCTCGTCGAGCAGCAGCGTCCGCGCCGGCGAGTTGGCCATGACGGCCAGCAGCAGGCGGCGTAGCTCACCCGCCGACAGGGCGCGCAGCGGCCGGTTCCACTGGTCGGGCCCGAACAGGTACGCCTCGAGCAGCTGCTCGGCATCGTCGGCGTAGACGGGCAGCCGCGACCGGAAGTAGTCGAAGACGGTGACGCCGGAGCGCACCGTGTCGTGCGTCTGCGGCAGGAGCACGCCGCGGCCGGAGACCGTGCCGCCGTCGGGCTCCAGCTGACCGGCGAACACGCGCAGCAGCGTCGACTTCCCCGCGCCGTTGCGGCCGCCGATGAGGACACGGTCTCCACTGTGGACGGTCAGGTCGACGTCACGCAGAATCGTCTGCCCGCCGAGGGCGACGGTGAGACCGGTCGCGTCGAGTACCGGGCCGGGCTCAGGCGCGTCCCCCTGCATCTTGATGACGAGCGGCGGGCGCGTCTGCGGCTCGGCCAGCCACTTCGTGGCCATCATCTGCCGGCGCAGCCTGCGCTCGCGCGCCTTCGCCTTCTTCGCGACCTTCTTCGCCAGGCGGTTCTGCTGGTCGCGGCCGCGTTTGAGGATCGTGGCCTCCTTGTCGGCCGCGTACTCCTTCGTCTTCTCGATGTCGGCTTCCCAGCGGCGGCGGTCCTTCTCCTGCGCCTCGTAGTCGAGGAGGAGCTTCGCCCAGCGCCGCGCCTTCTCCGCGCGGTACTCCGTGTAGCCGCCGGTGTAGAACTGCGGCTCCTCGTGGATGCCGTCGAGCTCGACGATCCGGGTGACGACCCGGTCGAGGAAGTCCCGGTCGTGGCTGACCACCAGGACGCCGCCGGGGAAGCGGGCGAGCCAGTCGCCGAGCCAGGCGATGCCGTCGGCGTCGAGGTGGTTGGTCGGCTCGTCGAGCAGCAGCAGTTCGGGCGCCTCCAGCAGCACGCGGGCGAGCGTCAGCCGGGCCTGCTCGCCGCCGCTGATCTCGCCGAGCGTCGACCCGGCGGGAAGGTGCTCGATGTCGAGCCGGTTCCGCACCTGGGCCAGCCAGGTTTCCGCGTTCCACCCCGTGAGGTGGGTCCAGCGGTCGTCGAGGTCGCCGTACTCGGTGAGGGCCCGCGCGCTGTGGTCGTGGGTGAGGCGCTCGCGCAGGACGTCGAGCCGCTCGTTGACCTCGACCACGTCGCCGAGCCCCGCCGCGAGGAACTCACCCACCCGGGCGTTCGGATCCGGCACCTGCTGGGCGAAGTACCCGACGGTGGCGCCGGGCGAACGCAGCACCTGCCCACCCGTCGGCGGCTCGACACCCGCGAGGACATTGAGCAGGCTCGACTTCCCCGATCCGTTCGGGCCCACCAGCCCGATCCGGTCTCCCCGCCCGACGACGAGGTTGAGCTTGGCGAACAACGTGTCACCGTCGTGACGCTTGGACAGGGACACGGCCTTCAACATGCCGACCAGTATCCCCATCACGGCGGGACGACGGTGACGCGCGGCCAGCGTTCGTGCGGCCGGTGCCGGTCGAGCCGGGCGCGCGACGCCTCGACGCTGACCCGTCGCGGGTTGCGTCGCCACACACCGTCGAGGAGGTCGTCGAGGCCGAGCGGCGCGCAGATCTCGATCCCGTCGTCGGCGTTCAGGCGGACCACCACCGCGGTCGCGGTCTCGGGCCACGTGCCCACCGCGTCCCGGATCGAGCGCAACGGTTCGACGGGCCCGCCGCCGAACTTCGCGGGGTACCAGGTGTGCACGGCCGCCTGGTTCTTCGCCTCCCACGGCACCTCGGGCAGGCGCTCGCCGAGCCGGGCCGTCACCCGGTCGTCGTTGGCCCGGGTGAGGTCGGACGGGTCGAAGAAGGGCACATCGACGTCGCGGACGAGGGTGGCATCGAACCCGGCGCCGAAGCGCCCGCCCCACACCAGGTCGCGCAGCACCCCGGCACCCACCCACGCGTCGGGGACGGATGCGTCTCGCACCGCGGCCAGCACCCGCATCAGCCAGCCGTTGGCGCGCACGAGCGCGGAGAGCGTGTCGCTACTCCGCGAGCCGGTGGATGACAAAGATCCCTCCGTGCAAGGGCTGGTCGAGGCGCTCGTCGTCGGTGCGGATGTACTCGTCGATGATCGCGCCGATGCGACGGTCGAGGTCGGCGATGTCGTCGTCGGACAGGTGCAGCGCGAACCGGGCGTGCGTGCGCATCGACTCGGGACCGGCCTCGCGCAGCTCCTCGTGGAACGCCTCGATCGGCGCCAGCGGCTCCTCGGGACGCGGGTTCGACAGCCACCACGACAACCCGGTGGACCGGTACGGCTTCTCGAGCGCGCCGCTCTCGCCGGTGCGCACCTCACCCTGCTCCAGCAGGCCGGCGTCGGTGAGGTGACGCACGTGGTACAGCACGGTTCCGGGGTCGCGGCCGAGCCGCTCGGCGAGCTGCTTGTTGGTCAGCTCGCGATGCAGGCACAGCCGGAGGATGCGCAGCCGCAGCGGGTGCGACATCGCCTTCGCCTCGCGCACCGTCGCCTCGCGCCGCGCCTCGGGTGGTTTCCGCTCGTGCACCGGTCAACATTACATTAGTCCACCGATGGAGTTTTCTCCATCGATGTGGGATTGTCCATTTGTGGCGAACTTCTGGCGGCTGGCGGCCTCGTCGGGCCTGTCGAACCTCGGCGACGGGACGTTCAAGGTCGCGCTGCCCCTGGCCGCCGTCGGCTTCACGCGGTCACCGACGCTGGTCGCCGGCGTGACCTTCGCGGTCACCCTGCCCTGGCTGCTGTTCGCCCTACCGGCCGGCGCGCTCGCCGACCGCGTCGACCGCCGCCGGGCGATGATCGGAGCGGACGTGGCCCGCGGCGCCCTGCTGGCCGCCCTCACCGTGTGCGTGGTCGCCGACCTCGGGACCATCTGGCTGCTGTACGGCGCGGCCCTCGCCATCGGCGTCGCCGAGACGGTGTACGACACCTCGGCGCAGTCGATCCTGCCCCGGGTCGTGCCGCGCGACGACCTCGCCCGCGCCAACGGGCGCCTCTACGCGATCGAACTGACCGCCAACGAGTTCGTCGGTCCGGCGTTGGCCGGGTTCGTCGTCGCGCTCGGCGCGGGAGTGGCGTTCGGGACGCCCGCGGCGCTGTGGGCCTTGGCGGCGGTGGCCCTGGTGTCGATGCGGGGCTCCTACCGGGCCGAGCGGACCGGGCGCACCACGCTGCGCGCCGACATCGCGGAGGGGCTGCGTTTCCTCTGGCGGCACCGGTTGCTGCGGACGCTCGCGGTGATGGTCGGCATCTCCAACCTCGCCAACAACGCGGTGATGGCGATCCTCGTCCTGTACGCGGTGGGTCCGATGGGCCTGTCGGCGCCCGGATTCGGCCTCCTCATGACCACGTTCGCGGCCGGCAGCCTGCTCGGATCCTTCGTGGCCGAACGGATCCAGCGCACGCTCGGCCGGGCCCGCGCGCTCGCCCTGACCATCGTGACCCGCGCCCTGCCGTTCGCCGTGCTCGCCGTCTCCGCGAACCCGTACCTCGCCGGTGCCACGTTCTTCGTCGGTGGCGCCACCAACGTCGTGTGGAACATCGTCACGGTGTCGTTGCGGCAACGGGTCACGCCCGACCACCTGCTCGGCCGGGTGAACAGCGGCTACCGCCTCGTCGCGTGGGGCAGCATGCCGCTCGGCGCCGCCGCCGGCGGACTGCTGGCCCACGCGTTCGGGCTGCGGCCGGTCTTCGCCGTCATGGCCGTCGTGACGTTGGCGCTTCTGGCCGGCATGCTGATCGTCACGGACAGCCGCATGGACGCGGCCGAGCGCGACGGTGTCGCGCCCGGCCCTGACGCCCGTTAGTCAGCGCGATGTACTCGCCCGACCTGGTGCGTCCGGCGGCACCTGGACCGACGGCACACTCCTCGGCCCGATCCTCGCGTCGTACCGCCAACTCGCCCGATCCACCACCGGGTCCGACACCCGTGCCGCGCCGTAACGGGAGGTCGAGTGTGCTGGCGTGACGGGCCGGCGGACGGCTCTGGCCCCGGTGCGAAAGCTCGCACCGGGGCCAGACGGTCAACGCGGTCGGCGCCATCGGCGCCACACGCGGTCAGCGGGTCGGGGCCCCCAGCCAGCCCAGGTCCGGGAGCTGGCCTACCTCGACTGCGGCGGCCGTCGCCAGCAGGTCCTCGCGCGACACGTCCGGGAACAGGGTGAACACCGTCAGCTTCAGGCCGGATGCCAGGTCGATCACGACCCATGCGTGCTGGCCCATGCCGGCCGCGGGACCTTCGATGGCGCGGGTGACCAGGCGGGCCGGCCGGCCGGCTACGACGATGGACTCGCCGCCCTCGGGGGCGTCGGTGGACGGGCCGAGCCGGGCGTAGATGCCGCGGTCGGCGCTGCGGGTCGACTCCTTCTTCTCCGTCGTCGCGGAGTCGGCGCCGGGCGACTTGCCGTAGCCGGTCAGCTCCAGCTGCCAGCGGCTGGCCGAGTCACCGACCAGTTGCGACGCCGCCGGGGACAACCCCGCCGGCAGCCAGCCGAACCTCATCGGGACCGGCACCTGGCCCTGGTCGGGCTGCACCGAGCGGGCGATCTTCAGCAGGTCGGCCTCGGAGACCACCTCGATGTTGTGGATGAAGATCACCGTCTGCGGGTCGATCACCCAGTGCACCGACGACTTCCGGTTCGCGGCTCCGCCACTGATGCGACCCGGCCGGCCGTTGATGTCGACCGGCTGACCGCCGTCGTCGAACTGGTCGACGCCGTTCTGGGTCTTGACCACGGCGAACTCCAACCGGGAGCCGCCCATGTCGAAGCCGCTGTCGGTGTTGGCCCGCTTCCAGACCCGCACCGGTCCGTCATAGCCGAACCCGGACGCGAGAGGCACGGTGCGCGACCGCTCGGTGAGGCCGGCCGGCAACCACGTCGGCTTGTACCGCAGGTCGACAGCGGTGGGCGCGACCGGCGCGGCCGGTCCCGACGACGCGGGCGACGACGCAGGCGCACCGGGCCCCGCCCCCTGCGGTACCGGAGCGTCATCGAGCGCGAGCACCGGCACGGCGAACGCGGTCAGCGCGGCCGCCGCGACCAGCCCCCCGGCCAGCGTGCCGTACCGGCGGCGGCTACGGCGGACGGCGCGGCGCGGGAGGTCCGCGCGTACCCGGTCGGGATCGGGGGCCCGTTCGGCCTGGCGCTGCAGTGCCTGGCGCAGCAGGTCCTCGGTGCTGGTGGTCATCGGTGCTCTCCCAAGGTCATGACGAACGGGGCGGGTAACGACTTGCGCAGCGCCGCCAGGGCTCGCGAAATGAGACTGCGTACCGTGACCGTCCGGCAGCCGAGCAGGTCGGCGATCTCCTCGTCGGGCAGGTCCTCGTAGAACCGCAGCGCAACCGCGGCCCGCTGCTTCGGCGGCAGGGCGGCCACCAGCCGCAGCACCGCGTCACGCTCGTCGACCGCGGTCGACGGGTCGGCGGCCGGCGCGGAGTACAGGTCCAGCTGCTCCCAGGCCAGCGGAACCACACGCGCCGCCCGACGGCGCCGCCAGGACAGGAACTCGTTGAGAACCATCCTCTTCACGTACCGCTCGGGAGCATCCACCGCGCTGATCCGCTCCCAGCGGGCCTGCGCCCGCACCAGGACGTCCTGCGTGATGTCCTCCGCGAGGTGGGCGTCACAGGTCACCACGGTGGCGTAGCGCAGCAGCGCGCCGAGCCGAAAGGCAACGAACTCGTCGAACGTCACGGATGTGCCACCTTCGAAAGCTGCCGGATCGGTCCCCCTCGAAACGCACCGACACCGCCGGATTGTGGCAGTGCCCGGGAACTTTCGTGAACGGACGGCTCAGACCAGGCCGTGCCGGTGGGCGAACACCACGATCTGCACCCGGTCGCGCAGCGCCAGCTTGCGCAGGATCGCACCCACGTGCGTCTTCACCGTCGACTCGCTGAGGAACACCGCCGCCGCGATCTCGGCGTTGGACAGCCCGCGGGCCACCGCCGTGAACACCTCGCGCTCCTTGTCGGTGAGCCCGACGAACGCCGCCGGCGGCGGGGTCTCCGCCTGGAACTGCCGGTCGAGCAGCGTCGCCAGGTCCTGCGGGGCGAGCACGGCGTTGCCGGCGTGCACGGTGCGGATCGCGTCACGCAGCATCAGCGGCGTGGTGTCCTTCAGCAGGAAGCCGCTCGCGCCGTGACGGATCGCGGTGGCGGCACGGTCGTCGAGGTTGAACGTGGTCAGCACGATCACGCGGACGGGTCTCGTACGCCGGGCGACCCGCTCCGGCGCGAAGATCTGCCGGGACGCCTCCACGCCGTCCATCTGCGGCATCCGCATGTCCATCAGCACGACGTCGGGTCGCAGCTCCTCGACCAGACGGACCGCCTCGACCCCGTCGCCGGCGGCGCCGATCACGCGCATGCCCTCCTGCGCGTCGATGATGACCCGCACGCCTTCGCGGAACAGCTCCTGGTCGTCGACGAGCAGCACGGTGATCTCGTCGCTCATCGGGTGCCGTCCCGCGCCGGAACGATCGCGGTCACGGTGAACGTGGTCTCGGCGGCCTGCACGTCCAGGTGGCCACCGATCTCGTCGAGCCGGCGCCGCATCCCGTCCAGGCCGCGTCCATGGCCGAGGGGGCCGTCGCAACCAGAGCCCTCGGTCCCGTTCGTCACCTCGATCATCAGAGCGTCGGCCGGTGTCGTCGTCCAGTGCCGTTCGGTGACGATCGGCCGGTCGCGCCGCCCGTGCTTGATGGCGTTCGTCAGCATCTCCTGGAAGACCCGGTAGGCCACCGCCGCGTTCTCGCCCGTGAGCCGACGCGGCGTACCCACCTCGGTCGCGACGATCTCGTGTCCGCTGTCGCGCACGCCCGCGATCAGACCGTCGAACCCCGGCACCGTGGCCGGGTCCTGGGTCGACGAGAGCACCTGACGCACGTCCTGCAGCGACGAACGCGCCGAGGTGGCGATCGTTCGCAGCGTCCTCTTCAGCCGCTCGGTGTCGTCGAGGTACTGCCCCGACTCGGCCTGCGCCAGGATCACCGCCAACGAGTGACCGACGACGTCGTGGACGTCGCGGGCCAGTCGGGTCTGCTGGTCGCGCAGCTCGACGATCTCGCGGATGTGGTCGGTCTCGCGCCGCGCCACGGTCGCGGCCTCCTCCGCCGCCAGCATCGATGCCCGCGAGACCTTCGCACGGTCGAGCGACCGCATGACCAGCCCGGCCGGCCAGGGCGCGGCGACGAGCAGCATCGCGACCAGCGACAGGGCCAGCTCCAGCGTCGGTCGCTGCCTGATGACGTCGTCGACCCGCGACCCGCCCACCAGGAGGTGCAGGAAGATCGTCCGGCCCTGGTGCAGGACGAACGCCACCACCACGGCGAGCGGCACGGACAACGCGCTCATCACGACCGTCGCCGAGCGGCCCCACCGGGCGCTCCCGAAGAACACGGCGGTCAACGTGAACTCGACGAGCATGATCGGCACGCCGAACCGCACGTGGAGCAGGCCCAGCACCCACACCAGCGCCAGCCCCACGGCCGGTGCCCGGCGGGAGGCCGCCACCGCGAACGCGACGACCAGCGTCTGCGCGAAGCCGTCGACGCGGCCGTTCGTGATCGCGTACAACACGACGGCCTCGACGAAGCCGACCGCGATCACGATCAGCGCGACGACCGCCTCAGGCAGCGACGGGCGCCAGTCGATCTCGCTCATCCGGTCATCCAGGAAGGTGGGCACATGTCCCGCACAGGGAACCACCCGTGGGGCCGGGCCGGCAAAGAATTGCGATATCAGACCGGCAGCGCATCGCGCACCAGCAGGTCGAGGAGAGCGTCGAAGGACATTCCGGACGCCGCGAACATCCGGGGCACCTGCGACCGCGCGGTGAAGCCGGGCATGGTGTTCACCTCGATGAGCACCGGCCCCCGCTCGGTGAGGAAGAAGTCGACCCGGGCGACGCCGGCGCAGCCGAGCGCGTCGTACATGGTCACGGCCGCGCGTTCAAGGCGCTCGCGGTCCGTCCGGTCCACAGGCGCCGGGACGACGAAGTCGGGCTCGCCGGCGTACTTGGCGGCATGGTCGAAGATCCCACCGCCGGGCACGACGATCTCGAGCGCCGGCGCCACGACCCGCGACCCGTCCGGGCGGCCGAGCACCGCCAGGTCGATCTCCCGGCCGGTCACGACGTCCTCCACGAGCACCCGGTCGTCGTGGGCGAACGCGGCGTCGAGGGCCGGCTCGAGCGCGGCGGCGTCGCGCACGAGCGTCACCCCGTGGCTGGACCCCGCGGTGACCGGCTTGACCACGACCGGACCCCTGAAGTCGCACGCGTCGCCGCGCGTGAGCAGCCGCCCGGGGGCCGTGCCGACCCCGACCGCGTCCGCGACGAGCTTCGTGACCCACTTGTCCATCGCCAGCGCGCCCGCGCCCAGCGGCGACCC
The DNA here is from genome assembly GCF_016863655.1 of Virgisporangium ochraceum. Lineage (GTDB taxonomy): Bacteria > Actinomycetota > Actinomycetes > Mycobacteriales > Micromonosporaceae > Virgisporangium > Virgisporangium ochraceum. Next base: position 69,696 of record NZ_BOPH01000010.1, read on the forward strand.
CACGCACGGCACGCCGGCGAGGTCGCACAGGGCCGCGAGCGTGCCGTCCTCGCCGTGCGGACCGTGCAGCACCGGGAAGACCGCCGCGCACGACCGCAGCACCCGGACCGCTCGGGCGAGACCGGTCGGCTTGTCGTCCGGGTCGCGCCACTCCCCGGCGGGGTCGATGGTGAGCCGGACGGCCTCGTAGCCCGCCTTCTCCAGGCCGTCGGCCACCCCGGCGGCCGACGCGAGGGAGACGTCGTGTTCACAGTTGCGGCCGCCGCCGATGACGGCGATGCGGGTCGGTGTCATGGGTCGCTCCAAACGGGTCAGTCGAGGGACAGTCCGGCGGCGGGCGTCACCCGCGCGGCCCGGCGGGCCGGGAGAACGCTCGCGAGCAGCCCGGCCAGGGCGGCAATGAGGATCACGACACCGAGCGAAAGCCACGGGACCCGCAGAGTGGCGCCACTGAGTGCCCGCGTCACGAACGTCTCGTGGCCGACCCACGCGAACCCGACGCCGAGCACGGTGCCGAGCAGGGTCGCCACCACCGACAGCAGCATCGCCTCGGCCGCCAGCATCCGCCGCAGCTGCCTGCGCGTGAGCCCGAGCGCGCGCAGCATCGCGTGTTCGCGGCCGCGTTCGAGGACGGACAGCCCGAGCGTGTTCGCGATCCCGATCAGCGCGATCGCCACGGAGATGCCGAGCAGCCCGAGCACCATCCACGTCAGCGTCCGCAGTTCCTGGTTCTCCGACTCCCAGGGCTGCAGCTGGTTGGTGATCCGCGCGCCGGCCGAGTCGGCCAGCTCGTCGAGGTCGCCCACCAGGCGCGCCGCGTCGGCGCCGGCGTCGGCCCGGACCCAGATGGCCTGCGGCTCGGGCGCGTCGGTGAGCGCCGCCAGCGTGTCGGGCGCGACCACGCCCGCCGACCCCCAGCCGGTACCGACGGCGACCCGCACCCGCACCTGCCGGTCGCCGACCCGGACCGTCACCGGTTCGCCGGGCGTCACCCTGCTGTAGGCGGCCCGGTCGAGCCGGATCGTTCCGGGCTCGACCCGCGCGAACGCCCCGCCGTCGCGGGCCACCCGGTCCGCCTCCGGCACGGCGACGACCGGTACCGGCCGGTCGAACCCGGTGACCTCGGCCATGACGCCGTCGACGGCGATCGCGTCGTCGACGCCGGGGGTACGGCGTACCCGGTCGAGCAGGTCAGCGGCGACCGGCCCACCGGCCGAGGTGAGCGTGGCGTCGATGGGGTGCTGCTCACCGCGTCTCCCCTCGACAGCCGCGCGGGTCGTGGCCAACCCCGTGAGCACCGCGGTCGTCAGCGTGACGCCGACCAGCAGGGACGCGGTGGTGACGGCGGTCCGGCGCGGGTTGCGCACGGCGTTCTCCCGCGCCAGCCGCCCGGCCGCCCCCAGCGGCGCGCCGACGACCCGGATCAGGCGCGGGACCAGCACCGGCCCGAACAGCAGGACGGCGACGAACACCAGGCCCCCGCCCGCCAGCATCACCGCCGTGGCGTCCCGGGCGACGGCCACCCCGAGCAGCACCAGCCCGACGGCCAGGAGGCAGGCGGCGGGCACCACCCTCGTAGGCGTGCGCACGTCGACGGCGACCGTGGGACGCAGCGCCGCGAGCGGGCTCACGCGCGTCACCCGGCGGGTCGGCAACCACGCCGCCGCCATCGTGACCGCCAGGCCCACGACGAACCCGCCCACCAGCCAGGGCGTGGGCAGATTGGCCGCGCCCATCGGCGCCCGGGGCGCGAGCGCGTTGATCAGGCCGATCAGCCCGTAGCCGAGGCCGACGCCGACCGCGATGCCCGTCAGCGACGCGAGCACCCCGACGGTGGCCGCCTCGCGGCGCACCGACCGCGCCACCTGCCGCCGGGTCGCGCCGACGCAGCGCAGCAGCGCGAAGTCACGCAGCCGTTGCGCGAACAGGATCGCGAACGTGTTAGCGATCACCAGCGCGGAGACGAACACCGCGATGCCGGCGAACACCAGCAGCAGCACCGACAACGCGTCGACGCCGTGGTTGAGCTGGGTCCGCCGCTCGTTGATGAACTCCTCCGGCGACCGCACCCGCGCGCCCGCCGGAACCTCACCGACCTCGCCGCGCACCGCGACGGTGTTCGCGTCGAGGTTGTCCCGCCACCGCAGGAGCTGCGGCCAGGTGACGTACACCGAGGCCTGCCCCGGCGACGAGGGCGACGTCACGATGCCGACCACCTCCACGTCGGCCACGGTGGCGCCCTCGCCGATCCGGACCCGGTCGCCGACGGCGATCTCCCGGGCCTCGGCGACCCACACGTCCACGACCGCCTCGCCCGTGCCGGTCGGGAAGCGGCCCGACCGGAGCGTCTGCCAGCGCAGCTCCGGCGCGGTGGTGATCGGGCCCACGACCGTTCCCGGGAGCACCCCGCCGTCGAACCGCATCGTCAGCTCGGCCCGGCCGATCGGCGCCGCGTTCGCTCCGAGACGCTCGACGAGCGCGATCGCGCCCTCCGTGCGGGTCCCGTCGACCACGTGGTCGGCGTTGCGGAACGGCGCGCCGAAGCCGTCCATGAGACCGGCCCGCGCACCGGCCGTGATCACCCCGATCACGACGACGAACGCGACCCCGATCACGACCGCCACCGCCGCCGCGACGTATCTGCGTACGTGGATGCGCAGCGACGCGAGGAGTACCGTCCGCATCAGGCGATCCGCCCGTCGCGCATGGTGACCACGTCGTCGGCGCGGGCCGCGGCGTCGCGGTCGTGGGTGACCATCACGACGGTCTGGCCGAGTTCGCGGACCGACCGGCGCAGGTGGTCGAGCACCTCCGCCGACGTCGTGCTGTCGAGGTTGCCCGTCGGCTCGTCGGCGAACAGCAGGTCGGGCCCGGTGATCAGGGCCCGCGCGATGGCGACCCGCTGCTGCTGCCCACCGGACAGCTCCGCGGGCCGGTGACCGAGGCGGTCGGCCACGCCGAGGGTGTCGGCCAACCGGTGCGCGCGCTCCCGGGTCCCATCGTCGATCTTCCGGCCGCCCAGTTCGAGCGGGAGCACGATGTTCTGCAACGCGGTGAGCATCGGCAGCAGGTTGAACGACTGGAACACGAAGCCCACGTGCTCGCGACGGAAGACGGTGAGCGCGTCGTCGTCGAGCGACCCGAGGTCGGTGCCGGCCACGGTGACGGTGCCGGCGCTGGCCCGGTCGAGCCCGGCCAGACAGTGCATCAGCGTCGACTTGCCCGACCCGCTCGGTCCCATGATCGCCGTGAACCGTCCGCGGGGGAGGTCGAGATCGACGCCGCGCAGGGCGTGCACCTCGGCCTCGCCCCGGCCGTAGGCCTTGGTCAGGCCCCGCGCGGTGGCGGCGAGCGTCATCCGGTACTCCTCCGGTGCAGGCGGGCGCTGAGGCCCGTGACGATCTCGTGTTCGAGGGTCTCGGCCCAGCCCGCCCACTGCGCCGTGGTCGGCTCGCCGTGGTCGCCCGGCCCGAAGACGGTCACCGGGTCGCCCGCGCACGCCGGGCTGCCGGGTCCCAGGTCGACGACGGTCATGTCCATGGAGATCCGGCCGACCACCGGACGGCGCGCGCCGGCCACCCAGACCTCGGCGCGTCCGGACGCCAGCCGGGGCAGGCCGTCGGCGTAGCCGACCGGGACCAGTCCCAGCCGCGTCGCCCGCCTCGCCGTCCAGGTGTGTCCGTAGCCGACCGCGGTGCCGGCCGGCACGCTGCGGACGGTCACCAGCGGGGCGGTCAGCGTCAGGGCGGGCCGCAGCGGCACGGTGCCCGACTCGTCGATGCCGACCAGGCCCGCCCCGATCCGGCTCATCGTGTGGTGCGACAGCGGATCGCTGAGCGTGGCGGCCGTCGCGGCGAGGTGGTGGTCGGCCGGGCGCAGGCCCGCGGCCCGCGCCACCCGCAGGCCCCACGCGAACCGGTCGCGGCCCCGGGCGTTGGCCGCGTGGCCGGGCCGTCCGGCGCAGGGCAGGTGACCCATGACCCCCACGACCCGCACCCGACCGTCCCGCTCGGCGTCCCGGGCGGCGCGGCACAGCCGGTCCCACCGCGCGGGTTCGGCGCCGTCGCGGCCCAGCCCGGTGTCCAACTGCAGGTGGACGCGCGCGCCCGGCGCGGTACGGGCGATCGCGTGCAGGTGGTCCAGGCCGGGGACGCCGAGCTCGACGTCCAGCCGCCGTGCCTCGGTGAAGTCGGCGCCGGGCGGGTTGAGCCAGCTCAGGATCCGCTGGGTCAGGCCGGCCTCGCGCAGCGGACGCGCCTCGTCGAGGCTGGTGACGCCCAGCCGGGTCGCGCCGCCGGCGAGCGCCGCCCGCGCGACGTCCACCTGCCCGTGGCCGAAGCCGTCGGCCTTCACCACCGCCATCAGCTCGCCGGCCGTCCGGGACCCGATCGTGCGCACGTTCGCGGTCACGGCGCCGAGGTCCACCCGCAGCGTCGCCCGCGGTCGTACGGACATCAGGACTGTCATGCGATCACGGTGACCGCCGCGGGTGGGCCGTCACCTCCGTCTGAGGTGCCGATCACCGGTCCTCGAGGCTGATCCTGCGGCGAGCCGCCCCGCGCGGCCCGCGCCGGTCCGGCAAGATTTCGGGATGCTCACCGATGAGGACCTCGACACCTCGACGCTGACCCCGCGGCAACGTCAGATCCTCGCCGTGATCCAGGAGTGGGCGCTCCGGTACGGCTACTCGCCGTCGACCCGCGACATCGCCGACGAGGTGGGGCTGGCGTCCCCGTCGTCGGTCGGGCGGCACCTGCGCACCCTGGAGGACCTCGGGTACCTGCGGCGCGGCCGGTCGACGCGGCCAGTCGACATCCGCGGGTTCCTCCAGCCGGTTCCGCACCAGCGCACCGACAACGCGACGATCGGCGTGCCCGTGCTCGGCGACATCGCCGCCGGCACGCCGATCCTGGCCGAACAGAGCTTCGACGAGGTGCTCCCGTTACCCCGCGACCTGGTCGGCCGGGGCACCCTGTTCGGCCTCCGCGTCCGCGGCGACTCCATGGTCGACGCGGCGATCTGCGACGGCGACATCGTCGTCGTGAAGCAGCAGTCCGAGGCCTACAACGGCGACATCGTGGCCGCGATGCTCGACGACGAGGCGACGGTCAAGGTCTACCGCCGTCGCGGCGGCCATGTGATCCTCGAGCCCCGCAACCCCGCCTACGACGACCTCGAGGGCGACCACGCGGTCATCCTCGGCAAGGTCGTCACCGTCCTGCGCCGCACCTAGCCGACGGCGGTCCCCTCCAGCTCGACCAGCTGGCCGGGTACCGCGAGCCGGGTGACCCCGAGCATCGTGGTGGCCGGCGCCACCCGGGCGGCGCCCAGCCGCGCCGCGAGCACGCCGTAGTGCGGGAACAGCCCGTCGACGTCGGTCGTGTAGACGTTGAGCCGCACCAGGTTCGCCAGCGACATGCCGGCCTCGCGCAGCACCGCCTCCAGGTTGTCCAGGCTCAGCGCCAACTGCGCCGCCATGTCGCCGTCGTGCCGGGGCCTGCCGTCGTCGCCCATCGCGGTCTGCCCGGAGCAGTACAGGGTCCGGGACTGACCCGAGACGAGTTCGCCCTGGTTGAATCCGAGTTCCACCGACCAGGTGACCGGGTTGACCGCCACACGTTCCACTGCCACGTCGTCTCCATTCGGGTTGCTGCCAGTGGGACCAGCCTCTCCACGAATCACGACATCCTGTGTCATATATTTTGGGCATGCGCGCCGACCGGTTGGTCTCCCTGGTGCTGCTGCTGCGCCAGCGCGGTCGGCTCTCCGCGGCCACGCTGGCCCGCGAGCTGGAGGTCTCCACCCGCACCGTGCTGCGTGACATCGAGGCGCTGTCGGCGGCCGGCGTCCCGGTCTACGCCGAACGCGGCCGGCACGGCGGGTTCGCGCTGCTGCCCGGCTTCCAGACCGACCTCACCGGGCTGAACCACGACGAGGCGCTCGCCCTTCTGGTCGCCGGATCGCGGCGCGGCGCACAGGTGTTCGGTCTCGGCTCGGCGCTCGCCTCGGCGATGCTCAAGGTGGTCGACGCGCTGCCCGAGAGCCACCGCGACGCCGCGGCGGGCGTCGCCGAGCGTCTGCTCATCGACCCGGAGACCGATCTGCTCGCGCGCCGCACGGTCGCCGACGAGGTGCCCGACGCCACGGTGGCGGAGGTTCGCCGGGCGGTGTTCGCCGGACGCAAGTTGCGCATCCACTACGCGGCCGTGGGGCACGCCCCGCGGTGGCGCACCGTCGACCCGATCGGCCTGGTGACCGTTCGCGACCAGGGCTACCTGCTGGCCACGAGATCGGGCGCCGACCGCACCTACCGGCTCTCGCGCATCCTGGCCGCCGAGGCCCTCGCCGAACCGGCGCAGCGGCCCGACCGGGTCGACCTGAACCGGATCTGGCGGGAGCGCAGCACCCGGTTCCGCGCCGGCGACGACCAGGTCACCGTGCGGGTGCGGGTGCACCCGGCGCGGCGGGAGGATCTGGTCGGCACCGCGGTGGCCGTGCTCACCGAGGCGTCCGACGTCGACGGCTGGCTGCGGTTGGAGGTCACGTTCCAGGACCGGCGGCACGCCGAATGGGCGCTGTGGCAGCTCTCCACGAACGCGGAGGCGCTGGCTCCGGACTGGCTACGCGCGTCCCTGTACGACCGCGCGACGGCGCTCGCCGGCCGCTACGCGTCAAGGGACGATCACCACGCCGCCCCGTAGGCCGCCCCCGGCCATCCGCTCGTGGGCGGCCGCGGCGTCGGCGAAGGGGTACACCTCGGCGACCCGCAGCGGGAGGTCACCGCTCTCGACCAGCGTGACGAGCCGGGCCAGCCGGGACCCGTCCGGCAGCACCTCCAGCGCGAACGTCCGGATTCCCCGCACCGGCTCCGGGCGGAGCGGGGGTGACGCGGCGACGTAGCCGCCGCCGTCGCGGACGAGGTCGAGCAGTGGGGCGCCGATCACGGCCAGGTCGACGACCGCGTCGAACGTGCCCTTCGGGTCGTCCGACCGGGACAGGAACGTCGCGCCCAGCGACTCGACGAACGCCCGGTCGTCGTCGCCGGCGAGTCCCGTGGCGTGCAGGCCGGCCGCCCGGGCCAGCGCCAGCGCGAACCCGCCGACCTGCCCGGCGGCGCCGGTGACGAGCACGGTCGAGCCTTCGGGGAGCGCGAGGAACTCGAGGGCCTGCGCGGCGGCGAGGCCGTTCGTCGGCAGGGTCGCCGCCTCGGTCGCCGGGACGTTCGTGGGCGCCGCGGTCAGGGAGGCGGCGTCGAGCACCACGTACTCGGCGTGGGCGCCGACGGTGGTCTGCAGCCACGACGAGAAGCCGATGACCGCGTCTCCGACCGCGAAGCCGTCGACCGACGCACCGACCGCGTCGACGGTGCCGGCCACGTCCCATCCGGGCGTGTACGGCAGCCCGGTCGGCAGCGGTGCCGGGAACCGCCCGGCGCGGACCATCAGATCGACCGGGTGCAGCGCGGACGCGCCGACCCGCACCCGCACCTGCCCCGGACCGGCCTCGGGCACCGGCACCTCCGCCACGTGCAGGACCTCCGGCCCTCCGAACTCCGTGTACCTCACCGCGCGCATCGCCGTCTCCTTCATGGGGATCTCGTGATCACCCCGACCGTACGAAGAGGAAGGCACCGTGAGAAAGTAGGTACCTTGGAGTGCCTAGGGCACCGGAAGAGGTGGAAGATGGCGACGACGACCGCGGCGCAGCGACGTGAGCAGGCAAAACGAGACTACGATGCCTTCCTGGCCGGCTGCCCGACCCGCGAGCTGCTGAGCCGGCTCACCGACAAGTGGGTCGCGCTGGTGATCCCGGCGCTGGCGGGCGGGCCGCAGCGGCACAGCGAACTCGCCCACCGCATCGCCGGTGTCAGCCAGAAGATGCTCACCCAGACGCTGCGCACCCTGGAGCGCGACGGCCTGGTCACCCGGACGGTCACCGCGTCGGTGCCCGTCCGCGTCGACTACGAGCTGACCCCGCTCGGCCACGAACTTTTCCCGGTGATGCTCGCGATCAAGGCCTGGGCGGAGTCCCATATGGACCGCGTCTTCGAGGCCCGCGCCCGGTTCGACGCCGCCGTCAGCTGAGTCCACGGTAGGTTCCGCCGCCGGGGCGGCGGTCAGCTGCCGTCCTAGCCCTTGCCCTTGCCCTTGTCCTTGCCGGCGCCGTTGCCGGCGCCCTTGTCCTTGCCGCCGCCGTTGCCGGCGCCCTTGTCCTTGCCGCCGCCGTTGCCGGCGCCTTTGTCCTTACCGGCACCATTGCCGGCCCCATTGCCCGCGCCCTTGTCGGAGCCGTTGCCCGAACCCTTGCCGGATCCGTTCGAGCCGTTCTTGTCCTTGCCGGATCCGCCGCCCTTTCCGGCGTCGGCGGCCTGCGGCTTCCTGTCGTCGCCGGCGTTTCCGGCCTTCTCGTCCTTCCCCGCGAGGACGCCGTCGCAGTACGCGGCCACCTTGTCCGCTCCGCCGGCCGCCTGTGCCAGCGCCTGCCCGGCCACGCTGTCCCGGTTGCCGCCCGAGCGGTACGCCTGGCAGAGACCCCGGGCCGCTGGTCCGGAGGCGTCGGGCCCGCGGGGCGTCCCGCTGGCGTCGGGCTCGGGGCTCGCCGACGGCGCGACGCTCGGCGTCGCGCCGGGCTCCTCGGTGGGACCGGTCTCCGGCTGCTCCGCCGCCTCACGGGGCGCCGGCACTCCCAGGCCACCGGCGACATCGTGGGCCGCCTGCTGGACGGATGCCGGCAGGGCACCCGTCTCGGCGGCGACGCCCGTTCCGGCCACGGTCACGGCGGCGAAACCCGCGACCACCTTGACCGCCAGCGACTTTCCGATCAGTACACCGAGCACCGCGCCACCTCACCGCTTCCGAAGTTCCGGTGTTCAGCCAACGGCGGCGCGGGTGCCATCCGGTTGCCGGCACGGGTTCGGCACCGGAGCAGAACTCGACCAGGAGGTGTCGGGGCCGAGGCTCTACGCGCAGGCGATGCAGCGCCGGGCGAACGGCCGGACCTCGAGCCGTTCCCGGGCGATCGGCCGCCCGCAGCCCTCGCAGACGCCGTAGGTGCCGGTGTCGACCCGGTGCAGGGCCTCGTCGACCTCGGCGATCCGTCGTCGGGTGGCGGCCAGCAGCGCGGTCAACTGGGCACGTTCGAAGCCGATCGTGGCGCCTTCCGGGTCGTGCTCGTCGTCGGCGTTCGAGTCGCGGGAGGCGGTGAACAGCGCCTCCAGGTCGTTGGCCAGGGTCGCCGCCTCGGCCTCGGCGCTCGCGCGGAGCCGCAGAAGCTCGTCGCGGGCCGTCACATGCGGGCTTTCAGCACGTCGATCTCGCAGCCCGGCTTGGCCGGGTCGAAGCCGTGCTCGGCGAGCCAGCGGACCGCCGTCAGGCTCCGCAGCGACCACCACGCCCGGATCACGTCGACGTCGACGGCGGTGCCGTAGCCGGCGAGGACGTCGTCGAGGCGCTCCTCGTGTCCGAGCGTCAGGGTCGCGAGGTCCCACAGCGCGTCGCCGCGGGCCGCCTCCGACCAGTCGATGATGCCGGTGACCTCGTCACCCTCGACGAAGATGTGGGTGATCTGCAGGTCGCCGTGCGTGAACACCGGCGTCCACGGCCGGAGCGCGGCCTCGGCGACCTCGCGGTTGCGCGTGACCAGGTCGGCGGGAAGGACACCGGTCGCGACGAGCTGTTCGCACTCGCTGTCGAGCTCCGCGACGATGCTGTCGAGGCTCCGGCCGGGCCACGGCGGCAGCGGCGCCTCGTGCAATGTCCGGATGGCGGCCCCCGCCGCCGCCCAGGCCGCCGACGACGCGGCCGACGGTTCCCCGAGCACGCCGAGCGCCGTGCCTGGCACGGCGGAGATGGCGAGCACGGGCGGCTGGCGCCACAGGACCCGCGGAGTGGGGACCGGCGCGAGGGCCAGAGCCTCGACCTCGACGTCGATGCGCGCCTGATCCGAGTCGACCTTCAGGAACACGTCGCCGACCCGCAGCGTCACCCGCTCCTCATGAGCGACGACGACCCTGACCTCGTCCACGCCGGCCATTATCACGACCGGTCCACGCCGTCGCCACGGGTTTCCGAAACGTCCACAGTGGACGCTCAAGCGGCGGTTGGTCGACGGCACCTGCTGGCTGATCGTCGTTCCGTTCGTGGCCTGGGCGGGGTGCCGCCGGCCCGGTCTGGAGCCGGTACGGCCTGCGCTCGACGTGGCCCGCCGACGGGCGCCTGATGCCCGGCGTCACGCTGGACCGCGTGCTGGCCGAACGGCACGAGGCCCGCCATCCGGAAGCCAGGCAGACTGGAGGGATGGACCGGACCGAGCTGCGTGCCCTGATGGTCGACTTCACCCGGTGGAGTCGGCAGGCCGCGGCCGTCCAGCGCAGGCACGGCAGCGTGCAGGAGACGGCGGAGGCCGCCGAACGCCTCCTGGAGTCACGCGCCGTCGTCGTCCAGCACGCGCGACGCAACGCGTGGCGGGTCGTGCCGCTGGAACGCAAGCACGGTTGGATCGTGGGTCCCCTGCGCGAACGCGCTGTGCTGCCGACGTTCACCCGCGGCGACCAGGCGCTGATCCGGCTGCTGACGGTCGAGGTGCCGCGCGCGCGGGCCGACGTGAACGCCGCCCTGGGGCTGCGGCGCTATCTCGCCGGGCCGAGGAAGCGCCAGCGGGCCGAGGCGTCGGCAGCGTTCCTGCGCCGCCAGCACGACGTGTTCATCGAGACGGGCTGGCCGCAGCGGCTCGAGGAGCTGAGCGAGCGCACCGTCGACGAGTCCGTGGGCTTCGAGGCGCTCGTCGATCCCGCGCTCGGTGTCGTTCCCGAGGATCCCGCCCACAGCCCTGAGGTCATCGAACGGTCCGCGCTCGACGGCCTGGCCAAGGCGTTGGCCGCCATCGACAGGATCGTGCAGGGCGAGGCGGAGTACCGCGCCGCGGCTCGGGACGCCGCGATCCTCGTGCGGCGGGTCGAGACGATGCGCGTGCTGCGGGAGATGTCGACCGACGCGTTGAAGACGGCGACCCGTGACCGGCTCCGGCTCGGCGGCCTCGCACCGGCCGGCATCCACACCGTCGCGCAGGTTCTGGCCGACGCCGACACACTGCCGACGCTGCCGGGTCTCGGCGAAGTGTCGGCGCGACACATCCTCGGCGCCGCGCAGACGTTGCGGCACACGACGTTCGAGGAGACGCCGGTGCGCATCGACGTCACCCGGCGCAGCCCCGAGGTGACCGAGCTGCTGCGCTGCCTCGCCGAGTGGGACGCCCGCCGCCGCACCCGGGGCGCCGCCGCCGACCTGGAACGGGCGGCCGAACTGGCGCCGATCGTGGAAGGGCTCACTTTCTCCACCACGCATCTGCTGGTGGTTCCGCTTCGGGAACTGCCGGTGGGCGAACTGTGGGAGAGCATCGACGTCGTGCGGCACCGGGCCGAACAGTTGCGCCGCACCAAGCCGTCAGGCTACCGGACCCGCGACCCGTGGGAGGACTTCCTCGCCCGGCCGGCGGACTACTTCGCGATGCTCTCCGAACTCGGTTTCCTCACCGGCGACGAGGAGGCCACGCACGGCAATCTGCCCGACGACATCGTCAAGGCGGTGCGCGACCAGCCACTCAACGGCGAACACCTGAAGGCGTCGCTGCGTGGCTACCAGAGTTTCGCGGTGCGCTTCGTTCTCGTGCAGCGCAAGGTGATCATCGGCGACGAGATGGGTCTCGGCAAGACGTTCGAGGCGATCGCCGTGCTGGCGCACCTGCGCAGCCGGGGCGAGAACCGTTTCGTCGTCGTGTGCCCGGCGGCCGTCGTGACGAACTGGGTGCGCGAGGTGACCGGCAAGTCGACGCTCTCCGCCCACCGGGTGCACGGTGCCGACCGCGACCACGCGGCCCGCGTCTGGGAACGCGACGGCGGTGTCGCGGTCACCACGTTCGAGACGCTCGCCGCGTGGCAGCCCGGTCCCAACCTCGCCTGCGTCGTCGTCGACGAGGCGCACTACATCAAGAACCCGAACGCGCAGCGTTCCGTGCGCACCGCCGCCATCGTCGAGCGCGCGGCCCGCGCCGTCCTGCTGACCGGCACCCCGTTGGAGAACAAGGTGTCGGAGTTCCGCAGCCTCGCGTCCTACGTGCGTCCCGACCTGACGGTCGACAGCGACGGCGCCGCGCTGTCGGCGAAGGCGTTCCGCCGCCAGATCGCGCCGGCGTACCTGCGGCGCAACCAGGAGGACGTGCTGTCGGAACTGCCGGGGCTGGTGGAGGTCGACGAGTGGCTGCCACTGTCCACAGAGGACGCCGCGGCCTACCGGGCGGCGGTCGACAGCGGCAACTTCATGGAGATGCGTCAGGCGGCGATGCGCCAGGGCGCGAAGTCCGAGAAGGTGCGGCGGCTGGTCGAGATCGTCCGCGAGGCGGAGGAGAACGAGCGGAAGGTCATCGTCTTCTCCTACTTCCGCGGCATCCTCGACCTGGTGGCGAAGACCTTGCGGGGACCGGTGTTCGGGCCGCTCACCGGTTCGGTCGGCTCCGACGATCGGCAGCGCATGGTGGACGAGTTCTCGGCGGCGAGGCACGGAGCCACTCTCGTGTCGCAGATCGTGGCCGGGGGCGTAGGCCTGAACGTCCAGGCCGCATCGGTGGTCATCTTCTGCGAACCCCAACTGAAGCCGACCATCGAGGCCCAGGCGATCGCGCGGGCGCACCGGATGGGTCAGGTGCGTTCGGTGCAGGTGCACCGGCTGCTGTCGGAGGAGAGCGTCGACCAACGCATCGTCGAACTGCTCGAGGCGAAGCGCAAACTCTTCGAGGACTTCGCCCGCGGCAGCGACATCGCCGACGCGGCGCCGGACGCGGTCGACCTGTCCGAGGCGGAACTGGCCCGCGAGGTCGTCGCCTCGGAACGGAAGCGGCTGCTGAACTCCTGAACGGCGGGCTTCCCCATCGGGGGATCCCGCGCCCGGACGGGCGATCAGTTCATCCGTTTGCGGTCGTCTGATCGCACGGTCGGCGTTGCGCGGACCGTGACACTGCTGCTCTCGTTCCCGAGTGCACACGAACGACGGTGCCGCCGGTTGGCGGCTGGCGGTGGACTTCGGGACGTCCAACACGGTTGCGGTGCTACGCCACGGCGACGGGGAGTCGCGACCGTTGTTGTTCGACGGTTCGCCCCTCCTCCCGTCGGCGGTGTGCCTCGGCCCGGACGGCGATCTCCTGGTCGGCCGGGACGCCCTGCAACAGGCGCTGGCGACGCCGTCCTGGTGCGAACCGACGCCGAAGCGCCGTGTGGGTGAGCAGAGCGTCCTGCTCGGCAGGCGGCAGGTCCCGGTGGTGGACCTGGTGGCGGCGGTGCTGCATCGGGTCCTCGACGAGGCTGTCGGCATGGCCGGTACCCGGCCCGACGAGTTGGTGATGACCCACCCGGACGGGTGGGGTGAGGTCCGGCGTGAGGTGCTCGCCCGCGCCGCGGAGAAGGTGGCCCTCCCGCGGCCGCGGTACCTGTCCGAGCCGGCGGCCGCCGCGAACCTGTTCCCCACCCTGCGGGGCGCGGACGTCGCGGTCCCCGGACCGGACCACCGGCCGGGCACCGACCGGGCCGTGCTCATCTACGACTTCGGTGGGGGAACCTTCGACGTCAGTGTCGTCCGGTGGGACCCCGACGGGGTGCCGGAGGTCCTCCGCAGCGAGGGACTCGCCACGGTCGGCGGGATCGACCTCGACGACCGGATCGTCACGCACCTCGGGTCCGAACTGACCGCCGATGCCGTCACCTGGCAGCGTTTGCTCACCTCACAGGACGAGGACGACCGGCGGGCACGGTGGCAACTGCGGGAGGGTGTGCGTGAGGCCAAGGAGCGGCTGAGCCGGCTGCCGCGGGTGGACCTGCACATCCCGGTGCTGGACGTCCGTGTCACGCTCACGCGCACCGAGTTCGACCGACTGGCACGGCCGGTGGTGACCCGTACGGTCGAGCTGACCACCGCGACCCTCGACAGCGCGGGCGTCACTCCGACCCAGCTCGCCGGTGTGTACCTCGTCGGCGGGTCGAGCCGCGTCCCGCTCGTCGCGACGATGCTCGTCCGCGCGCTGCGCGTCGAACCGCGGGTTCTACGCCAGCCGGATCTCGCCGTCGCGGAAGGGGCAGCCCTCGCCTTCGCGGGTGCGCCCGTCACTCCCGCACCCTCCGATCCCGAACCCGAACCCTCCGCACCGCCGGCGCCGCGACGGTTCGGACGTCGTCGCGTACTGGCCATGGCCGCCGCCGTGGCCGCGGCCGGAGCGACCGGTGGCGTCGTCCTGAGCCTCTCCGACAAGAGCAACGGCGGGCACGTTCCCCGCACAGGCCCGTCTCCGGCACGGCGGCCGGGAACGCTGACCCTGCTCGCCGGCACCGATCCCAGTCCCGCCGGGACCCGTCAGGACCTGGTCGACCAGTGGAATGACGACCACCAAATCCAGGTCACGATCACACCCGTCCCGGGCAGCGCCGACGACCAGGTTTCCGCGATGTGGAGCGACCCCGTCGCCGATGTGTTCCTTCTCGACGCGCCTCAGCTGAGCCGGTTCGCCAACGCCGGTCTGATCACCGCGCTGCCGGACGGCGCCGTCGACGTCGACCGCTTCCTCGAGCGTCCGCTGAACACCTGCCGGTGGCGCGACCGGTACTGGGCGCTGCCGTTCAACACCGATGTCGGGCTGCTGTTCCACCGACCGGACGTGCCGGCGCCGACCGGCTGGCCGGACCTGGTCACGCTGGCCCGCGCGGCGGGACGACCCAGCTACTCGGGCCAGTTCACCGCGGACGAGTCGTCGGTGGTCAACATGCTCGAAGCCGCCCTGGCGCACAACCCCAAGCTCCTCAACGACGACGGCACCTTCCCCGACCAGATCTCCGTGGCCGAGTGGGACGCGGCCATCGGACCGCTGCGGGAGGCGATCGCGGCAGGAGCGGTCCTGGACGCGCACGCCGACCTCGCCACGGTCGACCTTCCGCCGGACGAGCGGTCGGCGGAGTTCCTCAGCGTCAGACATGCCACCTGGAGCCAGGTCCAGACCGTACGGCTGTGGCCCGCGTTCGCCACGAGATTGAGCGGCCTACGACCCGGACGCCTGTTCGGCCCCGCGATCCTGGGCGGCCAGAACCTCGCCGTGTCGTCCCGGTCGGCAAATCCGGAGGCGGCGATCGACCTGATCCGCTACCTCACCGACGACAAACGGCAACGCAAGCTCACCACCGACCAGACCTACGCACCGGTCACGAAGAGCGCCTACGAGACGGACGGCACCGACGACCGGAACCGGGCCCACCTGATCCTGTCGGCGATCCAGACCGCCTATCCCCGTCCTGTCACCCCGAGCTACAGCGAGGTCGCGCAGGTGTTCATCGAACTCATGCGGCCGGCCGTGCTGAACGGAACCAGACTGCCCGAGCACTTCGCCAAGAGCCTGCACACCGCCCGGATGACCAACCCCACCAGTGCACTGCCCACGACCAGGGCCCAGTCACCAACACCGTCCCCGACCTGACGCGTCCCGGCAGTCACAGTTCCCACCACGTCGCCCGCCGCTGTGGTTTGTGCTGCCTCCGATCGGGTTCCCGACGCCGCAGCACGAGTGCGACGAGCACCCCTAGAAGCACCTTCACTGACAACCCCCGTGGCCTCACGATGCCGATCGATGTCGTGCCGGTCGCAATCTCCACCCACATGAGGTGCTCCGCCGGCCGAAGGGTTGCAACAGTCCCCGGCGAGTGTCAGTTCACCAGTCGGCGCAACGCCCACCATGCGGCCGGCAGGTAGACGGCCGTGGCCGGTGCGAAGCCGTCGATCGTCAGCCTTGTCCTCGTGCCGGACGCGGTCGCCTCGACGGTGTGGACCAGGGTCAGCTCGACACCGGCCGCCGACACCGTCCACGACCACGTCCGCACCGGAGCCGCGTCGTCGACGTCGACGACGCGGAACGGCACCGGGAACCGCAGCGGCCCACGCACCACGCCGGACGTCGCCGCAGCCAGTCGCTCATGCGGATACTCGACCGAACGGATCTGCGGCGACCACTCGGGCCAACGACGCGGGCGCACGTAGCGGTCCCACACGTCGTCGGCGGCGCGTGGCCCCTCGACCTCGAGCGTCCGCCGCAGCCTCGGCCGGCTGGGTCTCATCCCTCCATTGTGGACCGGACGCCGACGCCAGCGCTTCACAGCGGCGCATCAACGCGACGCGACAGGCAGCCGTACCCGGAGCAGGGCACCGCCGCGATCCGACCGGTGCACGGTCACCTCGCCGCCGTGCGTGTCCACGACCCGGCGCACGATCGACAGACCCAGACCGGAGCCGGGCAGGTCCCGCGCCGCATCGGCCCGGTAGGACCGGTCGAACACGCGCGGCACGTCCACCGCGTCGATGCCCGGTCCGCCGTCATCCACCTCCAGCACCGCGGCGCCGCCCTCGACACCCAGCCGCACGTACACGGGCTGGCCCGGCGGCGACCACTTCCCGGCGTTGTCGAGGAGGTTGAGCACGGCCCGCTGCAGCGCCGCGGGGCGCCCGGTGACCGGCACGGGTACCGGTGCCAGGTCGAGCACGAGATCGACGTCCGGGACCCGGGACCTGGCCCGCGTCACCGCCGCGACCACCTGATCGGCGAGGTTCACCACCTCGGTCGGCTCGGTGGCGACGTCACCGCGCGCCAGGTCGGTCAGCTCGGCGACGACCGTGCTGAGCTCCACCACCTGCACGCCCAGGTCGTCGAGCAGCTTGGCGCGCGCGGCGGGGTCGAGCGCGGTCTGCAACGTGCCCCGGCGATCCAGCCGGATCAGCAGCTCGATGTTGAGGCGCAGACTCGTCAACGGCGTACGCAGCTCGTGGGCGGCGTCGTCGGCCAGCAGACGCTGGGACCGGCGGGCGGCGTCCAGCGCCGCGAGCATGTCGTTGATGGCCTGTGCGAGCTGGCCGATCTCTCCACCGCTGCGCACGGCGATCGCCTCGTCCAGATTGTGCGTGCGGGCCACCCGGACCGCCGTGGCGGTGAGCCGGTCGACGGGCGCCAGCACGGTGCGTGCCACCATCCGCCCGACGATCACACCGCTGCCGGCACACACCACCGCGTCCAATAGGAGGAACAGCGCGAACGAACTGGCCGCCCGGCCGTAGAACTGGCCGTCCCGGGCGATCTGGATCGCGCCACCGTTGGTGTGGACCGTGTACACCAGGTACACATCGTCGTCGTATGCGAAGTAGTTGTCGTCGTCGTCGATGCCATCGTCGACCTCGACGAGGTCGAAGCGGCCGGCAGCCCGTCCGTCGGCGACCCGCAGGGCGTCGGCGGTGACCGGCAGGGCGATTGGAAGCCCGACCGGCGAGCGGACCGTGCCGTCGGGCAGCAGGATGCGGGCGCTCAGCCCGGCATCGGAGGCCGACGGCAGCGTGGCGGCGGCGGCACCGTCGCGGTCGGTCACCGCGAGCAGCGCGGCGGCGTCACCCCGCAACTGCTCCTCGATCGAGTGACGCAGCTCGTAGGCGAGCACCTGCCAGGCGAAGACCGACGCGGCGAAGGAGCCGACCGCGATCCCGGTGGCGGTCATCACCGACAACCTGGTCCGCAGCGACGACCAGCGCCACCAGTCGCGGACCCGGGTCAGCGGCGACGTCACGGCGGCGTCTCCCGCAGCACATATCCCACGCCGCGAACGGTGTGCAGCAACCGGGGTTCGCCGTCGGCCTCCAGCTTCCGTCGCAGGTAGCTGATGTAGACCTGCAGGTTGTTGGTGGTCGCGCTCATGTCGTAGCCCCAGATGGTGTCGAACAGCACCTCCCGGGTGAGCAGCCGGCGCGGGTTGCGCAGGAACACCTCCAGCAGCGAGAACTCGGTGCGGGTCAGCTGCAGTCGACGCTCGCCGCGCCAGGACTCGAACAGATCCGGTTCCAGACGCAGGTCCAGGAAGGACAGGGCGGTGGGCTCCCCGGTGGCAACGGTGCGGCGGCGAAGCAGGGCCCGGACCCGGGCCAGGAGCTCCTCGGTCGCGAACGGCTTCGGCAGATAGTCGTCGGCGCCGGCGTCGAGGCCCGTGACCCGGTCGGCTACCTGATCGCGGGCGGTGAGCATGAGCACCGGCAGGTCCGACCCGGCCGTCCGCAGGCGCCGGCACGTCTCCAGCCCACCGAGGCGCGGCATCATGACGTCGAGGATCAGCAGGTCGGGCGGGTTCGCGTCGACACCTTCGAGCACCGCGAGCCCATTGGCGACGGTGCTGGTCTCGTACCCCTCGACCTGGAGCACCAGCGCCACCGAGTCCCGGATGGCGGCGTCGTCGTCCGCGATGAGCACGTACACGTTCGGTCACCTCCACAGCGGTCGTGACCAGCCTGGCGCATCAACCTGAGACGAATGTTGGAAAAGATCCGCACCGTCGTCCGAGAACTTGATCTTACGATCCCGTCCCTGACCTCGGGCGGCGACGACACCGATGCGGTGCCTGCGCCGCACCCGCCTCAAGGCCAGCACGAGAACCACGCCCTGTGACGGAACCCTCACCACGTCCACAGTGGACGGAAACGACGAAGGCCCCGAGCACCATCTCTGCTGCCCAGGGCCTTGACGATCTTGCTGACGATCTTGCGCGCCCGAAGGGACTCGAACCCCTAACCTTCTGATCCGTAGTCAGATGCTCTATCCATTGAGCTACGGGCGCTTACGTGCTCGGCCAGTGTACATACCCTGTCCGACCGCGGAGGCTCCGGGATTCGAACCCGGGATGGGCGGTTAACCCAAACCGCATTAGCAGTGCGGCGCCATAGACCGTACTAGGCGAAGCCTCCCACGACGACCCGTACCCGGGCCACCGTCGACCGAGGATACAGGTCCCCCGCGTCCCCGAGCAAAGCAACTCCCCAACGGGGGACCCGCCCCCAACTTCGAAACGCCTTCCGCCTGAACAGGCAGCCCGGGCTACCGGCGATTAACCTCGCATCATGGCGGACGATCCCACCCCGGCGCGGCCGCGCAAGCGCACCGAGCCTGCCGCTCCCCCGCCGGGCGCGAAGGAGCGACCGCGCAAGGCCGGCCCCGGTCTGCCGGTCTTCCTGCCACCGGCCGGCCAGGAGGAGCCGGCGCCGGCTCCGCGCGTGCCCGGCGCCCGCCGGCCCCCGCCGGCTTTCGGCTCCGGAAGATCAGAGGATACGGGCGGACCACCGGCCGAGGCCCCGGGTCGCCGCCCCGCCCGGTCAGGTACGCCGGCCACCCCAGCCGGTGAGCCCGATGCCCCAGCACCCCGGCCCACCGGCGAGGCGACCCGCCGAACGCCCCCGCAGACCCAGCCCTCCCGGGCCCCGTTCACCGTGCCGGCCAGCGAGTCCCCACCTCCCCGCCGGCCGAGAAAGGCACGCCAACCCTCCGAGAACCAGGAGCAGCTCCCCATCCCGGAGCCCGAGCCCGCTCCCACCACCAAAGCCACGCCGGGCAAGCAGCCTTCAAGGAAGGCCACTCCACCGCGCAGAGGGCCCAGCGAAGCCGTGACCCCAGCACGCAAGGCCACCCCGGAGCCAGCCCCCACCAAGAAACCCGCCGCACAACCGCCGCCGAAGGAGGCCGCCACCACCCCGGAGCCGGCAAAGAAGGCAACTCCAAGCAAGGCCCCGGCAAAGAAGGCCACCGCGGAACCACCCCCGAAGAAGGCCCCCACGGAACCACCGCCGAAGAAGGCCGCCGCGAGGAAGTCCGCCACGGACAAGCCCATCGTTGGGCCCACCGCCACCCCGACCCCACCAACCGCCGAGCCAACCCCGGCCCCCGACGCTCCAGCGACGGCAACCTCGGCGAAGACCACCCCGGCGAAGACCACCCCGGCGAAGACCACCCCGACCGCGGACGCTCCAACCGCGGACGCTCCAACCAGGAAGGCAGCCAAGAAGGCAGCCGCCAAGAAGGCGACCGCCCGGAAGACCGTCAGCACCACGTCCCAGGAACCAGCTCCGCCACCCGGCCCGGCGACAGCGCCCGCAGGCCCAGCCACAGCACCAGCAGGCCCAGCCACAGCACCAGCCGCCAAGGCGGCCAGAAAGGCGCCGGCCAGGAAGCCGTCGACGAAGAAGCCCGCGGCCAGCGCCACCCCGGTGGAGGCACCGCCGGCCGAGCCCCAGGCCGCACAACCGGCCGAGCCGCCAGCCACCCCGCAGGCCGGCCCATCGGAGCCGCAGCCGATCGAGCCAGCAGCCCCACCGCAGGCCGAGCCACCCCAGGCCGAGCCACCGGCTCCCGCAGCCCTCAGTGGTGAGCTTCTGCCCGCCCAGCCCAGGCCAGTTCCCGCGTCCAATCGTGATCTTGTGACCGCGGCCCCCAGCCTCCAGGATTTCCGGGACCGGCCCACGCAGGCCGCCGAACTGCTCGCGCTCGCGGCGGTGGCCCACTATGGTCCCGGCGCTGCCACGGGTATCGCGTGGCTGCGGGAGCAGTACCCCGGCTCGTCCGGCGAGGCGATCGCGCGGGCGGCGGCGCACCAGTTCGTGCGACGGGCGCGTAACCGGGGGGCGGTGGCCGGGCTTGCCGGCCCGCTCGCCGTTCTGCTGGACGAGGGGACGCTGCAGGCCCTGCACGCGGAGCTCATCCTGCACCTCGCCGCCGCCCACGGGAAGGATCCGACAGCTCCGGAGCGGGCCGCCGAACTGCTCTACCTGCTGGGCGTGCACGACTCGACCACCGAGGCCAGCACGGCGGTGAGTTCGGCGATGGAGCGGGCATCCGACGTGCCCGGAGACCCGGGGCGGCTCCGTCGGCCGCTCGTGCGCATCCTCGCCATGGGGGTGCTGCGGGTCGGTGCCCGGCGCGTGCTGCGGCTGATCCCCGGCGCGGGGGCACTGATCGGCGCGGTGACGAACGCCCGGGCCACCGATGATCTGGTGACCCGGGCGCTGCGTTACTACCGGACGCGGACCTAGGGGCTGCCCTGCCGACCGGGTCGGCAGGGCAGCACACCTACGTCGTGATGGTGACCAGCGCGGAGCGCACGGGCGCCGCGCTGCCGTCGCCGAACTCGAGGAACCCGAAGTAGCGGGTGCCCGGGGTCAGCCCTGACCAGTTCACCGTGAAGGTGACCTCGCGACCCACGACCGCCGTGTGCCTCGACGGCGTGACGGAGAAGTTGCCGGCGTTGGAGTTGCCGACCACGTGGGCGTAGAGCTTCACGTCCTGCTCCGTGACGCCCGGTGCCGTGGCGTACTGCACGACGTACACGTCGTACGAGCCCGCACCCGGCAGCTGCACCTCCTCGTTGGAGCCGCTGCTGCCACCGACGCCGACCAGCGCCGAACCCTGGTACACGTACAGGTCGATGTCCGTGCCCGTCGGGTAGTCACTGCCGTACGTGTTCACCTTGGCGTACTTCGCACCGGCCGGAACGGTCACCGTGTGCTTGGCCACCGCCGGGTTCGTCGCGGGATTGTTCGGGTCGAACTCCTGGTCGGCACCGACCAGCCGCGACGTCCTCACATCCGGAGCGACCAGCCCGAACGCGGTCGCGGTGACCGAGCCGTTGTAACCGGGCTGCACCTTCACCTGCTGCGATCCGCTGGTGCCGGTGCCGACGACCTCGGTCGGCGCGCTCATCGCCACCGGCTGCACGGTGAACGGCGACCGGACGCTGTGACCGCGGAGGTCCGCCAACGTGACCGCACCCGACGCGTACTTGTTGAAGGCGGCCGACGTCCGCGTGAACTCGACCGTGTACGTCGCCGAGCGCCTCGGCAGCACGGTCAGCACCGACGGCGTCACCTTGACCGTGACGCCCGGAGGCGCCTCCACCTTGGCGACGTAGACACTCGCCTGGTTGGTCGTGTTGGTCACGGTGCGGGTCACCGTCTGGCTACCGGCGAGAGCGCCGATCGCGATGGACGGGTAGTTCAGGTTGCTCGGGTCCATCGTGCCGACCGCGTCGCACACCGAACTGCCGTCACCCAACGGCGGCAGGTTCGCCCCGACGCCGCAGGCCCACTGCAACCACTCCAGCGGGCCGGAGTCGTACACCAGGCCCGGGTCGAACGCCGAGCCCGGCCGCACGTGCCCGGCACCCATGTCGAGCGGTGACGCTGCGGCGGCCAGTCCGACCTGGCCGATGGGTCGGCCCTGGTTGTCGGTCTGGTAGGCGGTGGTCATCATCGCCGACTTGACGGCGAGCGGCGACCACGTCGGGTGCTGCGCACGGATCAGCGCCGCGATCCCGGCGATGTGCGGCGCCGCCATCGACGTGCCGCCCTTGACGTCGTAGAACGAACCGAGCGCGTTGGCCACCGGCGGCACGGCGGCCACCACGTCGACGCCCGGGGCGGAGATGTCCGGCTTGAGCAGGTCACCACCGCTGGCCTGGGACGGACCGCGGGACGAGAACCCGATCACGGCCGGTGCGCGCTGCGGCTTCGTGGTGTGCGCCGGCAGCGACGCGGTCGCACCCGGGGTGGCCGCGTACGCCTTCACCGCTTCGGCCCGCTCGACGCCGAGGTGCACCGTCGGGACCGCGTGGACCTCGACGTTCAGGCTCTGCGTGGCGTCGACGACGTTCACCAGGATCATTCCGACGCCGCCGGCGTTGCGCACGGCCAGGCTCTTGTCGACCCGCGCGTTGGCACCGGTGACCCCGCGTTCGCAGACCACGATCTTGCCGGCGACCTTCGCCGGGTCGAGGCTGGGCGGATTCGAGTGGCACTGCCGCACGCTGTTCTCGTTGGCACCGGGCAGGCCGGCGGCCGACGAGTTGATCAGCGGTGCGGTCGGACCCGCGGCGCCGATGCCGACACCCTCGAATGTCGTTCCGTTGCCGAGCACCGCGTTCCTGGCGTACATCACGTCGTGCGTGCTCGCGGCGACGGTCGTCTCCCACGGCATGGTGTTGTTGACGGTCGCCGCGCCGGGGCCGGAGTTGCCGGCGGACGCCGACACGAAGACCCCCGCCGCGGCCGCCTGCAGGAACGCGACCTCGACCGCGCCGACGTCGTCGACGGTGTCACCGACCGAGTAGTTGATCACGTCGACGCCGTCGGCGACCGCGTCGTCGATGGCCGCCACGATGTCGACCTCGGTGCCGGTCGCGGAACCGGTGGCCTGGACATACCAGAGCGCCTTGTAGATCGACAGGCGCGCCGCGGGCGCGACGCCGCTGACCTGGCCGACGGCCGATCCGGCGACGGACGCGTCGGCCGGGTTGCCCGCCGCGGTGCTCGCCGTGTGCGAACCGTGGCCGTTGCGGTCACGGGGCGAGTGGTACTCACCCGTCCGCTGGCGCTGGTTCCCCGCGAAGTCGTACCAGCGCGCGCCGATCACCTTGTTGTTGCACTCGACCGGCTGCGTGTCGCCGGCGTCGCAGGTGCCGTTCCACTTGGCGGCGATGGTGTCGGCGTCCGGACGCGGCTCGGACAGCGCGCGGAAGCTGGGGCTCTCGGGCCAGAAGCCGGAGTCGATGACGCCGACGATCTGTCCCTCACCGGCGCGCGCCTGCCCGCCACCGAACTGGTTCCAGACCCCGTTCGGACCGGAAAGGCCGAGGAAACGCGGGGTGTTGTTCGTCTGGACCGTGTGGATCCGGTTCTTGAAGATCCGGGCCACGCTGGGCAGGGCGTCGAGCTTCCGCAGGTCCTCGGGCGTGAGGGCGGCGGCGAAGCCGTTGAACGTGACGCCGTAGTCGGCGACCTTCTTCCCCTCGTCGATACCGGCCCGGCTGAGCGTCTCGGACCGCTGCTTCTGCAGGTACTGACGATAGGCGTTGTAGTTCCAGCTGCGGGTGTCGAGCTTCTGGCCGACGGCTGGCCTGGTTGCCGGAATGTTGGAAACCCCGCCGGCGTACGTGGCGAGCGGATCGCCGGCGAGTTGCACGAGATAGATCGCGGAATTCTCGGCGCGCAGCGGTTTGGCTGAAACCGCGCCCGGAAGGGCGAGACCGGCGACTACGGCGCTCGTGGCACCGATGGCGAGCAGGGCTCTGACCCGCCCGCGCCGCTGTCCCGCCGGCAGCATCGTGTATGACACACAAACCTCCGTGTCGGCTTGAATCCCCTGAGCGGCCCGAGCCCGACGAGGGGCACACGCTGGCCCGAGGCCTGCACGAAGGCTATTCATTCCGGTCGAATCTAGAAAGTGGCACCTGTCGATCACTGAGCGTGTCTGTCCATTTTGGACAAAGAGATGGGCCCCGGCGGATGCCGGGGCCCATCGGTCAGGGACGGCTTACGTGCGGGCCGTCACCACGGTGGCGTTCGTCAGGTTGCCACCCTGGCCGAACTGGAGGATGCCCAGGTAGATCCGACCCGGGGTGAGCCCGGACCAGTTCGCCGTGAGCGTCGTCGGCGCGCCGGCCGACACCGTCGGCTTCGCGGGCGACAGTGTCAGGTTGCCCGCGGCGACCGGACGGAGGACCCACGAGTGCAGCTTGACGTCCTGCGCCGTGACCCCGTCGGCGACCGCGTACTGGACCACGTACACGTCGTACGTCGCTCCCGGGTCCAGGTCGACGATCTCGTCGGTACCGCTGCTGGCGCTACCGCCCCAGAGCTCGCCGTCCGAGTAGACGTAGATGTCCAGGTCGGTCCCCGCCGGATACTCCGACGCGAACGTTCTGGCCCGGGCCACTATCGCGTCGGCCGGAACGGCGATCGTCGTCTTGGAGACCGCCGGACCCTCCGCCGGGTCGGCGAGGTCGAAGGAGACGTTGGTACCGACGAGCCGCTTGGTCGACACGTTGTTCGGCACCAGCCCGTTGACCTTGGTGTTCAACGGACCGTTGACGCCACCCCGCACCACGAACGGCTTCGAGCCGCTGGTGCCGCTGAGGCTCAGCTCGAGCGGGCTCGCCACCGGCGCCGCCCGCAGCGCGATCGGGGTCCGCACGCTGTGACCGCGAAGATCGGCCAGCGTGAGGGACCCGAACTGCCACACGCCGAACGCCGCGTTCGTGCGGGTGATCTCCACCGTGAACGTGGCCGAGCGGCGCGGCAGCACCGTCAGGACCGACGGCGTCACCTTGACCGTGTACCCGGCCGGCGCCACGACCTTCGGCACGTAGACGCTGGCCTGGTTCGTGGTGTTGGTGACCGTGCGCTTGATCGTCTGCTTGGCCGCCAGGTCGCCGACCGCGATCGACGCGCCGTTGAGGTCGCTGGGGTCGGCCGTGCCGACCGCGGCCGCCACGTCGGCGCAGTTGAACCCGGCGCCTTCGACGTCACCGATCTCGTTGTAGGTGCCGCAGATCCAGCGCAGCCAGTCCTCCGGACCCGAGTCGTAGACCAGGCCGGGGTCGTAGGCCGCGGCCGGGTTCACGTGACCGGCACCGTAGGCGTTCGGGCTGGAGGGGATCAGGCTCGCGCCGCTCTCCTCCTTGATCGGTCCACCCGTGTTGTCGGTCTGGCCCGCGGTCGTCATCAGCGCCGACTTGATCGCCATCGGCGACCAGGTCGGGTTCTTCTGCTTCATCAGAGCCGCGATGCCGGCGATGTGCGGGCTCGCCATCGAGGTGCCCGAGTAGGCGTCGAAGTCGTTCTGGTGGTTGCCCGGAGGGGCGACCGCGGCGATCACGTCGACACCCGGTGCCGCGATGTCGGGCTTGAGCAGGTCACCCTGCGACGGCTCGGACGGGCCGCGGCTGGAGAAGATGGCGACGGCCGGAGCCTGCGCCTTCTTGCGCACCGCCGCCGTCATCGACGCGGTCGGGTTGGCGGTGGCGGCGTACGCCTTGATCGCCTGACCCACCACGGTGTCGACGTGCACGGTCGGAACCGGCTGGAAGTCGGCGTTCACGGAGTTGCTCGGGTCGTTGTACATGACCATGCCGACGCCGCCGGCCTCCTTGACCGCCCAGCCCTTGTCGGTGCGGGCGTTGCCGCCGCGCCGGCAGAGCACGATCTTTCCGGCTACCTTCGCCGGGTCGAGCGTCGCGTTGCCGTCCGACGACTCGGCGGGGCTGTAGCACCGCTCCACCTCGAACGGGTCGGCGCCGGGCAGACCGGCGTTGACCGAGTCGATCAGCGGGCTCGACGGCAGCGCCGGGCCGTAGCCGCGGCTGGTGTACGTCGTGCCGTTGCCCAGGGTGACCGACTTGTCGTACGTCCGGTCGTGGGTGCTGGCCGCCACCGTGGTGAGCCACGGGGAGCCGTGGTCGGCGGTGGCGTCGCCGGGGCCGCTGTTGCCGGCCGAGGCGGCGACGAACACGCCGGCCAGGGTGGCGTTCATGAACGCCAGCTCGACCGAGTCGAGCACCGGGCTCTGCGCGCTGCTGCCGATCGAGAAGTTGATCACGTCGACGCCGTCGGAGACCGCGTCGTTGATCGCCGCCAGGATCTCCGCGGTGCCGCAGCCGGCACCGGAGTTCGTCTCCCAGCAGACCTTGTACGCGGCGATGCGGGCCGCCGGCGCCATGCCGCTGATGTTGCCCTGCGGCTCACCGTTGATCACGGCGGGAACGCCGTGGTTGCCGGCCGCCGTGCTGGCGGTGTGCGAGCCGTGGCCGCCCCAGTCGCGCGGCGAGACGTAGTCCTTGTCGGCGAGGTCCTCCATCGGGTAGTACCGGGCGCCGATCAGCTTGTTGTTGCACTCGACGAACGGAGCCTCCTCGCCCGGCTGGCACTCGCCCTGCCAGTCGGCGAGGGCGTCGGCGTCGGGCCGGGGTTCGGGCAGCGCCGCGAAGCTCGGGTTCTCGGGCCAGATGCCGGAGTCGATGACGCCGACGACCACGCCCTCACCGGCGTGCTCGTCGCCACCGAACTTGTTCTGCCAGACGCCGTTGGGCCCGTCGAGGCCGAGGAACCTCGGCGTGTCGGCGGTCTGCGGCTGGAGGATCTCCTGCTTGAAGACGGCCTTCACACCGGCGGTGGAGCGCAGCTTCTGCACTTCCGAGCCGGTCAGTTTGACGGCGACGCCGTTGAACACGGTGTTGTACTCGTAGACCGGCTTCTTGCCGTTGAGCTTCGCCCGCTTCAACGTGTCGCTACGCCTGCTCTGCAGATACTTGCGGTAGGCGTCGTAGTTCCAGGTCTTGGTATCGAGCTTGTTGCCGGCGGTGGGCTTGGTCGCGGCGATTCCGCTGATCCCGCCCGTATAGCCGGACAATGGGTTGTCGTCGAACTGGACGATGTACAGGCCGGGCTTGACCGCGTTGGCGGCCGGCGCGGCTTGCGCCCAGGTGGAACTCGCCACCGTCATCGTCGCGATTGCCGCAGTGGCGATCGCGACCGTGGCCGGGCGCCTCAGCCCGACCCGTTTCCTTAACGACACAGGTGCTGACCTCCGAGCCTTCGTGGGTCGAGGGTGGCCCACGTTGCGGCGAGGAGCTTATTTGCATATCTGCACGTAAGAGAAGAGTGATGGGTCGATGTATCTATCCGATGACCATCGGTGACTGTCCACGTCGGACACAGCTAGCGCAGGAACGTCAGTCGATCTTTGAGCAGCGCGTACCCGACGAACGCCACGATGTCGAGGAGCGCGTGGGCAACGATGAGGGGCAGTACGCGCTTGAACCGTAGGTAGAAGAGCCCGAAAACGGCACCCATGATGACATTCCCGACAAAAGCGCCGATACCCTGGTAGAAGTGGTAGGCGCCGCGCAGCACGGCACTGGTGAGCACCACCGTCGTCGCGCGGTAGCCCAGCTGTTTGAGCCGCTCGAACAGGTAGCCGACCACCACGACCTCTTCGAGCACCGAGTTCTGCAGCGCCGCCAGGATCAGCACCGGCACCGCCCACCAGTGGTCGGGCAGCGCGGCCGGCACCACGTTGGCGTTGAGACCCATCGCCCGCGCCACCACGTAGAACCCGAGCCCGGGCAGCCCGATCAGCGCCGCGAGCCCGGCGCCCGTCGCGAGGTCGAAGCCGGGCCGCCTGCGGTCAAGGCCGAGCATCGCGCGCGCGTCGCCGGGGTCGCGGTGCAGCAGGTGGACCGCGAACAGCGCCGGAACCACCCCGAAGAAGACACCGAGCAGCTGGTACGTCAGGTCCAGCCACGGGCGGCCGGGTGCCTGTGACGCGTTGAGCGTGGCCGTCTGCTGGGCCAGCCCACCCGGCGCCGTGAGCCGCGCGGCCAACCTGACCACCGCGTACACCGCCGAGGCACCGAGCGAGACGGCGAGGAGGAGCAGCACCTCCATGCGGCGGTTACGCCGTTGATCGTCGACCACGAGCAAACACTATCCGTCGACGAATTAGTACACGTGTTCGACAACCCTGTGAGAACGACTAGGGTAAGGGAAAGGGTATGCCTGTCCTCTGCCGGTGTATTTCGAGCCACCCGATCGCTGTCCCTCGAACGGCCAGGGTGCGCACGGCAGGGTGAGGGAGGTCGCACGAAATGTGCGATGCCGGCCGTCACCGAACTGCACGCTGAGTTCGTGCGTACCCCGGATGCCGGCAGCCTGTCGCGGTTGTTGAAGGAGAGCTGGGCGCTCGTCGAGGAACAACAGGACAAGTTGGCCAGCTACTTCTACGCCCGCATGTTCCTGAGCAACCCGCAGCTTCGCGACCTGTTCCCGGTCCAGATGGACGTGCAGCGGGCCCGGCTGCTCGGCGCCATCGTCACCGCGGTGCAGTCCGTCGACGACCCGGACCGCCTCGACGAGTACCTGACCGCCCTCGGCCGCGACCACCGCAAGTTCCACGTGACCCCGGAGCAGTACGACGTGGTCGGTGCGGCTCTCATGGAGGCGCTGCGCACATTCGCCGGCGACGAGTGGGCCCCCGAGTACGACCAGGCCTGGCGCGACGCCTACGGGGCGATCGCCGGCATCATGATCAAGGGGGCCGAGAACGACGCGGACAACCCGCCGTACTGGCACGCCGAGGTGCTGTTCCACGAACGCCGCGGCCGCGACATCGCGGTGCTCACCGTGCGCCCCCTGCAGCCGTTGGAGTTCCGCGCCGGGCAGTACTTCAGCCTGGAGTGCAAGCACCAGCCCCGGTTGTGGCGGGTCTACTCGGCGGCCAACGCCCCCCGCAAGGACGGCTCCATCGACTTCCACGTGCGCGCCGTCGGCGCCGGCTGGGTGTCGAGCGCGTTGGTCCGCAAGGTGAAGCCGGGCGAGATGCTGCGCCTGGCCGCGCCCATGGGCTCGATGGTGCTCGACCGCCGCTCCACGCGGGACATCGTGTGTGTGGCCGGCGGCACCGGGCTGGCCCCGATCAAGGCCCTGATCGAGGAGCTGACCAGATACAACCGGACCCGCTGGGTGCACGTCTTCTACGGCGCCCGCGACCGCGACGACCTGTACGACCTGCCCGCGCTGAACCGGCTGGCCAACTCGTACCCGTGGCTGTCGGTGGTGCCCGCCTGCAGCGAGGACTTCGAGTTCCAGGGCGAACAGGGCAACCTCAACGAGGTGGTGGCCCGCTACGGCCCCTGGCAGGACCACGACTTCTTCGTGTCCGGCTCCCCCGGAATGGTCCGCAACACGCTACGCACGCTGGCCGAGATGCAGGTCCCCGCGATGCGCATCAAGTACGACGCCTTCGGCGACCTCTGACCCTTGATCAACTTCACTGGCGGAGTAACTATTCAGGTGGTGGTGGGCGCCGAGGGCTGTGTCTCCCGGCCCGATCTTGGACTTCCAGACATGCCATGACGTGTACGGAAGTCCACCATCGCCATGACCTCCTCGATCGACACCGGCCGACACGGTCGCCTCCGACCCCCGCCGGACACCTTTGGCGGCACAGCGACCACAACTGTCCGGCGAACAGCCACCACAACCAGGTGAACAGTTACCTGGCGGAAAAGTGCAGCCACACTTGACTTTCTCGCCAGTGAAATTGATCAAGCGGCGACGAGCCGATTCTGGCGGGTGCGGTCGCGCTGGAACCGCTCGCGGTCGCCGTGGTACGCCCAACCGTCGATCTCCACCACCACCCTGGCCGCCCGGAACGCCACCGATGCCGGCCTCCCGGAGCAGGGCCACCGCCAGCCGCTCGGCGGTCGAACGGGTACCGGTCGCCGCCAGGAGCCGCTTCGCCCGCGCGACTCCACGCCCACCGGCGTGGTCACGTATCCGCCCGGCCAGGTCGCCCGGGTGGACCCAGCCGACGTGGAGGGCGCGGTCGAGCACCCGCAGCGCCGGCTCGTCGGGAGCACCCGCAGGCAGTCGAAGACCGTGCGACCCGGCCCCGTCACCGGAATGCCGTCACCGGAATGCCGTCTCCGCGACCGACGTCTCCGGGTGCCAACACGTCGCGGAAAAGACGCACGCCAGCCACCGAGCCACACCCGTTCGGGCCGGTCCACAACCACAGGCCCGGCCGCACGACCGGCAGTTCGTACCAGAGCGCGGCCGACGGACCGGCGACCACCGGGCGCGGCACCGCCAACTGCGCCGCCACGACGAGGACCCGCGTCGTCGGCGGGCTGCCGCGGTTGCAGGCGGGCAGCATCCACGAGGAGGCACCGTGCAACGCGCGCCGACGAGCACACAAGGCCTGTGGACAGACCTGTGGAAAACGTCAGTAGACCCAGGGCTGGTCGGCCTGGTCGTACTGGGTCACCGGGACCAGCGGCGCATCCTCCGGCATGCGGTCGGTGTACAGCTGACCGTTGAGGTGGTCGATCTCGTGGGCCACCAGGCGGGCCACGGCCTGCTCGTAGGTCACGCGGATCCGTTCACCGGAGATCAGCGAGTTCTCCACCGTCAAGCGCAGCGGGCGGGCCACGAGCCCACGCACGTCGAAGAACGACAGGCAGCCCTCGAACTGCTCGTCGGTCTCGGCCGACGCGGCCACGACCCGCGGGTTCAGCAACACGATCGGCTCCCGCGCACCGACCGGGCGCACCACCGCGGCCGCCAGCGACAGGCCGAGCTGCGGCGCGGCCAGGCCGATGCCCTTGCGGAAGCGGTGCAACCGGGCCACGTGCACCAGGGCGAGCCCGAGCCGCTCGACGGTCTCCTCGGCCAGCGCCGACTCGCGGGGCAGGTCGAACCAGCGGCCCGGCGACTGGAGCACGTCGGCGCCCCGCTGGATGATGCCGGCCGCCGCCATCCGGACGCTGGGCGGCGCCGGCGCGGGCTCCGTGCGTCCCGGAACATAGTGACCACGGCCGTTACCGGCCGCGACCACGGTGCGCTGGGCGGGCACCGCCGACTCGGCCGGTTCGCGGAAGCGCCATTCGAGCCGGTAGCGGGCGTGCAGGGGCGGGTTCTCGCACTGCCAGCCGAAGACCGCGCGGTCGCCCTCGATCTCCTGCTCGATCGGGGTGCGCAGCGGCACCGACTCGGCGCTGAGCGTGGTCTCGACGCCCCACACCACCGGGCGCATGGCCATGGGCAGGTCGAGCTCGATGCGGATGCGCCTGGTCGGCAGCCGGACGGCGCGCTGGAACCACGGCCCCCACTTGTCGGCGCCGACGTGGTACGTGTACTGGATCATGGCGCGTTGGCCGGGGTAGAGCGGGAACCGGCCACGCTCGTTCTCGAAGAGGAGCCAGGCCTCCTTGAACGTGTCGCGGTCGGTCTTCGGGCGCCACTCCATGCGCTCGCCGCCGCAGCTGGCGATCAGGTGCAGTTCGTCCCAGGTGAGCGGGTGCTCGCGGTGGTACTGGTTCGACCGCTCGCTCTCGTTGGGAAAGCGGTCGACCGCGACCCGGATCAGGTACCTCGTGACCGGCTCGTTGCCGGCGTTGTACAGCGACCGGCGCACGGTGCAGCGGTACCGGCCGTCGACGTACGACAGCCGCGCGACCTCGCGCTCGACCACCAGACCGGCGCTGGGCGGCAGCCACGCGTCGGAGTCGCGCTGGCTGGGGATCTGGGCGGCGGGCGCGGTCGCGGCCTGGCGGGTGGCCCGCGACGACGCGCGGAGTTCGTCGTACTCGCGGAAACGCCGCCAGATCGCGCCGCCGGCCTGCAGAACGGCCTCGGCGCGTCGGGCGAAGTCTTCGGTGGGACGGTGGCGGTGCGCCTCGACATGGCTGAGGTAGGACGGGTCGAAGCCCATCTCGGCCGCCAACTGCTTCTTGGACAGACCGCGTTCGAGCCGCCAGCGTGCAAACTCTGTGACGAACTCCGCCGATGCCCGTTGTACGGGCGACTCGCCCGTGCCCATGTACCCAGCCCCCAGGGAGACGTCCCCTGTACGCTCAGTGTCACCGTCCTGACAGAACGGCATCACCAAGTCGACGGATTGCTGACAAAAGCCTTGACAGGGCATCGGCCGGGCGCGGTCGGCACACCGCTACCGGATTCGCGCCACTTTCCGTGACTGATCCGCACCGCATTCGGTCGTTGGTTAGCCTTCCCTAATACCTGTATGGTGAGGCGCTTGAAGGCTGGGATCGGGGGTAGACAACGGTGGTGCTGACCACGCCGCACGATGTGCTGGCAGCGTCGCTCTCCCCCGTGGTCACCACGCTACGTGACGTCGCGGTGAGACACGGTGAGACGGCGGTGCGCGGGCTCGCGCCCACCCTCGTCGTCGACGATCCCACGGGTTGGATCCCGGCCAGCGACCTCGTCGATGGCGACGGGCTCACCCGGTTCCTCTCGACCGCCGAGCAACGGTGGAAGGCGCAGCCGCACGTCGCCGCCGCCCTCGCCTGGAAGTGCTACTCCTACTGGCTGGCCCTGCCCGCGCTGATCGGCTACGCCGGCGCCCGCAGGGTGCCGCTGCCGGCGCTCGACGACGTCCTCGTGACGTACTCGGAGCACCAGCCGTTCCTCAAGCTCGCGCTGCGCCGTCCGTTCGTCGCCATGCTCGCCACCGACCCGCTCGCCGGCACGGCCCGCCCGGGCGTCCTCGTGCGGGCCGATGACAAGGCGTTGCTGGACGAGTTGAAGCGCGCCCTCGTGAGCGACCACCTCGACGCGCTCATGGCGGGCATCCGCGGCCGCGTACACCTGGGCAAGCGCACGCTCTGGGGCTCACTCGCCTCCGGCGTGGCGCACGCGCTCTACCGCGCCGCCGACTCGGTGCCGGGCCCGATCCTGCCGACGATCGACACGGTGCTCGGCGCGCTCGGCATCGACGACCTGGTCGACATCACCACCGACCCGGCCACGGGTGGCCTGCACATCGCCCGGCGCACGTGCTGCCTGGCGTTCACGCTGCCCGAGCCCAAGGTCTGCCGCGGCTGCTGCATCCGCTGAGGCTTTCAGCCGGCCGTCAGCGGCCGCACGTCCCAGACCCACATGCCGCCGAGCAGCTGACCCTGCCCGGCCAGCGCGTCGCAGATCGTCCGCAGCTCCTCGACCCGCCAGTGGTGCGCGGGCAGCACCAGCGTGGTCACGCCGGTCGCGCGGAAGTCGGTGGCGGCCTGTGCCCGGATCTCGGGGGTGACCGTCACCAGCGCGCCCTGCTCCGCCACCTGCCCGAGCATCGACATCGTGGGCGGGTAGATCGGCCCGAACATCGCCACCCGGTCGGGGTCGTTCGGGTTCGGGGCGAGGAAGTACCCGCCGAACATCCTGTAGTCGTGCTTCGTGGCGGTCTGCCACTGCATCGCGTGCAGGCTCGGGCTCCAGCCCGGCGGCACGCCGAGCACCACCCCGTCGCGGGGGATGTGGTCCTTGTACATGGCCGTGGTGAAGAACTCCGGCACGAACGGACGCGGGAACACCGGCAGCGGCGTCGGCGTCAGCGGACCGAGCACCATGGCGAGCACGGCGACGCCGAGCAGGCGCACCACCGTCCCCTCGACGTTCGTCTCCCCCTCCAGCGTCTCGGCGGTGCGGTGCCGCACGGCCTCGTCGTACCGTTTCACCGCGACCGCGAGCATGCACCCGACCACCGGGGTCACCACCAGCGCCAGCCGGGTCGGCACCACCGAGTCGAACAGCGGCAGCGCGTCGAGCCAGCCCCACGGCGCGATGATGTCGAAGGCCTCGCCGTTCTTCTTCGGCGCCGACCCGAGCGACAGCAACGTGAACACCAGACCGGTGACCGCCAACGACCGCACGATCGCGTCGCGGCGCAGCCAGATCACCACCGCGAGCAGCACGAGCAGCAGCGGCCAGCCGAAGAACGAGTTCTCCTCGGTGGCGCCCTGCGCGAGCTTCGCCGTCACCAGCGGGTCGCCGGCCACCGACCGGCGCGCGAAGTTCCAGTACCCGCCGAGATCGGCGCCGTACAGCAGGATGTAGTCGGGCAGGCCGCGGTAGTAGCCCTTGCCGAAGAACTGGTGGTAGAGGGGGTAGGCGAGCGCCACGCCGGCGACCAGCGCCGTCGTGCCCAGGCTCTTCAGGGCGTCGGGGACCCGCGTCCAGAGCTCGCGCGGCCGCGCGAACGCGTACGGGACCAGGAACACGAACAGCGCGAGCGCCGTGAGGAACAGCAGCTCCTCGTTGACGAACACCTGCAGCACCACGAGGCCGGCGAGGATCAGCCCGCGCATCGCCCAGTGCCGCCCGGGCAGGCCCAGCCTGGTGACGGCGAGCACGACGAACGGCAGCACGTACTGGCCGGAGATGTTCGGGTGCCCGGTCGCCTGCGAGACCATCGCCGGGGCGAACCCGCAGAACAGGCCGCCGACCGCCGCCGCCACCCGGTGGCCCAGCAGCCGGTTGAGCACGAAGTACCAGCTCGACGCGGTGCCGGCGAGCGCCATCGTGGTGATCACCGCGAACGTCACGTCGGCACCGAACAGCCAGGTGACCGGCGCGAGCGGCAGCGCGAGCGCGAGCACCGACGTGTTCGCCATCAGGTTGAGGCCGTACGGCGCGTTGATCTTGTCCGAGAACAGCGGGTTCTCGCCGTGGGCGATCGCGTTGGCGCCGTTGGTCAGGAGCCACTCGAAGAACACCTGGTCCTGGTAGTTGTCCAGGAGCATGAACGACCCCGGGCCGCCCCACAGGTCGTTGAGCAGGTAGACGGCGAACGCGAGAAACGCGAGATACGGGGCCAGCCGGTACACCAGCGGCGCCTGCTCCGGCTGGCTCTCCGCGGGCTCCGCGTCGTCCTCCGCGTCGTCCTCCGCGTCGTCCTCCGGCTCCTTCTCGAGGCTGACCGGATCGGGCGACCCGGGCGGTTCGCTCTCCGACTCCACAGCGGTACGCCGACCGTCTGCGGGCTCGTGCCCCGGTTCGCTCTGATCGATCGCCACGGCCGGAGTCTAGGCTGTTCCGCTATGTCAGAGACAGAAGGTGCTATCCGGACCATCGCGGAACGTGTCCGTACCCGTCACGCAGACGACCGGACCTGCCTGGACACCCAGATCCTCTGCCTGGCCGAGGAGGTGGGCGAGGCGATCCAGGCCTACCGCCGCGCCACCGGCCGGGCCCGGCAGCCCGCCACCTGGGAATCCGTGGCCGAGGAGCTGGCCGACATCGTGATCGTCACCCGGGTGACCGCCGAACTGGCCGGCATCGACCTCGACACCGCGATCAAGCGGAAGCTGGCCGCGATCGAAGCCCGCGGCGGGGTGTGACACCTGAAGCGGAGGGAGTGGGATTCGAACCCACGATGAGTTTCCCCATACCGGTTTTCAAGACCAGCGCCATCGGCCACTAGGCGACCCCTCCAGTGCCCACAGCTTAGCCGGGTACCCCGTTCGCCACGAACTGCCTTACGTCCCAGACCCAGCAGTCCTCGATCAGCCGCGGCGGGCCGAGGAGCTGCTGCACCGTGTTCTTCACCAGGTCGGACCGGGGCTGGGTGACCGGCAGCACCAGCGTGGTGACCTTGTAGTCGCGGAAGTCCTTCACGGCCTGCCGCCGGTGCTCATCGGTGATCAACGCGTCGACGCCGCCCTCACCGACGTACCAGATCAGGCGCATCGTGGGCGGGTAGGCGGGGCCGAAGTTCGCCCGGCGGGTCGGATCGCCCGGCGTCGGGGCCAGGTAGTAGCCGCCGACGATGTCGAAGTCGAGGTTCGTGTCGAGCTGCCACGACATCGCGCTGAGGTACGGCACCCAGCCGGGCGGGGTCGAGAGCACCACGCCGTCCTTCGGGACCACCTCGCGCCACGCGCCGCTGGTGAAGAACACCGGCGTGGGTGGCACGTGCGGCGGCGACGTGTCCAGCGGCGTCGGCGCGATGGGCAGCAGCGCCGCGATCACGATCGACGTCCACAGGATCCGGAACCGGACCGGCTGGAACCGGTCGATCGCCAGGGCGAGCAGGACACCGATCATCGGGGTCAGCGCCAGGCCGATTCGCGTCGGTACCACCGAGTTGAACAGCGGCAGCTCGGCGATGTAGTACCAGGGTGTCTTGATCTCGGTGGCCTCGCCGCCGATCAGCACGTACGGGCCGAGCGACAGCCACCAGAACCACACCGTGGTGATCAGCAGCGCGCGTCCGGCGGCCGACCGGACCAGCACGACCGCGACGCCCAGCAGCACGTACAGCAGGGGGACCCCGAAGAACGTGTTCTCCTCGGAGCCGCTGGAGGCCAGCTTGCTCGCGGTGGCGTGCGTGCCGCCGAGCACCGACTCGTACGAGTAGGACTTCACGGCCAGCAGGTCGGTACCCATGCCCTGCACGCCCAGCGGCAGCCCGTGGTACGCCGACGTTCCGAAGAACTGCCAGTACAACGGGTACGCCAGCACCACGCCGGCGACGGCCAGACACAGTCCGGCCGCCTTGAGCGTGGGGACCAGCAGCGCCCGCGCCTCGGACCGCCGCTGCACCGCCCACAGCGCCACGAACACGACCATGATCAGGGCGGTGAGGAACAGGAC
Source organism: Virgisporangium ochraceum (assembly GCF_016863655.1). Taxonomy (GTDB): domain Bacteria; phylum Actinomycetota; class Actinomycetes; order Mycobacteriales; family Micromonosporaceae; genus Virgisporangium; species Virgisporangium ochraceum. Next base: position 106,295 of record NZ_BOPH01000010.1, read on the forward strand.
CTCTTCGTTGATGAACGTCTGGTAGATCACCAGGCCGGCCAGGATCAGGCCGTTGCGCCGCCACCGCTCCGGATCTTCGCGCAGCTTGATCACCCGGAGCACGATGAACGGCACCAGGAACTGGCTGACGATGTTCGGGTGGCCCTGCGCGTGCGAGATCATTCCCGGCGCGAAGCCGCAGAACGCTCCGCCGATGATCGCGGCGGCCCGGTTCGACACTAGGTACCGGGAGAAGACGTGGTACCAGGCGTACGCGGTGCCGGCCAGCCCCGCGGTCAGCATGATCAGGAACGAGATCCACGGACCGAACAGGATGGTGACCGGCGCGAGCGGGATCGCCCAGCCCAGCGCCGAGGTGTTCGCCATGAGGTTGAGGCCGAACGGCGCGTTGATCTGCTCCGCGAAGAACGGGTTCTCGCCGTGGGTGAAGATCCGCGAGGCATGGATGAGCATCCATTGAAAAAAGATCGGGTCGTCGCGGTTCTCCCGCAGGACCCCATCTCCACGCCACAATCCATATGTGACGAAAACCGCCATCCCGAGGAACGCGGCGGCTACGATCGCATCAGGAACCCATCGACGGATACGGATGCGTCGGGGGGCTTCGGCGAGTTGCGGTGCCGGTTCGGGAGCCTCGGAGGCAAGCGGCGTCACCGTGCTGCTCACCCTTGCTGCCTCCCTGCACCGTATGCGTCGGCCAACTGAACAGGCTGGTTCGTCGCCGAGCGAGGCGACTACCCGGGGCAGTGTACGGCGCCTGAGATGCTCCCGAAATCTCCCTTGGGTAGGCTACCCGGGTTCTAGCCGTACTGATCACCATGACTGACGACGGGAAACGAGCGCGGATGGCGGAGATCCTGGGCGACCAGAGGGTCCAGTCCGAGGTCCTTGAGGGCCTGTCGATGTGCGTGAACCACCGCAAGTGGTTCGCGGGCTTCGCGGTTCCCTACCTGGGCGACCACCCGATCGAGGTAAGTGCCGGACTGGGCGACTACGCGGAAGAATGGTTCGCGCACGTACCCCGCATGACGGTGTCGGAGGTGGAACCCGACCGCCTGGTGGCGCTCAAGGAGCGGTTCGCCGGCGACTCCAACATGGACGTCCGCGAGCTGATGCTTCCCGCAGGGGAGCCGGGCGACTACAGCGCGGCGGTCTCGTACAACGTTTTGGAACACATTGATGACGACGTGAGCGCGCTGCGGAGCATGGGCGAGCTCGTCCGCCCCGGCGGGCACGTGGTGATCGTGGTTCCGGCGTTCAACTGGGCGATGAGCCCGGCCGACATCGCCACCGGTCACGTGCGTCGATACACGAAGAAGTCGATGCGCAAGGCGATGGAGGCCGCGGGCCTCGAGATCGTGAAGCTGCACTACGCCAACATGTTCGGGCTCTTCGGCTACGTCTTCACCACGAAGATCCTTCGCCTCATGCCGGGGCCGGGCAAGCTGGTGTTCGTGTACGACCGCTTCGTCGCGCCGGTCAACCGGGCGCTGGAGAAGATCGCGAACCCGCCGTTCGGCCAGTCGGTCGTCGCGGTCGCGCGGGTCACCCGGAAAGACCAATAAGCTCGACGCGTGCACGCGATCGTCATCGCCGACGGCGGCGAACTCCGGTGGGCAGAGGTCGACGACCCGGTCCCCGGTCCCGGTGAGGTTCTCATCGATGTCGTCGCCGCCGGCGTCAACCGGGCCGACCTCATGCAGGCCGCCGGAAAGTACCCACCGCCCGCCGGAGCACCGCCCTACCCGGGCCTGGAGTGCTCCGGCCGCCTCACCGGCCGCGCCGGGAAGGGCCGGAGCCTGCGCGAGCGGAGCGAGCGCCTCGAGCAGGGCGACGAGGTATGCGCCCTGCTCGCCGGTGGCGGCTACGCCGAGCGGGTGGCCGTACCCGAGGCCTGCGTGCTGCCGGTCCCCCGGGGCATCTCCCTCGAAGACGCGGGCGCGCTGCCCGAGGTGGCCTGCACGGTCTGGTCCAACCTCCGGATGGTCGCCGGCCTCAGGGCCGGGGAGACCCTCCTGGTGCACGGGGGCGCCAGCGGCATCGGCACGTTCGCGATCCAGTACGCGGTGGCCCTCGGCTGCGAGGTCCACGCGACCGCGCGCAGGAGCAAGCACGCCGCGATCACCGCACTGGGTGCCACCGCGATCGACTACGAGTCGGAGGACTTCGCCGAGAAGGTCGCCGCCGACGTGGTGCTCGACATCATCGGCGGCCCGTACCTCGAGCGGAACCTCCGGGCGCTGAAGACCAACGGCCGGCTGGTGATCATCGGTGCGCAGGGCGGCCGCAGGGCCGAGCTCGACCTGGGCCTCCTGCTGGCCAAGCGGGCCACCGTCGCCGCCACGACGCTGCGGGCCCGCCCGCTGGAGGAGAAGGCGGCGATCGTCGCGGGCGTCCGCGACGAGGTCTGGCCGCTCGTGGAGCAGGGCCGCATCAAGCCGGTGATCGACCGCCGCATCCCGTTCCCGCAGGCGGCCGAGGCGCACCGGGTGATGACCGAGAGCGCCCACACCGGCAAGATCCTGCTGACTACCGCTTAGGCCTGCGCACCCGCTCGCGGGCCAGGATCGCCAGCGCCTCGACGCCGTCCTTCCAGGTGATCTTCTTGCCCTCTTCCCGGGTGCGGGCCCGGTAGCTGATCGGCACCTCGTACGGGCGCACGCCGCTGCGCAGCAGCTTGCCGGTGACCTCGGCCTCCATGCCGAACCCGCGCGACTTCACGTCGAGCGACCGGTACAGCGCCAACGGCATCAGCTTGAAGCACGTTTCCAGATCGCCGATGTAGCAGTTGAACAGCATGTTGGCGTACGTCGTGACCGCCCGGTTGCCCATCACGTACCAGAACGAGAAGGAGCTGTGCGATCCGAACGACCGGTTGCCGTAGACGACCTCGGCCTTCCCGTCGAGCACGGGGGCGAGGAGCTTCGGGATGTCCTGCGGGTCGTACTCGAGATCGGCGTCGAGGATCACCATGTACTCACCGCGGGCCGTCTCGGCCGCCTTGCGGATCGCCGCGCCTTTGCCCTGGTTACGGGGCTGGATGACGATGGTGAGCCGGGGGTCGTCGAGCCCACGGAGGATCTCGGCGGTGGCGTCGCGACTGCCGTCGTCGACGATCACGAGCTCCACCTCGCAGGGGTACGAGACGTCAAGCGCCTGCTTGACCGCATCCGCCACCCGGGCTTCCTCGTTGTAGACCGGCATCAGGATCGACAGCTTGACCATCGGCGTACTGTACCGGCCATGTCTGATCTCGCGTCGCTGGCCGCCTCGCAGTACGTCTCGCTGGCCTCCTACCGGCAGGACGGCACACCGGTATCGACACCGATCTGGGTGTGCGGGTACGAATCCGGCCTCGCCGTATGGACGGTCCGGTCGTCGTTCAAGGTCAAACGGATCGGACGCAACCCGGCGGTCACCGTGGCGCCGTGCAAGTTGCGCGGCGAGGTGACCGGACCCGCGGTGCCCGGCCGGGCCACGATCATGTCCGACGAAGAAACCGCGAAACTGCGGAAGGTGCTTGCCCGAAAGTACGGTCTGATGGGGTACCTGACCGTCTACGGAAGCCGGCTACGCCGGGGCAAGACCGGTACCGTCGGGATCCGCATTGATTTGGATTAATTCCAAAAGACTTCTCGTATACGGGAAGAGGCGCTTCCCGGAATCCCGGTAGCGCCTCTTCCCGTGTACAGGTCTGGCTGTGCGGTTGTCGTCAGTCGCCCTGGCGCTGCTGCGGGATCTGGCCCTGCAGCAGGGCGCGGACCTCGGACTCGCGGTACCGGCGGTGGCCCCCCAGCGTGCGGATCGCGCTCAGCTTTCCAGCCTTGGCCCACCGCGTGACAGTCTTCGGGTCGACCCGGAACATCGACGCAACCTCCGCCGGTGTCAGTAAAGGTTCCGGTTCGTGCGTGCGCGATGCCATCGGTTCTCCTCACATGTGCTCAAGAGCGAAGGCCGGGGTCCCGCCGGCCGAACGCGCTTCTCATGGTCCGGCTAGTCCCCGATGTCCGACATTACCCGAACGGATGAAGGTGACTGTATGGATGGATGATGAATCAGACGAATTTTCCGCTTTTAAGCGTGCGAATGCCGATTTCTCACGCTGATTGTCACCCTAAGTGGTCGCCTGATCCGAACCTACTTCATCTCGACCAGCAGCAAATCACCCATCAGATGACGGCAAATTGACCCATCCGGTCAACGTTTGGCAGCCGGAGGGACCCCTCGCCCGGATCTTGGGGAATGTGAAGGGTGCTGCTAGTTGCACCGTTCGAGGAGCTGAATGGCGCGCCAGCGCTCCACCAGCTGCTCGTACGCCTTCGTGGCGTCGTCGCCGCGGCCCTCCGCGACGGCGGTGAGGCCGTGCGCGATCAGGCCCGGCGAGTCGTCGGCGATGAGCTGGTCGTCGGACATGAGCGCGACCAGGCCGCCGTAGTCGAGCTCCACCAGGGAGCTGTCGTGGAACTCGTCGAGCCACCGGGAGGTCTCCGCGACGGCCTGGGTGATCGGCACGTCGCCCAGCGACCGTTCGAGGATCGCGTGCGCCTCCTGGGCCCGCGCGCGGGCCTTCGAGATCGCGCAGCGGTAGCGCAGCACCCGGCGGCCCGGGCGGGTGGACAGCTCCCGGTCGGCCAGGTCGACGAACGCGAACCACCGCAGCGGCACGCCCCACGTCGACACCTGCTCGTGCAGCCGGGGCAGGCCGTGCTCGAGCACCCGGGCGCCGCTGCGCCAGTCGTCGACGACCGACTGCGCCTGACCCGCGAGCGCCGGCGGCACGAACGCGTCGGCGATGACCGGCGGCACGCCGTCGCGCGCGGTCAGCGCCGCCTCGGCGACGCGCACCCGCAGGTTCCACGGGCAGATGAGCAGCGAGTCGCCCCACTCCAGGACGTAGGCCTCGTCGGGCAGGTTGGGCAGCCGCGTCCAGCTGGCGCCCAGCGCCTCGATCACCGAGGTGCGCTGCCGGCTCGGACCCTCGAGCGGCGCCACCGCGCGACCTTCCTTGACGTACCGACGCCAGTAGACCTGCCGTTCGCGGTCGAACGCGGCGAGCGGCTCGTACACGCGGAGGTAGGCGGCAAACAGGGACGGCACCTCGCGATCGTCGCACGGATAGGGGTCCATTTGATAACACGACGCGGTTACCTCACCAGCCAACAGCACTAGGCTGAAAATCATCACCGTCGCCTCACCGGCGACAGATCAACCGCTGCCGGCCCCACACCCCGGCCGGCGAGCGGAAGTCCCACAAGGACCGGCCACCACTCACGAGGAGCAGGCAATGACCGTATTCAGCGCTGAATCAGGTCACGAACAGGTCGTCTTCTGTCACGACAAGCCCACCGGACTTCGCGCGATCATCGCGCTCTACTCCACCGCCCTCGGCCCGGGGCTCGGCGGCACGCGGTTCTACCCGTACGCGAGCGAGGCCGACGCGGTCCACGACGCTCTCGAACTGTCCCGGAGCATGGCCTACAAGAACGCCCTCGCGGGCCTCGACCACGGCGGCGGCAAGGGCGTCATCTGGGGCGACCCCGACAAGGACAAGACCGAGCCGCTCCTGCGCGCGTACGGCCGGTTCGTCCAGTCGCTGGGCGGCCGCTACTACACCGCCTGCGACGTCGGCACCTATGTGCAGGACATGGACGTCGTGTCCCGCGAGACCCGGTTCGTCACCGGGCGGTCGGAGGTCAACGGTGGCGCCGGCGACTCCTCGGTCCTTACCGCCTACGGCGTCTACCAGGGCATGCGTGCGGCGGCCGAGCACAGGTGGGGCACCACGTCGCTGCGGGGACGCGCGGTCGGCGTCGCCGGGCTCGGAAAGGTGGGCAAGCACCTCACCCGGCACCTGCTCGACGACGGCGCCACGGTGGTCGCCACCGACGTCTCGGAGCGGGCGCTCGAGTGGGCGAGGACCCACCACCCCGAGGTGACGCTCGTGGCCGACGCGGAGGCGCTGATCCGCGAGCCGATCGACGTGTACGCGCCCTGCGCCCTCGGCGGCGCCCTCGACGACGACACCGTTCCGGCGCTGCGCGCCGCGGTCGTGGCCGGCGCGGCGAACAACCAGCTCGCCCACCCCGGCGTCGAGAAGCTGCTCGCCGAACGGGGCGTGCTGTACGTGCCCGACTACGTCGTGAACTCCGGCGGGGTCATCCAGGTCGCCGACGAGATCCACGGCTTCAACTTCGAACGGGCCAAACTGCGCGCGTCCGGGATTTTCGAGACGACACGCCAGATTCTGCGCCTGGCCGACGCCGAGGGCGTGCCTCCGGCGGTGGCCGCCGACCGGCTCGCCGAGCGCCGGATGGCCGACGTGGGGCGGCTGCGGAGCATCCTTCTGCCGTGACGACCGCAACGGCGGTCGGGTGCTTACGAGCGAACCTTCCGGGTGTGGAACGTTACCCGGAGGGCGAGATGCCGAAGTGTGCCTCCGACATGTACCGTATGAGCCACGAGAGATGCCTGACGTGAGGGGCATGCCGGTAATGGCTGCCCCGTAATTCTGTGCGAGGGGGTCGAGCCATGGGGCGCGGCCGTGCGAAGGCCAAGCAGACTAGGGTGGCCAGGGAGTTGAAATACCATTCCCCCAACACCGACCTCGCCGCGTTGCAGCGCGAGCTGGCGGGTGGCAACTCCAGGTCAAGTCCGGTCGACGACGAGTACGACGAGTTCGCCGCCGACGACGATGACGAGGGCGACGACCTAGACGACACCGGTGACTACACCGGTGACGACGACGACGGAAGCCCACCGGCCCGTCGGCGTTGACTCCTCAGCGCGTAGACCTTTCAGACGCCTACCTCCGCAGCAGCGTGGGTAGGCGTCACAGCGCGATGTCGACCGCGCGATGTGCACAAGGGCCCGCCACGGGCCGGCCCTTGTGCACAACAGCGGGAACAGCAGCTTGAACAGCTGCGGGAACAGGGCGCTGGGTCAGCGGGGGCGGTTGTTCCAGTTGTAGAACGTCGGGATGTTTTCGAAGTGGTTCCAGGCGCACACCGCTGCGCCGTCGGACCCCTCTTCGTCCCGCGTTGTACGCGCCTGCTCGGCTTCGGCCAGCAGCGCCGCCAGGCCGTCCGCGGCCTTCCGTACGCGCTGAGTCACGGGATCAGGTTCCGTGAGAGGCATGGTCGAGCACTCCCTCCAGTAGGCGGATCTTGCTGTTGCGGCAGTGGTCGGTCTCGGTGGCGTCGAAGCGGCCCAGCTCGAAGTAGCGGTTGGCCGCGTGGGCACCGCCGCAGAAGCCGAAGTACGGGCAGGTCGCCCGGCACTGCTCCACGCCGGTGAGGAACTCGCCGACCCAGCCGGGTCCGTCTGCCGCCGCACACAGAATCTGACGTAGTGGCGTGCTCAAAACGTTCCCCGACGAGAAGTCGCCGTACCGCTCGTCGCTGAACCCGGCCAGCTCCGGCGACAGCACGAACACCCGTCCGTCGACGGCGATCGTCGGGATCGGGTCGAGCCGCTTCGGCAGCACGTCGTCGGCCGCGCCGGCCAGCACGGCACCGGCGTACCGCAGCGCGTGCTCGATCTCCCGTACGTGGATCCGCGGGTTCCGCCGCCATTCGGCCACCAGGGCCGCCCAGAACGCGCGCACGTCCGCCTCGGCGTGCGCGTTGGCCCGGCCGTTGACGCCCTCCTGCTCCTCGATGTTGATGCCGAGGACGTCGCAGCCCAGGTCGAGAAAGTAGTGGTAGAGCTCCCCGGCCAGTTCCGGCCGCGGGTCACTCACCACGCAGAGAACCGAGAAGGGGACGTCGTGGGCACGCAGCGTCGCGATGCCGCGCTCGATCCGGTCGTAGGCGGGCTTGTGGGACCGCGTGACGCGGGCCGAGTTGCGTTCGGCGGGCCCGTCGACGCTGACGCTCACGTGCATGCCGTGTTCGGCGAAGAACGCGCACCACTCGTCGTCGATGAGGGTGGCGTTGGTCTGCACGTGGTGCTCGACGCCGCGGAACGGCGCCATCAGGTCGGCCAGGGCCGCCCGCCCGGCGGTCATCGGTTCGCCGCCGTGCCACACCACGGAGAACCGTTCGGTGCGACTAGCCCATTCGTTGACGTCGATGGCCACCGCTTCCGCGACGGCCACCGGCATCCGCTTGTTGAGGGCCCGTTCGGGCAGGTAGCAGTAGGTGCAGTCGAGATTGCACAGGGTTGTCGGCTGCATCACGACATAGCCCGGGACGGTGGCTATTCCACTCATCCCGGTCCATGCCATTGGTCCAGCGTAGGCGCTGCCGACCAGCGGGCTAAGCGCCTGTGATCAAAGGCGCGCTCAACCGCGCGTGTGGGAGCCCACCATCTGCACCGATCCGGTGCCCTCGACGACCTCACCCAGTTGCCACGACTCGATGCCGCGGCCGGCGAGGAAGGCCAGGGTGCGGTCGGCATCGGCCGGCGCCACGATCGCGATCATGCCCACGCCCATGTTGAACGTGCTCTCCATCTCCGGGTCGTCGATGCGGCCCTTCTCGCGCACGAGGTCGAAGATGGGCTGCGGCCGCCACGTCGACCGGTCGACGACCGCGTCGGCGTTGTCGGGCAGCACGCGGCTGAGGTTGCCGGGCACGCCACCGCCGGTGATGTGGGCCAGCGCGCGCAGGTCGGCCTCCTTCATGAGGTCGAGGCAGTCCCGCGCGTAGATCTTGGTCGGCGTGAGCAGTTCCTCGCCCAGGGTGCGCTGGTGGCCGAACTCGTCGAACACCGTGTCGAGCCGCATCCGGCCGGCGCCCAGGAGCACGTGCCGCACCAGCGAGTAGCCGTTGGAGTGCAGGCCGCTCGAGCGCATCGCGATGACCGCGTCGCCGACCTCGACCCGGTGCTTGCCGAGGATCGCGTCGTGCTCGACGACGCCCACGCCGGTCCCGGAGATGTCGTACTCGTCGGGACGCATGACGCCCGGGTGCTCCGCCGTCTCGCCACCGAGCAGGGCGCAGCCGGCGTACCGGCAGCCGTCGGCGATGCCCGCGCCGATCTCGGAGATCCGGTCGGGCACCACCTCGCCGCAGGCGATGTAGTCGAGCAGGAACAGCGGCTCGGCGCCGCACGCCACCAGGTCGTCGACCACCATCGCGACCAGGTCGATACCGACGGTGTCGTGGATACCCATCGTCTGCGCGATGACGAGCTTGGTGCCCACACCGTCGGTCGACGACGCCAGCACCGGCTCCTTGTACTTCGACATGTCGAGCTTGAAGAGCCCGGCGAAACCGCCGAGGTCACCGAGGACCTCGGGCCGGGTGGTGCGCTTCACCTTCGACTTGAGCATCGCCACCGCCTGCTCTCCGGCGTGGATCGACACACCGGCGTCTGCGTAGGTCACGGTACGGCGGCGAGCGGTTCGGCCGCCGGCGTTCCAGAGGCGCTTGTCGGGGCTGTTGGGTCCGGACCCACCGCCGGTTGGGCGTTCATCCACGTGCGTCACGTTCTCCCCTTGTTCGGTCGCGACGGCTTGAAGCGCTAGAGAGGTGGTCGGGTGGAGCTGAGACGGGATCCGCGGCGTCAGGGCCGCTGGAGCGCGTCGGCTCCACCCGCGCTCGGCACCAGGCCCACGCCCGGGCCCGGACCGGCACCCACACCGACCGCGGCTCCGTGAGGTTGGGCCGCGACCCGCGCGAGCCCTTCCAGCACGTGCTTGCCGATGACGTTGTCGGGCGGCAGGTCGATCGGGTAATGCCCGTCGAAGCAGGCCGCGCACAGCCGGCTCTTCGGCTGCTCGGTGGCCGCGATGAGCCCTTCGAGCGAGACGTAGCCGAGCGAGTCGGCGCCGATCGAGCGCCGGATGCCCTCCAGGTCGAGGCCGTTGGCCAGCAGCTCGGCCCGGGTGGCGAAGTCGATGCCGTAGAAGCACGGCCACTTCACCGGCGGCGCCGAGATGCGCACGTGCACCTCGATCGCGCCCGACTCGCGCAGCATGCGCACGATCGCCCGCTGGGTGTTGCCGCGCACGATCGTGTCGTCGACGACGACCAGCCGCTTGCCGCGGACGTTGTCGCGCAGCGGGTTGAGCTTGAGCCGGATGCCGAGCTGCCGGATCGTCTGCGACGGCTGGATGAACGTGCGGCCCACGTAGGCGTTCTTGACCAGACCCGAGCCGTACGGGATGCCCGACTCGGCGGCGTACCCGATCGCGGCCGGCGTGCCCGACTCGGGCACCGGGATCACCATGTCGGCCTCGGCCGGGTGCTCGCGGGCCAGCGTGCGTCCGATCTCGACCCGCGCCGCGTGCACGTTGCGACCGACGATCGTGGTGTCGGGACGGGCGAGGTACACGTACTCGAAGAGGCAGCCCTTCGGGTCGGGCGCCGCGAACCGGCTCGACCGCAGGCCGTGCTCGTTGATCGCGATCAGCTCGCCGGGCTCGATCTCCCGCACCACGCTCGCGCCGACGATGTCGAGCGCCGCGGTCTCGCTGGCCACCACCCAGCCGCGCTCCAGCCGGCCGAGCACCAGCGGACGCACGCCGTTGGCGTCACGGGCCGCGTACAGCGTGTCCTCGTCCATGAAGACGAAGCTGAACGCGCCGCGCAGCGTCGGGAGGACCTCGAGCGCGGCGGCCTCGACCGACAGGTCGGGACGGGCCGCGAGCAGCGCGGTGACCAGAGCGGTGTCGGACGTGACACCGGGCTCGGCGAGGCCGAGGTCGGCCACCCGCACGGCGAGCTCGGCGGTGTTCACGAGGTTGCCGTTGTGCGCCAGCGCGATCGTCGACGACCCGGACGGCGTGGCCCGCAGCGTCGGCTGGGCGTTCTCCCACGTGGAGCCGCCGGTGGTGGAGTACCGCGTGTGCCCGACCGCGAGGTACCCGCGCAGCGACGCGAGGGCCGGCTCGTCGAACACCTGGGCCACCAGGCCGAGGTCCTTGAAGACGGTGACGCCCGAACCGTCGGAGACCGCGATGCCGGCCGCCTCCTGCCCACGGTGTTGGAGCGCGTACAGACCGAAGTAGGTGAGCTTCGCCACCTCTTCGCCCGGGGCCCAGACCCCGAAGACGCCACAGGCGTCTTGCGGGCCAGGGCCTTGCGGGTCGATGTCGTGGCTGAGCCGGCCATCGCCTCGGGGCACTACCGCTCCCTCAATGTCAGGCGCTTGATGTAGCGAGGTGGCTGTTCGGGGAATCTCACTGGGGAAGGTCAGAGACCACCGGGCGATCGGTGCCCGCCGGGGGTCGCCGTCGCGGATCACAGTGTACGTGAGCACACGGCGAACAGGCACGGTCAGCGGTGCGCTTTCCCCCGCCGGGCAGCCATCCGCGCTGGTGGTGCCCACATTGACCGGGTCTAGCCCGCCTCGGCGTGGCGGATCGGGAGGAACTCGCTGAGGTCGGCCCGCGTGCCACTGGCCCGGATGCGGCCCGCCGCCACCGCGTCGGCCCAACTCGATCGACCGGTGGCCACCTCGACCCAGGTGATCGGGTCCATTTCCACGACATTCGGTGGAGTTCCGCGGGTGTGCCGTAATCCAGGGACACACTGCACAGCCCCGTACGGCGGCACCCGCACCTCGACCGACCTGCCCGGACTAGCGGACGCAAGCGCCCCCAGCAACCACCGGACGGCGGCGCGTAAGGTGGATCGGTCCGGTTCGACACCGTCGTCGAGCACCGTGAGAAGCCTTAAGACAGCTTCATATTCTGGGCGCGTAGCGGACACACCTGGACAATATGGCCGCGGGAAATAGGAAGGCAACATCGGTCGCCTTTCGCGCGGACAGAAGTCTAGGGCATAGTTTGCTGCGGTGAAGAAGGCAAGTGCAAGATCATAGCCGTCGATGCCGGAGGGGATACTGACGTGACTGCGCAACGACGAGGCCTCCTGCTGCGGTCAGCCGTAGTGGGCGCACTGGTCAGCGGAGCCGTGCTGTTCCTGCCGGCCGCGCCCGCGCTCGCGAACGTGACTGCCAACCCGGGCCAGCTCACGCTGAAGCCCGGCGAGCAGAAGCAGATCACCATCACGCTGACCCCGCCGCAGTCCCTGAATCCCGAGGCGAACATCTCCGTCAACGGGCTGGGGAACGACGTCACTCTCAGTGGCCCGGGCGGTTGCTCCGCCAGCGGCGGCGGCCTCCGCTGCAACGACAACGCCTTCGACGAGCAGGACAACGACCAGCGGGTCACCATCACGATCAGCGCGAAGAACCCGAGCAGCCTCCAGCCGGGGCAGAACCGCGAAGGGTCGATCAACGTCGACGCCAACGGTGGAGACGACAGCGTCAACGTCACCCTGCAGGGTCCGCAGCAGGCGGCCTCGGCCACCGAGGTGAACGGCACGGTCACCGACCAGGCCACCGGCGACGGTGTGCCGGGCGCTCAGGTCACGCTGAAGGACAGTGCCGGCAACACGCACGACGCCACGGCCAACAACCAGGGCAAGTACACGATCAGGCCGTCGAACAACAAGCCGATCGTGGCCGGGCAGGTCACCGTCACCGCGTCCAAGGAGAACTTCACCGACGCGACGGCCACGCAGACCGCGGTGGCCGGTCGGGCGCTCACCCTGAACATCCGCATGAAGCCCACGGCGGCCAGCGCGGAACCGTCGGCGCCGGTGGCGTCGGAGCAGCAGCCCACCACCGAGCCGAGCGGTGAGGCGTCGGAGCCCGTGGCGCAGCAGAACACGTCCGGCGACGGCGAAGGCCCGAGCATGCTCTCGTGGGCGCTGATCGGCATGGGTGTGCTGCTCGTGCTGCTCGGCATCGGCGCGATCGTGCTCCTGGTGATGCGCCGCAAGGACGACGGCGAGAGCGAAGACGCCGACGGGTACGGCGGCAACCCGCAGATGGCGCCGGCCGGTGCCGGCGCGTACGACCGCACGATGGTCGGCGGCCACTCGAACGCCAACGACCAGACCGCGATCGTCGGCCCGCAGCAGCAGCTCGACGAGTTCCCCGACCCGTACGCCGCCCCGGCTCCGGCACCCACCCGCGTCGGTGGCGCCTACAGCGGCGGCTACGACGACACCCAGGCCGGCTACGGCGGGGGTGGCGACGCTGGCTACGGCAACGGCAACGGTCGGGGCGACGGGTACGGCAACGGCGGCGGCTACCGTGACGACCGCGGCTACGGCGCCCAGCAGGGCGGCTACGACGAGCCTCGCGGTGGCGGCTACGGCGGCGGTGGTGGAGGCGGCTACGCCGACCAGGCGACCGGCGTCTACCAGGGCGGCGCCAACGGCTCCGAGTACGGTGCCAACGGTTCGGGCTACGGCGGCGGTGCCAACGGGTACGGGGGCGGCGGCTACGGAGGCGGCGCCAACGGCGCGGCGAACGGTGGCGGTGCCAACGGCTACGGCGGCGGCTACGACGAGGGCGACTACGGTCGCCGCGGCGGTGGTTACCAGGGCCAGGGCGGCGGCTACGACCGCGGCGGCGACTACGCCGGTGACCCCCGCAACGGCCGCGGCCGCTCCAACGACTGGCCGGAGTAGACCCTCCCGGCAGTAGACGTGATCACTGGACGGCCGGCGCGAATGCGCCGGCCGTCAGTGTCGGTACCACCGCGGAGCAGTCGCGCTCGACGGCCAGTTCCACGTCGCCGGCGAAGTCGCGGGCGAGAAGCTCGCGGCCCGACTCGCTGCCACGCACCGCCGCCGCCACGTCGGGTACGCCGGCCAGGGCGGCCAGTGCGACGGCCGCCTCGACGCTGAGCAAGGTGTCGACGTCGGCCAGGGTGTCGATCACCGCGGCGGCGCCGAGCAGGTCCTCCACGCAGGGGCGGAGCTGGCCGTCCGGCCAGCGTTCGCCGGCCGCGACCACACCGACGGGTGCGTCAAGGGTCCCGAAGGACTGGCTCCGGAGCCAGCGGCCGACCGCCGACGCGTTGCGGAAGCAGGCGGCCACCACGGGCAGGCCGGTCGACGCGGCGGCGGCGGAGATCGCCGACCCGTTCGGCGACGGCAGCACGAGGTCGGGCACCACCGGCGCGTTCGCCAGCGCCGCCGGCGAGAGCGAGTACGGCTGGCGGGCGGAGACCGCTCCCCGCTCGACGGCGACCACGGCACCGACCCGCTCGGCGTACGCGCGCGCCTGCTCACCCCACGGGAACGGGTGGACCCGGATCCCCCGCTCGACCGCCACGCAGACGGCCGTGCTGAACGACAGCACGTCGACCAGCACCAACGCGGCACAGTCGCGGGCGAGCTCGGCCGCGCCGGTGACGCCCCACTCGAACCGGACCGACGTCCCGCCCTGGATCAAGCCGGGGCGTCTTCCTCGCGCTCGTCGTCGGCCGGTGCGGCCGCCGCGCGCAGCTCGACCAGCTCCTCGGCCGCGTCGGCGGTGACCGGTGCCGGCCCGGCCTGCTCGCCGAACAGCGCGGGCAGCGTGCCGGACCAGGCCGCACGCAGCTCGTCGAGCGGAATGCGGAACTGCCCGCGGACATCGAGCGCGCCGCCACGGGAGTCGACCACGCCGAGAGGCGTGTACGGCACCCCGCGCTCGGCGCACAACGCCGTGAACGCCTTCTCGTGGCCGCGCGGCACCGACACCAGCGCCCGCGCCGTCGACTCCGAGAACAGCAGCGTGAACGGGTCGACGTCGTCGGGCAGCAGCAGCGCCGCGCCGTGCCCGTAGCGCAGGCACGACTCGACCAGCGCCTGGGCCAGGCCACCGTCGGAGAGGTCGTGGGCGGCGCCGACGTGACCGCGCACCGCCGAGTCGGCCAGCAGCGTGCCCAGCTTCTTCTCCGCGGCCAGGTCGACCTTGGGCGGCTCGCCGCCGAGGTGCTGGTGCGTCACCCAGGCCCACTCGGAGCCGGAGAACTCGTTCCGCGTCTCGCCGAGCAGGAGGATGACGTCGCCGTCGGCGTTGAAACCCATCGGTGTGCGGTAACCGACGTCGTCGAGCACGCCGAGCACGCCGACGATCGGCGTCGGGTGGATCGGGGCGGCGCCGGTCTGGTTGTAGAAGCTGACGTTGCCGCCGGTCACCGGGATGCCGAGCTCCTGGCAGCCGTCGGCGAGCCCGCGGACGGCCTCGGCGAACTGCCACATGACGGCCGGGTCCTCGGGCGAGCCGAAGTTCAGGCAGTCGGTGACGGCCACCGGCACCGCGCCGGTGACGGCGACGTTGCGGTACGACTCGGCCAGCGCCAGCTTCGCGCCCTGGTACGGGTCGAGCCGGGTGAACCGGCCATTGCCGTCGACGGAGATCGCGATGCCGAGGCCGCTCTCCTCGTCGATGCGCACGACACCGGCGTCCTCCGGCTGGGCGAGCACCGTGTTGCCGAGCACGTACCGGTCGTACTGCTCGGTGACCCAGGTCTTGTCGCACAGGTTCGGGCTCGCGGCCAGGCGCAGCAGGGTCTCGCGCAGGTCGTCGCCGGTGCGCGGCCGGGGCAGCGTCTCGGCGCGGTCGGCCTGCAGCAGGAAGCGGTCGTTGGGTTCGCGCATGGGACGCGCGTAGACCGGGCCGTCGTCGGCCAGCGACCCCGGCGGCACATCGACCACCGTCTTGCCGCGCCACGAGATGACGAGCCTTCCTGCCGGCCCCTCGGTGACCTCGCCCAGCGCGGTGGCCAACAGGCCCCACTTCTGCGCGACGGCGAGCACCGCGTCGAGCTTGGCCGGGTCGACGATCAGGAGCATGCGCTCCTGCGACTCGCTCGCCAGGATCTCGTGGGGCAGCATCGACGGCTCGCGCAGCGGCACGCGGTCGAGCTCGATCTTCATGCCGGTGCCGGCGGCGGCCGCGGTCTCGGCGAGAGCACAGGTGAGCCCGGCGCCGCCGAGGTCCTGGATGCCGACGAGGAGCCCGGCGTCGTAGATCTCCAGGCACGCCTCGATCAGCAGCTTCTCGAGGAACGGGTCGCCGACCTGCACGCTCGGACGGCGGGCCTGGCTCTCGTCGTCGAACGTGGCACTGGCCAGAACGGAAACGCCGCCGATGCCGTCCCGACCGGTCTTCGCTCCGAGCAGCACCACGACGTTGCCGGCGCCGGTGGCTTCCTTCTTCTGCAGCCGGTCGACCGGCAGCACCCCGACGCACAGCGCGTTGACCAGCGGGTTGCCCTGGTAGCACGGGTCGAACACGACCTCGCCGCCGATGTTGGGCAGGCCGAGGCAGTTGCCGTAGCCGCCGATGCCGGCGACCACTCCGGGCAGCACCCGGCGGGTGTCGGGGTGGTCGGCAGCACCGAACCGCAGCGGGTCCATGACGGCCACCGGCCGCGCGCCCATCGCGATGATGTCGCGGACGATGCCGCCGACGCCGGTGGCCGCGCCCTGGTGCGGCTCGACGAAGCTCGGGTGGTTGTGCGACTCGACCTTGAACGTCACGGCGATCGTGTCGGAGACCTTGATGACGCCGGCGTTCTCACCGATGCCGGCGAGCATGCGGTCGGACTTCGGCGCCTTCTCGCTGAACTGGCGCAGGTGCACCTTGCTCGACTTGTAGGAGCAGTGCTCACTCCACATGATCGAGTACATCGCCAGCTCGGACTGCGTGGGCCGCCGGCCGAGGATGTCGCGGATGCGCTGGTACTCGTCGTCGCGCAGGCCCAGCTCGGCATAGGGCTGGTCGTCGTCGGGGGTGGCCGCCGCGTCTTCGACGGTGTCGAAGCGGGGGCCGTCCTGATCTTCGACGTCTCGGTCGAGCTCCTGGAGGGTCACGCCGAAACCTTTCCGGAGAGCGCGCTCAGCACGCTGGTGAAGAAGCCCAGGCCGTCGACGGACGGGCCCGTGAGCGCTTCGACGGCGTGCTCGGGATGCGGCATCAGGCCGACGACGTTGCCGGCCTCGTTCGTGATACCGGCGATGTCGCGCAGCGAACCGTTCGGGTTGTGGTCGCCCTCGGCCAGACCCTTGCCCGGCACGTAGCGGGCCACGATGCGACCGCTCGACTCGAGCAGGTCGAGCGTCTTCTCGTCGGCGACATAGCTGCCCTCGCCGCTCTTGAGCGGGATCAGGATGTTCTGACCGGCGTCGAACCGGCCGGTCCACGCCGTGGTGACCGATTCGACGCGCAGCCACTGGTCGCGGTTGCGGAAGTGCAGGTGGTGATTGCGGGTCAGGCCACCGGGCAGCAGGTGCGCTTCGCAGAGGATCTGGAAGCCGTTGCAGATGCCGAGCACCGGCATGCCGTCGCCGGCCGCCTTCACGATCGACTCCATCACCGGCGCGAACCGGGCGATCGCGCCGCAGCGCAGGTAATCGCCGTAGGAGAACCCGCCGGGCAGGATCACCGCCTCGACGCCCTGCAGGTCGGGGTCGTCGTGCCAGAGCGCCACGCCCTCGCCGCCGGCGAGGCGCACGGCCCGCAGCGCGTCACGGTCGTCGAGCGAACCGGGGAACGTGACGACGCCGACGCGCGTCATTTCTCCGCCTCGGCCGTGCCAAATGCGCTCGCTCCGCTCGCGCGGGCCTCCGGCGCATGGATGACAAAGTCTTCGATCACCGGGTTGGCCAGCAACTTGTCGGCGATCTCGCGGGCTTGGTCGAGATCGAGTTCTCCGTCGAACTCGAGTTCGATCCGCTTCCCGATACGCACCGAGGTGACCCCGGTGACCCCCAGCCTGGGGAGGGCGTTTGCTACCGCCTGCCCCTGTGGGTCGAGAATCTCGGGCTTCAGCATGACGTCGACGACGACCCGGGCCACTGCGTTTCTCCTGGACGTGTTCGGCGGACGGAGCGGATCGAGCCTACCCGTCGCTTCGATGCCGGCGTACGGACGCCCACGCATCGGGCCTGCTCAGCGGTCACCGTACCGGGTGAATCCACCCATCGAGGTATGAATAAGGGTCACAGAATGGGTGGTGGGACGTATTTAGCTGCCTCACTGTGATCGGCCACGACCGCACCGACACGGGCCGCGACCGCCGCCACCTGAGCCGGCGCCGCCCCGACGAACGCGGCCGGATCGGCCACCAGCGTGTCGATCTCGGCGCGGGTCAGGCCCAGCCGCCCGTCGGCGGCAAGCCGGTCGAACAGGTCGTTGGCAGCGGCGCCCTTCTCCCGCATGCCCAGCGCCACCGCGACCGAGTGCTCCTTGATCACCTCGTGCGCGGTCTCCCGGCCGATGCCTTTCCGCACCGACGCGACGAGGATCTTCGTGGTTGCCAGGAACGGCAGGTACCGGTCGAGCTCGCGGGCGACGACCGCCGGGTAGGCGCCGAACTCGGCGAGAACAGTGAGAAATGTCAAATAGAGACCGTCGAGCGCGTAGAACGACCCCGGCAGGGCGACCCGGCGCACCACCGAACATGAGACGTCGCCCTCGTTCCACTGGTCGCCGGCCAGCTCGCCGGCCATCGACAGGTACCCGCGGAGCACCACGGCCAGCCCGTTCACCCGCTCGCACGAGCGGGTGTTCATCTTGTGCGGCATCGCCGACGAGCCCACCTGCCCGGGCCGGAACCCCTCGGTGGCCAGCTCCTGCCCGGCCATCAGCCGGATCGTCAGGGCCAGCGACGACGGTGCGCCGGCGGCCTGCACCAGCGCCGACACCACGTCGAGGTCGAGCGACCGCGGGTACACCTGGCCGACGCTGTCGAGCACCCGACCGAACCCGAGATGCCGGGCCACCCGCTCCTCGAGCGTCGCCACCCTGGTCGCGTCACCGTCGAAGAGGTCGAGCTGGTCCGCGGCCGTGCCCACCGGGCCCTTGATCCCGCGCAGCGGGTAGCGGTCGATCAGGTCCCGCAGCCGTTCGTAGGCGACCAGCAGCTCCTCCGCCGCCGTCGCGAAGCGCTTGCCCAGCGTGGTGGCCTGCGCGGGGACGTTGTGCGAGCGGCCCACCATCACCAGGTCGGTGTGCGCGACGGCGAGCTCGGCCAGCCGGGCCAGGGCGGCCACCACCCGGTCACGCACGAGCAGCAACCCCGCGCGGACCTGCAGCTGCTCGACGTTCTCGGTGAGGTCACGCGAGGTCATGCCCTTGTGGATGTGCTCGTGCCCGGCAAGCTCGGCGAACTCCTCGATGCGCGCCTTCACGTCGTGCCGGGTGACCCGCTCGCGGGCGGCGATGCTCGCCAGGTCGACGGTGTCGAGAACGGCACGGTAGGCGTCGACCACGCCGTCGGGCACCGGCACGCCAAGGTCGGCCTGTGCCTGCAGCACGGCCAGCCACAGCCGGCGCTCGGCCCGGATCTTCTCCTCGGGTGACCAGATGGTCACCATCTCGGGCGAGGCGTAACGGTTGGCGAGCACGTCAGGGATCACGCCGCCAATCTTCGCCTACCCCCGGGAGCGCAGCGGCAGGCGGCCGGGCGCGAAGCGTCCGTCGGGGTCGGCGGCCGCCTTGCGGCGCGCGGCGTCGGGAAGATCGGGATCGGACGCCCGCAGCGCGGCGTGCACGTCGGCCGGCCCGCGCAGCAGCGTGCACCAGCCGTCGCGGCCCGTCATCGTGTACCGGGTCGCCTCGATGACGCTCACCACGCGGCGCGGTGCGAGGTGACCCGGCAGCGACGCGACGATCACCCCGGCGCCCACCGACCCGCGCATCGAGGCGCTGCCGGCGGTGGCGTCGCGCAACGCGTACTCGACCGCGTTCAGCGCCGCCGGCGGCCCGCCCAGCCGGAGCAGGATGTCGTCGGGACCGCCGGGCAGCCGCCCCCACCACGCCGGTGGCTGCGGGAGCGGGCCCGCGTCGCCGCCGAGGAGGGTGGCGGCGGTACGGACGCGGTCGTGGGCGCCCGCCCCGGTCCCCTCGATCTGGACCACCACCGATCCCGGACCCGGCCGACGCGCGGCGGCACCGGCCGTGCGCTCCGTCGCCGGCCGCGGGATGCGCGCGAGCACCGGATCGGCGGCCGGCCAGTCTGCCTCGACGGCGGCGACACCGAGCGGCGTGGTCTCCATCAGCAGCATCAGCTCGAACAGCTCGGCCGGGTTGGACACCGAGCGGCGCAGCCACACGGTGGCCGGCGGGCGCGGATGCAGCCGCAACGTGACCGTGGCGATGATGCCCATGGTGCCGAGCGACCCGCACAGCGCGGCCGCCGCCAACCCGGAGACCGTGCGCACCGAACCCTCGGCGTCGACGTACCCGATCGCGTCGACCAGGTTGCCGACCGGACCGGTGAAGTGCCGCAGCGGACCGGTCTCGGCCGCCGCCAGCGCGCCGTCGACCGTGGCGCCGGCCCACATCGACGCCGGGTCGAGCGCGAGCCGCTGCCCGGTGGGCCGCAGCAACGGGTCGAGGTCGCGCAGCCGGGTGCCGGCGCCGACGGTGGCCGTGAGCGCGCCGGCCTCGTGCCGGTGCCACCCGGCCAGCCGCACCGTGTCGACGATGAGATCCACAGTGGACGGTGGGCCGCCCCAGTCGGCCTTCGTGCCGCCGCCCACCGGTACGACCGCCAGCTTGTCGTCGGCCGCGCGGCCGACCAGCGCGGCCAGCTCCTCGGCGCTGCCCGGGGTGGCGACGAACCCGGCCGGAACGCCCGCCACCGTGTCGCCGGAACCGGCCGCGCGCACGTGCGCCCGCCCGCAGATCTCCTGCAACTCCGCGAGCAACGCCACCGGCACCCCCTCTGGCCTGCCGGAGCTACCTTTCCAAGGTTCCGGCCCGGTCGCCATAGAACATATGTTCGAGAAGGCGGCACCGCAACCGGGATGACGGCGGTGACCGGTAACGTCTGCGGAGTGACGACGCAGCAGCCGCCCGTGGCGAAGAAGGTCCCCAGCGAGCGCACGCACCACGGCGACACGGTCGTCGACGAGTACGCGTGGCTGCTCTCCAAGGAGAACCCCGACACGATCGCGTACCTGACGGCCGAGAACGAGTACACCGAGGCGGCCACCGCCCACCTTGCCGGCCTCCGCGAGACGGTCTTCACCGAGATCAAGACCCGTACCAAGGAGACCGACCTGTCCCTGCCTGTGCGCAAGAAGGGACATTGGTACTACGCCCGCACCGAGGAGGGCAAACAGTACGCCATCCACTGCCGGCGGGCCGTGCTCGACGGTGAGACCGCCCCGCCGGTCCCCGCCGACGGTGCCCCTCTCGACGGCGAGGAGGTGATGCTCGACGGCAACGCCCTCGCCGGCGACAGCGAGTTCTTCGCGCTCGGCACCCTGAGCGTGAGCCCCGACGGGCAGCGCCTGGCCTACTCCACCGACTTCAGCGGCGACGAGCGGTTCACGCTCCGGATCAAGGACCTCGCCAGCGGCGAGACGCTCGCCGACGAGGTGCCCGGCGTGTTCTACGGATCGGCCTGGTCGGCCGACGGGTCCACGCTGTTCTACCTGACCGTCGACGACGCGTGGCGGCCGAACAAGGTGTGGCGGCACGTGGTCGGCACCCCGTCGTCGGACGACGTGGTGGTCTACGAGGAGCCCGACGAGCGGTTCTGGGTGGGCGTCGGGCTCACCCGGTCGGAGAAGTTCATCCTCGTCGAGTGCAGCAGCAAGATCACGAGTGAGGCCCGGTACATCCCGGCCGACGACCCGTCGGCGGAGCCGGTGCTGATCGCGCCGCGCCGCCAGGGCGTGGAGTACCACGTCGAGCACCACGGTCACCGGTTCCTGATCCTGCACAACGACGGCGCCGAGGACTTCGAGCTCGCGTACACGTCGGTCGACGCGCCCGGCGGCTGGACCACGCTGATCGAGCACCAGCCCGGCACCCGGCTGATCAGCGTCGACGCGCTGGCCCGCCACCTCGTGGTGTCGCTGCGCCGCGACGGTCTCACCGGGCTGCGCGTGGTGCCGCTCGACGGCGGCAGCGAGTACGACATCTCGTTCCCCGAGCCGATCTACACCGTCGAGCCGGGCGACAACGCCGAGTACGACACGTCGGTCTTCCGGCTCGCCTACACCTCGCTGGTTACCCCCGACTCGGTGTACGACTGCGACCTCGACACCGGCGCGCTCACCCTGCGCAAGCAGAAGCCCGTGCTGGGCGGGTTCGACCCGGAGCGGTACGAGCAGACGCGCGAGTGGGCCGTCGCCGACGACGGCACCAAGGTGCCGATCTCGCTGGTCTACAGGCGCGGCACCCCGCGCGACGGCAGCGCACCGGCGCTCATCTACGGCTACGGCTCGTACGAGGCGTCGATGGACCCGTGGTTCTCCATTCCGCGGCTGTCGCTGATCGACCGCGGCGTCGTGTACGCGGTCGCCCACATCCGCGGCGGCGGCGAGATGGGCCGGCGCTGGTACGAGGACGGCAAGCTGCTGGCGAAGCGGAACACGTTCACCGACTTCGTGGCGTGCGCCGAGCACCTGGTCAAGGCCGGCTGGACCAGCGCCGACAAGCTGATCGCCCGCGGTGGCTCCGCCGGCGGCCTGCTCATGGGCGCGGTGGCGAACCTGGCGCCGACGTCGTTCGCCGGGATCGTGGCGCAGGTGCCGTTCGTCGACCCGCTGAACACGATCCTCGACCCGTCGCTGCCGCTCACGGTGATCGAGTGGGAGGAGTGGGGCAATCCGCTGGAGAGCCCCGAGGTGTACGCGTACATGAAGGGGTACTCGCCGTACGAGAACGTCGCCGACCGCCAGTACCCGGCTCTGCTGGTCATGACGAGCCTGAACGACACCCGGGTGCTGTTCCACGAGCCGGCCAAGTGGGTCGCGAAGCTCCGAGCGACCGCGCCGGCCACGAACGTGCTCCTCAAGACCGAGATGGGCGCTGGGCACGGCGGGCCGAGCGGCCGCTACGACGCATGGAAGGAAGAGGCCTTCATGACGGCCTGGACCCTCGACCGCCTGGGCCTGGCCGGCTGACCCCCCGCCGCCGCCCCCACCTTCCCGTCGATCTTGCAGTTGTGGCCGCCCCTATTTCGTGATTTGAGCGATTTAGCGGCGGCCACCACTGCAAGATCGACGCGCGAACCGGAGCGCGGCGGGTTACAGGACGCGCGCGAGTACAGACGGGTCCACGTTGCCGCCCGAGATCACCGCTACCGCGGGGCCGGGGGGCAACACCTCCCTATGGGCCAGGTAGCCGGCCACCGAGACGGCACCGCTCGGTTCGGCGACGAGGCGCGAGCCCACGGCGATGCGCCCCATCGCGTCCTCGATCTGCTTCTCCGACACGGTGAGCATCTCGTCGACGTACGTCCGGAGGTGCGCGAACGTGCGCTCGGACAGGTTCGTCCGCAACCCGTCGGCGATCGTCCGGTAGGTCTTCTCCAACGGCCACTGGCGCAGTTCCCCGGCAGCGAAGCTCTCCGCCGCGTCCCCCGCGAGCTCCGGCTCGACCCCGACGACCGTGACGTCCGGACGCAGCGCCTTCACCGCGGCCGCGACCCCGCTCGCCAGGCCGCCGCCGCCGACGGGCACCAGCACGCACGCCACCTCGGCGAGATCGTCGAGGATCTCCAGGCCGACGGTGCCCTGGCCGGCGATCACGTCGGGGTGGTCGAACGGCGGGATCAGGCTCATGCCGCGGTCGGCGGCGATCGCGGCCGCCTCGGTGAGCCGCTCGGTGGCCCCGACCAGCACCACCTCGGCCCCGAGTGCCCGGGTCGCCGCGATCTTCGCGGGCAGGGCGGCGTCGGGCATCACGATCACGCACGGGATCCCGTAGTCGCGGGCGGCGTAGGCGAGGGCCTGCGCGTGGTTGCCGGAGGAGTGCGCGACCACGCCGTTCTTCTGCACGTCGGCCGGCAGCGACGCCACCGCGTGGTAGGCGCCGCGCAGCTTGAACGCGCCGATCGGCTGCAGGCTCTCCGGCTTCAGCCACAGCGGGCCGGCCCAGGGCGCGGCGATCAACGGGGTCCGGACCACGCGACCTTCGATGTTCCCGGCCGCTGCCCGTACGTCCGTCAATGTGACAAGATCCATGTCCGTGAGCCTAGGCCGCCGCGCGCCGGTGGCGGCGTCGTCGTGGGCCAGATCCAGCCCATTGGACGCGCATGAGCGTCCTCTGGTCGCCCGGTCGGCCCGGAGTCAGTAGGCTCACCTGCACCACTGGGCTTGCGTGATGTCAAGGGGAGAGGCCTGGTACTCATGGGGCTGTCGCTGCGGTACGCGGTGCGCACGGATCCGGGCCTGGTCCGGTCGTCCAACCAGGACTCCGTGTATGCGGGCCCGCGGCTGCTCGCCGTCGCCGACGGCATGGGCGGCATGGCCGCGGGCGACCTGGCCAGCAGCGTCGTCATCACCAAGCTGTCCGAGCTCGACCAGGACGTGCCCAACGAGGCGATGATCGGCGCTCTCGACGAAACCGTCGTCGCGGCCAACGACGAGCTGCGGCACGGCGTCGACGCCAACCCCGAGCTGCGGGGCATGGGCACCACGCTGACGGCTCTCCTCATCTCGGGCCGCACGATCGCGATGGTGCACATCGGCGACTCGCGGGCGTACCTCCTGCGCGAGGGGCGGCTGCGGCAGGTGACGAAGGACCACACCTACGTCCAGATGCTCGTCGACGAGGGTGCGATCACGGCCGAGGAGGCCAGCCACCACCCGCACCGGTCGCTGGTGACGCAGGTGCTGCAGGGCGAGCCGATCGAGCCCAACTACTCGGTGCGCGAGGCGGTGGCGGGCGACCGGTACCTGCTGTGCAGCGACGGGCTCAGCAACGTGGTCAGCATGGCCACGATGGGCGACGTCCTGCGCGACTACCGCGACCAGGAGGAGTGCGCCGAGCGTCTCATCGACCTGGCGCTGCGGGCCGGCGGTCCCGACAACATCACGGTGATCGTCGCCGACATCTGCGAGGTCGACGACACCGATCCCGACGCACTGCGCCCGCAGGCGGCGGTGTCGCACCGGGCCGACGAACCCAACGGCGAACGCCTGAGCCCGCGGCCGCGCACGGCGCCCACCCCCGAGCTGATCTCAGGGGACGCGCCGCCGTCGGCCGGCGGTGCCGGCGGCTCGTCGGGCCACCGGCTCACGGTGGTGCTGGTGGTGGTGCTCGTGGCGCTGCTCGCAGCCGCAGGTGTGTGGTACATCGCCACGGGGTAGCCGTCCCGCATGATCGAGAGCCCCGACCAGGAGCACGTCAGGCCGGCCGGCGTATCCGACGAGACCGTCGCCGGCCT
The DNA here is from genome assembly GCF_016863655.1 of Virgisporangium ochraceum. Classification (GTDB taxonomy): domain Bacteria; phylum Actinomycetota; class Actinomycetes; order Mycobacteriales; family Micromonosporaceae; genus Virgisporangium; species Virgisporangium ochraceum. Next base: position 131,223 of record NZ_BOPH01000010.1, read on the forward strand.
GGGCAAGCTCACCGAGGCGCTGGAAACCGTCGAACGGGTCCGCGGCCACCTCTACTCCCTGCACCAGCTCACCGGTAAGGCCGACTTCCTGCTGGACGACACCGTCGCCCTGCTGCGCTCCGCCGGCCACGACGAGATCGCCGACCGGATCACCACGGACCTGGTGGGGCGCAACGTGATCGCCGGCCGCTGGACCTTTCAGATCGTCGAAGAGTACGACGACGGTTACTACGAGACGTTTCGGCAGCTGGAGCGGCTGGCCCGCGATACGCTTGCCGGCGGCCGGCGGCATCTGCACGAAGCCGAACTGAAGGAGCAACGGCGCTCCCACGGACGGCAGGGGCATGAAGCTCGGCCGTCCTGAATTTCTGTCGTACCCCCGTGACAGATTTGTGTCCCAGGTTACGTGTGCCCTGGGGCACACCTTCAGCTAATTCTCAGGCTACTGGGCGGAAGCTGAACCTATTGCGCCAGTTGCGATGCGGGTCGCGTCCGGGGGTAACCCCGGTAGCAAGTCAGGGGTTAAACCCGGATGCCCCGCTCGCCTCAGGCTCATAGCGTGTTTTACAGCCGGAATCAACCGGTGTCACGCAGGGGGAAGGGCACGAAGATGGACGAGTTGCTCGGGTCAGCCACGGAGCTGTCGACCGCGCTCGTGAGCGTCTTCGTCGGCTTCGCCCTGGTACTCGACTCGCTGCCGGTTCTCGGCATCCTGATTCCGGCCGACGTCGCCGTCCTGGCGGCCACCACCGCCCGCGGTCCGCTCGCGGGGCTCGCGGTGGTCGCGGCCGTCGTCGGCGGCACGCTCGCCGGGTGGACCGGTACCTTCCTGCTCGGGCGCTTCCTGGCCGGGCCGCTGCGGCGCAGCTGGCTGGGCCGGCGCATCGGGCAGGACCGGTGGGACAACGCGGAGAAGCTGGTCGCCAAGGGCGGTGGCCGGGTCGTCCTGGCCGCGCCGTTCCTGCCCATCTTCAACACGATCGTCCCGATCGCGGCGGGCAGCCTGCGCATGCCGTACCGGCGGTTCCTCGCCTACGCGGCGATCGGCTCGGCCCTGTGGGGCGCCGGGTACGTCACCCTGGGCCTGGTCGCCAACAGCCTGGGCAGCGCGGTCTTCGGCACCTCGAACATCTACACCACGCTGCTGTTCGGCGTGCCGGGGCTGGCGATCGGCTGGGTCACGCTGGCTCAGGTGCGGCGGCGGATGGCCGCCCCGTCCGAGTCGGCCGGCGAGGGCCGGGTCGTCGCCATCGTCGCGGCGGCCGCCACCAGCCAGCCCAGCGAGGTCACCAGCGCGGCCCGTTCGAGCGTCCCGGTCAGCAGGCCGCGGCCCACGATGAGCATCGCCAGGCCGGCGGCGGCGAGCAGGGGCACGGCGAGGCCGGCGCCCAGGCGGCTCGCGGTCCGCAGGCGGCCGGCGGTGGCGGTTCCGAGCGGTCCGGGCATCGACGCGGTGGTCGCCACCGGCGACGCGGTCCCGGCCGGGTCCGTGAGCACGGTGAGCGCCGAGAGCGACGGCAACGCCAGCACGATCATGGCCACCGCGGCCAACCCGAACCCGCCGATGCTGGCCACGGCGTGTGCGATGTCCTGGTGGCTGGCGCTCTCGTACGGCGGCAGGGGGCAGCCGGTGGTGCAGGGGACGGCTCCGGAGGTCGCCGCCAGCGGTGCCGCCAACGCCAGCGCGAGCACGGCGATCATTCCGGCGAGCCGGTCCAGGTCGAGGCGCCGGACCGTCTGGGCCACCCGGCGCGAGCACGCCTGAACCAGCGCCTGCCGCAGTCGGGAAAGCTGCCCTCGAAATCCCTGCCCTCGGCGGCCCGGAGACGGGTCCCTGGCAACCCTGAGAACTCCGTGGCCGGTGTCGTCCGAGAGGGCGGCGCCGGCCTCATTCGTCGGGGCGGGGCGGGCCTCGTTCCCGAGGGCGGGGTGAACGTCGTCCGCGAGGGCGAGGGGTATTTCCGCCAGGGCGGGGTGGGGCTCGGCCACCGCGGCGAGGGACCGGTCGGCGGGGCAAGGCTCGGCCGGCGCGGTTAAGGGCCGGTCGCCGGAGGCGGGGTCGAGGTCGTCCGCGGGTGTGGGGGTTTTTGCCTGCTTCGAGGGGTTGGCCCCGGTCCGTAGGCCCAGGTCGGACAGGTCGACACCCAGGTGAGCCCGCAGCGCCGCGGCCAGCAGGGCCAGAGCCGCCGCCACGGCGAACACCCCGGCCCGGTACAGGTCTGCCAGCGGCGCACCCGGCACGCCGGCCTCACTGACGTATCCGTAGCCCGTGCCCGTGGCCGCGCTGGCGACGACGACCGCCACCGTACCGGCCACCGCGCACACGCAGGCAGCGACCGCCAACCCCCTCACCGGGCCACGTCAGGGACGGGTGAGGCGGAGCTCGACGCGCATCGTGGTGCCGGCCTCGTCGGAGTCGACGCGCATCTCGTCGACCATGCAGGCGATGATCCAGAGGCCGCGGCCGCCCGACGCGCTCAGGTCGGGCCGGTGGTCCGGACGGGCGAACAGGAAACCATCGCCGTCGTCGGCGACCTCGCAGAACAGGGAACCGTCGACCCGCCACATGCGCAACCGGCCGCTGCCGCCGCCGTGACGGACGGCGTTCGTCGCCATCTCGTGTGCCACCAGCACCAGCTCGTTGACCCGGCCCGCCGCCAGCCCGAGCGCGCTGCCGTGAGCGGCCACCGCCGACCGCAGCGACACCAGGCTCGACGAGTCGAAGCGCTGCTCCAGCCCGTCGGGCGCCCGGCCCGACGCCCCACCGTCACTTTGGCTCTGCCAGCTAGCCGACATCACGGACGACCAGCTTGAGGGCAGCGATCTCGTCGCCGCCAAGGGCCCGGAGGACCTTGCCGACCGTGGATTGGCAGACCACCGTCATCAGCTTGCCCCCGACGAGCCCGTACGCGGTCTGCAGCACTACGCCCGCTGCCGCCACGTCGATGAAGCTTAGTGGTGCCAGGTTGAGAAAGAGATGGCTGTCCAGCCGCACCGCCTCGGACAGGGCGCGGGTCAACGGGTCGAGCCCCCGGTAGTCGAGCTCGCCCGCGATGCGGACACCCGGCGGGATGTGCTGGCGGCAGATCCGGAGGACGGCGTCGCTGTGGTAGGTCACCGCCGCCACACCCCGGCCGTGCACGGCCGACGCACCGGCGAGCGACACCGCGTCGAAGCCGGCCCGGTCGTACTGGCACACGGCGATCGCGGGACGGCTGGCCAGCAGCTCGTTGAACTGCACCTCGAACGTCAGCAGCTGCTCGAGGCCGCTCACCGGACGCAGCGCCCACACCATGTCCGACGAGATCCGCAGCCCGGGGTAGCCCTCGGCGAGCGCACCGTCGATGCGGGCGCGCAACCCGCGGATCACCTCGGCCGCGTCGAACGTTCCACCGGCGACGTAGGCGGACACGCTCGGCACCACCTCCAGCTGCCCGCTGCAGATGCTCGACTCGACCGGCAGCCCGCGCTCGGACAGCTCGTTGGACAGGTGGTCGGGGTCGAGGGTGTCGGTCAGGCAGACAACCTTGTCGCCACGGTCGAGACCGTCACGCACGAACGCCGCGACGATGTCCAGCCGCTCGTCTGCGTCGGTGAACGTGAGGCAGGCGTGGTCACCCGGCTCAAGCTCGTCGACGGTGGCTGGCTGCGCCATTGTCGTCCCCCTCTCCGGACAACCGATCACTGTATTCCAAGCGCGCCCGATCTTTACCCGCACAGGTGATCGTCGAACCGGTCGGACACGCGGTGCGATTCATTGCGGAGCGTGACTCACAAAATCCGGATCGTGCCTGTTCCTGGATACCGTGACGCGCCCGCGCTCCCGTGGCAGCCGGAGGCGACCGTCGATTCCGCCGAGGCTGCCGAGTTCATCCGACGGGTCCACACCGACCAGCCCGGGCTCGGACCAGCCGAACCGCGGCTGGCCGAGGTCGCCGCGGAGATCGCCGCCACGGGTACGTACACGCACACGCCGGCGGAGCTCACGCACGGCGCCAGACTGGCCTGGCGCAACGCCAGCCGGTGCATCGGCCGCCTCTACTGGAAGAGCCTCGTGGTCCGCGACCGCCGGCACGTCACCGGTGCCGACGAGATCTTCAGCGAGGTCGTCGACCACCTGCGCACCGCCGGTGACCGGGACCGGAAGGTCATCCGTCCGGTGATCACGATCTTCGCTCCCGCGGGGCCCCGGAAGCCGTACGCCCGGATCTGGAATGAACAGCTGGTGCGCTACGCCGGTTACCGGCGTCCGGACGGGTCGGTGCTCGGCGACCCGCGCTACGTCGACTTCACCACGGCGATGGCCGAACGGGGCTGGCAGGGCAAGCGCGAGGCGTTCGACGTGCTGCCGGTGGTGGTGCAGACCCCCGGCGACGGCGTGCGCGTGTTCGACCTGCCCGACGACGCCGTGTGGGAGGTGCCGCTCGCGCACCCCGACCTGCCGTGGTTCGGCGACCTCAACCTGCGGTGGCACGCGGTTCCGGCGATCTCCAACATGCGGCTGTCGATCGGTGGCGTCAACTACCCGCTCGCGCCGTTCAACGGCTGGTACCTGGGCACCGAGATCGGCGGCCGCAACCTCGCCGACGCCGACCGGTACAACCTGCTGCCCCTGATCGCGAAGCTGATGGGTCTCGACACCGGCACCGAACGGTCGCTGTGGCGCGACCGGGCGCTGATCGAGCTCAACCGGGCGGTGCTGTGGTCGTTCGACCGGGCCGGTGCGCGGATCAGCGACCACCACACCGAGTCGCGGCACTTCATCACCCACTGCGCCAAGGAGGAGAAGGCCGGCCGGGTCGTGCCGGCCGACTGGACCTGGATCGTGCCGCCCGTGTCCGGCGGCATCACGCCGGTCTTCCACCGCTACTACGCCGAGATCGACCAGCGCCCGAACTTCTACCTGGACGAGGACGCCCGCGACCTGGCCACCAGCGGACGGCCGCAGCTGCACCGGCCGTCGCCGCGCCCGTCGCCGCGCCCCCACCAGCACGCGCTCCACCAGCACCCGCAGCCGGCCCGGTGCCCGGCGCGCGGACGGGTGCCCACCCCCCGACTTCCACTCAGACCGGCCGTTCCGCAATCGAGATAGCGAGCGAAATAGCAAGCGAGATAGCAAAAGCGCACGAACCCGTCAGGCCCTCTGCCAAGGCCCTGTGCAGGCAATACAGTGTCCTTGATGACACAGTCGCCGGCCCTGCTGGCCGGGCGGTACCGCCTCCGCGACCCGCTCGGCACCGGCGGCATGGGACGGGTCTGGCTGGCCCGCGACGAGGTGCTGCACCGCGACGTCGCCATCAAGGAGGTCGACCCGCCGGCGGGCCTCAGCCTCGACGAACGCGAGGAGCTGCGCACCCGCACCCTGCGCGAGGCCCGCACGACGGCCCGGCTCAGCCACCCGAACGTCGTGCAGATCTACGACGTGCTCGGCGTCGACGACCGGCCGTGGATCGTCATGGAGTACGTCAGGTCCCGCAGCCTGCAGCAGATCCTGCAGGACGAGGGTGCGCTCCCGCCGGCGCGGGTGGCGGAGATCGGGCTCGCTGTCCTGCGGGCACTGGCCGCCGCACACGCGGCCGGCGTGCTGCACCGCGACATCAAGCCGGGCAACGTCCTCATCGCCGACGACGGGCGGGTGGTGCTCACCGACTTCGGCCTGGCCACGTTCCAGGGCGGCAAGTCCTCGGTCACCCGGCCCGGCCTGGTGTGGGGGTCGCCGGAGTACGTCGCGCCCGAGCGCGCCAAGCACGGGGTCTCCTCGGTCGAGGCCGACCTGTGGTCGCTGGGCGCCACGCTCTACGCCGCCGTCGAGGGGTCCTCCCCATACGCGCGGTCGACCGCGATGGCCTCGCTCACCGCGCTCGCCACCGAACGCCCGCCGACGCCCGGCCACGCCGGCCCGCTCAAGCCGGTGATCTCCGGTCTCCTCCGCAAGGACCCGCGGGCGCGGCTGCGGGCCAGCGAGGTCGAGCGGATCCTCATGCGCATCGCCGACGGCGAGAACCGGGTGCGGGCCGGCAGGCTCCTCCCCCGCCAGCGCACGGCACCAGCCACCAGAGAAGACCCGGACGGGCCGGCCGACTACGCCCTGCCCGAGCCGCCGCCGCCCGACGCGCCGGCACCACCGGCGAAGGCCGAGATCGCACCGGAGCCCGCGCTGCGCGGTCCCGGCCGACGTGCCTGGCTGATCGTCACCGCCGTGATCGTCGCGCTCGGCGTGTTCGCGGCCGCCGTCGTGCTGCTGGCCACCGACCGCCCCGACCGGACCGCGACCCCACCACCCGGATCCGCGACGCCGGCGCCCGTGTTCGTCGCACCGGCCAGCGCGCCGCCGAGCCTGCGCATGTCACCGCCCACGGGCTGGGCCTACTACGCGGAGGCCGGCCGGTTCGCCATGTTCGCCCCGGTGGGCTGGGAGGTGCGGCACAAGGGCACCGTCACCTCCCTGCACGAACCGACCGGCCCGAAGGTCATCGAGGTCGACCGGTGGCCGGCGCCGCCCGAGGGCTCGCTGGCCGCGGCACAGACCCGCAGCCAGGCGTGGACGAACGGCTCCGCCGGCGCACCGGCTGACTACGCCCTGATCCGGTTGGAGCCGGTGCAGTACTTCCGCAACCAGGGCCTGGAGTGGGAGTACACCTACAACGACCCCGGCCGGGGAGCCACCCGTACGGTCAGCCGCTGGTTCATCGCCGACGGCTACTGCTACTCCTTCTCGGTGCTCCTCCCCGCCTACGAACCGCTCGGCTACACGACCTACATCGCGGTGCTCGTCGGGGGCTTCTGGCCGGCGGGCACGTCCTAAGGCCCGTTGAGCAGCGCCGAGCCCAGCGGGGTGAGCGTGTGCAGCACGCTGTTGCCGCGCCTGGTGCTCAGGATCAGCCCGGCCCGCCGCAGCACCGTGGCGTGCTGGCTGGCGCCCGCCGGGCTGATCCGCAGCTTGCGCGCCACCTCGCCGGTGGTGCCGCCGCCGGCGAGCGCGGCGAGCACCGCGGCCCGGGTCTGCCCGAGGAGGTCGGCGAGGCCGTCGGGAACCGCGCGGTCCGCGTCGGCGCGCGGTGTGGTCGCGGGACCGGCGCCCGCCGGGTAGATCAGCACCGCCTGCCCGCCGGGCGGGAGGAAGATCTCCGGGACCCCGTGGCAGAAGACCGCGGGGACCACGTCGAGCCCGCGCCCGGCGAGGTCGTGCTCGACCACCGGGTCCGCCGGCGACCCACGCAGTTCCAGCACCGGAGGCGACCAGGACAGGCCCGGGTGCAGGGTGCCGAACAGCCGGTCGATCCCGCCCTCGACGAGCACCCGGGCCCGGCTGGCGTACTCGGCGTCGAGGTGCGCCCGCATCGCCGGCCAGTGCGGGGCGATGCCGGACTCGTACCCCACCGCGAGCAGGGCAGCCAGCCGGTTTGCCGGGCCGTGCTCACGCGGTCCCATAGATCTTGACCGACTCAGCGCGACCATCGCCTGTTCGACCGTGGCGGACGGCCCGAGGTAGGCGTAGAGCCCGGCGGCCGTTCCCGACGGCAGCGACCTGGCGGCGGCCGCGACCGACGGCAGCCGCGCCAGCACCCGGCGGCGCCACTCGCCGTACGGCCCCGCGTCGCGGGCGCCCAGCGCCTGCCCGACGGTCTGCAGCGCCAACAGTGTCTCGGCGAGCGGACCCAGGGTGCCGCGCAGGCGCACCCGGCCCAGATCGCTTGCGGAGAAACGCAGACGCAGCATTCACCCACCCCTGTTGTCCACTGTGGACGAAACAGAAGCCTTCTAGATAAGGGATTCATGAGACGGCCGGAAGGATGCATCACGAATCGGGGAATTCCGAGCGGCAGTTTCAGCCACCGCTGAAAGTCGTTGTTCCGCGCTCCGACCGGCCCTGACGCTGGCTGCTACGCCGCGGCTACCAGCCGCGACACCGATCGAGGAGTTGCCCATGCGCAGATCAGGAAAGGTGACGGCGGTCGGGTTGATCGCCGTTATGGTCCTGGGGGCGTGCGGAACATCCGGCAGCGAGGACAAGAACACGTCCTCGGCCGGATTCTCCGAGTGCGACAGCAAACCCAATACCTGCAACGCCGGAACGACCAAACCCGGCGGCTCGCTCACGCTGGTGATCGAGAAGAAGCTGCCGAACTGGAACGTGTTCGACAGCGACGGCAACACGTACGAGACCGGCCAGGTGATGGCCGGCATGCTGCCGGCACCGATCATCGTCAACCCCGACTCGACGGTGACCTGGAGCCGGGACCTCTTCGTCGAGGAGCCGAAGGTCGAGGGCGAGAGCCCGATGAAGGTCACGTTGAAGATCCGGCCCGAGGCCGTCTGGGACGACGGAACCCCGATCTCGGCCAAGGACTTCGAGGCGTTCTGGAAGTGGAACAACGGCCGCGACTGCCCGGACTGCACCCCCGCGGCCACCGCCGGCTACGACGGCATCTCGGCGGTGACCGGGTCGGACAACGACCGCACCGTGACGCTGACCTTCGACAACCCGTACCCGGACTGGATGAGCCTGTTCAACTTCCTGTACCCGGCGCACATCGCCGCGAAAGCGGGCGACCTCGGCACGCCGGCCGGGCTCAAGGCCTCGTTCGACGCGTTCAAGGCGGCACCGCCCACCTGGTCCGGCGGCCCCTTCAAGATCGCCGAGAACAAGCAGGACGAGTCGGTGACGCTGGTGCCGAACGAGAAGTGGTACGGCCAGACCAAGCCGTCGCTGGAGAAGGTCATCTTCCGGATCGTCGAAGACCAGGCCCAGCACCCGGTCGCGCTGCGCAACAAGGAGGTGCAGGCGCTCCTCTCCCAGCCGAACGAGGACCTCGTCAACCAGATCAAGAACCTGCCCGGCGTGAACTTCAACCTGGCCAAGGGCCCGAACTGGGAGCACGTCGACGCCAACCTGGAGAACAGGTTCCTGAAGAACATGGCGCTGCGGCAGGCCATCTTCACCGCGATCGACCGCAAGGCGATCATCGAGCGCACCGTCGGGCGGTTCTTCCCCGGCGCCGAGCCGCTGAACAACCACATCTTCATGCCCGGCACCGAGGGCTACAAGGACCACGTGACGGCCACCGGCCAGGGCTCCGGTGACCTCGACAAGGCCAAGAAGATCCTCACCGACGCCGGCTACCGGCTCGACGGCGGCAAGCTGATCACGCCACAGGGCGAACCGGTGGCGCCGCTGCGCTTCCGGTTCACGACCGGCAACGCGTTGCGGCAGCAGACCGCCGAACTGATCCAGGCGAACCTCGCCAACATCGGCGTGACGATCACGATCGATCCGACCGACCGGCTCGGCAACACCCTCGAGACCGGCGACTTCGACCTCATCATCTTCGGCTGGGTCGGCTCGTCGTTCACCTCCGACAAGAAGGACCTGTTCAGCACGAACGCCGGCGGCAACTACGGCAACTGGTCGAACAAGGAAGCCGACGCGCTGATGGAGGAGGGCGCGCGCACGCTCGACGCCAAGAAGGCGCGCGACCTGTTCAACCAGGCGGATGAGATCATGACGAAGGAGGCGTACAACCTGCCGCTGTTCCAGAAGGCTGTGCTCCTTGCGGTCTACTCGGACTTCGCGAACGTCCGCAACAACGCGACGAGTGCCGGCCCGACCTACAACATGCAGGAGTGGGGCCTGCGCGCCTGACCGTTGGGACGCCCCTCCGCCGACCGTTCGGACAATCAGTCACCCGCGCAGACCTGATCCACGTCGTGTAACCGACAAGCATCGTTTAGGTAGAGACCGATGCTTGCGGCGAACTTCAGGGTAGGGCGATGCGTAGGCATTGATGGTGGTCCTGGTTGGGGGAAGGGATCCAGTGGTCGGATACGGCGGAACCGGTCATCCGGTACGACACCGGGTGGCCGGTTCGGCATGACCGTTTCGACCGACGACCCCGTGCTGGAGTGGTTCGACCACACCGCGAACGCCGTCGATCTGAGTGGCGCGGTCAGCCCGCCCGAGGCCAGCCGGATCTGGGCGGTGACCTGGCTCGCTGCGCGCCGGGCGGTCCGCGACATCCGCCGTGGGCGGGCCGCGCCGGCGGCGCTGGTCACCGCCGTCCAGAACGTTCTGGAGACGCTCGTGCCGGCCGCCGCCCAGCCGTTGGCCGCCGCCGCGGCCGCGACCCTCGACCGGCTCGGTCGCGACCAGTTGTTCGCCCGCCGCGCCGTCGCCCGGGGCATCGACGCCGGCCGGCTCGCCGCCGACGACGTCCTGGCCGAGCGGTCCGACGACGGTCCGCACCCGGCGGCGTGGCGGCCGTACCTCATCGCGTCGCCGGCGCACGTCGCGCCGGAGCCGCCGCCCGGTCCCGAGCACCCCGACTACGCCCGCGACCTGGCGGAGGTCCGCACGCTCGGATCGGCCGACAGCGCCGCGCGCACCCCGGAGCAGACGGAGGTGGCCCGGTTCTGGACCCAGCCGTCGCTGGCGACGTACACCCCGGCGGTCCGGGCCGCCCTGGCCGCGCTCGACGCGCCGATCCTCGAGCGGGTCGGGCTGGTCGCGGTCCTGCACGTGGTGACGCTCGACGCGCAGATCATCGGGTACGCCGCCGGGGAGCGGCATCCGCGGTGGCGGCCGGCGCGGGCGCTGGGCGGTCCGGCCCGCTCGGTGTGGACGCCGCTCGTGCAGCCCGAACCCGGCGAGCCGGAGTTCCCGTGCCTGCACACCACGTACGCGGGCGCCGCGGAGATCGTGCTGACCGCGCTCGCCGGTCACCCGGCGACGCCGTTGCGGGTGGGCGGGCGCTCGTTCACCGACTGGCGGCAGCTCACCGCGGAGTGCGTCGAAGCCGGCGTATGGGCCGGACTCCACCTGCGCACGTCGGCGGAGGCCGGCGCGGCGCTCGGCCGGCGGGTGGCGTTCCGGTGCCTGAGCCGGTGGTCCGGCCACTCGGTCTGAGCTTTCCCCGGTAAGGGGCTTTGGATGTGACGGCGCTTACTGCTCGCGATCTTCGGCGGGTGTCCAATGAGCGCGTGCTGGGAGTCACCGATCTCTGGACCTACGTCGTCGGCACCGTCGCGATCATCCTGCTGCCGGGGCCGAACGCTCTGTACGTGCTGACCACCGCCGCGAAGCGCGGCGTCGCCGACGGCTACCGGGCCGCGTCGGGCGTCTTCGTCGGAGACGCGGTGCTGATGGTCCTCTCGGCGGCGGGCGTCGCGTCGCTCCTGAAGGCGTACCCGCCGGTGTTCACGCTGGTCAAGTACCTGGGTGCGGCGTACTTGGTGTGGCTGGGGATCGGGATGATCCGCGGCGCGTGGCGGCGGCCTTCCCTGCCCGCGGCTTCCGAGGCCCGGCCCGCCGAGAACCCGTTCCGCAAGGCGCTGGTCGTGAGCCTGCTGAACCCGAAGGCGATCCTGTTCTTCGTCTCTTTCTTCATCCAGTTCGTCGACCCGGCCTACCCGTACCCGGCGGTGTCGTTCCTCCTGCTCGGCGCGATCGCGAGCCTGACCAGCGCGCTGTACCTGAGCCTGCTGATCTTCACGGGTACGTTCCTCGCCACGCAGTTCCGCCGCCGGCGGCGGCTCTCGGCGGGCATGACGAGCGTCGTGGGCGCGGTGTTCCTCGGCTTCGGTCTGCGACTCGCGTCAGGCTAATGGCGCTGGGGGTTCGGGTGTCTGTTGATCGTT
>NZ_BOPH01000011.1 GCF_016863655.1 Virgisporangium ochraceum
CGACGATCAAGGCGGCCGGCACAGACGTGATGGCAGAGTTGCGACGACGGACAGCGGCGGGCCGGCGGTCGCGTCACGGTAGGTGGTCGCGGCTCCCGTCAGGGTAGGTGTTTCCGTACCGCGTCGAGGCTCGCGTCCCAGAGCTTCTTCGCGCGGTCGGCGTCGGTGGAGCGCGGCGTCGCGGCGAACTCCGACCGCAGGAAGTAGTAACCGCCGGGACGCGCGTCGGTGGCCGGGTCGGCCAGCCACAGCAGCGTGTCGGCACCCCGGGCAGGCGACGCGACGAGCACCGGGATCAGCGCACCCAGCGCGAACAGCGGGCTGCGCCGCACGAACCGGGTGCGCACCAGCCCCGGGAAGTAGCACGTCGGCACCACGTCGGGCGCCCACCGCCGGGCCGCTTCGATGGTGAACAGGACGTTCGCCTGCTTGCTCGCCCCGTACGCGAGCCACCGGCTGCGGTACGGTCCGCCGGTGCGGGCCGGGCGCTCCACGTCGAGCCAGCCCCACGCCTCGGCCAGCGAGGACGTGGTGATCAGCCGGCTGCCGGTCAGCGCCGGCCGCAGCAGGTTGGCCAGGAGGAATCCGGCCAGGTGGTTGACCTGCATCGTGAGGTCGTGGCCGTCGGCGCTGACCGCGCCGGGGTACGACGCCAGCCGGCCGGCGTTGTTGGCCAGCACGTCGATGCGGTCGTAGGCGGCGAGCAGCTTGTCGCCGACCGCCCGTACCTCGTCGAGGTGGTTGAAGTCGGCCCGGTAGGACGCCGGGGTCACGCCGCCGGCGGCTTCCCGCACCCGCTCGACGGCGCCGGCCAGCCGGCCGGGATGGTTGCCGAGCAGCACCACCTGGTCGCCGCGCCGGGCGAGCGCGGTGGCCGCGGCCAACCCGATCCCCGAACTGGCTCCGGTGACGACGACGGTCCGCACCCCTCCGACGCTAGCCGCCAGGTTCGGTTTCTTGCGGCGGCGTCGGCTTCTTGCGGTGGCGGCTTCTGGGGTCAGGGTCCGGGCTGGACCGTGCAGCACCCACGACCGGGCACGGAACGCTATCGTGCGGTGCCGCGTCAGCTGATGATCGAAAGTGGTGGCGACCTTCTGCTGTTCTGGCACGGCCACAACAGCAGAAAAGTCCCACCACTTTCGATCATGGTTGGGTTCTGCGGCGGACCGGGCTCTCACCGCAGCCCTGACCGATCCTGACGGTGGAACAACCGGGCCCAGCGCCGAGTGGCCGGCGAAACCCCGACCCCTGAAGGCGGCTAGCGGCCGAGTTCGGCGATGGCGGCGAGCGTGGTGTAACCGCCGAGGGCGATCAGCAGCACCGCCATCGAGAACCAGTAGGTTCCCCGGCGGGCGGTCAGCAGGATGAGGCCGTTGACGCCGGCCACCACCGCGCCGGCCAGCATGAAAAAGCCCCACCAGCGCAGGTCGCCCGGGTCGACGACGTCGGCCCGGATCAGCAGGAACGCCACACCGAGGGCGGCACCCACCACGGCGAGACCGGCGACGGTGTCGACGAAGGCGCGCAGCGACCCGTCGGTGGGCCGGAGCGCGAACAGACCGGCCGGTCCGAGGCAGGGCACCACGATCATCAGGGGCCACAGCTCACCCATGCGCCCGGCCATGAGCAGAAGCGCGACGGTGAGGACGATGGCGCCGATCCAGGCAAGCGTGAAGCGGGTCTCCCGTGCCGCCCGGGGCAGGCCGACGCTCACGGTGAGGAAGACCAGGGCGGGCACCAGGATGAAGTTGGCCCACCAGCGGTACGGCGCCTCGGCCGTCGCGACGGAGTTGGCCGCCACGATGATGCCGAGGCTGAGGACGGTGGCCGCGGTCAGGCGGGTCATCGCCCCGCGGGCCGGTAGCCGCGGATCGGTCGCCGGGGCGCCGGCCGACCGATCGACCTGTGCGTCTTCGAAGGGTGCGTCCCCGAACCGTGCGTCTTCGAAGGGTGCGTCTTCGAAGCCCGTGCCCCGCGTCGCCATCATGGGTCCACTCTGGCCCGCCCGCGGCGGCGACACCATCCGGTTAGCCTCACCATTGCGCGGCCGGCTGACCCGACCGCCCGCGGTTCTGGTGGCAGGGTGCCCAGGGTGTTGGCGGGGCCGAACCCGCCGCGTGAAGCCGTCGCGTGAAGCCGTCGCGTGAAACCGGCCCGCCCGCAGGCGGCGACAGGGGCGCTCCACCCGCAGGGCGGCCACACCGCGCTCCACCCGCAGGGCGGCCACACCGCGCTCCACCCACTGGCGGCCACACCGCGCTCCACCCACTGGCGGCCACACCGCGCTCCACCCACTGGCGGCCACACCGCGCTCCGCCCGCTCACGGCCGCCCACCCATTGACATCACTCGACCCGACCGTAAAACTTCGACCTCAGAGAGCGCTCTCTGCCAACCTGACGCAGATTCCACGGCATGTCCGGAGGGCGCTCCCGACCCGCAGCCGGCCCGCCCGCCGGCTGCGGGTCACCCTCCGATCCGCCACCACGGAAGGACCCAGCCATGTCACCCCCGACCGACCCCCGCCAACGCAGGAAGCTCATCCGGCGCACCGTGCTCGCCGGCTCCTCGGCGCTCGTTCTCGTCGGCGCGAGCATCGTGACCACCCAGGCCAACGCGTCGGCGCCGCCACCGCCGTCGGGCTGGACGGCGGTGTGGACCGACGACTTCACCGGCTCGGCCAATACGCTGCCCAGCTCGGCCAACTGGATCATCGACACCGGCACCTCGTACCCGGGTGGCCCGGCCAACTGGGGCACCGGCGAGATCCAGGTCTACACCAACCAGACCCGCAACCTCGCCCTCGACGGCAACGGCAACCTGCGGATCACCCCGCTCAAGGACGGCAACACCTGGACCTCGGCCCGCATCGAGACCCAGCGCACGAACTTCAAGGCACCGACGAACGGCACGCTGGCCATCGAGGGCCGCATCCAGATGCCGAACATCACCGGTAACGCCGCACTCGGCTACTGGCCGGCGTTCTGGGCGCTCGGCGCGCCCTACCGGGGCAACTACCAGAACTGGCCCGGCATCGGCGAGTTCGACGTGATGGAGAACGTCAACGGGCTCAACACGGTATGGGGCGTGCTGCACTGCGGCGTCGCGCCGGGCGGACCGTGCAACGAGTTCAACGGCATCGGCGGCAGCCGCGCCTGCCCCGGCGCCAGCTGCCAGAGCGCGTTCCACACGTACCGCTTCGAGTGGGACGACGCCGCCGACGTGCTCCGCTGGTACGTCGACGGGCAGCAGTTCCACAGCGTCAGCCGGACCCAGGTCGGCGACTCGGCGTGGAACAACATGACCAACCACGCCGGCTACTTCATCCTGCTGAACGTCGCGATGGGCGGCGGCTTCCCGAACGGCGTCGCCGGCTTCAACACCCCGACCGCCGACACGCAGCCGGGCGCCTCGATGCTCGTCGACTACGTCACCGTGCAGACCCGTGGCGGCGGCGGCCCGACCAACCCGCCGAGCAGCAACCCCCCGAGCAGTAACCCCCCAGGCGGCAACCGCGACGCGTACAGCACGATCCAGGCCGAGTCGTACAACGGCCAGAACGGCATCCAGACCGAGACCACCACCGACAGCGGCGGCGGCCAGAACATCGGCTGGGCCGCCAACGGCGACTGGGTGCGCTTCGACGGCGTGAACTTCGGCAACGGCGCACCGGCCCGCACGTTCTCGGCCCGGGTCGCGTCCGGCGCCGGCGGTGGCATCAGCGGCCTGGTGCAGGTGCGCCTCGGCAGCCCGACCGCCACCCCGATCGGCAGCTTCTCCATCGCCAACACCGGCGGCTGGCAGAGCTGGCGCACCGTGCCCGGCGCCATCTCGCCGACCACCGGCACGCACACCGTCTACCTGACCTTCGACAGCGGCCAGCCGGCCGACTTCGTGAACATGAACTGGTTCACCTTCTCCCGCTGAGAGATCCGACCACCGCGCCCCACAGGAAGGCACAACGTGACATCGACCCGACCCGACACCGGCCTGGAGACCGCCGTGCGCTTTCCGGCCGACTTCCTGTGGGGCGCGGCCACCGCCTCGTACCAGATCGAGGGCGCGGTCACGGCCGATGGTCGGTCACCCTCGATCTGGGACGTGTTCAGCCGGCAACCCGGGGCCGTCGCCAACGGCGACACCGGTGACGAGGCGTGCGACCACTACCACCGGTACCGCGAGGACGTGGCGATCATGTCGTCGCTCGGCCTGCGGTCGTACCGGTTCTCGGTGGCGTGGCCCCGGGTCCAGCCGACCGGTCGCGGCCCGGCCAACCAGGCCGGGCTCGACTTCTACAAGCGCGTGCTCGACGAGTTGCAGAACGCCGGCATCGAGCCGTGGGTGACCCTGTACCACTGGGACCTGCCGCAGGCGCTCGAGGACGCGGGCGGCTGGCCGAACCGCGACACCGCCGAGCGGTTCGCCGAGTACGCCGCGATCGTGCACAAGGAGTTCGGCGACCGGGTCCGGTTCTGGACCACGCTCAACGAGCCCTGGGTGTCGGCGATGCTCGGGTACCACAACGGCGTGCACGCGCCTGGCCGACGCGAGCCGGCCGCCGCGCTGGCATCGGTCCACCATCTTCTGCTCGGACACGGCCTGGCGACGTCCGCTCTCCGGTCCCAGGACCCGGGCGCGACCGTCGGGATCACGCTGAACCTGGCCGCGACCTCGGCCGCGACGGACGCCCCCGCCGACCTCGACGCGGCGCGGCGCATCGACGGCCTCGCCAACCGGCTCTACCTCGACCCGCTGCTGCTCGGGCGGTATCCGGACGATGTGGTCGCGGACGTCGCGGCGTTGAGCGACTTCAGCTTCGTGGAGGACGGCGACCTGGAGACCATCTCGGCGCCGATCGACATGCTCGGGATCAACTACTACACGACGAACGTGGTGGCGGCCCCGGACGGATCGCCGCCCGACCCCGGCTCACCGCACCCGGCCGCCGAGGACGTGCGGCACATCGGCCGGGGCGCGCCGAAGACCGCGATGGGCTGGGAGATCGACCCCGACGGGCTCTACCGCACGCTCAAGATGGTGGCCGACAAATACCCGGCGGTGCCGCTGTACGTCACCGAGAACGGTGCCGCGTTCGACGACGAGGTCGTCGACGGCGTCGTCGACGACCCGGACCGGGTCGCGTACTTCGACTCGCACCTGCGCGCCTGCCACCGCGCGATCGCGGCCGGGGTGCCACTGCGTGGCTACTTCGCGTGGTCGCTGCTCGACAACTTTGAGTGGGCCTTCGGCTACGACAAGCGATTCGGCCTGGTCTTTGTGGATTACCGGACCCAACGACGGATCCCCAAGACGAGTGCCAGGTTCTATGCCGACGTGATCGCCCGTAACGAAGTGTGGTGAGGGTTCACTAGATTCAACGCTGTGGCGGAACGGGGAATGGGTCGGGAGCGTCCGACCCTGGAGATGGTGGCGTCGCACGCGGGTGTCTCGCGTGCGACGGTGTCCCGCGTTGTCAACGGGTCCGAGTCGGTGGCACCACACCTGCGGGAAGTGGTGATGCGCTCCGTCGACGCGCTGGGCTACGTCCCGAACCAGGCGGCCCGCAGCCTCGTCACCCAGCGCACCGACGCGATAGCACTGGTGGTGTCGGAACCGCAGTCGCGGATCTTCTCCGACGACCCGTACTTCGCGGGGATCATCCACGGGGTCAGCCTCGAGCTCGAGGCGGCCGGCAAGCAGCTCGTGCTCATCATGTCGGCGTCCGGGGAGAGCCACGCGCGGGTCGAGCGGTACGCGGCCGGCGGGCACGTCGACGGCGTGATGCTGTTCTCGATCCACGGCGAGGACCCGCTGCCGGCAAAGCTCGAGCGCATGGGCATCCCGGTCGTGTGCAACGGACGTCCGCTCGGCAGCAGCACGCTGCCGTACGTCGACGCCACCAACGAGCTCGGTGCCGAGAACGCCGTGCGGTACCTGTTCGACCACGGCCGCCGCAAGGTCGCGACGATCGCCGGCCCGCCCGACATGGTCGCCGGGATCGACCGGCTGAGCGGGTACCTCACCGCGGTCACCCACGAACCGGTCATCGCCTACGGCGACTTCACCCGGAGCTCCGGCGCACGGGCGATGCGGTCGCTGCTGGAGACCCACCCCGACGTCGACGCCGTGTTCGCCGCGTCCGACCTCATGGCCGACGGCGCCCTGCGCACGCTGCGGCAGGCCGGCCGGCGGGTCCCCGACGACGTCGCGGTGATCGGGTTCGACGACAACACGGTCGCGGCGTTCGCCGACCCGCCGCTGACCACCGTGCGCCAGCCGATCCAGGAGATCGGGCGCAACCTGGCCCGGCAGCTGCTGCGGCTCGCGCGCGGCGAGCTCGTGGAGAGCCCCCTGATGCTTCCGACCGAGCTCATCATCCGCGAGTCCGCGTAACCGGATCGGCCGCCCGACCCGTCGTACCTCCTGAAGGGAGGGTTGCCGCGTGGGAGACCGGTTCCGGAGCATGATCGAGTCCGAGTTCGCCGAGGTGGAACCACCACCGATCGGCGATCTCGTCGACAACGCCATCCGCGACGGGCAGCGGCTGCGCCGTACCCGGCTGGTGCAACGCGGCGTGGCCTGCGCCGCCGCCGTGGGCGTCCTGGCGCTCGGGTTGGGCATGGCGACCGCCGGGCTGGGGCCCGACGGGGCGCCGGACGGCCCGGCGAGATACGCCGCCGGCGGGAGCGGATCGGAGCCGGCGCGGCCGGCCGAGACGTCCGGCGGGGAGCCGTCGTCGTCGCGCGCGGCCAATCCCGTACCCGCCGACGCACCGACGATGGCGATCTTCGAACCCGAGCCGTCGCCGCGTGGCACGGGGTCGAAGGCACCGCCGTCGACGCCCGCGACCGTACTCATGGCCCTGCAGACGGTCCTTCCCGACGGACCGACGGTCGCGTTCGCCGGCAGCCGGTTCAGCAACTACACCGGGGTACAGGTGTACCTCGACCGGGGCGCCGGATACGGCATGATCCGCGTCGCCCTGGGGCGGTACAGCACGCCGCCGACATGCGACAGCAGCCCCGCCGGTGTCACCGTGGACTGCCGCGGCGGCAGGGGCGCGTGGATGGTCGAGACGTTCGAGATCGAGGGCAACTGCGTGCAGCGCCGCGGGGTCACCGTCTACCGCACCGACGGCCTCGCCGTTCAGATCAACGTGGGCTCGTGCCTCGTCGACGGCGGCTGGCCGGCACCACCCGGGGTCGACTCGGTCGACCAGCAGGTGATCAGTGTCGAGGAAGCGATCGACATCGGGACGAGCAACATCTGGAACGAGCGCTCGCTCGAAGGGCTGTCGCCGTCAGCGGAACAGGCGTATCCGTCCCTGCCGATGCTCACCACCTTCAACGGGGTGGGCTCTTGAGCAACGGGGGGACCGATCTCGACTTCGAGGAGTACGCGCAGGCCCGGGTCGTCCGGCTCCGGCAGCGCGCGTACCTGCTGTGCCGTGACTGGCACCTGGCGCAGGATCTGACCCAGATCACGCTGTCGCGGCTCTACGCGTCGTGGCGCAAGGTGGTCAAGGCCGACAACATCGACGCGTACGCGGCCAAGGTGATGGTGCGCGTGTTCCTCGACCACAAGCGGCTCAAGAGCTCGCACGAGGTCGTCTCCGACACGATGCAGACCCAGACCGAACGGGTCGACGGTTCGGGCGGGCCGGAGCTGCGGCTCACGCTGATGGAGGCGCTGGGACACCTCAGTCCGCGCGCCCGCGCGATCGTGGTGCTCCGGTACTGGGAGGACCACAGCGTCGACACCGTGGCCGAGTTGCTCGGCGTCACACCGAGCCTGGTGAAGACGCAGAGTATGCGCGCGCTCGCGGAGCTGCGTGCCCTGCTGGGCACCGATCTGGCGACGCTCGTCGGCTGACTTGTCCATATTCGACATGTCTTGACATCGTCCGAACGGCGGATATTTTCCGTTACGCGCAACGAAGCCCCATGCTCGTGCCGCCTATCGGGTGTCACGACGAGTTCAAGGGGGACACCTCGATGAGTACCGACGTAGCCGCTCCGGCGGCACCGGCGCCCGCGCCCGTCCGGATGACCGCTGAACAGCGCGAAGCGTTCGAGCGCGATGGATACATCGTGCTTCCCGGGGTGCTCTCCCAGGCCGAGCTGATCCGCTACACCGCCGCCATCGACCACCTCTACGCCCGGGCCACCCGGCTCGGCGAGATCGCCAGGGACGGCTCGCTGCACCGCCTCAGCGCCGTGGCGGCCTGCCCCGAGCTCGCCGACCTGATGACCCACCCGGCCGCGTTCCCGATGGTGTGGCAGACGCTCGGCTGGAACGTGCACGTGTACCACTCGCACCTCGACGTGCACCCGACCGTGCCGTCGGCGAAGCCGTTCCGGTTCGAGTGGCACCAGGACGGCGGCCGGCAGAACCGCGAGATCGAGTCGAACCCGCGGCCGCGGATGTCGGTGAAGCTGGCGTTCTGGCTCTCCGACGTGTCGGAGCCGGGCCGGGGCAACTTCAAGGTCGTGCCGGGCAGCCACCTCACCAACCGGATCGACGGGCCGCCGCGCCGCGACGTCGAGTGGCCCGACCCGGAGGGCGCGATCCCGGTGACCGTGAACGCCGGCGACGCCGTGTTCTTCGACCGGCGCATCTGGCACGCCCGCTCCGACAACCACTCCCCCATCACGCGTAAGGCCGTGTTCTTCGGCTACACGTACCGCTGGGTCGCGCGGCGCGACGAGGCGCCCGCCATCCCGGCCGTGCTCGCGGGGCTCACACCGGTGCAGCGGCAGCTGCTGGGCGTGCTCGGCGGCCGCGCCAACCACGCGGTCGACGGCGGCGACCACGCGTGGGGCCACTTCCCCGACGAGGTGCCGCTGTACGGGTACCTGAAGGAGAACGGGCTGCTGGATCCCGGATTCCCGCCGCTCATCCCCTGACCGGGGTATTTACTGGGCGCATGGGAGCCGAACCATCGGCCGCTGCGTCGAAGCAGGTATGAAGGCCATGCTGATCGCCGCTTCGATGCTCCTCGTCGCCAGCCTCACCGCATGCGCAGGCGACGCCGCTCGTGACGGTGCCGCGGGGGAACACCCCGCGGCACCCGCGACACTTCCGCAGGGCCGCACGTTCGTCTCCACCGCGGTCACGGCCGCCGGACAGCCGAAGGCCCTGGTACCGGGCACGACCATCCGGCTGCGGATCCCCGCGGCGGACAAGATCTCGGTACAGGCCGGCTGCAACACCGCCGAAGGCCCGGCCCGCATCGAGGGCACGAAGCTGGTCGTCGAGGACTTCGCCTCCACCGCGATCGGCTGCGAGCAGGCGCTCCAGCAGCAGGACGAGTGGGTCCACGGCTTCTTCCGGGCCGGACCGACCTGGGAGCTCACCGGCAACGACCTCGTGCTGAAGAGCGCCGACCTGGAGCTGACTTTCACCGACCGGGCCGTGGCCGAGCCGGCCCGGCCGCTGATCGACACGAAGTGGGCCCTGAACACCGTCGTCGGCGCCGGGGGAACGGCCAGTTCGGTGCCGGCCGGGGTCTCCGCGACGATCACGTTCGCCGCCGACGGCAGGGTGACCGGCAACACCGGCTGCAACGCGTTCGGCGGCACCGCGACCGTCGCCGGCGACCAGATCACCTTCGGTGACCTCGCCTCGACCCGGCGGGCCTGCGTGGGCGCGGCGGGATCGCTGGAGGCCGACGTTCTCCGGGTGCTCGAGGGCACCGCGAAGTACCGCATCGAGGGCGACCGCCTCATCCTCGAGGCCGCCGACGGCAGCGGGCTGCAGTTCGTCGGGTGACCGGTCAGGTCTGCTGGGGCAGCCGCCGCAGGTAGCCGCGCTGGCCGAAGATCAGCTGCTTGACCATGTGGATCGCGACGCCGCCGGGACCGGCGACCACCTGCACGGCGTCCATGACGGCCCGCACGATGCTGAGGCCGCGCCCGTGCTCGGCGGTCGCGCCGGCCTTCCGGCTGGTGACCTCCTGGGGCAGGCCCGTACCGGAGTCGCAGACGTCGATCGTGCAGCGGTTCGCGGTGGCGGTGACGGTGACGGTCACCGTGTAGTCGGTGGACTCGTGTGCGTGCCGCACGACGTTCGAGCACACCTCGGTGAGCGCGAGCGTCACGTCGTCGCGGCACTCGTCGGACACACCGATCGCGTCGAGCGCGCAGTCGACCGTGCGCCTCGTGACCGGAACCGTAACGGGGTCACGCGGAAGACGGAGAACCAGACGCAGCAGCACGCCCTTGGGGTACCCCGGCGCGTGCCGGTTCTACCCATCTGAATGTTCGGCGGGTGCGGTGGAGCGAACCGCGTGCAAGGCTGGCCGGGTGACGGTCGACAACGCCGTGCGGGCCCGCGACGCCCTGCAACGGTTGGTGCTCGGGTGCACCGGTGTGACCCCGGCCGACCTTCCCCGACTGGCCGCCGGCGCCGCCGCCGACCTGGGCGTCACCTCGATGACCATGCTCGTGATCGACTACGCGCAGACCTTCCTCGCCGCGTTCCGGGAGGCCGAGGGCGACGGGGTGAACGTCGAACGGACGCCCGTCGAGGGGACGCTCGCCGGCCGGGCGTACGCCCTCGGCGAGATCACGGAGAGCCCGTCCGGTGACCGGCTGTACGTGCCGATGACCGACTGCGGTCACCGCATCGGGGTCCTGGAGGTGGTCTCCCCCGACAGCCCGACCCCGATGGACCGCGACACCTACGCGGCCATCGCCACCGTGCTCGGCCAACTGGTCGCGTCGCGGCGCATGTACGGCGACGCGATCGAGCACCTGCGGCGCGGCCTGCCGATGCAGCTGGCCACCGAGATCGTCTGGAGCCTGCTGCCACCGCTGACCCTGCAGACGCCCGACGCCGAGGTCACCGGCATCCTGGAGCCCTGCTACGAGGTGGGCGGCGACGCGTTCGACTACGCGATCAGCGACACCACGCTGCACGTGGCGCTGTTCGACGCCGTCGGGCACGGCATCGGCGCGAGCGCCATGACCACGATGGCCGTCAACGCCTACCGCAACGCCCGGCGGTGCGGCCTCGACCTGCCCGACACCTACCGCTCGATCGACAAGTGGCTGCACGCCCGGCACCCCGACCACTTCGTCACCGCCGTCCTGGCCGAGCTGTCCCTCTCCGACGGCATGCTGCGCACGATCAGCGCCGGTCACCCCGGCGGGCTGCTGCTGCGCGACGGGCAGCGGGTGAAGGACCTGGTGGCGCCGACCGCGCTGCCGCTGGGGCTGAGCGGGCTCGCGGGCGGGGCACCGGAGGTCGTCGAGGAGGCGCTGGAGCCGGGTGACCACGTGCTGTTCTTCACCGACGGCGTCATCGAGGCGCGGTCGGCCGACGGCGAGTTCTTCGGCCGGCAGCGGCTGGTCGACTTCGTGGTGCGCACGCTGGCCGACCGGACCCGGTCGCCGGAGACGATGCGCCGCCTCGTCCGGGCGATCCTCGACCACCAGCACGAGAACCTGCAGGACGACGCGACGGCGGTGCTGGTCGGATGGGTGGGCCGTTAGGCCCGGCGCCGTTCGGGGTACGCGATTCCCATGACCGATCTCAGCGCTGCCCCGCCGGACGTCGTCGACGACCAGACCAGTGACGTGATGAACGAGGACGAGGTCGTCCACGTTCCCCCGGCCGTCGAGCAGCTCGTGGAGGCCAACGAGGCCCACACGACGTTCGCGCCCGAGGTGCCGCATTGGGAGCCGGGAACGTAGGTTTTGCCGGTCAGCGACCCGGGAACACTGGAGAAGTACGCCATACCCGGAAATTTCGGGGAAGGAGTGTGTGTCGATGAGTACCGGCGACAAGATCCGGCACAAGGCCGAAGAGATGAAGGGCGCCGCCAAGGAGAAGTTCGGCGACGCGACCGACAACCCGACGATGCAGGCCGAAGGCGCCGCCGAGCGCAGGGCCGCACGGGCCCGCCAGGCCGGCGACCACCTGCGCGACGCGGGCCGCAACGTGGGCGAAGCGCTCAGATGACGTAGTGATCCCCTGGTAAAGGAACGCCCCCGGCGACAACGAGGTCGCCGGGGGCGTTTCTGCGTGTCACCGCGGCGGCCGGGCCGCGGCGGCCCGGCCGGGTCGCCGCGGCCGGGTCAGCGCGGCCGGGTCAGCGCAGTTGCGGGAGGACCTTCGCGCCGAACGTGTCGATGAACTCGTCCTGCTCCTGGCCGACGTGGTGCAGCATCACCCGGTCGAATCCCAGCTCCGCGTACGAGTTCAGCCACTCGGTGTGCCGTCCGAGGTCGGCGGAGATGTTGACCACCTTCTCCAGCCGCTCGCGCGGAACCTCCCGCGACACCTCGTCGAAGTGCTCGGCCGTGTCGAGGTCCCAGCAGACCGGCGGCGCGAACACGTTGCTGCGCCACTGGTCGTAGGCGATCGCGAAGGCCTCGTCGTCGGTCGGGGCCCAGCTCACGTGCACCTGGACGGTCAGCGGGCCCTTGCCACCCGCCCCGCGGTAGGCGTCGATCATCTCGCGCAGCGTCTCCGGCGCGGCGTTGACCGTGATCAGCCCGTCGGCCCATGACGCGCACCACTTCGCGGTCGCCACGCTCACCGCCGCGCCGATCAGCGGGACCGGCTCGGTGGGCCGGGTCCACAGGCGCGCCCGGTCGACCGTCACGTGCCCCCGGTGCGACACCTCCTCGCCCGCGAGCAGCGCCCGGATGATGTCGACGCACTCCCTCAGCCGCGCCTCGCGCACCGGCTTCGCCGGCCAGCCGGCACCGGTGATGTGCTCGTTGCTCGCCTCGCCGCTGCCGAGGGCGGCCCAGAACCGTCCCGGATACATGGCCGCCAGGGTGCCGATCGCCTGCGCGATGATCGCCGGGTGGTACCGCTGCCCGGGCGCGTTCACCACCCCGAACGGGAGGTTCGTCGCCTGCAGCGCCGCGCCCAGCCACGACCAGGCGAACGCCGACTGCCCCTGCCGCTCGCTCCACGGCGAGAAGTGGTCGGACGACATCGCCGCCGTGAAGCCGGCCGCCTCGGCCCGCGTGACGGCCGCCAGCAGGCGCGACGGGTGGATCTGTTCATGCGATGCGTGGATGCCGTAGGTCGTCATGGCCGGTGGGTTACCCACCGACGGCCGCCCTCAGCCGTTGTCGAGGTTGATCCTCGGACGGCCGTCGGTGCACCGGCTGCGGAACGTGACCCGGTACGGCTCCGCCGCCGACTCGAACCGGACGTTGACCTGGTCGGACGGCCCCGGGGAGATGCGGTTGATCGACCAGCCTTCGCCCGGTACGGCCGAGATGATCTGCGCCGTCGACCCCGTGCACTGGACGGTGACGGAGTTGCCGTAGCTGGTCTGCGACGCGGTGATCGGCGCGGGGCGCTGCGTGGTCCCGCCGCCCGGCGGGGAGGTGGCCGGCGTGGTCGGTGGCGTGCTGCCCGGCTCCGGTCGCGCCGAGTCGTTCGGTGCCGCTCCCGGTCCGGGGGGACGCGTCGAGCCGGGCTGGCCGCTGGGACCCGTGCTGCCCGACGCGCCGCCGACCCCGACGGACGCCGCGGGCTGCGCGCCCTTGCCCTCGCTGTCGCTGACCGGCCGCCCGCCGTCGGCCGAGGACTCGTCGGAACCCACGACGGACGCGGCGAAGACCACGGCGGTGACCATGGTGACCAGCGCGGCGGCGGCTCCAGCCAGCGCGTACCTCCGGCGGCGCTGGCGGCGCGCGGCGAACGACTCGCCGGACGGCCAGGTGCCCTGCCGGGGCCGCTTCCGCGGCCGTGTCGGCGTCACCGGGCGACCGCTGGCGATCGCCGCCGCGCTGGCATTCAGGATCTCGGCGACCTCGCCGGCCTCGGGCCGGTCGGCGGGCTCCTTGGCGAGGCACGCCTGGCAGATCTCGACCACGTCCGGTGGGAGACCGGTCAGCGGCGGCAGCGGGTCGGGCTCCACGTACATGTGCGCGACGAGCATCTGCGTCGTGGACTCGGCCGACCAGGGCATGTACCCCGTGAGCATGCGGTAGAGCAGCACGCCCAGCCCGTAGACGTCGGTGGCGGCCACCACCGCGCCGCCCGACAGCCGCTCGGGCGCCACGTAGGCCGGCGTGCCGAACAGCACGGAGTCCTTGTCGGTGAGGTCGCCGACCACCGCGGCGACCCCGAAGTCGACGACCTTCGCCGTTCCGTTCGCGGTGACCATGACGTTCGCCGGCTTCACGTCGCGGTGGACGATGCCCAGCTCGTGCGCGGCACCGAGCGCGGTGGCCACCTGTGCGCAGATCCGCAGCACGTCGGGCACCGGCAGCTGCCCGTCTTCGAGCCGCTCGGCGAGCGTCACGCCGCTGAGCAGCTCCATCACGATGTACGGCACCCGCTCGCCGGAGCTGTCGCCGTGCTCGCCGAAGTCGAAGACGCCCGCCACGTTCGGGTGCGCCAGCTTAGCGACCGCCTGCGCCTCGGCCCTGATGCGCAGGCGGGAGTCCTGGTCGGCGACCAGGCGCGGAGACAGGAGCTTCACCGCCACGTGACGGTCGAGCACCTCGTCATGGGCGCGCCAAACGACGGACATGCCTCCTTCTCCGAGGCGCTCGACCAGCCTGTACCGGCCGGCCAGCACGTCCGCCGAATCCACCGGGACAGTTTGCACCATGGGTCGCGGAGGCTGCATATGTCGATCAATTGCAACTGGGTGGAGTAGACGTACTCCCGGTACGGGTGTGACCAAATGGACAGGATTTACCGACCGGTCGCGGCGTAACCACCACGGTGTCTGGGCGGATGCTCGCCGACCTGGTCCTTCCGTAGGCTGCGCCCATGGCATTCACCGGTTGGCCGGCCGAGGCGCTGGACTTCTACGAAGGGTTAGCGGCCGACAACTCCAAGTCGTACTGGACGGAGCACAAGGCCACCTACGACGACAAGGTGTACGCGCCGATGGTCGCCCTGCTCGCCGACCTCGAGCCGGAGTTCGGCGCCGGCAAGATCTTCCGTCCGTACCGCGACGTGCGGTTCAGCTCCGACAAGTCGCCCTACAAGACGACGATCGCGGCGACCCTGGAGAAGGGCGGCTACGTGCAGCTCTCCGCCGACGGGCTGGCCTGCGGCCGGGGCTACTACTGGATGGCGTCCGACCAGCTCGCCCGCTACCGGGCGGCGGTCGCCGAGGACCGCACCGGCAAGGACCTGGAAGCGATCATCGCGGCGGCGGCGAAGAAGAAGATCAGCATCACCGGGCACGAGCAGCTGAAGACCGCCCCGCGCGGCTACCCGAAGGACCACCCGCGGGTCGACCTGCTCCGCAACAAGGGCCTGGTGGCCTGGCAGGAGTGGCCGCCGGCCGCCTGGCTGGGCACGGCGAAGGCCAAGGACCGCGTGGTCGCGTTCCTGCACGCCACCGATCACCTGGCCGAGTGGCTGGACACCAACGTGGGAGAGTCGAGATGAGCCGCCGCCTCTGGGCCCTGGTCGAGCCCGTGCACGACGTCACCTACTTCTCGCCGCAGGCGCGCGCCGCCTTCGAGGCGGCCGGGCTGCGCGGGTTCTGGCGCGGCTACTTCGGCGGCCGGGCGGCTCCGCTCGGTCCGGTCGGTGCCGCGCCCGTCATCGCGATCTTCTACGTGTTCGCGCCGCAGATGGTGAACCGCGCGCTGCCCGACGTGTGGACGCGCGCCGAGCCGTCCGCCGCGCTGGACGCGCGCCTGGCCGGGGCCGTCGAGGCGCTCTCCGCGACGGCCGCCGCGCTCGGCGTCGCCGACGAGACGATCGCGGAGGCCGCCGACCTGGTCGCCACGGCCGCCGGCGGGGTGCGGACCGTCGGCCGCCCGCTGTCCGCCGCCAACGCGGCCCTGCCCGTTCCGGACGGTGACCTCGCGCGCCTGTGGCACGCCGCCACCGTGCTGCGCGAACACCGGGGCGACGGGCACTGGGCGTCCCTGGTCGCCGCCGACGTCGACGGCTGCGAGGCGCTGGTCTGGCGGGAGGCCCGCAACGGCACCGTCGGTGACCTGCAGGCCACCCGCGGCTGGACCGACGAGGAGTGGGCGGCCGCGAAGGCCCGGCTGGCCGGGCGCGGCTGGCTCGACGCCGACGGCGCCATCACCGACCTGGGCCGGCAGGAGCACAAGCAGGTCGAGGAGCAGACCGACCGGCTCTCGGCCGCACCCTGGGAGCGGCTCGACGGGCGGCAGCAGGACCGGCTGGTCGAACTGCTCACGCCGCTGTCGAAGGCCCTCTACGACGCGATCCCGAACAGCGTGGTCGGCGCTCCGCGACCCACCTAGAGCGGCCACTCAGAGGCGTTCGAGCCGGGCGCGGGTGGTCTCGTCGCGGGGCGAGTAGACCACCACCCGCGTCTCCGGGCTGGTCGTCGGCGTGAACGTCGAGGTCGACAGGCGTACCTCGCCGACGACCGCGTGGCGGAAGATCTTCACCCGCGTGCTCGGGATCGCCACGTTGTGCGCCGCCCACAGCGACGCGAACGTGGGGCTCAACGCGCTCAGCCGGCGCACGAAGTCGGACCACACCGGGTCGCCGAGGTGCCGGGCGAACGCGGTGCGCACGTTCGCGACCATCACCGGGAGCTCCTCGTCGCGGTTGAGGAACGGGGTGCAGCAACTGGTGCAGGTGAACAGGTGCCACAGCACGTTGCGTTCCAGGCCGTGCGCGCTGGCCAGCCCCGGGAACAGCACCCCGTACGCCCGGTTGTGGGCGAGCAGGTCGTACCGGCTGCTGTAGACGGCCGCGGGCAGCGGGTTCAACGCGTCGAGCACCGGCTGGATCTCCGGCTCGACGGCGTGGCCGCTCACCGGTCCGGCCACCCAGGGCAGGTCGGCGAGCCGGTAGAGGTGTTCGCACTCGGTGCTGTCGAGCTTCAGGGTGCGGGCGATCGCGTCGAGCACCTGCACGCTGGCGTTGATCGGCCGGCCCTGCTCGAGCCACGTGTACCAGGTGATGCCCACGCCGGCGAGCTGGGCGACCTCCTCGCGCCGCAGGCCGGGGGTGCGGCGGCGCGGGCCGGGTGGAAGGCCCACGTCTTCGGGGCGGATGCGGGCCCGTCGCGAGCGGAGGAACGCCGCCAGCTCCTCGCGTCGCCGCCCCGGAGGAAGGAGCGTGGTCACCGCCTCATCGTCGCGTGTCGTGGCCGCCGTTGCCAGGTGCCAGCGGTACCCGGATAAGCGGGCATCTGTTACCGGTACCGGCCCGGCCGGACAGTGGCGGCATGGGACTTCTCGTCATCGTGCTCGCCGGGCAGTTCATGGCGATCCTCGACGTCACGATCGTCAACGTCGCGATCACCACGATCCAGGACGACCTGGGCGCGTCGGGCGCGGCGATGCAACTGGTCGTCGGCGGGTACACGATCGCGTACGCGGTGCTGATGGTCACCGGCGCCCGGCTCGGTGACCTCGGCGGCCACCGTCGGCTGTTCCTCGCCGGCCTCGGCCTGTTCACCGTCGCGTCGCTGGCCTGCGGGCTGGCGCCGACCACCGGCGCGCTCATCGGGTTCCGGCTGCTGCAGGGCGCGGGTGCGGCGCTGATGGTGCCGCAGGTGCTCAGCCTCATCCAGCGCTCGTTCGAGGGCGCCGGCCGGGCCCGCGCGCTCAGCGTCTACGCGACGGTGATCGCCGGGGCGGCGGTCGCCGGCCAGATCGCCGGCGGCGTGCTCGTCTCGCTGGGGTCCGGGTGGCGGCCGGTGTTCCTGGTCAACGTGCCGATCGGGGTCGTGCTGCTGGTGGCGGGCGCACGCTGGCTGCCCCGCGACGATCACCGGGTCGCGCGCGGTCTCGACCCCCTGGGCCTGGTGACGTTGGCGGGCGCGGTGCTGACCTTCGTCGTGCCGCTGGTGCTCGGCCAGGAGCAGGGCTGGCCGCTGTGGTGCTGGCTGGGGCTGATCGCCAGCGTCGGCCTGTTCGCGGCGTTCGTCGCCGTGGAGAACCGGGCGGTCGGTCACCCGCTGGTGCCGGCGCGGCTGCTGCGCGTCCCCGGGCTGGTGCGGGCCACCGCCACCCTCGGCGCGATGATGGCCGCGTACGGCGGGTACCTGTTCGTCGCGGCCATGCACCTGCAGCGTGGCCTGGGCTTCAGCCCGCTGCGGGCGGGGCTCACGTTCGCGCCCGGCGCTGTCGCGTTCGCCGTCGCGAGCCTGAACTGGCGGCGGGTGCCGGCCCGGTGGCACCGCACGATGATCGGCGTGGGCCTGGCCGTCTCGGCGTCCGGGCTCGTCGTGCTCGCTCTCGCGCTGCGCGGCGGCGGGACCGGCGGAGCGGCGCTCTTCGTGGGTCTCGTGCTCTTCGGCGGCGGGATGGGTGCCGGCTTCAGCCCCCTGATGACGCGGGCCCTGGCCGGGGTGCCGCTCGCCGACGCGGCCGACGCGAGCGGGGTGCTCGCCACGGTCGTCCAGCTGGCCCAGGTGGTCGGTGTGGCAACGTTCGGGACATTGATGTTGGGGCTTGCCGAGGGCTTCACGCCGGCCGCGTCGGGTGCGGCGTTCGCGGCCACCGCGCTCGCGATGGGTGGCCTGATGCTGGCCGGTGGTGCCCTGATCGGGGTGAGGGTGCAGGCACGGGCGGTCGCGACCTCCCCGCCGATCGAGGGATAGGGATAAACTGCCGCGGACGTCCGTCCCCGTTCGGTCGTGGAGGAGCCGTGACACAGCTACCCGAGTGGGCTCCGGCCGGCCTCGATGTCACGCGTCCGAGTGCGGCCCGGATCTACGACTACTTCCTCGGGGGTGCCCACAACTTCGAGAGCGACCGGCAGCTGGCCGACCACATCACCCGCATGACCCCGAACGTGGCCGCCACGGCACGGGCGAACCGGCACTTCCTCCGCCGGGCGGTGACGATGCTGGTCGGGGCCGGTATCCGGCAGTTCCTCGACATCGGGTCGGGCATACCGACGGTCGGCAACGTGCACGAGATCGCGGCCGGGCTGGCGCCCGACACCCGGGTCGTCTACGTCGACCTCGACCCGGTGGCCGTCGCGCAGAGCATGCAGCTGCTCCGTGACAACCCGAACGCGACCGCGCTCTGCTTCGACCTGCGTGACCCGCGCAAGATCCTGGCCGAGGCGGAGGCGACCGGGCTGGTCGACCTGTCCCGGCCGCTCGCCGTCATGCTCGCCGGCGTGCTGCACTTCATCCCCGACGCCGACGGTCCGGGCGCGATCGTGTCGCAGCTCCGCGACGCCCTGGTGCCGGGCAGCTACCTGTTGATCTCGCACGCCACGCTCGACGGTCAGCCGCCCGAGGTGCTGGAGGCGCAGCGGCTGAGCGGCCGCACGGCCACCGAGCTCACGCTGCGTCCGCACGCCGAGATCACGGCGTACTTCGGGTCGTTCGAGCTGGTCGAGCCCGGGCTCGTGTACATCGGCCAGTGGCGGCCCGACCCCGACGACGAACCCGATCCCCATCCCGAACGGCTCGCCGGCTATGCCGGTGTCGGGCGCAAGGGTTAGCGGCCGGGTAGGGCGAACCGACACGTGACGAAGGCGCAGCGACGCAAGCCGGCGGGAGCCGTGCCGGCCCATGGTGCCGTCCCCAGGCCGGCCGGGCCGGTCGATCCGGTCGATCCGGACGGTCCGGTGTCCGTACCCGGTGCCGTCAACGGGGTGAACCGGGTCAACGGGTCCGGGCCGGTCTCCGCCGATCCGCTCGAACCGGCCGTCGCGAAGCTGGCCGCGCGCTGGGTCAAGGCGATCCGGCGGATCGGGTTCGTGCCGATGGGTCCCGACGGCCTGTACGCGCTGCTCCGCGACCTGGCGGCGGAGTTCGTGCGGGCGCTGCACGCCGACCCGTTCGACCCGGAGCCCGCCGCGCGGGTCGGTGCCGCGCTGGCCGAAGCCGGGCTCACCGACACAGGGGTGCTCACCGCGTCGCTCGGGGTGCTGCGCAACCCGCCGCGGGCCGCCTCGGTCGAGAAGCGGGCACAGCGCATCGCCGACCTGCACGCCCGGTTGGCCGGCGGCTACGCGGCGGCGCTGCGCCAGCGCACACTGGTGGAGCAGGAGGGCCTGGCCCGCGCGATCACCGCCGCGCACGCCCAGGTCGAGCACCAGCTCTGGACCAGCGAGTCGCGGTTCCGGGCGCTGTTCGAGGGTGCGGCGATGGCGATCTGCATCGGCGACCTCGACGGTCGGATCATCCAGGCCAACGCCGCGATGGCCCGCCTGCTCGGCTACCCGCTCGAGGAGCTGTACCGGCTGGAGGGGCCCGACTTCCTGCACCCCGACGACCTGCAGAGCGACCGCGACCTGTACGCCGAGCTCGTCCGCGGCGACCGCGACCACCTCCGGATGGAGAAGGCCTACTTCCGCAAGGACGGCACCGTCGTCTGGACCGACCTGACGATCACGCTGCTGCGCGACTCCGACGGCACCCCCACCAACACGGTGGCGATGGTCGAGGACATCACCGACCGGCACCAACTGGAGGAGCGGCTGCGTCACCAGGCGCTGCACGACCCGCTCACCGGCCTGCCCAACCGCACCTACTTCGCCGAGCGGCTCGCCGAGGCGTTCGCCAACCCGGACCCGACGGCCCAGGTCGGCCTGTGCTACCTCGACCTCGACGGGTTCAAGCGCATCAACGACAGCCTCGGCCACGACGTGGGCGACAAGCTCCTGGTGGCGGTGGCCCGCCGGTTGCAGCGCACCGCGTCGACCCGGGGGTACCAGGTCGCCCGCATGGGCGGCGACGAGTTCGTGATCCTCGCCGAGAAGGCCAACCTCGACGAGCTGACCGCGCTGGCCGACCAGGTGCTGTACAGCCTCGACCTGCCGGTGCGCTCCGGCCCGCACGGCATGCGGGTCTCGGCGAGCATCGGCATCGTGGTGCAGCCGGTCTCGGCCACCGGTCCCGCCGAGATCCTCAAGGCCGCCGACCTGACGCTGTACCGGGCCAAGGCCGCGGGCCGCGGCCGCTGGGCCTGCTACGACGCCGACCTGAACGCCGCGCAGGTGGCCCGGTACGCGCTGGTGGAGGCGCTGCCCGACGCCGTGCAGCGGGGCGAGTTCAGCCTGCTCTACCAGCCGCTGGTGTCGCTGTCGAGCGGCCGGGCCTGCGGTGTGGAGGCGCTGCTGCGCTGGGACCACCCCGATCGCGGCACGCTCTCGCCCGACTCCTTCATCGACCTGGCCGAGGAGACGGGCATCATCAGCGCGATCGGCACCTGGGT
Source organism: Virgisporangium ochraceum (assembly GCF_016863655.1). Lineage (GTDB taxonomy): Bacteria > Actinomycetota > Actinomycetes > Mycobacteriales > Micromonosporaceae > Virgisporangium > Virgisporangium ochraceum. The sequence goes on from NZ_BOPH01000011.1 coordinate 21,110, forward strand.
GCTCCGCGAGGCGTGCCGGCAGGGCGCCAGGTGGTGGCGGCGGTTCCCGGAGCGGTCGTTCTACGTCAGCGTCAACGTCGCCACCGCGCAGACGTACGATCCGGCGCTGGTCGGCGACGTGCTGTCGATCCTCGACGAGAGCGGCCTGCCCCCGACGCTGCTGCAACTGGAGCTGACCGAGAGCGCGATGCTGTCGAGTGCCGGCGAGCCGGTGGAGGCCCTGCGGGCGCTGGCCGCCGCCGGGATCCGCATCGCGATCGACGACTTCGGTACCGGCTACTCGAACCTCGCCTACCTGCGCACGCTGCCGGTGGCCGGGCTGAAGCTGGCCCGCCAGTTCACCGACGGGCTGGGGCGGCCGGTCGACACCCACATCGTCAAGACGCTGATCGAGCTCGCCCACGTGCTCGATCTGGCGGTGACCGCCGAGGGTGTCGAGACCCCCGACCAGCTCTCGCAGCTCAAGGGCATGAACTGCGACGTGGTGCAGGGCTGGCACCTGTCGATGCCACTACCCGCCGACGAGATGTCGGCGGTACTGGAAAACGGAGGTTAGGCCTTGACGGCCTAACCTGGCGGCGCGCGTGGCTAAGGCCCGCCGATCTAGCTCCGGACTGTGGCTGAGGTCTCCGGGAGCGCGGCGATAGCCGCGAGCGTGCGGCGGACCCAGCACATGCGCGGCACGGCGGTTTCCGGGTGGTCGCCGAACTCGGTGGCCACCGCGGCGGCACAGCCGTCACTGCCGAACCGGAGGATCATCTGGGTGACCGCTGCCTCGATCGCATCGGCCGTGTGCGTCTGCGACGGCTGCAGGTGCGAGACGAACAGCGCTTCGACCACCAGATCATCAACAGCGCCGATCATGGTGCGACCCCCGTGACTGTGGTGTATCACACAACAAGGATTACCTTATGTAGTCCAGTTAACGCCAGCGAAATCTCTGACGCGGTTAGATCTGGTCGCAAATCGGTATAGATGTTCGACTGAGTGCCTAACAAACGCTACTCAGCGCGAGGACGAGAGGCGCCGGCCGACAGCCGCGATGAGGCGGTCGAGCTCCGAGCCGAACGGGTTCTCGTGCACCAGATACGTCCAGGTGGCGCTCGGACGGACGATCTCGCCTTCCTCCGGGTGCCAGCCGTCGTCGTCGATCTCGGCCTCCTCGAAGGTCTCGATCGTCTTCTGCTCCACGGCCGGGATCAGCTCGTTGAACAGGGGCACCGCGGCCCGGTGGAACTCGTCGAGCGGGTCGAGGCGGCCCAGGGCCCGCAGGTGCACGCCCTCACGCACGTCGGCCAGCTCGGCCAGGTGGTCGGTCCAGGCGCGGTCGAGGTGGTACAACGCGATCGCCCGGCCGGCCTGCACGAGCACGTCACGCTCGATGTCGTCGGCCTTCACGCACTGGTCCATGAGCAGGTCGGCGGCGTCTTCAGTGGTGAGCAGGCGCTCGCGCAGCTCGGCGATCTGCTGGCGCTGCTGCTCGATGACGACGCTGTACCGCCACGTGTTGCGGTGGATCTCGTGCGCCACGCCCTCGGCGACCCGCTGGGCGTGCTCGACGGCGAAGTCGACCTGCTCGTCCTCGACGAGGCCGTCCATGCTCATCCGCGGCATCGACGGGATCGCCTCGGGAGCGTGCCGGACGATCAGGTCGTCTTCGAGGCTCACGAAGAAGACCGAGCCACCGGGGTCACCCTGCCGGCCCGACCGGCCCCGGAGCTGGTTGTCGACGCGGCGGCTGTCGTGGCGACCGGCGCCGAGCACGTACAGGCCGCCCAGCTCGGCGACCGCGTCGTAGTCGACCTGCTTGCTGCCGCCCAGGCGGATGTCGACGCCGCGACCGGCCATCTGCGTCGAAACGGTCACCGCGCGCAGCGCCCCCGCCTCGGCGATGATCGCCGCCTCCTCGTCGTCGTTCTTCGCGTTGAGGACGTTGGCCGTGATGCCCTCCGCCCGCAGCAGTTCGGCCAGCTCCTCGGACTGCTTGACGTCGAGCGTGCCGACCAGCACCGGCCGGCCCGCCTCGTGGCAGGCCTTGATCTCGGCGACCAGCGCCTCGTCGCGCTCGGCCTGCGCCGCGAAGATGCGGTCGGCCTCGTCGTCGCGGATGCACGGCGTGTTCGGCGGGATCATCGCGACCTCGAGCTTGAAGAACTCGCGCAGCTGGTCGCCGACGATCACCGCGGTGGCGGTCATGCCGCACACGGTGCTGTAGAGCGCGATGTAGCCCTGCACCGTGATCGTGTTCAGGATCTCGCCCTCGGCGGTGGCGGTGATGCCCTCCTTGGCCTCGACCGCCGCCTGCAGGCCGTCGGGCCAGCGGCGCCGCTGCGCCACCCGGCCGCGCATCTCGTCGACCAGCTCGACCTTGTCGCCGCGCACGATGTAGTCGACGTCGCGCTTGAGCAGCACGTTGGCGTGCAGCGACACGTTGATCAGCGAGAGCTGCTCGGCGTTGGCGCCGTCGTACAGGTCGACCCCGCCGAGCTTCTTCTCGATGCGGGCGAGGCCCGTGTCGGTGAGCGCGACGCTGCGGTTGTCGTCGGCGATCTCGTAGTCGCGGCCGGGCCGCAGCATCTGGACCAGCTTCGCCGCGGCCGCGTGCTTCGTGTTCCGCGCCTGTGCCACGCCGCCGGCGAGCACCATCGGCACGCGGGCCTCGTCGATGAGGATCGAGTCGGCCTCGTCGACGATCGCTGTGGCCAGCGGCCGCTGCACCCGCTCGTCGATGTCGGTGACCAGCTGGTCGCGCAGGAAGTCGAAGCCGCCCTCGCTGACCGACACGTAGGTGACGTCGCAGCCGTAGGCCTCGGTGCGCTCGTCGTGGCTGGAGCTCTCGTTGACCCACCCGACAGTGAGGCCGAGCAGCGTGTAGACCGGCTCCATCCACTGGGCGTCGCGGCGGGCCAGGTAGTCGTTGACCGTGATCACGTGCACGGGGCCGTGGCCGGCCCGCACGTGTCCGTACGCCGCGATCGTCGCCGCCAGGGTCTTGCCCTCACCGGTGGCCATCTCGGCCACCCGCCCGTCGAGCATCGCCATCGCGCCGACCAGCTGGACGTCGTACGGACGCTGGTCGAGCGCCCGACGTGCCGCCTCCCGGCCGACCGCGCAGATCTCGACGTAGCCCTCGGCCTCGCCGGCCCGCTCGGTGAGCTCCTCGTCGGTGAGCGCCTCGAGCTCCTCCTCAAGCGCGTCGATCCTGGGCAGGTGCTTCTCCAGCGGCGCCAGGTCGACGGTGGTACCCGGCCGCTGCAGGAAGCGGCGCATGCGGAGCTTGAGGCGTTGCGACAGACCCATGCCGTAAAGCTAGCGCCCCGGAGGCCCATTCCGGTGACCGGAGGTCACATCGGCGACGATCACAGTGATGTTGTCGGGTCCACCGGCCTGCACGGCCAGCTTCACCAGCTGCTCGGCGCACTCCTGCGGCTCCGGGTACGACGCCATCGCGAGCGCGATCGCCTCATCGGTGACGACGTCGGAGAGGCCGTCGCTGCACAGCATGAACCGGTCGCCGTCGCGGGCGTCGAGCGTGCCGCCGGAGATCGTCATCGGGCGGCCCTGCACGGCCTGGGTCACCAGCGACCGCTGCGGGTGCGTACGGGCCTGCTGCGGGGTGAGCGCGCCCCGGTCGACCAGCGACTGCACCAGCGTGTCGTCGCGGGTCACCTGTTCGAGGGTGTTGTCGTGCAGCAGGTAGCACCTCGAGTCGCCGACGTGCACCAGCCCGAGCTTGTCGTCGACGAGCATCAGCGCCGTGACCGTGGTGCCCATGCCCTCGCGCTCGGGGTGGTCGTCGACCATCTCGGCGACCTTGTTGTTGCCCTCCTTGACCGCCTCGGTGAGCTGGTCGAGGGGGTCGACGTCGGCCGGTTTGCGGTCGAGCTTGGCCAACGCCTTGATCACGACGTCGCTGGCGAGCTCGCCCGCGGGCAGCCCACCCATGCCGTCGGCGATCGCTATCACGCGTGGCCCGACGTGAAATGAATCCTCGTTGTTCGAACGGACCAGCCCAAGGTCGGTGACCGCGGCCGCGTGCAGGATGACGCCCATGTGCGACAGCCTGCCAAACAGCGGCCCCGGTTGTCTCTACGAACTACTACGTATCGTGAACGCATGAGGCCGGGGACCATCGTCGGACGGGCCGCCCAGCTGGGCGAGCTGGTCGATGCCTGGTCGTCCGACCGGCCGAGGAACGTGGTGATCACCGGCGCGCCCGGGGTCGGAAAGAGCGCGCTGGTGGCCGCTGCGCTCGACGCGCTGACCCCACCACCCTCGGTGGTTCTCAGCGGTACCGCCCGGGTGCACACGCCGTCGCCGTACGACTGGCTGGCCGCCATTCTGACCGGACGCGACAACGACGATTTACCCGTTCCGGGTGACGCCCTGGCGTGGCTGGCCCAGCACCCCGACGCCCCCCGGGAGCGGTACGCGCCGGGCGCCCTGCTGCGGCTGGCGGTCACCGTGGTGCGGGCACTGGTCGGCGCCGGGCCGGGTGTGCTCGTCGTCGAGGACCTGCACGCGCTCGACCCGGCCAGCCTCAACCTGATCGGCGAGCTGGCCGTGGTCCCCGATCTTCACGCCCTGATCGTGGTGACCAGCCAGCCGCCGGACGCGGCGGTCTCGCCCGACGTGGTCGCCCGCACCATCGCGCGGCTGGCCGGCACCCCCGGCGCGGTGCGGCAGCACCTCGGGCCGCTCGGACCCGACGAGGTGGCGGCGATCCTGGCCGACCGGGTCGGCCGGCCGATCGCCCCCGAGGTGGTCGCCGCCGGGATGCGGCACAGCGACGGCAACCCGTACAGGCTGCTGGAGTGGCTGGCCGCCGGCGGCGCCGCCGCGGAGACCGTGACCAGCGCCCTGCCCGAGCTGACCGCCCGCGAGCTCGAGGTGCTCTCGTGCCTCGCGGCCGGGATGTCGAACAAGCAGGTGGCCCGCTCGCTCGGCATCTCGATCCGCACGGTGACCGTGCACGTGTCGAACCTGCTGCGGAAGACCCGGTCGACCTCACGCACCGAGGCCGCGCTCTGGGCGCTGCGCCACAGGTAGAGCGGGCGCCCGCCAGCCGGCCGTCTTCGCGGCCTGTGCCAGCGCGACCCGGCCCGGCGTCGCGCGGAGCACCAGATCACGCAGCGCGCACGCCGCGCGTCCCGTCGCACCGAAGACCTGACCGGCGCGGCGCGAGTCGCGCACGTAGCGCGCGCCCCGCGGACGCCGCGCCGCGTCGTAGCGGGCCAGCCCACCCGCGAGGTCGCCCCCAGCGACGTCCGCGATCAGCGTGACCGCGTCCTCCAGCGCCTGCGCGGCGCCCTGCCCGAGGTTCGGGGTCATCGCGTGCGCGGCGTCGCCCATCAGCGCGATCCGGATGCCGTAGCGCATCGGCGGCACCGGATCGAGGTCGGCCAGCTGGTGGTGCAGAAGCTGCTCCGGCCGGGCGGCGGCGAGCAGCGCCGGGATCGGGTCGTGCCAGCCCGCGAAGAGCCGGCGGAGCTCCGCGAGCTGGTCCGCGGGCGACGTGGTGCGCAGCGGCCCGGGACCGGCGGCGTACCAGTAGACGCCTCTCGGGCCGACCGACGCGAGCCCGAACCGCCAGCCGCGGCCGGCGGTCTCGCCGCCGCCGGCGCTGAGGTCGAACTCCCCCGGGGTGACCGCGCGCCAGGCGACCTGGCCGCTGTCCCTGATCCGGCTCTCCGGCGCCAGCTGCCGGCGCAGCGCGCTGTGGATGCCGTCGGCGACCACGACCAGGTCGCCCTCGTCGGGAACCGCGGTGACCTCGGCGTTCGTGCGCACCTCGGTGCCGTCGGCCAGGCCCGCGACGAGGATCCGGTGCAGCTCGGCGCGGTGGATCGTCACGGCGGCGCGGCCGAGGCGTCGCTCCAGGTCGGCGCCGTTGATGCGGGAGAGCCAGGACCCGTCGGGAGCCCGGACGCCGCCGTCGCCGCGGTTCTCGACGCCCGCCCGGACCGTCTGTTCGCCCAGCCCGAGCGCGTCGAGCGCGTACAGGGCGTTCGGCCAGAGCAGGATGCCGGCGCCGGCGGCCGACAGCTCCGGCTGCCGCTCCAGCACCGTGACCCGCCACCCGGCCCGGCCGAGCCCGACCGCCGTCGCCAACCCGGCGATGCCTCCTCCTACGACGACCGCGTGCATGCCCGTTGTCCCTCCGCTACATCTGTAGTGCTCTCTCCGCAAAACGCTACACCTGTAGCATGGTCATGTGAAGAACGGTGACGCGGATCGCAAGGCGCTGATCGCCGACGCGGCCATCGACGTCCTGGGCCGCGACGGCCTACGCGCGCTCACCCACCGGGCGGTGGACACCCGGGCCGGACTGCCACAGGGGACGTGCAGCTACCACCACCGGACCCGACGGTCGCTGCTCGCCGCGGCGCTGAACCGCATCGCCCACCTGGACCGCGCCGACATGGTCGACGCGCCGGCCGACCACGTGCCGGCCGACCGCGTTGAGGCGGCCGTGCAGGTGCTGGGGCGGTGGCTCGGCCCCGGCCGGGTGCGCAGCCGGGCGAGGCTCGTGCTCATGTTGGACGCGGAGGCGCGGCGCGACCTGGGCGACGAGGCGGAACGGTTGGCGGGCGATTTCGTGGCCGGCGCCACGGCGACCATCGGCGACGCGGGCCGGGCCCGGCTACTGGTGGCCCTGCTCGACGGCATCGTCGCCGACGACCTCATCCGCGGCGGCGACGTCCCACCGCCCGTGGCCGACCTGCGCGCCCGGGTGGCGGCGGCGTTCGGTGCCGCCCGCGGTCTTTCATAAACGACGCTCTATCCAGTGCGGATTTCGGGCGGGCCGGCGCACTGGATAGAGCGTCGTGTATGCCGACGCGGGTGGGGCCGGCCGCGGAGCGGCCATCGGCGGTGGAGCGACCGTGGACGGCGGAGCGACCATGGGCGGTGGAGCGACCGCGACCCGCG
>NZ_BOPH01000012.1 GCF_016863655.1 Virgisporangium ochraceum
GCAGAGCGCCCTAACGCACGGTGACACCCATGACTGCGTACGAATCAACGACTCGGGACGCTAGTGGTGCTCTGTCGGGTCCCAGAGATGCCGTGTCCCGATCTTGCACTTGTGGCCGCCCTCAAAACATGACATTTCCGCAAATAGAGGCGGCCACAACTGCAAGATCGGCGTGCATCCTCGACAACGGCGCGGCGGCCGCGGAGCGGCCGTAGGCTGCCGGCGGGGTCGCCAGGAAACGGCGGAAGTGCCGGGTCAGGTGTGACTGGTCGTAGAAGCCCACAGCCGTGGCGGCCTCGGCCGGGCGCATGCCGGCGAGCAGCAGGGCGCGGGCACGCTCGACGCGGCGGCCGGTCAGGTACGCGTGCGGGGGCAGGCCGTACGCCCGGCGGAACGCGCGGACCAGGTGCGTCGGGTGGGCGTGCAGCACGGTGGCGGCTTCGGCCAGGCTCACGCCGGTCACCGTTCGCTCGTCCAACAGGTCACGGAACGCGGCGGCCAGGCCGCGGGCGGCCTCGACCCCGGCGGGCGCCCGCCGAAGGTGCGACCGCAGCCGCTCGCCGACGAACGCCAACCGGCTCTCGGCCTCGAACGTGTCGGCGGGGTGCGCCAGCGCCGCGTGCAGCGCCGACACGCGGGTACGCAGCGTCCCGTCGCGCAGCGTGGGCGTGTCGACGGCCGCTCCGGCCAGGGCCGGGTCGAGCACCGACGGCTCCAGGTACAGCACCCGCTTGCGGAACCCGTGCGGGGTGGCCGACCGACCGTCGTGCGCCACGCCGGGTGGCAGCAGCGTCACGGCGGTCTCGACCGCGCCGTGGTGGTTACCCGATTTGTCCAGGTCATACCTGATAGCGCCGTCGTCGACGATCAGGAGGGCCCACGCGTCGTGCGTGTGCATGGGGTACGCGTGGTCGACGTACCGGGCGTGCAGCACCTCGCTGATCCCGGCCACCGCTGGGCGCCAGGCCGTCACGGGGCTCACGCTCAGAACGTACAAGACCATCGTGGACCGGCGGGAGCACGCTCTTTTCCGTGACGCGCTTCGATACCAAGATCGCCGTGCTGCTCCGGGACGACCTGGCCACCTGGCAGCGGCTGAACGTGACCGCCTTCCTGGTGAGCGGCATCGCCTCGCCGTCGCTCCTCGGCGAGCCCTACCTCGACGCCGACGACACCCGCTACCTGCCGATGTTCGGGCAGCCGGTGCTGGTCTTCGAAGGGTCCCCGGAGGTGCTGACCCTGGCCCACCAGCGGGCCCTGGGCCGGGGAATGATGATGTCGATCTTCACGTCGGAGCTGTTCGCGACCGGCAACGACGTCGACAACCGGGCGGCGGTGCGGGCGGTGCCGCGCGACAAGCTCGACCTCGTCGGGCTGGCCGTGCACGGGCAACGCAACGCCGTCGACAAGGTTCTGAAGGGTGCCGCGCTGCACCGGTGAGCCAGTTCGCGCCCGGTGGCCTTCGCGCGGGCTCGGGCCCGCTCCGGCCGTGTCAGACTTCTCCGCGTGCCGCGACCGATCACGTTCGTAGACGTCTTCACCGACACGCCGTACCGGGGCAACCCGGTTGCCGTGGTCCACGACGCCACCGGCCTGTCGACCGACGACATGCAGCGCGTCGCGCAGTGGACGAACCTCTCCGAGACGACGTTCCTGCTGCCGCCCACCGAGCCCGGCGCCGACTACCTCCTGCGGATCTTCACGCCGGCGGCCGAACTGCCGTTCGCCGGGCATCCGACGCTCGGCTCCTGCCACGCGTGGCTGGCCCGCGGCGGCACTCCGGCCGGTGAGCAGGTGGTGCAGCAGTGCGGCGCCGGCCTGGTGAAGATCCGGCGGGGCGAGGTGCTCGCGTTCGCGGCTCCGCCGCTGGTGCGGTCGGGGCCGGTGTCGGATGAGCTGCTGGCCGACGTGGTCGCCGCGCTGGGCGTTTCGCCGTCAGCGGTGGTCGACTCGGCGTGGGTCGACAACGGGCCGGGGTGGCTCGCCGTCCAGCTGGGTAGCGCCGAGGAGGTGCTCGCCGTGCGGCCCTCGTTCATCGACCAGGACATCGGGCTGGTCGGCCCGTACCCGCCCGGGTCGCCGTCGGCGTACGAGGTGCGGGCGTTCTTCCCGGTCGGCGCCGAGATGCGGGAGGACCCGGTGACCGGCAGCCTGAACGCGTCGGTGGCCCAGTGGATGCTGGGCGACGGACGCGTGTCGGCCCCGTACGTGGCGAGCCAGGGGACGGTGCTCGGCCGGGCCGGCCGGGCCCACATCAGCCGCGACGACGACGGCACCATCTGGGTCGGCGGCGGCACGGTCACCTGTGTCTCGGGTGAGGTTCAGCTTTAGGCACCTGGCGTTCCGGCTGATCAATTGGCACAGTGTGTGATCGATGCCAACAGCCGCCAACTCGTGGGCCCGCCGCCGCACCGTCCTGCTGGCCCTGGTCCTTCTCCTGGGTGCCGTCTCGGCCGTTCTCGCGGTGCGCTCACGCGCCGGTGAGCCGGCCCGCACCGCCGAGGTCGGCTCCGGCGCGGCGCCGGCCGAGGCGCCCGGTGCACCACCGGCGGTCGCCGGGCTCGGTGCGGTGTCGGCCAGCCCGTCGGTGTCCGTCGGTGCGAGCGCGCCGGCTTCGGCCGGCTCCCCGTCCAGTTCGCCGCGCGGCAGCCGGATGGGCGGCAAGAAGGGCGTGAGCACGTACGAGTGGAGCGGCAACCGCGCCGCCCTCGCCGACGTGCGGGCGTCCTGGTACTACAACTGGTCGCCGCGGCGCGAGAGCACGCCCGGCCCGGCGACCGTCGAGTTCGTCCCGATGATCTGGGGCGCGTCGTCGGTGACCGACGGCAACCTGGCCCAGGCCCGACAGGACGGCAACGTGCTTCTCGGCTTCAACGAGCCCGACCTCGGCGAGCAGGCCAACATGTCGGTCGAGCAGGCCCTCGACCTGTGGCCGCGCCTGGAGGACACCGGCATGCGGCTGGGTAGCCCCGTGGTCGCCTTCGGCGGCGACAAGGCCGGGGGCTGGCTCGACCGGTTCATGTCCGGTGCGCGTGCGCGCGGCTACCGCGTCGACTTCATCGCCCTGCACTGGTACGGCAGCGACTTCCGGGCCGACGCGGCGACCGGCCATTTGCGCGGCTACCTGCAGGCGGTGTACCAGCGGTACCGGCTGCCGATCTGGCTCACCGAGTACTCCCTGATCAACTTCTCCGGCAGCCCGAAGTTCCCCAGCGGGGCGGAGCAGGCCGCGTTCGTCCGCGCCTCGACGGCGATGCTGGGCAACCTGTCGTTCGTGGAGCGGTACGCGTGGTTCGCGCTGCCGTCGACGCGGGGCGCCGGCACGGGGCTGTACCGGGACAACGGCACCCCGACGGAGGCGGGCGCGGCCTACCGGTCGGCGTAGGGCTCCGCGCCGCCGGCCTCGTCGCGGGCTGTGTCGCGGGCTGTGTCGCGGGCTGTGTCGGGAGCCTGGTCGCGGGCTGTGCGGGTCTCCGCGAGCGGGCGCCGGTGGGTGACCAGCGCGACCGCCGCGACCAGGCCGATCACGGCGAGCGCCTGGGCGGCGAACGCGGCGGTCCGGTAGCCGACCGCGCCGTCGGCCCACGCCGCGAACAGGCTCGCGTCGGCCCCGGCGACCGCGACGCCGATCGCCGCCGCGAACACCACCGGCACCGTGCGGGCCGCCCGCCGCAGGGCCGCGATCGTGAGGACGCCGGACGCGCCCACCAGCGCGGCCGCCAGCCCCAGCACCAGGACCAGCACGGGCAGGGTGGCGTTGGTGTCCCGCCAGCCGAAGCCGCCGGCGAGGGCGAGCAGTCCACCGATGCCGAGCAGGGCGGCGGCGCCACCGACCGACCATCGGACGACCCGCCATGCCGCCGCCGACCCGGCGACCGCCATCACGGCGAGGCCGGCCAGCAGCCCGGCGACCATCTGCGGTGCGGCGTCGCGGGCCGACTGCTCCTCGATCGGCGGTGCCGGCCTGACCTTGCTCCGGGCCCGGCCGGACGGGTCGATGGTGGTGCCGAAGCCGGTGCGGGTCCAGGTGCCGTCGGGGGCGCGCACCGCGTACCCGTCCCGGCCGTTGGCGACGACCACCGAGTGACCACCGTCGACGGCGACCACCGCCAGCGCCCGCGACGCCAGGTGCTCGGCCGGTTCGCCGAGGTTCTCGTAGCAGCGGGCGAGACGGCGCCGCTCGTCGTCGGGCACCGACCAGGCGATCCACCAGGAGTGGCCGCCGTTGAGTGACTCCTCGACGCGCAGGTGGCCGGGGACGATCCGGTAGCAGTGGCTTGGCTGGTCGGGCGCACAGGCCTGGGTGGGCAGGACGACGTCTTCGGTGAGTCCGAGCTCGTCGCGGCTGGTCGGCCGCCAGGTGAGGCCGCCGTCGGCACTGATGCGCCACTGGGCCCGGCCGGCGCCGGACCCGCTCTCGGCGGCGACGATCTGGGCCCGCCACTCCACCACCGAGACCGCCTCGGGGTACCGCTTGTCGCTGGCCGCGTCGACCCCGAGCAGGGCGACCGGAGCGAGGAAGAACACCGCCAGGGCCACGACCGCGAGCGGATGCGCCAGCCACGGTCTTCGCCGCGCGCCGGAGGACCCTGTCTCGCTCATGTTCAACACCGTGGCATCGGGCCATCACGACCTGGCCTCGATCCGGTGACGAGTATTGTGCATTGGCCCGATTTGCGAACCAGATCGTCTCGACGGCTTGCGGTGCCCAAGATCGAGGCTCCGGGTGAAACCGACCGCCGAGCGGATAGCCTGGCGATCATGGCCATGAAAGTAGTTGAAGTGCGGGAATGCGACCGGTGCGGGAAGGAGCCCGCCCATACGTGGGTGATCACCGGCCCGGAGGGCGCCACCCGAGAGATCGAGTTGTGCGACCGTCACGCCGCCGCGGTCGCGAACGCGTTCGCCCTCGGACGGGCCGTTGCTGCACGCGCCACGCGGGGGCGTCCGGCTCGGCGTGCCACGACCACCCGCACCGGGCCCGCCAGCCCCAACGGTTCCGCGAGCCCCAACGGCAAGGCGAAGGCTGCGCCGCCCGAGCCGGAGCCGATCTGGCGCTGATTGTGCTGGCCCCGGCACGGCGCGGGATCACCGATCAACGACCGTGGGGCGTGGAACGCCGACGACCTGGGCCTGTGCATCCGGGCGTCATGGGACGAGGCGCCACGAGTTACCGATGACGGATCGCGTGGCCGCGGAATGCCATTCGTCACGGGTTGGCGAGACCACGACCCATCCCCGGGCACGCGGTTGGCGGTAATCGGACCCGTGACCCTGTGTCCACCCACCGGCCGGCCAACAAGCTCCGATCTTGGACTTCTGTGCACCGTATGCGGTGTGGAAGTATCCAAGATCGCCGGCCCTGGGGATGCCGAGACGCCGAAGCAGCAGCCGGAAGGACCCTGACTCCGAAATGCCTCTGGCGGCCGAGCAACCGCAATCGACCAACGCAATCGAGCAACGGCCCGGCCCTGGGCTTCGAGTTGGCCGCCTCTGGCGCCGGCCGCAGTTCCGGGGAAGTGCCGCGGGAAGTGCCGACATGCCGCGGTAGTGAGGTCGGCGGCCCGGTAGCACGGGGGCGTGGTGTGGGCGCTTACTCACGGTTCGCGGGTAGAGATGATCGAGGAAGAAAGGGATGGCTGGAACCGGCCGGATCTTCCTCGATCAACTGCGTGGGTCACGGTCTGTGCGCTAATCCGGCCGTGGCCAGGTTGTAGTGACGGCGACCCCTGGGCGGCAGGCCGGCAGCGTGGGGTCACGCGTTCGACCACCCGCCCCAGGGCGGGGTTGTGGCGGGTCAGGCGGTTGTGGTGACCGGGACCGGTTGTTCGAACTGGGTGCGGTAGAGCTCCTCGTACCGACCGCCCCTCGCCAGGAGGTCGGCGTGGGTGCCGCGTTCGAGTATGCGGCCGTCCTCGATGACGAGGATCTGGTCGGCCGCCCGCACGGTGGACAGGCGGTGGGCGATCACCAGGGCCGTGCGTCCCGACAGGGCTTCGCCCAGGGCTGCCTGGACAGCCGCCTCGGAGGTCGAGTCGAGGTGGGCGGTGGCCTCGTCGAGGATTACGACCTTCGGCCTGGCCAGCAGCAGTCGGGCGATCGTCAGGCGTTGGCGCTCGCCGCCCGAGAGGCGGTAGCCGCGTTCGCCCACCACGGTGTCGAGGCCGTCGGGGAGGGACTTGATCAGCGTGTCGAGCCTCGCCCGGCGTAGTGCATGCCACAGCTCGTCGTCGGTGGCGTCGGGACGGGCGAACAGCAGGTTGTAGCGCACCGACTCGTGGAACAGGTGGCCGTCCTGGGTGACCATGCCCAGCGTGGCGCGGATCGAGTCGCCCGTGAGATCGCGCACGTCGACGCCGGCCAGGCGGACCGCACCGGCCTCCGCGTCGTAGAGCCTCGGCACCAGGGACGCGATCGTCGACTTGCCCGCGCCGGACGAGCCGACCAGCGCCACCAGCTGACCCGGGTCGACCCGGAACGACACGTCGTGCAGCACCGGAGCGCCGCCCCGCCCGTCGAGGACGGCGACCTCCTCCAGCGAGGCCAGGGACACCTTGTCGGCCGCCGGGTAGCTGAAGGAGACGTCGTCGAACTCGATCGACACGGGCTCGTCGGGCACCGCACCCGCGTCGGGCCGCTCCTCGATGAGCGGCTTGAGGTCGAGGATCTCGAAGACCCGGTCGAAGCTGACCAGCGCGCTCATCACCTCGACCCGGGCGCTCGCCAACGCGGTGAGCGGCGCGTACAGCCGGGTGAGCAGCAGCGCCAGGGCCACCACGGACCCGGCGTCGAGCTGACCGCGCAGCGCGAACCAGCCGCCCAGCCCGTAGACGAGCGCGAGCGCCAGCGCCGACACCAGGGTCAACGCGGTGATGAAGATCCACTGAACCATCGCGGTGCGCACCCCGATGTCGCGGACCCGCCGGGCACGCGCCGCGAACTCCGCGGACTCCTGCGCCGGCCGGCCGTACAGCTTGACCAGCGTGGCGCCGGGCGCCGAGAACCGCTCGGTCATCTGCGTGCCCATGGTGGCGTTGTGGTCGGCCGCCTCGCGCTCGAGCCGGGCCAGCCGCGACCCCATGCGCCGCGCCGGCAGCACGAACACCGGCAGCAGCACCAGCGCGAGCAGCGTGATCTGCCACGAGATGCGCAGCATGACCGCCAGCGTGAGCGTGAGCATCACGAGGTTGCCGACGACGCCGCTCAACGTGTCGCTGAACGCCCGCTGCGCGCCGATCACGTCGTTGTTGAGCCGGCTGACCAACGCACCCGTGCGCGTGCGTGTGAAGAACGCCACCGGCATGCGCTGCACATGGTCGAAGACCGTGGTGCGCAGGTCGAGGATCAGCCCTTCACCGATGGTCGCCGACAGCCACCGGGTGGCGATGCTGCCGGCGGCCTCGGCGACCGCGATCACCGCGATGACCGACGCGAGAAGGATGACGGTGTCGCTGGACGCGCCACCGACGATCTCGTCGACCACCCGGCCGGCGAGCACGGGCGTGGCCACGGCCAGCAGCGCGCCGACGACGCTGAGCAGGAGGAACAGCACGAGGTGACGCCGGTGCGGCCGCGCGAACGACGCGATGCGCTTCAGCGTGGCGCGGGAGAACGGACGTTTCTCCTCCTGCGCCGTCATCGCGCTGTAGAGCGAGTTCCACGCGGCCATCTCCATGCTCATGACAACGTCCTATCAGTCGGCTACGACAAAAACGATGCAAGCTCAACAGAGGTTGAGGTCAACCGGCGTGATAGGAACTACAACCGTGAACATCGTTTCGCCGGGGTTCTCGGGGCGGCGCAGGTCGGCCGACACCCGACTCCCTCCGGGCCAGTACCTCACACACGACTTCCCGGTGCTGTCCGCGGGGCCCACGCCCCGCGTGAGCACCAGCGAGTGGGAGTTCACGATCACCACCGAGGCCGGGCAGGCCCACCGGTGGTCGTGGTCGGACCTGATGAACCTCACCAACGAGGAGATCACCACCGACATCCACTGCGTCACCAAATGGTCCAAGCTGGGAACGACCTGGCGCGGCGTCCCGCTCGACACGTTCTTCGAGGACATCGACACCGCCGCCGACTACGCGTTGGCCTACTCCTACGGCGGCTACACCACGAACCTCCCGCTCGACGACCTGCTCGAGCACCGCGCGTGGATCACATGGGAGTTCGACGGCGAGCCGCTGGCCCCCGAGCACGGCGGCCCGGCGCGGCTGCTGGTCCCGCATCTGTACTTCTGGAAATCGGCGAAGTGGGTCCGCGGCATCCGGCTGTCGTTCGAGGAGGACCTCGGCTTCTGGGAAACCGTCGGCTACCACGAGTACGGCGACCCGTGGCGCGAGCAGAGGTACCAGGGCGATTGAGAGCCAGGATCACGTGGCGGATCGGCACGCTGGTGTCGGTCCACCGCGAAACTGACACCGCGCGGACGCTCGTGCTGAACGTTCCCGACTGGCCCGGCCACGACGCGGGCCAGCACATCGACGTGCGACTCACCGCACCCGACGGCTACCGCGCGCAGCGCAGCTACTCGCTCGCCGCACCGGCCGACGGCGACCGCGTCGAGATCACCGTGCAGCACGTCGACGACGGTGAGGTGAGCGACTACCTCACGCAGACGTTCACGCCGGGCGACGCGGTGGAGATCAGGGGCCCGGTCGGCGGCTGGTTCGTGTGGCGACCGGCGCAGACCGAACCGGTGCTGCTGGTCGCGGGCGGATCGGGGATCGTACCGCTGATGGCGATGGTCCGGGCGCGCAAGGCCGCGGGCAGCCGCACCCCGTTCCGCCTGATCTATTCGGCGCGCTCGCCGAAGGAGACCATCTACGGAGACGAGCTGCGCACGCGCGCCCGCGACGATTTCGGGCTCGATGTGTCCTATGTGTACACCCGCGAACCGGTGCGGAGACGGATCTCCCTCGCCGACGTGAACACCCACGGCTGGCCGCCCGACCTCAACCCGACCTGCTTCGTCTGCGGGCCAACGGGTTTCGTCGAGACCGTGGCCGACATGCTGGTGGCCCTCGGCCACGATCCCCGACGGGTCAAGACCGAAAGGTTCGGATGATGGCCGATCACCTCGACGGCAACGACATGCTGGGCGCGCTGGCCGAGATCTTCGCGGTCGACGTGAGCACCGCGGTGGCGCCGTGCACGAACTGCCGGCAGCGGAACGTGGTGGCCGCACTGCGGGTCTACGGCGGGCCGAACGCGCCCGGACTGGTGGCGCGCTGCCCCGGCTGCGAGCACGTGGTGCTGCGGCTGGTGCGCGGACCCGAGTCGGCGTGGCTCGAAGTCAGCGGCACATTACGCATATCGATGGGATGACCTACTCGGAACCTTCCTCAAGGGGTGCGCGCGCGGATACCGTACGCGCACCCCGTGCATTGAGGAGGTTCCATGAAGCTTCCCAGACTCCTGGCCGCCGTCGGTCTGGCGGTCGCGACGACCACCGTCGTCGCGGCATCCCCGGCATACGCCGCGCCACCTGACATCTCGCTCACCGCGGTCAAAGCGCACCTCACGCAGTTGCAGAGCATCGCGACCGCCAACGGCGGCAACCGCGCGCACGGCCGGCCCGGTTACCTCGCGTCGGTCAACTACATCAAGGGCCAGTTGGACGCCGTGGGCTACAGCACGGTCATCCAGTCCTTCACCTACAACGGGGCCACGGGCTACAACCTGATCGCCGACTGGCCCGGCGGCGACCCGAACCAGGTGCTGATGACCGGTGCGCACCTCGACAGCGTCACGGCGGGTCCCGGCATCAACGACAACGGATCCGGCTCGGCGGCCATCCTCGAGGTGGCGAAAGCCGTTGCGTCCACCGGCTACCAGCCCGGCAAGCATCTGCGGTTCGGCTGGTGGGGCGCCGAGGAGCTGGGTCTGCGCGGGTCGCAGTTCTACGTCAACAACCTGCCGTCGAGCGAACGCACGAAGATCAAGGGCTACCTGAACTTCGACATGGTCGGCTCGCCGAACGCCGGCTACTTCGTGTACGACGGCGACAACTCGGCCGGCACCGGCGCGGGTCCCGGACCCGCCGGATCGACGCAGATCGAACAGGTCATCCGGGCGAAGTTCACGTCGTACGGCATCACGATGGACGACACCGACTTCGACGGCCGCTCCGACTACGGTCCCTTCATCGCGGTCGGCATCCCGGCCGGCGGCACGTTCACCGGTGCCGAGGGCACGAAGTCGAGCTCGCAGGCCTCGCGCTGGGGCGGCACGGCGGGGCAGGCGTTCGACGTCTGCTACCACCGGTCCTGCGACACCACGTCGAACATCAACGACACGGCCCTGGACCGCAACGCCGACGCGATCGCCCACGCCGTGTGGACGCTCAGCGAGGTGCCACCGACCGGGACGACGCTCTGGTCGGACACCTTCGAGACGGCCACCGGCTGGACCGTGAACCCCGCCGGCACCGACACCGCCACCACCGGCGCGTGGGAGCGCGGCAACCCCGCCGGTACGTCGTCGAGCGGCGTCACCACGCAGCTCGACGCCACGGTGAGCGGGGTCAATGCCCTGGTGACGGGCGCCGCGGCCGGAGCCTCGGCCGGCGCGAACGACCTCGACGGCGGCACGACCACGGCGCAGAGCCCGACGATCGCCCTCCCGTCGGGTGCGACGCTGCGCCTGACGTTCCAGTACTACCTGGCGCACCTGAACAACGCGACGAGCGCCGACCTCCTGCGGGTGCGCGTCGTCGGCACGACGTCGACGACGGTGCTGACGGTCACCGGAGCCGCGTCGAACCGCGCCGCGGCGTGGGCATCGTCCAGTGTGGACATTTCGGCCTTCGCCGGCCAGACGGTACGGATCGTCGTGGAAGCCGCTGACGCCTCGACCGCGAGCCTCGTGGAGGCCGCGATCGACGACGTCGTGATCGCCCGGCTGTAGATCGAGCTGCCCGGTTACCCACCGGCTCGCGGCGGGTAACCGGGCAGAATGGCGAAGTATCACCTCAACGAGGCCGCTGTGGCCAAGGCGCGGCGCCTGATCGACGCCCGGCAGTACGTGTTGAAGAGCGACTGGGGTGACGTGCAGCCCAACGCCGAGGCGCAGAACGCGTACCTGAAGAACCATTCGTGGGACGAGTACGCCGAGTGGCACCTCGGCCTGACCGACGGTGCCACCGACGAGACGAAGGCCCGGTACGCGTTCGTGTACGGCGACCTGCGTCGCATCCATCGCACGGGGCTGATCGCGTGCGTGTACCGCGCGTCGGAGTGGCACCACAAGGATGTCGAGCTCGCTGCCCACGACCTGCTCCAGTACCTGGACCAGAAGACCGCCTAGCGCGGTTCACCACCAACCAACGTGGTGCTAGCCGAGCCGGTCGGCGCGGATCGCAGCTATCAGGGCGCGCCAGGACTCGTGGGAGAAGCGCAGAACCGAAACGGGATTCTTCGAGTCCCGGACCGTGACCGCATCCGAGCCGCGGGCGATCTCGACACAGTGTCCATTTGCACCACTGCGAGTGGATTTCGTGAACACCGTGTCTCCCGAACGCGTCTGTGACACAGTGCCCCCCTCGCTGTCGACAGTCTGGGCGCAGCATATTAGGCCCCCCGCTACCCCTTTCGGCAGCGTACCTGGATCACTCCTCTGACGGGGAGATACTGTCCTCGGCGCCATCGGGCGACGGCACCGGCGGCGCCAGCACACCCGCGATCTCCCGCACCAACGGCACCGCGACCATCCCGGGTGATCGCGTTCGTGCTTGATGCTCATCGGCAAGTGCGTTCGACCGCGGCAGCAGAACGCCTTCCACCACCGCGAGCGGACCGTCTCCTCCCGCCGGCAGGTGGCCGGTCCGGATACGTACCGCAGCACAGGTCGGCAGCGTGACCGACGGCGATGGCCGCACCGGGTACATGATGCCGCATCAACCTACGCCCATGCGGCCTCGTCGACCGGTGACAGCAGCGGCTCCCACCACGACCGGTGCGACGCGTACCAGGCGACGGTCGCCGCCAGCCCCGACGCGAAGTCGACCGTCGGCGCCCAGCCGAGCTCGCGCCGGAGCCGGCCCGAGTCGAGGAGGTAGCGGCGGTCGTGGCCGGGGCGGTCCGGCACCGTCTCGATCATCGTCGGTGGCAGGCCGAGTTCGGCGAGGATGAGCCCGGCCAGGTCGGCGGCGCTCACCTCGACGCCGGAGCCGACGTTGTACGTCGCACCGACGGTGCCGGCGTCCAGCACCCGCTCGATGGCGGCGCAGTGGTCGGTGACGTGCAGCCACTCCCGCCGGTTGGCGCTCGACCGGTACAGCGGCAACGGCTGCCCGCGCAGCGCCCGCGTGGTGAAGAGCGGGATCACCTTCTCCGGGAACTGGTACGGCCCGTAGTTGTTGGCGCAGTTGGTGATCGTGACGGGCAGCCCGAACGTCTCGTGGTACGCGCGGACGGCATGGTCGGCGCCCGCCTTGCTGGCGTTGTACGGCGTTCGCGGCCGGTACGGCGACTCCTCGGTGAACGTCTCATCGGAGTCCAGCGGGAGGTCGCCGTACACCTCACACGTCGACACGTGGTGGAACCGGGCCAGCCCGACGCGTCGGGCGGCCTCCAGCAACCGCTGGGTGCCCAGCACGTTGGTCTCGAAGAAGCGGCCCGGGTCGAGCACGGCCAGGCTGTTGTGCGACTCGGCCGCGAAGTTCACCACGACGTCGACGCGGTGCTCGCGCAGCAGCTGCTCCATTGTGGACAGTTCGCGGATGTCGGCGTGCACGAAGACACAGTCGACGCCGTCGAGGGTCGACCGGTTGCCGGCGTAGGTGAGCGCGTCGACCGCGACGACGCGGTCGCCCGGACGACGTAGACGCCAGTAACGCACGAAGTTCGCGCCGATGAACCCGGCGGCGCCGGTGACGAGCAGATTCATGAAATCTCCATCACTCCGGGCGGATCGGAACCCGGCCCGCCGCGGAACTCGACCTCGAGCCGGAACCGGTGCCCGAGATACCGGTGTTCGGACAGCGCGAGCGGACGTCCGTCGGGCAAAAGCGCCAACCGCCGGATCAACAGCAACGGGACGCCGGCGGCCGTGTCGAGAAGCTCGGCCACGGCCGCGGAGGCCGCCGCCGCGGCGATGGTCTGCCGCACGACCTCGATCTCGTGGCCCTTGCGCCGCAACGTCTCCCACACGCCGGGGTCCTCGGCATCGGCCCGGCTCACCGGCGCCGCGAAGGACAGGGACACCCATTCGGTGACCACGTCGAGCGGCAACTGTCCGGCCCGCCGCACCGCACGAACCCGCAGCACCTCGGCCCCGTCGGCGACGCCGAGCACCTGCGCGACGTCGGCCGGAGCGGGCCGGTACTCGTAGCCGGTGACCCGGCGCACCAGTGCCATGCCCGCCTCGGTGACCGCCGACCGGGCGTGCTGGAAGCTGCCGAGCGCCAGCGTCTGCCCGAACGAGGCACCCGAGACGACGTACCACCCCGAGCCCTTGCGGGCCGCGACCAGCCCCTCGGCCCGCAGCTGCTCCAGGGCCCGCCGGACGGTCACCCGGCTGACGCCGTACCGCCGGCCGAGCTCGGCCTCGCTCTCCAGCGCACCCGACCGCGCGTAGTCGCCCATCGCGACGCGTTCCCGCAGCTCAGCGGCGAGAACCTCGAAGCGTGGACCTGTCATAAATCTGTATGCTACAGGACCATACGAAAAATGAGGGGGAACTCTTCGGCCCCTTTTGCCGACTTCGTTAGGAAACGGGCACCCAGGAATATCGAGGAGAACTGATGCGTACGCGGACCGCACTGCGAGTGGCCCTCGCGGTCGCCATCGGCGCGCTGTCGACCGCCGTCACCGGCGTCGGAACGGCCTCGGCGCACGTCACGGTCAACCCGAAGGACGCGACGCAGGGCGGGTACGCCAAACTCGCGTTCCGGGTGCCGAACGAGAAGGACGCCGCGTCGACCACCAGGCTCGAGATCGTCATCCCGACCGACCTGGCGCCGATCGCGTCCGTGTCGACGCGCCCTGTACCGGGCTGGACCGTCGCGGTCGAGAAGACGACGCTCGCGACGCCGTTGAAGGTCCACGACAGCGAGGTCACCGAGGTGGTGTCGAAGCTCGTCTGGACCGCCGACGGCGACGCCACCCAGATCAAGCCGCACACGTTCCAGGAGTTCGAGGTGTCGGCCGGGCCGCTGCCCGAGGTCGACCAGATCGCGTTCAAGGCCCTGCAGACCTACTCCGACGGCGAGGTCGTCCGCTGGATCGACGAGGGCGCCGACGCCGACCGGCCCGCCCCGATCCTGAAGCTGTCCAAGGCGACCGCCGCTCCGGCGGCCCCCGCCCCGGTGAACGCGGCCGCCACCGAGGAGACCGGCGACGACGCGGAGTCCGGCCTCGCGCTCACGCTCGGGATCGCCGGTCTGGTCGCCGGCGTCGCGGCGTTGGTGGTGGCCCTGCTCGCGTACCGCCGCCGCGCAGCGGCTTAGCATCAAACGGATGGACCGGATCGGCGCGCTCGTCGAACAGGGCTGGGGAGTGGCCGTCGCGGCGGTGCGGCGGCTCGACGGCGGCCTCGACCGGAACGCGACGACCTACGAGGCGACCGGTCTCGACGGCCGGCGCTACTTCGTCAAGCTGCGCACGGGGCCGGCCGAGGTCGCCGTGCCCCAGCACCTGCACCGCACCGGGGTAACCGCGGTGGTGGCGCCGACCGGTGCGCCCCTCCTGGCCGACGACGGCACCCAGGTGCTGCTCTATCCGTTCGTCGACGGCCACGGCTGCTGGACCACCGGCTTCACCGACGAGCAGTACGTTGCCTACGGGCGCATCATCGCCGCGGTTCACGCCGCCACCGTGCCGCCGGGGGTTCCGGTGGAGACGTTCGATCCGTCGTCGGTCGCGCTGCTGCGGTCACTGGCCGGGCGGGCGGAGGAGAACGACGAACTCGCGGCCCTCTGGCGCGCTCACGCCGGTCCCATAGAGCTTTTGTGTGACCGCGCGGAGGCGTTGCGGGCCGCGGCCCGTGCCACCCAACCCGTGCTGTGCCACGGCGACATCCACACCGGAAACGTTCTCGCCGGGCCCGACGGGAAACTATCCATTGTGGACTGGGATGCGCCGCTGCACGCCCCACGCGAGCGCGACCTCGTGTTCGTGCTCGCCGGGCCGTGGGGCGAACAGGTGGTGACCGAGCGGCGCAGAGCCTTGTTCTTCCAGGGATACGGCCGGTACGAGGTGCACCGGCCGACCCTCGACTACTACCACGCCGAACGCGTCGTCGACGACCTCGGGCAGTTCGCGCTGAGCGTTCTCGACCCGGCCAGCGACGAGGAGACCCGGCGCACGGCGCTGCACTGGATGCGCCGCAACCTCGGCTAATTAAGAAAGGCGCTTCTGGATGCGGCGCAGCGCGAGATACAGCAGCGCCACCGACAGAACCACGTAGATGCTCGACTCCACCCACTGGAACAGCCAGAACCGGCCACCGGGCTGGTAGGTCCAGTGGTTGAACGCGTTCGGGTCCATGCCGTTGCAGGTGCCGTCGCCGCCGCCGGTAACGCAGTAGCCGGTGCTGCCGTCCTGCAGCACACGTCCGTCACCCGTGCGGATGCTGGTCTCGGTGATCCAGTTGCCCACGGCCGGATTCGGCATGACGTGCTCGGTGCCGGCCACCAGGCCGGTCCTCGTCTCGGAGGCCCGGATGTTCGGCCGCACGAAGACGGCGATGGCGATCCTGGCGAACAGGAACGCCACCAACGTGGTCGCCATCGCCGGAAGCACCCTCGGCACCACGGTGCCGGCGAAGATGCCCACGGCCACGGCGAACACCGTGTACGCGACCGGCACCACACCCTGCTGGTCGAAGAAGATGTACGAGAACCGGACCGCGATCGTGTCGTTGAGCGGCTCCATCCACCAGGTGACGAGCGTCGAGTACACGGCCGCCAGCACGACGACGGTCGCGCCGACGAGCCCGACCTTCGTGAGCGCCCACTGCCGCCGCGTGATCCCCTGTGTCCACACCAGACGGTGGGTACCGTGCTCGACCTCGCGGGCCACCAGAGGCGCACCCCAGAACAGCCCGACGAGCAGGGGCAGGACCAGGAGCAGGATGCCGGCGTACGCCCACGACTCGTGGGTGGCACCGAACGACTCGGCGAGGACGTCGCACTTCTCGCCGGCCGCGAGCGGGACGAAGTCGGCGGTACCCAGCGCGTCGACGCACCTCGAGTAGGCGGCGATCGCCTTGTGCGTCGAGAGGCCGGTGGGAACGAGCGCGAGGGCCAGCACCGCCAGCCCGATCAACGCGGCGAACAACTGCCTGCGGTGCTGCCGCCAGACCAGCCAGATCACGGCCGCACCCCCACCGGACCGGGCAGGGCATCGGCCGCACCGTTGGCGAGATAGGCGAGCACGAGGTCCTCCAGGCTCACGTCGTGGACCGTCCACTGTGGATCGATGTGGGTGACGGTCGGGTCGTAACCGCGCACGAGCAGGCTCGCCTGCCGGTCGGTGCGGCGCTCCTGCACCACGGTGAGGCCGTGCGGCGCCAGGTCGGCCGCACCCACCAGCAACCGGTGGTCGGCCACCAGTTCCTCGACGCCGCCGAGCACCTGCACCCGGCCGGCGTTGAGCACGATGAGGTGGTCGCAGACCCGCTCCAGGTCACCGAGCAGATGTGAAGAAAGGAGCACCGTAGTGCCCTCGTCGGCCACCCCGCCCATCAGCGCCTGCAGGAACTCCCTGCGCGCCAACGGATCCAGGCTCGCGACCGGCTCGTCGAGCAGCAGCAGCCGCGGCCGCTTCGCCAGTGCGAGCGTCAACGCGACCTGAGCCCGCTGGCCGCCCGACATCTTGCCGACCGCGCGGTCGGCGGCGATCCCGAGTTGGTCGAGCCGGTCCCTCGCCAGGCCGACGTCGAAGGCGCGATTGAGCCGGCGACCCATCTCGATCAGCTCGGCGGGCGTGAAGTCGCGGTACAGCGGTGTGTCCTGCGCGACGAACCCGATGCGGTCGAGTACCTCGCGGCTGCCCGGCGCCTGGCCGAACACGGTGACGCTGCCCGCCGACGGCTGGCTCAGCCCGACGAGCAGGTGCAGCAGCGTGCTCTTGCCGGCGCCGTTCGGCCCGACGAGCGCGGCGATCCGCCCGGCCGGCAGCCGCAGCGAGCAGTCGCGTAGCGCCCAGTTCTTCCCGTACCTCCGGCCGAGGCCGGTGGTCTCCACGGCGGTGTCGGTCACGCTATCTCCCTTCCGGTGCCCGGCTGTTCGTCGGTTTCGGCTTCCTGTTGTTGAAACGTGGCCCGCATCGTCGTCTCCACGATCGCGACGATGTCCTCGCGGCCGAGCCCGGCGGTGCGCGCTTTGCGCAGCCACGACTCCAAGCCGCGCCGCAGGGCGGCCTGGTTCGCGAGCGACGGCCCGGCGAGCGTGCGGGTCACGAACGTGCCGACCCCGGGTCGACCCTCCACGAGCCCTTCGATCTCCAGCTGGCGGTAGGCCTTCAGCACCGTGTTCGGGTTGATCGCCAGCGACTCCGAGACCTCACGCACCTTCGGGAGCTGGTCGCCGGGGCCGAGCACCCCGGTGCGCAACGACTGTTTGACCTGCTGCACGAGCTGCATGTAGGTGGCGACCTTCGAGTGGCCGTCCAAGTGGAACTCGATCAACCCCACTCCTCTATTTATCTACGACAGTAAGACAATGGAGAAAGGGTGCGCCGCGGCACGGGCTGTGTCAACCCCTCAGCGGTGAAGCCAGGCGAGAAGGTCCGGCGCGGCCAGCTCCCGGGTACGCCGGTCGTACGCCGCGAGCCCGGCCTCACCGAG
The DNA here is from genome assembly GCF_016863655.1 of Virgisporangium ochraceum. Lineage (GTDB taxonomy): Bacteria > Actinomycetota > Actinomycetes > Mycobacteriales > Micromonosporaceae > Virgisporangium > Virgisporangium ochraceum. Next base: position 17,794 of record NZ_BOPH01000012.1, read on the forward strand.
CGCCTCACGTCCCGCACCGGAGGAACCGCGCCGGAAGAAGGCCCGCGGGCTCTTCAGTACGCCCTGCGCGTTGGGGGCCAGTTCGGTGGCGCGCACCCGCATCCGCTCGAAGGTGGCCGCCTCGACCAGGTCGGGCGTCGGCGGGTCGAGGTGCAGCCGCGCCGCCAGTTCGGCCATCCGGCCGGCGAGGTCGGCCCGGAGGTCGTCGTAGTGGACGAGCACCACGTTGGGCTCGTGCCGCCGGTGCCACGCGTCGGTGAGGTGCGCCAGGACGCCGGGCAGCGAGTCGAGGTAGCCGCTGTCACGGGTCACCCAGCGCGGTAGCCACTCGTCCAGAGGGGGCAGCACCCGCGCCTCCCCGGCACCGGTGAGCTCGCGCAGCCGTTCACGGTCGATGTTCGCGCTCTGGTGGTACATCGACACGGCCATGTCGAGCGGATGCCTCGCGACCACGACGTAGGTGGCGCGGGCGTCGACCGGCACGCCGTCGAGCGGGGTGTGGGTCTTGATGACGCGCCGGAACGGCTGAGCCTCCAGTGCCGCCACCACCTCGTCACGCGGACGGATCAGGTGGTCGAGCCACGGCGAAAGCTCCGACAGCGGTGCCGGCAGGTCGGGCGTGCGGTGCACGAGCAGCGCGCAGATCATCTGCATCCACGTGGTGCCGCTCTTCGACCGGGTGCTGATCACGATGTCGCCGGCCCGGAACGGGAAGCCCTCCCAGCGGGAGCTGTCTTCGTCGTCCGACCGGTAGGTCCGCACGGCGGCAGCCTACTGTTGGCCGATGGGACGGCGCACGCGCAATTCACCCGGGGTCACCGAACGGGTCGACTCCGGCGACGCCACGCTCGCGCCCGATCCCGACCACCCGGTCTGCTGGACCCTCGCCGTCGACGGGCTGCCACAGTCCTATGTGGACACCGCGAATCCGCGGAACCTCCGCTACCGCTACATGCGCCGCCTCGCCGACGTCGTCGACGCCGCCGCGCCGGCGGACCTCCTGCACCTCGGCGGCGGCGCGCTGACCCTGCCGCGATACGTCGCCGCGACGCGGCCGAGCGCCCGCCAGCGGGTCGTGGAGAAGGACGCCGCCCTCACCGATCTCGTGCGCCGGGTGCTGCCGCTGCCGCGTGGTGCCCACGTCCGGGTCCGCGCCGCCGACGCCCGCGCGGCGGTCGAGGCCACCGGGGACGCGCGCTTCGACCTCGTCGTCGCCGACGTGTACAGCGCCGCCCGGGTACCGGCCAGCCTGGGGACCGTGGAGGCCGCCGCCCACATCGCCCGGGTCCTCCGCCCCCACGGCTGGTACGCGACGAACCTGGCCGACGGCCGCGACCTCGCCTACACCCGCGGGCAGGTGGCCACGCTGAAACGGGTGTTCGCCGACCTGTGCCTGATCGCCGAGCCGGGCGTGCTGAAGGGCCGCTATTTCGGGAACCTGGTGGCCGTCGCCGGGCCGGAACTCCCCGTGGCGGACCTCGCCACGAACGCGGCCGCGGACCAGTTCCCGTGCCGCCTCCTGCACGGTGCCGACCTCGACAACTTCGTGGCCGGCGCCCGCCCCGTCACCGACGCGGACGCCCGCGAGTCACCGGCACCGCCGGCGAGCCTTTTCCGCTGAATTGCGGTGGTCTGCGGCGCACCAAGCGGTGCACAAATGGGGCTTTCTCGCGAAGGGGGAGCGATATGCCGCAGTCAGGTTGCGCGCCCGCTGATGGACCAGTATTCCGCAAGTCCACCCGAAGCACGGTCAACGGAAACTGCATCGAGGTCGGCATCGACGAAGATCACGTTCAGGTGCGCGACTCGAAGCTCGCCGGCAGCCCGGTACTGACTTTCACCCGGGCAGCCTGGTCGGACCTTCTTTCTGATCTCCGGTGCTGCGGGATCAGCTGAATGCGCTACTCGACCACGCCCGCGAGCCACACATCGACCTCAGCGTGATTCCAACAAACATAGACGGATACCCCGGTGTGTCATTCGGCTTTGTGATCTTGGAGTTCGCCGACCGTCGCGACTCACCGATCGTCTTCCACGACCAGCACGGAAGCCACGTCGCAGCGGAGTCACCCGACGAGGTGAAGCGCTATTTCAAGAGCTTTGACCAGATCCGTTCTCTGGGCCTGCACGGTGCCGACGCCATTGCTGCCATCAAGGCCGCCCGCGACAAGGCCGTATGACTCGATGTTGCCCGAGATCGGGGGGCGACGTTCAGCCGGCGGCCACCTTTCCGCTCATTTCCCGGGCCCGGATCAGGGCTCGGGCCACTTTGCGGATGGTCGACTCGTCGTTGCCGCAGTACAGTTCGACGTCGACTCCGCGATAGCTGGCCCTTAGCGAATATCTCGGCGGCCAGCGGAATGCGCAGAACGTGGCCGCCGCGGCCGGCACCACAACCGCCATCCCACCGATCGCGAGCGGTGCCGACGACTGTGCCAGGGCAGCGACGGCGATCACCCCGATCCCCGTGGTGGCGGCGGTGACCAGCGATACCAGCACCGGCGTGCGGTGCTCCTCTTGCCTCTACCAGGTGGCCCAGTTCAGCCACCGGATAGCGCCTACCCTCAGCGGCGACGACCCAGGCCGTCGTCACCGTTACCTCGTCGTCCTGATAGAGGCGCACAATGCGCCTCGGCCCAGGTCTTCCATCCGTCATGACCCCTCCCCAAAGCCGACGGTGATGGTACTTCGGAGACAGCGGGCCAGCAGGGGCGTCAATACCTCGGCGGATCGTGTCACCAATGACCGTCTTACTCAGTGTCACGGGAGGGGTTGCTTGATTCGCAAGAGTCAAGTTGCCTCTTGCAGGATGCATGGTACCGCCTGGTACATGCTGCAAAGAACCGACCTCGCACAGCACTTGCAAACCTGGCCCCGGCTGGACGGGATACCTTGCAGCCATGAGGGTGGTCTCGCTGGTTCCGTCGTTGACCGAGGCGATCGCCGTCACCCTGCCCGGGCTGCTCGTCGGTGCCACCGACTTCTGCACCCACCCCGCGGACCTCGATGTTGCCCGCGTCGGTGGCAGCAAGTACCCACGCCTCGACGAGGTGTTGGCCCTGAAGCCCGACGTCGTGGTGATGAACATGGAGGAGAACCGGCGCACCGACGCCGACGCGCTGGCGGACAAGGGCATCCGCGTCCACGTCACCTATCCGCGTACCGTGGGCGCGGCGCTCGACGAGCTGGGCGTGATGCTCCAGGCGTTGGGCGCTGACGGCGAGCCGCAGTGGCTGCGGCAGGCCCGCACCGCTTGGGCGCGACCCGCACCGGAACAGACAACAACGGCGATCGTCCCCGTGTGGAGGCGGCCGTGGATCGTCGTCGGTGGGGACACGTTCGCGTCTGATGTGCTCGGGCGGCTCGGGGTCCGCAACCTCTACGACGACCCGGACGAACGGTACCCGCGACCGAGCCTGGAGGAGCTGCGGGGCAAGCAGCCCGACCTCGTCGTCCTGCCCGACGAGCCGTACCTGTTCACCGCGGACGACGGACCGGAGGCGTTCCCGGAGCAGAGGTGCGTGCTCGTCTCCGGACGCGACCTCACCTGGTACGGCCCGTCGCTCGCGGGAGCGCGCGAACGGCTCGAACAGCAGCTTCACGGCGCGTAGCGGTAGCCCATCCCCGGCTCGGTGAGCAGGTGGCGCGGATGCGCCGGGTCGTCCTCCAGCTTCGCCCGCAGCCGGGCCATGTACTGGCGCAGGTAGTTCGTCTCCGTGGAATACTGCGGGCCCCACACCTCGTGCAGCAGCTGGCGTTGGCTGACCAGCTTGCCGGGGTTGCGCAGCAACAGTTCCAGCAGCTGCCACTCGGTCGGGGTCAGGCGCACGGCACCGCCGTCGACGGAGTGGGCGGCCAGATCGACCGTGTACCGGCCGACGCGGCACGACGGCGACTCGGGTGCCGGCGCCGAACGGCGGGACACCGCACGGATGCGGGCCAGCAACTCGTCGATGCCGAACGGCTTGACGACGTAGTCGTCGGCGCCGGCGTCCAGCGCTCCCACCTTGTCGGAGCTGTCGGCCCGGCCGGACAGGACGATGATCGGCACCGCGGTCCAGCCGCGGAGGCCGCGGATCACCTCGACGCCGTCGAGGTCGGGCAGGCCGAGGTCGAGCACGACCAGGTCGGGGCGGAACGACGCGGCCAGCCGCAGCGCGGTGGCACCGTCGGCGGCGACCTCGACCTCGTACGAGCGGGCCTTCAGGTTGATGCGCAACGCCCGCAGGATCTGCGGTTCGTCGTCGACGACCAGGACGCGGGTCATGAGGCCGAAGGCAGAGTCAGGACCATCGTCAGGCCGCCGCCCGGTGTCGCCTCGGGGCGCAGCGTGCCGCCCATCGCCTCGGCCAGGCCGCGCGACAGTGCGAGCCCGAGCCCGACGCCGTTGTCATTGTCGCGGTCGCCGAGGCGTTGGAACGGCTGGAACATCCCGTCCCACAGCTCCTCGGGCACCCCCGGGCCGTGGTCGATCACGCGAAGCTCCACAGTGGACCCCAGTGCCGAACCGGTGACCATCACCCGGGAACTGACGCGCAACGCGTTGCCGATCACGTTGACCAGTACGCGTTCGAGCAGGCCGGGGTCCGCGCGGACGGCGGCCAGGTCGGGAGGAATCCTCACGGTGACCGAACGCGCGCGCAGTTCGTCGAGGGCGCGCGGAACGACGTCCTCCAGCCCGAGCGCGACCGGGGTCATCCCGAGCGCGCCGGCCTGCAACCGGCTCATGTCGAGGAGGTTCGCCACCAGGCCGGCCAGCCGGTCGAGCGACTCGTCGGCGGTCGCCAGCAGCTCGGCCCGGTCGGCCTCGTCGAAGTCCACGTCGGCGCTCCGCAACGACGTCACCGCCGCCTTCGCCGACGCCAACGGCGTCCGCAGGTCGTGGCTCACCGCGGCGAGCAGCGCGGTCCGCATCCGGTCGGCGGCCGCGAGGGGACGCGCGGTCGCGGCCTCGTCGGCCAGCCGCTCCTGCCGCAGCGCGAGCGCCGCCTGCGCCGCGAACGCCTCGATGATCCGCCGGTCGCCGGCCTCCAGGCGGCGCCCGCGCAACGCGACGGTCAGGGTGTCGTCGGCGGTCACCTCGGCGTCGGCCTCGCCGGGCGCGGCGCACGGCGGGTCGCCGACGGACGTCACCACCCGCCACGGGCCGTCGGGAGTGCGTTCCAGGAGCGTCACCGACGCCAGCGCGAACGTCTCCCGGAGCCTTTCCAGAAGGGCTTCGAGGGGACGCGCACCGCGCAGCACGCTGCCCGCGACCGTCGCCAGCGTCTGGGCGTCGGCGCTGGCCCGCGCCGCCTGCCGGGTGCGCCGGGCGGCGAGGTCCACCACGGCCGACACCGCGACCGCGACCAGAACGAACACGCCCAACGCCAACAGGTTCTCGGCCTCGGCGATCGTGAACGTGCGCGTCGGCGGCGTGAAGAAGTAGTTCAGCAGCAGCGAACCGGCCACGGCCGCCACCAGCGCCGGGTACATCCCGCCGACCAGGGCCACCCCGACGACCGCCAGCAGGAAGACGAGGATGTCGTTGGTCAGGGACAGCCCGGGAAACGCGTGGAGGACGAGCGTCAGCACCGGCAGTCCCGCCGCTGTGAGCGTCCACCCGAGAAGCCGGCGGCGGCGCGACAACGCCGCCGGAGGGCGGCCCATGCGCCCGCCCGCGGCGGCGCGTTCGTGCGCGACCAGATGGACGTCGATGGCGCCCGAACGGGCGGTCGTGGTGACACCGACGCCCGGCGACAGCATCTGCGCGACGCGACCGCGCCGGCTCGCGCCGAGCACGACCTGCGTCGCGTTGGCGCCCCGGGCGAACGCCAGCAGCGCCTCCGGGACGTCGGCGCCGATCACCTCGTGGTAGGTGCCGCCGAGGCTCTCCGTGAGGACCCGTTGCCGCGCCAGGTGCGCCGGGTCGGCACCCGCCAGGCCGTCGCTGCGGGCGACGTGGACCGCCATCAGATCGGCGCCCCGGGTACGTGCCGCGATGCGCGCGGCCCGACGGATGAGCGTCTCGCCCTCCGGCCCGCCCGTGAGCGCGACCACCACGCGTTCCCGGGTCTCCCACGTCTCGTCGATGCTGTGCTCGGCCCGGTAGCTGTCGAGCTCGTCGTCGACCCGGTCGGCCAGCCACAGCAGGGCCAGCTCGCGCAGCGCGGTGAGGTTGCCGGCGCGGAAGTAGTTGCCCAGCGCGGCGTCGACCTTCTCCGGCGCGTAGATGTTGCCGTGCGCCATCCGCCTGCGCAGCGCCTCGGGCGTCATGTCTACGAGCTCGACCTGCTCCGCGGCGCGCACCACCCGGTCGGGCACGGTCTCGCGTTGGGTGGTGCCGGTGATCCGGCCGACCACGTCGTTCAGCGACTCCAGGTGCTGCACGTTCACCGTCGACAGCACGTCGATGCCGGCGTCGAGCAGCTCGCGCACATCCTGCCAGCGCTTGGCGTTACGGCTGCCGGGAACGTTGGTGTGCGCCAGCTCGTCGATCACCGCGACCCGGGGGGCGCGGTCGATGACCGCGTCGACGTCGAGCTCCTCGAAGTCGGCGCCGCGGTAGCGGACCGTGCGCCGCGCGACGACCTCCAGGCCGTCGAGGAGGGCGGCCGTGTGCCTGCGGCCGTGGGTCTCGACGTAGCCGACCACGAGATCGGTGCCGCGCTCGACGCGGCGGTGCGCCTCCTCGAGCATCGTGTACGTCTTGCCCACCCCGGGTGCCGCACCGAGGTAGATCCGCAACTGTCCGCGCGCCAACGCAGCCCGTCCTCCTGTTGTTCTCCCTGCAAGAGTGGCGCACGCGCGGCCGGGCGGCCCGCGCGCCGGCGTACCAAACGCGTCAAAAAGCCGTCGGGCGGCCCGGAGGCCGCCCGACGCTTGGTGATGGGACCGCGATCAGAAGATCGCCGTGAACATGTTCCAGCCGGACCCGATCGTGATGCCGACCCCGTTGTTCAGCCAGTTGCCCTGGCCGTCGCTCGGGTAGAGCATCAGCGCGCCCGACCACTTGTTGACGCCGATCATGTCGACCTGGTTGTCGCCGTTGACGTCGCCGGGAGACATGAACCGGCTGAAGATGTTCCAGCCGGTGCCGATCTGGACGCCGGCGCCGTTGACCCAGCCGCCCATGCCGTCGCTCTGGTACAGCCGCAGCGCGCCCGCCGGCGTGCGCCCGATCAGCGCCTGCCGGCCGTCACCCAGCCAGGTGCCCGGCGTGAGGATCGTGTCGAAGATGTTCCAGCCGTTGCCGATCTTGATGCCGGCACCGCCGTTCATCCAGCCACCGCTGCCGTCGCTGGTGTAGAGGTACAGGTCGCCGTTCGTGGTGCGGCCGAGCAGGTTCGGACGGCCGTCGCCGGTCCAGTTGCTGGTGACCACGATGTCGTTGAACACGTGCCACCCGGTGCCGATGAGGTCGCCCATGCCGCTGGTGAAGTTGCCCTCGCCGTCGGACTTGTACTGGTACAGGTTGCCGTTGGGCAGGCGGGCGAAGACCGACTCGGTGCGGTCGCCGTTCCAGTTCTTCACCCGGAAGACCTTGTTGAACGACTGCCAACCGGTGCCGATCTCGGTGACGGTGCCGCCGATCGCCGGCATCGACGGCTGGCGGAGCAGGCCGGTGCCGTAGTAGAGCAGCAGCTTGCCGCCCGGGGTGCGCCCGATCAGGTCGCTGTGCCCGTCACCGGTCCAGTCGAGGTTGTTCGGGTCGGAGCGGGTCAGGTCCTCGTCGATCAGCGTGTTGAACGCGTTCACCTGGGCGTAGGCGCCGTAGCTCGACCCGCACGCCACCGGTCCCCAACTCGTGACGCCCACCTGCACCGGCGTGCCGTTGTCGTCGACGAGCAGCGGACCACCGGAGTCGCCGCCACACGTGTCGATGCCCACGTCGCCGGCGCACAACGTCGTGGCCGCGTCGAACTTGCTGCCGAGCGAGGTGGTGCAGTTGGCGTCGGAGCGGATCGGCACGTTCGCCGTGTGCAGGCGCCCGGCGTCGTTGACGTTGGGATCGGTGACGCCGTAGCCGAGGATCGTCGAGGGGTCGGTGTCGGCCTGACCGGTCGAGTCGCCCTGCGCAACCAGGTTGATCGGCGTGTACGAGTTCGGCAGCGCCTGCTTCAGCGTGAGCACCGCGACGTCGTAGCGCGGCACGTCGCTGTAGTAGCCGAACTGCTGGTGGATCCACGTCGACGCCACCTCGGCGACGAACCCGCCGCTGTTGTTGTCGTCGAGGTTGTTGCGACCGGCGATCACCCACGTGGTGCCCAGCGGCAGGTCGTACGTGCAGTGCGCCGCCGTGAGGATCTTCGTGGCGCTGAGCACCGTGCCGGTGCACGTGCTCTCCCACGCCTCGAGGCCGCCGTCTCCGTCGTCCTCCCAATAGACGCTGCGAATACCGACGACGTACGGGTGGTCGACCGCGTTGGCCGGCGTGCCGCCGACGACCGAACCACCGGCGCCGGGCTCCTGGAACGCCGGGCCGGTCGGCCCGACCGGGTACGACGTCACCGTCGCCTTGACCGCGTTCGGCGGCTTCCTGGTGCTCTCCGTTCTGGTCGCCCGCTCGGCGGTGCCCCGCGGCACATCGCCGGTGGCGACCCTCCGTTCCTTCAGACCGACCGCGTCGGGCCCGTCTTCCGCGCTCGCGACGGAGCCGGGCCCGAAGGCCGCACCGCCGATCACGATCAACCCGGCCAGCACGCTGGTAACCCGGATGGCTTTCGTCACTGGGATCGACCCTTTCCGCTTCCCCTGCGTCGAGATGTCGTCCCCATATCGGCCGGTGCCCCCGACCGGTTTACAAATCCTGCTCGCGTCTGTGGGCCCAGTGGTCACGGCAGACGCGCGAAGGGCCCCACGACACACGGTCGCGGGGCCCTTTCGCGGTTGTCAGAACACTGTGTTGAACATGTTCCAGCCCGACCCGATCGTGATGCCGACGCCGGAGTTCAACCAGTTGCCGCGCCCGTCGGTCGGGTACAGGCGCATGTTGCCGTTCGGCTCGATCCCGATCATGTCGACCAGGTTGTCGCCGTTGAAGTCGCCCGGCGACATGAAGATGCTGAAGATGTTCCAGCCGGTGCCGATCGGCACGCCCAGGCCGTTGACCCAGCCGCCCTGGCCGTCGCTCTGGTAGAGGCGGAGGTCGCCGCCGGGCGTACGGCCGATCAGGGCCTGCCGGCCGTCACCCAGCCAGTCACCCGGGGTCAGGATCGTGTTGAACATGCTCCAGCCGACGCCGATCCGCAGGCCGAGCCCGCCGTTCTCCCAGCCGCCGTTGCCGTCGCTGGTGTAGAGGTACAGGTCGCCGTTGGCTTCGCGGCCGAGCAGGTTCGGCCGGCCGTTGCCGGTCCAGTTGTTTGTGATCATGATGTCGTTGAAGCGGTTCCAGCCGGTGCCGATCAGATCGGCGACGCCATTGTTGGCGAACTCGCCCTCGCCGTCGCTCTTGTACTGCATGAGGTCACCGTTCGGGCTCACCCCGAAGATCGACGGTCGGTTGTCGTTGTTCCAGTTCCAGACCCGGAAGAGCTTGCGGTACCCGCCGAAGCTGACGCCGATCCGCGACGACTCGTTGAAGGCGTAGTCGACCTCACCGTTCAGCAGACCGGTACCCGAGTAGAGCACCAGGTCTCCCCCGGCGTTGCGGCCGATCAGGTCGCTGTGCCCGTCGCCGGTCCAGTCGAGGTTGGCCGGCGACCTGCGGGCGAGGTCGGCCCGGATCAGGTTTCCGTACGTGCTGACCTGGGCATAGGCGCCGTAGCTCGACCCGCAGTCGATCGGTCCCCAGCTGGTGATGCCGACCTGGGTCCGCACGCCGTTCTTCGTGACGATCAGCGGCCCGCCGGAGTCGCCGTTGCAGGTGTCGACGCCGGCGGCGCCCGCGCACGCCATGATGTCGCCGCGGTAGTCGGCGAACGCGCCGGCACAAGCGCTGTCGGACCGGATCGGCACGGCCCCGTGCCGCAGGATCCCGTGGTCGCCGGCGCCCTGGCCGGTGACGCCGTACCCGACGATCTGGGCCGGCGTGTTGTCGGCGTACACCGACTCGTCGCCCTGCGCCGCGACGGCGATCGGGGTGTAGACGTCGGGCAGCGCGTCGCGCAACGTCAGCACCGCGACGTCGTTGAGCGGGGTGCCACCGTCGCTGTGCGCCGGGATGCGGGCGAAGCCCTGGTGGGTGTACGTCGACCGGACGATCGTCGTGAAGCCCGCGGTCGTTGTCTTCAGGTTGTCGCGACCCGCGATGACGTACGTGGTGCCGAGCGGCGAGTTGATCGCGCAGTGCGCGGCCGTGAGCACCTTGGTCGGGCTGATCACCGTGCCCGTGCAGGTGGAGATGAAGCCGACGAACTGGCCGTTCTGCAGGACGTGGAACAGCGTCTCGATGCCGACGATGTACGGGTGCTGGGAGACGGAGGCCTTCTCGCCGCCGACGATCCGCGGCTGCACCTTCGGCTGCGATTCGAACGCCGGCCCGTTCCTGCCGAGCTTGTAGTCGGTGTTCGTGGCCTGCCGGACGTTCGGCAGGGACTCCAGGACGTCGGGGGTGACGACGCCCGCCCGCGGACCGGCGTCGCCGGCCGGCTGGTACGAGGCGAACGTGCGCGGCACCGGCTGGTTGTCGGCACCTGCGCCCCCGCTGGCGAAGAACGCGGCACCGGCGAAGACCGCGGCGCCGGCCAGCACGCTGGTGACGCGGTAACTGGGCCGGATCCTCTTCAGGCTTGCGGGAATCCCCATGGGTCCTCCGTCGTCGGGGTCATGCAATCCGGCAACCGACCGTTCCGGGCGCCTTGAGGCACTTTCGGGGCACGCAACACCGTCCCGACCAGGCCAGGTGCCCGACCGGGATAGGTGAGAGTTGATCCCCGTTACCGAATCGTCATCGGTTGCCACGTGACAGAAGCAGGAATGCGGTGCTCCTCCCCCCGAGGCCGCCAAAGGCTACCAAAGCCGAAAGGTCAAGCACCAGGGTCGATTTGGCTCGATGTGACTTGTACGTCCGGCCTGGTCAGGGGCCATATTTGAGGTCAGTTCCACTGTTGGTTCACGGTCGGCGACGGCCCTGATGCAACACCCGTCCGGCCCTGTTTCTGTCCCACCCCTCGCGTACGGTTCTAGGGCAATGAACCTCATCGGGCGCGAGCACCAGGTCTCGGTGCTGCGGGCGGAGATCACGCGGGTCACGCAGAGCCATGGCGGGCTGGTGTTCGTCACCGGCGAGGCCGGCATCGGCAAGACCACGCTGGTCACCGGCGCGGTCGACGATGCCCGGCAACAGGGTGCGCTGGTGCTCAACGGGTCGTGCTGGAACTCCGACAGCACGCCCGGCTACTGGCCCTGGGTGCAGGTGGTCCGCGGGCTGCGCCGGGGAGTACCGGCGGCGGAATGGGCCGCTGTCAGTGAGGCGGCGGGCGACGGCCTGTGGGTGCTGCTCGGTGAGGGCGTGGGCCAGTCCGCCGATACTTTCGAGCTGTACGACGCGGTCACCACCGCGCTCGTCTCGGTGTCGCACACCCGCCCGGTCGTGGTGGTTCTCGACGACCTCCACTGGGCCGACCCGGCGTCGCTGCGCCTCCTTGAGTTCGCCGCGCAGCACACCTGGTTCGAACGGCTCCTCGTGATCGGCACGTACCGCGACGTCGAGGCCGAGGCGCCCGACCACCCGCTGCGTCCCCTGCTGCTGCCGCTGCTCGGCCGGGCCACCACGGTGAGCCTCACCGGGCTGTCGGAGCGGGAGGTCGGCGCGCTGATCCGGCGCACCGCCGGCCGCGAACCGGGCGACGACCTCGTCGCCGAGGTGCACCGGCACACCGGTGGCAACCCGTTCTTCGTCGAGCAGTCGGCCCGGTTGTGGCACAGCGGCGGGTCGGCCACGGCCGTCAGCCCCGGGGTGCGCGACTCGTTGCAGCGGCGGCTCTCGATGCTGCCGCCGCCGGTCCGCGAGCTTCTCACCGGCGCCGCGGTGCTCGGCCGGGAGTTCGAACGCGAGGTACTGGCAGCCACCGTGGCACCGGTGCCGGAGCCCGCGCGGGCGGAGGCGAGTGCGTCGAGCACCGTCGATCGGCTGCTCGATCACGCGGTCACCGCCCGGCTCGCGGTCGTGCACGCGCCGGGCCGGTTCGCGTTCGCGCACGACCTGGTCCGGGAAACCCTCTACGACGACCTGGCGGCCGCCGACGTGCGCCGCCGCCACGCCGACGTCGTGCGGGCGATCGACCGCACGCCCGGGCTCGCCGACCGCATCCTCCCGGCCGACCTGGCCCGGCACGCCTATCTCGCGGGCGCCGACCTCGACCCGGACCGGGCCGTCGACATCCTCCTCGCCGCGGCGCAGGACGCGAGCAACCGCATCGCGATCGAGGAGGAGATCGGCCACCTGCGCCGGGCGCTCGAACGGGCCGCCGCCGTTCCGCGCCGGCTGGTGCGGGTCGGTCTCGACCTCGGCGCCGCCCTGCTGATGAACGGGCTGGTCGAGGAGGGCTGGCAGCGGTACGCCGACGCGGTCACGGCGGCGCGCGAGGTCGACGACGACCTCCTGATCGCCCGGGTGGCCCTCACGCTCACGCGCAGCGAACGGGAGCGCGCGCCCACCGGCACCCACACGATGATCGCGGCCCTGATCGGCGAGGCGTACCGCCGCCTCGTCGGTCCCGTGTCGCCGGCCGACGAGGCCGCCCTGGCCGCGGCGGGCAGCGCGATCGCGGCGGCGGTGCCGAACGGGGTCGGGTTCTTCACCGGTTCGGTGCTGCACCGTCAGTCCGACCAGGACACCGTCGCCCGGCTCTCCGACGAGCTCACCCACCGGTTCGTCGCACTCGCCCGCGCCAACGGCGACGACGACGCGCTGCGGTTCGGGTTGTGGGCCCGGCACAACACGATCTGGGGCCTCGGCACCGCCCGTGAACGGTACGAGCTCACCGACGAGATCATCGCGGTCTCCCGTCGCCTCAACGACCCGGTGGCCGGACACATCGCCACCTCGTTCCAGTGGGTGTCGCTGCTGGAGCTCGGCGACCCGCGCTACCTGGAGCGGTACCACGCGTTCGTCGCGATGGCCGAGCGCATCGGCATGCCCACGGCCACGTTCAGCTCGCTCGTCGACCAGAGCATCATCCTCACGCTGCTCGGCCGCTTCGACGAGGCGGAGAAGTGCCTCAACCAGGCCGACGAGTCGTTCTCGCACCACCACGCGCACTTCCACTACATGGCACACCACCTGCGGTGGGCGCTGCTCGTCATGCAGGGTCGGTTCGCGGAGACGGCCGATCTGCTGGTCACCATCGCCGCCAGCGAGCACCCGTGCCCGAACCTGCTCGCCGCGGTGGTCGCGCTGCAGCGGGGCGACCCGCCACCCGACACCAGCACCGACAACCTCCAGCACACGTTCGACTTCCGGCCGCTGACGCTGCGGGTGGAGGCGCAGGCCGCCGCCGCGAGCGGTGATCCGGAACGGTGCGAGCGCGCCCACGCGGCGCTGCTGCCGTACTCGGGCGAGTGGCTGGTGTCCATGTACGGGTGCGACATCAGCGGGCCGGTCGACCTGTGGCTGGCGATCCTCGACGCCGCGTTGAAGCGGTGGGAGCCGGCGTTCGAGCGGTTCACCGCGGCGCTGGAGTCGGCGGACCGGCTGCAGTCGCGTCCGTGGGCGGTCGAGGTGCGCGTGCGGCTGGCGGCCGCGCTCCGGGCGCGCGGCGGGCCGGGTGACGGGGAGGCGGCGGCCACGGTGCTGGCGGCGGCCATCGCGGAGGCGGCGGAGATCGGTCTCCGCCACGTCGTGGCGCCCGCCGACCCGCCGCCGGTCCGCGCCCCGTCCACCGGTGCCCGCTTCCAGCTCGACGGCCAGGTGTGGAACCTCGGCTTCGCCGGCCACGTGATCCACTTCCCCGACGCGAAGGGCCTGCACGATCTCCATCACCTCCTGAGCCGTCCCGGCGACGCCGTCTCCGCGGTCGATCTCCTGAACCCGTCCGGCGGCGACGTGGTGCGGGCCGCCCGTTCCCTGGGCGGCGACCCGGTCCTCGACGACGAGGCGAAGGCCCGCTACAAGCACCGCCTGACCCAGCTCGACGACGAGATCGACCGCGCCACCCTCCGCGGCGACACCGCCCGCGCAGCCACCCTCGACCACGAACGCGACGCCCTGCTCACCGAGCTTCGGGCCGCCGCCGGCCTGGCCGGCCGCACCCGCCGCCTGGGCGACGAGGCCGAACGCGCCCGCAAGACGGTGACCGCCCGCATCCGTGACACGCTCCGCAAACTCGACGAGCAGCACCCGGCCCTGGCCGCCCACCTCCGCGAGTCGGTATCCACGGGCGCGACGTGCGTCTACCAGCCGCCCACCCCGGTCCCCTGGGCCTTGTGAGCCGGCGGCGCGTGTCTGCCAATCCGGCTCACGGCGGCGGCCGACGTCAGCCGCGTCGTCTACGTTCGGTCACCAGACCGCCTGAGGTCGAGACCCAGAAAGCTGATCCGGAAGCGTGATCAACTGGCCACGATGGGCTGATGCATCCGGCTCCCGATCCCCATGGACGCCCGCCATTTCTCGAGAAGGCTGATCCGGGAATCACGCCGCCCGGCTGGTACACGGTCGCCGACGGCCGTGAGCTGTGGTGGGACGGCGACAGGTGGATTGTCGTTCCGCCTCGAAACACCGGCGCAATGGCTCCGTACCAGCCGCACTATCCGACCCACATTGTCACGACGTCTCCGGTTCAGACCAACCACCTACTGCATCTGGTCCTGACACTTGTGACATGCGGGTTCTGGGCGCCGGTGTGGGCGCTGGTGTGGATCCTGAACTACTTCAGTGAAAATCGCTCGGTCTCACGGATGCAGTGAGCGGCTCACTCGCGGGCTTGGGTGCCGCCCACCACGAAGGTCACCGAGCCGTCTTCGCGTTCGACGGTGAACAGGGTGCCTGGCGGGAACGCGCCCAGCACGTCGGGCGGTAGCTGCACCGTTCCGTCGCCCGCCACCACCGCGAAGTCCTGGCCGTCGCGGCCTTCGGCGCCGACGCGACCGTCTCGGATGGTGACCGCCCGGCCCAGGCGGGCGCCGACCGCGGCGTCGTGCGTGACCACCACGATCGTCGTGCCGCGCTCCTCGTTGACGGTTTCGAGCGCGGTGAGCACCTCGTCTCGCCCGGTCGTGTCGAGCTGGCTCGTCGGCTCGTCGACCAACAGCAGCCCGGGACCGCAGGCGATGCCCACGGCGAGCGCGGCCCGCTGACGGGCGCCCGGAGCCAGGTCGTCGATCCGGGCCCGGCCCTGCCCGGGCAGGCCGACCAGGTCGAGGATGCGGTCGGGGTGGTCGAGTTCGATGCCGGCCGTGCGGGCGGCCCGCCGCTGCGCCAGCCAGATGTTGCGGTGCAGCGTGGTGTACGGCAACAGGTTGCGGGCGGCGCCCTGGAGCACCACGCCGATCAGGGTGCCGCGCAGCCGGGCCAGCTCGGCCTCGGTGAGCTTGCCCAGGTCGTAGG
The DNA here is from genome assembly GCF_016863655.1 of Virgisporangium ochraceum. Classification (GTDB taxonomy): domain Bacteria; phylum Actinomycetota; class Actinomycetes; order Mycobacteriales; family Micromonosporaceae; genus Virgisporangium; species Virgisporangium ochraceum. The sequence continues at coordinate 33,260 of NZ_BOPH01000012.1, forward strand.
TGCCGACGTTGACCCGTCCCGCGGAGGCGCGCATCAGCCCCGACAGCAGCGCGACGAGCGTCGACTTCCCCGAGCCGGACGGGCCGACCAGCGCCAGCATCTCGCCCGGACCGATCGACAGGTCGACGCCGGCGAGCGCCACCACGTCGCCCGCCTCGGCGCGGTAGATGTGCACCACCCGGCGGCACGCCACGGCCAACCCGTTCATCGGAACCCCCTGATCGATCGTCCCCCGGCCGACACGACCGCGGCCCCCGCCAGCGCGACCGCGCTGACCACCGCCACCACCAGCAACGCGGCCGGAGACGGCCAGTACAACGCGCCGTCCGGGGCGCGGTCGGCGAACTGCGGCACGAACGGCCCGATCGTCACCCACGCCAGCACCGCCGCGAAGGTTCCGGCGACGACCGCGACCGCGACGACCCACAGATAGCCGCGCCGCGCGTACACCGCGGCGTCGCGTCGGCGCAGGCCCTGTGCGCGCAGGGCACGCAGTTCATCGGACCGGTCGGCGCGGTCGATCGCGGCAACCAGCAGAACCGCGCCGACCGCGAGCAGCAGCGCCAGCCCGCCGGTGGCGACGTGGAACCGCAGCGCCACCGCGGGACCCTGCTGGCTCAGCGCCTCCTGCGTCCTGGCCAGGCTGCGCTCGGTGCCCAGCACCAGGCCGGCGGCGCGGAGCCGGTCGAGCGCGTCGGCCGGCGCACGCGGGCCGAGCCAGACCTCGGCGTCGGTCGCCACCGCGACGTTGCGGGCCACGCGGTCGATGAACTCGAGGTCGACGAGCGAACCCAGGGCGCCGACCCGCGGCAGCCGCGGCGAGCGTCCGACCAGGGCCGCGGGTTCGGCGCGCCGGTCGAGGCCGCTGAGGCCGGTGAGGTCGGGACGGGATCGCCCGGCGGCCAGCGCCGGCACCGGGTACACCGCGTCGGGTGGCCGGACGCGGCCGTCGAGCGTGCCGAGGGTGCCGGCGGTGACCTCGACGGCCAACCCGTCGGCCACCCGCGAGACCGAGAGCTTGTCGACCGGGCGGGTCTGCTTCGTCGGCAGCCAGGCGGCGAGCTGCTCGGCGGTCACCAGCTCGCGATCGGGGCCGGCCTGCCCGATCCCGTGCACCACGAGCCGGACGTCGAAGTCGACCTGGCCGGGTTGGCGGACCTCCACCGACGCCAGGCGGCAGCCGGCCTCGCAGCCTCCGATGTCCGCGGTGTACGTCGCGCGGCCGGGCCGGAGCTCGCCCAGCTCGACGAGCTTCTCGGGCCGGCCGTCGCCGGTGGTCAGCGTCGCGCGGAGCGGCACGGTGGGCTGCTTGGTCAGGGTCGTCACGGTGACGTCGACGCGCAGGGCCGTCCCGGTGACGACCACCGGCTCGGCGGTGGCGGGCCGCAGCCGACGCGCCGCCTCGGCCGCCCCGATCGACGCGCCGTCGGGCCACGCCGTCACCGCCGCCAACCGTCCGCTGTCGACAGCCACGACCGGGTCGGCCGGCATGCCGTCGGGCTGTTCGGTCATGACGACGGCCATCGCGAACCGGCCGTCGGGGTCGGCCCGCCGGGTGGCCGCGAGCAGCGCCGCGGCGGTCATCGGCGCCACCGGCACCACCCGGGGTGCGCCGAGTTCGGTGCCGGCCCGGTCGGTCCGCCGGTCGGCGCCGACGCTGGCGGCGATGACCGCGAACCCGAGCAGCGCCACCGCGACCGTGACGAACGCGAGCAGCCGCTGCGTGCCCGGCCGGCGCGCCATCCGCAGCGCGGCGAGGGCCGCACCGAGCCGTCCCCGGCGCAGCGCCCGCCGACCGGCGCGACGGCTGACCGGCACCAGCAGGTGCGCCACCGCCAGCGCCACGGCGAGCGCCACGAGCGCCGGACCGAGCAGCGCCACGCCGGCCAGCTCCCCACCGGACGCACGCAGCTGGGCCACCGCGACCGCCGCGAGGACGACCGTCACCACCACGGCGGTCAACGAGCCGACCGTGCGCACCCGGGGCGGCACCCGCCGGACCAGCGGCCCTACCGACGAGCGGAACAGCTGCCGCTGCGCCCACGCGCCGGCGAGCAGCGCACCGGCGACGGCCAGCGCGGCGTACCCGAGGTACCCGGTGCCGACCGGAACCGGCGCGCTCACCGGCAACGTCGCCGCGCCGAACGCCGAGACCGCGACGTGGCCGAGCACGTACCCGATCGGCGCGCCGACCAGAACGGGCACCACTGTGGGTCCGAACGCCAGCGCCCACCGCTGACCGAGCGGCAGGCCGCGCAGCGCGAACAGGCCGAACTCGGCCCGCCGCTGCTCGGTGGAGTACGCGACGGTCAGGTAGACGATGAACCAGCAGAGCAGGATCAGCGGTACCGCCGCGATCGGCACCACCCGGCCCACCAGGGCGATGCTGCTGTCGATCCGGGTGACCAGCGCCGGCACGTCGGTGATGACGGTCGCGCGCGTCGCGGTCATGCGCTGCCGGAGCTGGTCGAGGTCGGTCTGTAGGGTCGCGATCCGCGCGGGCGTGAACGTGTCGGGACCGGCGACCAGGTCGGCCGTGTAGCTGACGACCGCGTGCTCGACGAGTTCGAGGGTGGGCTCGGCGACGAACGCCGGCTCGGGCGCCGCGCGTTCGGTGCCGCCGAAGTACGTGCGGCCGGCCCAGTACGGCTCGCTCGGGTCGACCGGGTCGTAGATGCCGACCAGCGTCAGGCTGGTCCAGGTCTTACCGGCCTGCCAGCCGTCGCCGACGATGTACGTCGCGGACGCGAACGGCACCTCGGCGCCGACGTCGACACCCAGCCCTTCGGCGGTCTGCCGGCCCAGGATCACCTCCCGGGCACCCGACGGGCAGCGGCCCGCCCGGACCACCACGTGGGCGCACACATCGTCGCGGTAGGAGAAGCGCGGAATCGCGACCCGGGTGCCGAACCTGGCCGCGACGTTGTACTCCGCCGCGTAGACCGTGGTGAACCCGGCGAGCGCGACCTGCGACTCGATCCGGGAGGTGAACTCCTGAGGGGTCCAGCGGGTGACCCCGGAATTGATCTGCACGCTGCGTTCCAGCGGAGTCGACGTGCTCACCTCGGCGTCGACCACGGCCCGCTCCGCCGTAACCCGGTAGGCCGGGCCGGCCACCGCGCCGGCCGTCGCGAGCACCGCGAGCAGCATGACGATCAGCGTCTGCGCGCGCCGGGCCGCCAGCAGCGCCAGGATCAGCGAGGTCACCGGTCACCTCCGCGGGCGGCGAGAACCACGGCGCCGCCGAGGACGCCGCCGAGGGCCACGGCGAGCAGCGCGATGGCCGGCCAGCCCGGGCCGGTCGGCGTCAGCAGTTCCCAGCCGTCGTCGAAGATGGGCCGGTCGCCGGCGAGCCGGTGCGCGACGAGGGCCGCCAGCACCCCGAGCGCCGTCGCCACGCCCGTGACGAGCGCGTAGCCACCGGTCACCGACCGGACCACCGCGCGGGCCGGCACCCCCTGCACGCGGAGCGCGGCCAGTTCGGCCGTGCGGACCGGGCGGTCGATGGCGGCGACGAGCACCACCGACGCGGCGGCCAGCAGCAATCCGGCCAGCGCGACGACGAGGTGCAGGCGCAGCACCGCGATTCCACCCTGGGCCGCGTACCGGTCGGTGGCGTCCGCCAGGGTGTCGGTCCGGAGGATCTCCAGTCCCTCGGCGCGCAGCCGCTCGACGAGACCGGCGGGGGCGCCGTCGGCGAGCCACACCTCGCGGACGCCGTCGACACCGACGAGCAGCCGGTCGGCGTACTCGAGGTCGACGACGAGTCCCCGGGTGCCGATGCGGGGCAGCACGGCCGGCGTGGCGATCCGCCGCAGCGGGATCCCACCGGCGCCGAGCAGTTCGCCGGGCTGTCCGCCGGCCCGCCGCACCTCGCCCCGCGCGTCGTTGATCACCACGGGCAGCGGCAGCGGCGCGTCGACCACCTCCAGTCGCAGCGGGTCGGGGACGCCCGGCCGGACCTGGGTGGAGGACTCGCCGGGAACCGACTCGCCCTGCTGCACGACGCGGTCCATCCGCAGCGCGAGACCGTCACCGGCGTTGCTGGCCAGGAGGAACGGCTTGCGGGAGATGAGCGGCTGGCGCCAGCGGGCGAGGTCGGCGAAGCCCTTCCCGTCGATGAGCGGCGCGGGCGGATCGAGCTGGCCGAGCCGGTGCAGCACCACGGGGTCGGTGCCCTCGGAGCCGCCGATCAGCTCCAACCCGACCAGCCGGCAGCCGTGGCCGGCGCAGCCCGGTGTGTCGGCGCGGACGGTGTGCCGCCCCGGCCCCGGCGTCTCGAGGAGCGCGGTGACCCGGTTGCCCCGCGGGCCGACCAGCAACGCCGCGACCGTGATCCGCACCGGCGGGTCGGCCAACGGGGCCGTGACGTCGAGCTCGAGCGCACCGCCCGCCGCGACGACCGGCGCGCCGGCGGCCGGCCGCAGCCACGCCGCCAGGTCACCCGGCTCGACGCCCTGGCCGGCGCCGCCGCCCGTGGGCCACCCGGCGACCGCCACCAGGCGGGTCGAGTCGACCGCGACCACCGGCCACGCGTCGGCCGAGGAGCCGGTGCTGCCGACCACCACCGCCATCGCGTGCCGGCCGCCCGGGTCGGCGGCACGCACCGCCGTGAGCAGGTGCGCGGCGCTCTCCGCGCCGACCGTCAGCACCCGGTGGGCGCCGAGGTCGAGCGCGGCCCGGTCGGCCCGGGTGGAGGCGCCCGTCGCCCATCCGAGGGTCGCGGTGACCAGCAGCGCCGACGCCGTGACCAGCAGCGCCGCCAGCCGCCGCGCACCCGGCCGCCGGGCCAGGTCGAGCAGCGCGAGACCGGTCGACAGCCGGCCGGCGCCGAACGCCCGCCGGGCCGCCACGGCCGCGGTCGGCACCAGCAGGCGCGTACCGGTCAGGGCGACGGCCAGCGCGACCAGCACCGGCACGAACAGCGTGAGACCGGCGGCGGCCGGATCGTCGTCGGGCGCGGAACGCACCTGGTAGACGGCCGCGAGCGCCAGCGTGGCGACCAGGATCTCCGCGACACCGGCCCGCCACCCGCCCTGCCGGGCCGGCACCCGGCGCAGCAGGTCGACGACGGGTTCGCGCAGCATGCGCCGCTCGGCGACGAACGCGATCGCGAGCGAGCCGAACACGGTCAGGAGAGCGGCACCGAGGCCGCCGAGCAGCACGTACCGGTCGGACACGACCAGTTCCGGCTGCGCCTCCGCGCGTCCCAGAGCGCTTTTGACCTGACCCCGCAGCGCGACCGCCGCCACCACACCGACCACGGCGCCGGCCACGATCGGCACCGCCGACCGCCCGACGGCCAGCGCGGTGACGCGGCCGCGCGGCACCCCGCGCAGCTTGAGCAGGCCGACGTCGGGCCGCCACGCGGCACCGGCGTGCCGGACCGCGAGACCGAGCGCGAACCAGCACAGGAGCAGCAGGGTGAACCCGGCGACCGGAACGCCGGCGGCGATCACCCGGCGGTTGATCGTGACCCGGTCGGCGAGCGCGTCGAGCCTGGTGTCGATGTCGTAGCCGTCGCGGGCGAGCCGGTTCAGGCGCGAACCCACGGCACGGGCGTCGACCAACGCTTCGATACCGGAGAACAGCTCCGGGGTGGCCCGCGCCTCGGCGTGGACGCGCGCGTCGGTCGACTTGAGCAGCGTGATCGTGCCGGCGGTGGCGAAGACCGGCTCGCCGCGGATGAGCCCGCCACCCGCCCAGAACGGGTCGTCGGGGTCGCCGCCCTGGTAGCGGCCGACGACCGTGACCCGGATCGGGGTGCCCCGGTTGGGCGAGTAGGTGGCCTGGGAACCGACGTCGACGCCGAGGCCGGCGGCCATCCGGTGGGAGATCATGACCTCCCGGTCGCCCCGGGGGCAGGACCCGGTGATCCGCAGCCGCTCGCACACCCCTTCGCGGACCGCGATGTCGCGGTCGACGCTGGCGTCCGGACCGGTGCCCAACCTGCCGGTCGTGTACGCGCTCACCACCACGCGCAGCCCCGGCCGGTCCAGCGAACCGCCGACCGCGGCCTCGGCGGCACGGACCTCCCGCCCGATGTCGGCCGCGGGAATCTCCTTCGACACGGTGACCTGGCGCAGGCTCGGCGGTGCCGAGTCGACGGCCGCCGACGTGCCGACCTCGGCGGCGCCGACCAGGTAGGTGGGCACGGCCGCGGCCATCCCGGCGGCGAGCGCGGCCAGCACGGCAACCGCGGCCACCTGCGCGGGATGACGTCGGAGGGCGGCCAGGACGATGCGGAACATCCGCTACCGCCCCTTGAAGGTGGCTCGGCCGTCGCTGAGGTGGACCTCGGCGTCGCACGCCGCCGCGGCCTCGGGGTCGTGCGTGGCCAGCACCACGGCCGCTCCCCGCTTCGCCTCGCCCTGCAGTAGCTCGATGACGCGTTGCCGGTTGCCGGCGTCGAGCTCGCTGGTGACCTCGTCGGCGAGCAGCACGTTGCCGCCCAGCGCCAGGCCCCGGGCGATCGCGGTGCGTTGCTGCTGGCCGCCGGACAACTCCTCCACGAGCTGGTCGGCCTGGCCCGACAGCCCCAGCTTGTCGAGCGCGATCGCCGTGTCGCGGCGGGCCTCCGCCGGCGTATGGCCGCGCGCGATCAGCACCACCTGCAGGTTCTCCTGCGCGGTGAGGATCGGCGCCAGGCCGTTGTCCTGCGGGATCAGCACGATGCCGTGTGCGACGGCCCGGTCGCGGTCGTGCAGCGCGGCGCCGTCGATGGTCACCGTTCCGCTGCGCGGCGCGAGGAGACCGGCGAGAGCGGACAGCAGCGTGGTCTTGCCCGCGCCCGACGGACCGGTGACGGCGAGCAGCCGGCCCGGCTCGACCGTCAGGGTCACCTCGGACAGCACCGGATCGGCCTGCCCGTAAGCCAACGTCGCCCCCGTGAGCGTCAGCATGGCTAGATGTCGGCGTAGTGCTCGACGTGCGGGGCACCTGCGAAGTACGGGCCGATCAACCGGCGCCACTCGGGAAAGCTCGGCGACCCGCGGAAGTTCACCTCGTGCGCCTCCACCGAGTCCCACTCGACCAGCAGGACGAACCGGCTGGGTGACTCGATGCCGCGCGTCATGCGGACCGAACGGCAGCCGGGCGTACCGGTCACCAGATGCCGGGCTGTCTTGTAGGCGGAAGCGAAGTCCTCCTCCTGCCCGGGGGTGACGTCGATCAGAGCGACCTCGAGAACCATGGCGGACAGCGTTCCATAGAGGTGCGTTTCGGCCGAAGGTCCGAGACTGATTCGTTGATTTTCCGCCGGACTCAGGTAGCAAAGTGGACAATCGGGACGTGGCGACGGTGGAGGAGTCGTGGACGCGGATCGTGACCTGGCTGGGCGACGCCGCTCCGGCGACGGCCACCGGTCTCCGGTCCACGACACGCGGCCACGCCACGGCGGACCGCGCGCTCGACCGCGCAGCGGTGGAGCGGGCGCTCGACCGGCCGCTGACGCCCGACCTGGCCGAGTGGTGGTCGCTGGCCGGCGACGCCAGCGGCGCCGAGCGGCTGATCCCGCTCGAACACACGCCCCTGTCGGTGGCCGCCGCGCTGGAGGTCCGGCGCGAGCGGCTCGACCAGCACCTGCGCCGCGGCGAGTCCATTGTGGACGGCGAAGCCGGCGAACCCAGCCGCGGCTTCCAGAGCGCGTTCGTGCCGATCGCCGGCGACGGCCACGGCCGGTACCTGTTCGTCGACCTGCGCGGCGGCCCCTTGCACGGCTGCGTGGGTGAGTGGGACGACGTCGGCAGCTTCGTCGACGTCATCTCCTGGCCGTCGGTGGCCGAGATGCTGGGAGACGTCGCCGACGCCCTGGTGCACGGCGTGCCCGCGCTCACCTTCCACGCGGCCGGGCGCCTGCGGCACAACGCCTGCCACCCCGAGGTCCCGGTGCTCACCTGCCGCGCCGCGGTGACCCCTACCGGTCACCTGACCTGGGCCACCTGAGAGCTACGGTCGTTCCATGGAGGTGGTCGTGTACGCCCGGCCGGGCTGTCCGTTCTGCTTCATGCTCCGGCGCGGCCTACGCAAACGGAAAATCGAGTTCACCGAGGTCGACATCTGGAAGGACCCGGCGGCCGCGGCAACGGTCCGAGCCGTGGCCAACGGCAACGAAACCGTCCCGACGGTGCACGTGGCGGGCCAGTGGCTGGTCAACCCGAAGGCCGACGTCGTGGCCGAACTGGCCCGCTCGTGAGCGCGCGGCGAGTTCCAATGTCAAACCCACTACGAGCCGACCCCCACCGCCCGGTACCCTGACAGCCGCGGGCTGCTAGCTCAATGGCAGAGCTGTGGACTTTTAATCCATAGGTTCGGGGTTCGAGTCCCCGGCGGCCCACCGATTGACCTGCGGAAACGCGGGCATCGTACGTAAAGGGCCGAGTGCTGCGCGTCCGAGTCGCCGATGCGGAGGTCGGCGCACGGAGGCCATCGCCTTCGTGTCTCGTCGAGGACGATGCCGGCAGCTTCGCGCCTGGCGCAAGCTCGCCGGATGCCACCGTTCAGGCTCGGGCCGCGCCACGGTCGCGCGTGGGCTCGAGCGCCGCTTCGATCTGATCTGGACCCACCCTCACGCTGCCCGGTACCTCGCTCGTCACGAAGCGGACGATCTGCAAGGTGGAGCGAGACCGGTGGTCGCGGACTACTTGCCGTCGTAGGCCTCGAGGCCGTCCAGGATGCTGTCGAGATAGTCGGTCCAGTTCTGGTTGTTCTTCAGGAAGGACGCCAGGAGCCACGCCCCCACAAGGAAGACCAGAACCGAGATCTGCTCCGGTGGAAGCACGTCCTCGACCGGAGACCGATTCGCCAGGGCCTCCAGGAACGGTGTCACCGCCGCGGGGTCCGGCACGGCCCACTTCTCCATCTCGCAGAATTCCCTGCCGAGCTCACGGAGCTGCGCGCCGTCAGGCTTGGCGCCCTGGTGGATATCAAGGAGAGCGTAGGTATCTATGACCAGGGCCAGATGTACAGATTCGCTCGCGACGCTGTCGTCCGCCGACCCTATGGCAGTGAGCGCGGCACGGAACCGGTCCGCATCGCGGGCCACCGCGGCGCCGAATGCCTCCCGAACCAGCGGTTCGATCCGGCCGTCAATCCTCATGCGGTTGCCCTTCTCCGTCGTTGCGCTCGCGCCGTCGCGCTTCGAGTTTGGTCTTTACGGCTTGCCAAGCGGTGACGCCCAGGATGACGACGGCGCCAGTGATGTTAGCCGGCCGGGGCATCTCCATAGCCGCCCCGACGACCCCCCAACCCGCCGCGCCCAGCCCGCCACCCAGGCCGATGTTTTCGGCACTCAGCCGTTGCCGCCGCGGCCGAGTGGGCTGGCCCTGCTGGTCGTCGCGGCCTGAAGGCGAGGGCCTCGGTCCAGACGGCGTCGGAGATCCCCGCGCCCGGTTCGCGCCCGACCCGGCCGAGTTACCAGCCCTTCAAGTGCCGTCGGCGATGGCTTGCGCGTGGCCGATCGCCTCGGTGGCGACGTCGTTGGCGGCAGCGATCTGCTGGGTGAGTTTGTCGATGGTGTCTTTGACGACGTTGTAGCCGGCCACCGTGGCTCCGCCCCCTGCGGCTACGGCATGGCCGAGGCCTTCGTTGGCGGCATTCAGCGCGGCGCCGGCCGCGTTGGTGGCGTCGTCGAGCTCGTCGACGGCTGATTGGAGTGCGGTGATGACCTCATCGATGGATGACACAGTTCCTCCCCTGGCCGGCGGGACTCTCGTGGCTGCCCCGTACCCCTACGCCGGTTGACCCTGCCCGCGGCTCCTGGCTGCGGCTTCGATCGCCATGGCCCGCGTTCCGCGTCATGTGCCGACATGCACCGCAGCGTCTCCCTACGTGACCTGGGCGGCGTCAACCTCGCAGAACTTTATCGGACAGCTATCCGTCGGGCAGGTCATGACCTGGCGGTTCTTCGTCGCCGCCATTCTGCTGTCAGCCGGTCATGCGAGAGCGAGCAACCAGTAGTGCTTGTCAGGTTCGTGGACCGGTCGCGCCACTCGCGGTCGCGCCGTTGTCGAG
>NZ_BOPH01000013.1 GCF_016863655.1 Virgisporangium ochraceum
GGCGGAGAGGGGGACGTCGCGGCGGTCACATGGTCCCGTCTCCGGGGTCGTCGTGTCGTCCGGGGCGCACGTACGGGACGATCAGCTGAGCCCGTTGGTCGTGCCGGTCGAGAAGTAGTGCCCGGTTCGTGCGGGGGTGCCAGGTGAGGGTGTGGTCGCCGACCAGGGCGGCCAGCTCGGTATTGGCCACGTTCAGCGCGACCAGGCAGGCGACGTCCTCGCGTCCGGAGGAGCCGCCGATGGCTTCGGAGAACCGGCGGGCGATACGCCACCAGCCGATCAGGTGGACGCCGCGGCCGGGGCCGGTGTGCAAAACGGTGCGCAGGTCGGCCAGGCCGGTACGGCCGGTGCTGTCCTTGTGGGACAGGGCGGCGGTGGCGACATCGGCGGCGAACACGAGCAGGTAGGTGTGCGCGGTGACCGGTGCCGTGTCCGCGTCGGCCAGCGCGGCCAACTCGGCCCGCAGCTTCGCCGCGTCGACGCCGACACACGGGTGCCCCGCGACGGTGAGGGTGTCGGTGAGATGTTCGATGACGGGATCGGCCGCGGCGGCGAACCCGGCGACGACGAACCGGGCCGTGCCGGGCTGGTGCTGGCGGGCGAGGCTGAGCGCGGCGGCATGGACGATGTCGGCACCGACGATGGACGTGCCGAGGACGGCGACGTGCCGGCCGGGGGTGGCGTCCAGCCCGAACCCGACGGTGGGCAGCCCGACGTCGACGGCACGACCGACCAGGGCCTGGCGACGGCGGATGTTCGGCGTGAGACGGCGGTAGGCGGCATCGGTGTCGATGTGGTGCTCGGCGTAGCCGGCGAATACGGCCGGTGGCGCGTCGCCGGGCGGGCGGGCACTCCACAGCCGGTGCCGTTGGGTGGTGACGGCAGCGGGTTCGGCATTGGGGAACCGGACGAGGCGGTTCGCGTCCGGATGTCCGGCGGCGGCGTTGACGACGGCTGAACCGACCGGTAGGGCGTCGGCGGCGGTGTTGGACGCGTCGAGGATCCCGCCGCCACCGGCCAGGGCGATCCGCAGAGGGAACTGCCCGAAGATGGACTCGCCCTTGGTGAACAGCGCTTCCACGCCGGAGATCGTCTGCGAGGCCAGGATGAGGTGGATGCCGTAGGAGCGGCCCTTGCGGGCCAACTCCTCCAGTGCGGCGGCGGCCTGCCTGGCGAGTACGTCGTTGCCGGTGAACAGCACCTGGAACTCGTCGATCACCGCGACGAGGCGGGGCATCGCGACGTCGTCACGGTTGGCACGGAGGTCGACCAGGCGCGTCACCCCGGCGCGTTTGAGTTCGGCCGCCCGGCGACTCATCTCCCGCGACAGGGTCCGCAGCACCGCGAGCCCGTATTCGCGGTCGGACTCGATGCCGACGGTACGGGCGTGAGGAATCCAGGAACCGTCGACCTCGGTGGGGGTGAACTCGGCGAAGGAGATGCCTTCCTTGAAGTCGAGCAGGTAGAGGGCCAACTCGTCCGGTGAGTAACGGGAGGTCAGCCCGTACAGCACGTCCAGCAGGAACACGGTCTTGCCCGCACCGGTGCGCCCGGCGACCAGCCAGTGCGGGGTGGCGTCGTCGAGGGCCAGCTCGCACCAGGCCCGCCCCTCCCGGCCGACCACGGTGCGTAGGCCGCTGGCGGAGGACTCGGTCCAGATCTTGGGCGGCATCAGGCCGGTGAAGTCGACGGCGGTGTGGGTGCGGGCAGCGTTGGCGAGGGGGTGGCAGACCGCCTCGATGAGGCCGTCGATGGGTGGGTCGGCCAGGCGGACGGGGCAGGCCAACCCGCCGCCCTGCCGGTCGAGTGGCACGTCGGCCGGGGTCTCGCTCACGGTGAACAGGTCGCCGTTGGCCGCGAGGTGGGTGGTGTGGTCCAGCCGCGGCGGCCGGCCGAAGCCGGCGGCGCCGGTCGGTGGATAACCGGCCAGCAGCAGGTGCACCCGTGCGGCCGGGCCGGCGTGGGCCAGCGCTGCCAGCCGGGCGTGCTCGGTGCTTCCCGCACCGACGGGGAGGCCACCGGCCGCAATCAGCAGGTACGGCATGTCGTGCGGGATACCGCCGTGGGCGGCGGCGACCCGCTCCTCGGCCTCGTCGAGGACCGCCCGTAGCCGGTCGACCGTCGTGGCCGGGGTGGCCCAGACCTGCGCGTCGACCAGTCCGCGGAACGGCGTGAACAGCGACCCGAGAGTGGCGCCATCGACCGGGAGCACTCGCAGCCCCCCGTCGGGCAACGCCGCCACCGACCGCAGGAGCAGGCCACGCATCCACCCGGCCACCCGCGGGTCACGCGCGTCCCGGTCGACCGCCACGTGCCCGATGCCGAGGAACGGCACCGCCACCGCGAACTCGCTCACCTCCCCGCCGCGCGGCCCGAGCAGTCCGGTGGCCGCGTCGACGTGCATCACGTCACCCAGGCGGGCGTCGACGCCGAGCTTGCGGGCACGGGCACGGCCGTCGAGCGGACACCCGAGCCAGCCGGGCGTGATCTGCGCCGCCGCCGAGTTCAGCTCGTGCGCGAGCCGCTGGTAGGTCGCGAGTTGGCCGTCGGAAGCGGGTGCGGTTCCCTGCTGCCGGGCATGTTCGACACGGGCCGCCTCGACGTGCGCGGCCGCTTCCCGGTGCAGCGCCACCGCGCGGTTGAAATGCGCCGACGCTGACGCCACCGCGGCCCCTTTCGACCGACACCGATCCGAACGAACGCGACCGCGAGCCTACCAACCGTATCGGCCCGTCACCCGGTTCCGTACCGGTCGTCGGTCAGGCGAGCCAGGGCGGCGGGCCGTCCGGGATGATCTGGAACACGTCGAACAGCACCGCGGCCTCCACGCCCATGGCGCGGCCGTCCTGTCGGGCCACCCAGGTCAGGAACGGACCCGGTTCGAAGCCCGACGCGCCCAGGCCCTGCGTGTACCGGGCATGCGCGGCCAGCGACAGGATTCCTCGGCGCAGGGGGTCGCCGGAGACGTCGACGCCGTGGGTGGGGCGTTCGGCGCTGGCATAGGCGACGAAGCGGACACCGCCCCACGGCTCCAGACCCTCGTCGAGCAGTTCGGGGAAGATCCAGCGGTTGCCGGCGTCGCGGGCGGCGTCCAGGGCGGCCAGGCCCACCATGCGGTGGTCGGCCTGGTTGGCCATGCCGGCGGACATGCGAGTGGTGAACGTACCCGACACGATGATCTCCGGCCGGTGCCGCCGGATCACGCGCGCGATGTCGCGGCGCAGGGCCGGGCCGTACTCGACCACGCCGTCACGGTGGTCGAGGAAGTCGACGACGTCGACGCCCACCTCGCGGGCACCGGCCCGCTCCTCCGCCTCGCGCAGCGGGCCGGCCTCGTCGGGGTGCATGCCGTCGATGCCGGCCTCGCCCCGGGTGGCGAGCAGGTACGTCACCCGCTTGCCCTGCGCCGTCCAGCGGGCGACGGCCGACGCGGGGCCGTACTCGATGTCGTCGGGGTGCGCGACCACGGCGAGGCAACGGTCCCAGTTCTCCGGCAACGCCGGTAGTTGATCTGCCACGAACCGACCGTAGACCCACGTCGTCGCGGTGATCCACGGAAATCAGATACGCGTCAGCGTCTCGGTGTAGAAGCTGCTGCCGACCGTGAGCGTGGTTCCGGTGCACACGTACGACTCCGGCTCGATGCTCATCGTCAGCGGCCCGCTGTTGTTGCGGCTGCCGTTGCGGCGCAGTTCCCAGGTTCCGCCCGGCGCCCACGACGTGTAGATGATCGTGCCGCTGGCCGACTTGAACGTGCCGTTGGACCAGCCGTTGACGATCTCTTCCCACTTGGCGCCGTTGACGGTGACCGTGCCGACGACGTTGTCGAACACCACCGAGTTCGTCCCGTCGGCGTTGTACTGGGCGATCTTGGTGCCGCTGACGCGGGTGAACTGCACCTTGTTGCCGTCGATCGTGTTCGTGCGGGTGTTGGTGACCTCGCGCCACCGTCCCACCAGGCACGGGTCGACCCCCGGCGCGTAGCTCACCGACGGAGACGGCGAGGCCGACGCCGACGCCGAAGCGGCGGCCAGCGCGGCACCGCGCTCACGGTCGTCACCGCGCCCCGGAAGCGCGACGGCGGCCGTGACCGCCGCCGCGACCAGCACCACCGCGGCGGCCGCCGCGCCGACCCACGCCCGGCGGTCGGCGACGATGCGGCGAGGCGACGCCTGCGGGCGCTTGGTGAGGTCGACGGTCGGCCAGGACGGATCCTCGGTGACGGGCGCCGGCGCCGGCGGCTGCCGGATGCTGCCCTCCGCGACCGCGAACTCCGGCTGGTCGACAACGGTCGGCTCGATGCCGAACGCCCGGTGCAGCACGGTGATGACCGCCGGCATCCGGCTCGACCCGCCGCAGAGGAGGATCGCGCCGGGCTTGTCGACGCCCGCGGTGCGCAGCGCCGCCTTCACGGCGCCGATGGTGCGGTCGAGAACCGGCGCGGCCGCCGCGTCGAGCTGTTCGCGGCCGACCGGCACCTCGACGTCGACAAGCGGCACGTGCACGAGCGTCGACGTCGAGCGCGACAGCATCTCCTTGGCCTGGCGCACGTTGTCCCAGAGTTGGCGGCTGGCCCGCCGGTCGGCGGTCGACCTCGGCTCGACCAGCCGGCTCCAGCCGGGCTGTTCCGAGAGTGCGGCGCCGAAGCTCGACACGATCGCCGCGTCGATGTCGAGGCCACCGCAGTCGGTGAGGCCCTCGGTGGCGAGCACGGCGAAACCGGTGGCGGTGCGGCGGATCACCGACGCGTCGAACGTGCCGGCGCCGAAGTCGTAGACGACCGCGGTGTGCCCGACGGGCAGGTCGGCAGCGAGGTGGTTCGCGGCCGCGACCGGCTCCTCCAGAAGCTGGGCGCCCGGCAGCGCCCGGCGGAGCAGGTCGCGCCGGCCCGTGGCCCAGCCGGCCGGGCAGGTGAGCACGATCTCGGTGGGCGGCCCGCCCGCGGCCCGCTCGGCCTCGCCGACGACCCGCTGCAGCACCGCCGCGATCAGGTCGACCACCGGGACGGCGCGGTCGCCGAGCAGCACCGATTCGTCGTCGATGCAGCGCTTCGGGTGCGGTTCGAACGAGCCCGGATCGATGGTGGCCGTGTGCAGCGCGTCGCGCCCGACGACGAGGTGGCCGCCGGCGTCGGCGGCGACCGCGCTCGGAAGCAGCGGCGACCCGTCGAACAGCAAGGGACGCGGCTCGCGGTTCGGCAGTTCGAGGACGGCGACGGTGTTGGATGTGCCGAAGTCGACGCCCAGTCGAACTGTCTTCACATCGGCCACAATACGGCCTTTGCGCCGGCACACTGGACCCGTGCGCTGGCTGCTCCATCTCGACATGGACCAGTTCATCGTGGCCGTCGAGGTGCTGCGTCGCCCCGACCTGGCCGGGAAACCGGTGGTCGTCGGCGGCGATGGCGACCCGTCGCGCCCGCGGCAGGTCGTGGCCAGCGCGTCGTACGAGGCGCGTGCTTTCGGGGTCCGCTCGGGTATGCCCCTGCGCACGGCGGCCCGGCGCTGCCGCGACGCGGTCTTCCTCGCGACCGACCACGCCGCCTACGACGCGGCCTCGGCCACGGTGATGGACACCCTGCGCTCCTTCGACGTGCCGGTCGAGGTGTGGGGCTGGGACGAGGCGTACTTCGGCGGCGACGTCGCGGACCCGTTCCGGTTGGCGCGCGAGGTGCGGGCTGCGGTGCTCGCGGCCACGGACCTGTCGGCGTCGATCGGTATCGGCGAGAACAAGCTCCAGGCGAAGATCGCCGCGCAGTACGCCAAGCCCGGCGGCATCTTCCAGATCACGTTCGGGTCCTGGCCGGGGTTGATGTCCGAACGGCCGGTGTCGGCGTTGTGGGGCGTCGGGCCCAAGACCGCGAAGAAATTGGACGCGCTGAGCCTGCGAACCGTGGGCGACCTCGCCGCGTGCGACCCCGCGGTGCTGCTGCCCGTGTTCGGACCGCGGATGACCGCCTGGCTCCCCGCGGCGGCGGCCGGGCACGGCGACGTCTCCCTGTCGACCGAACCGTGGGTGGCCCGGTCGAAGAGCCGCGAGACCACGTTCCCCACCGACCTCACCGACCCGTCGCTGGTGGCGTCGCACGTGGCCGAGCTGGCGGCCGGGCTGACCTCGGAGGTCGTGCTCGACGGGCGGCTGGTGACGCACGTGGCCGTCAAGGTGCGGTTCGCGCCGTTCTTCACGTACCTGCGGAGCATGAAGCTGCGGGAAGGGGCGACCGCCGACCCCTCGGTGGTGTCGGCGGCCGCGCTTCTGGTGCTGGAGAAGTTCGCGCTGGACCGGCCGGTCCGGCTTCTCGGTGTGCGGGTCGACCTGTTGCTACCAGGCGTAGGTGACGGTGAGGGTGCTGTTGGTGCAACCGGCGGCGACTGAGGTCAGCCTGGTCTTCTCGGCCGAGTTCACCGTGAGCCGCCAACGGATCTTGGTGGCGACGAACTCGGTGATGTACCGGCAGTGCGTCGACGCGGTCGGCGGCAGCCACTCGGCCGGGTCCTTGTCGCCCTTGGCCTGGTTGACGTTGTCGGTCACGGCGACCAGCGCGCGGCTGTCGGCGAGGTCGTTGGCGAACGCCTGCCGCCGGCTGGTGGGCCAGCTCCGGGCGCCGGAGTCCCACGCCTCGGCGAGGGCCACCATGTGGTCGATGTCGAGGTCCGCGGGGTTGGTCCAGGTCGCGCTGTCGTAGTAGGACGACCAGCGGCCGCCGCTGAGCGTGCAGGTGCCACTGACGGTCGGCCGGGTGGTGGCCTCGGCGATCAGCACCTCGTAGCGGGTGTTGCAGCCGTCGCCGTCCGCGTCGATCCAGTGGGGGAAGAGGTCGCGGTTGTAGCCGGTGCGCACCTCGGTGGCGACGGTGAGGTTGGCGACCGCGGTCCGCAGCGGCGCGGAGTAGGTGGCCGCGTAGGCCGGTGTCGGCGTGAAAGCGAGGACGGCCACCGCCGAGACGACGGCGGCACCGAAGATCCGGACTCGTGATCCCATAGACACTCCTCCATCGGGTAGATCGATTCAACGATGGAGGCGTGTCTGTGGATAGATGTCAGTCCTGAACTCTGGAAGGCGTTATGACGACCAGTGGGATCTCCCGCCCCTTGGCCCGGGCGGTGACGAGGTACTTGTCGTACGTCGGGAACGCCTTCGCGGCGATCGTCCACAGCCGGTCGCGCTCCTCGCCCTCGGCCGTGTGGGCGCGGGCGGCGAACTTGTCGTCGCGGACCTGCACCTCGACGTCCGGGTTCTCGGTGAGGTTCAGGTACCAGGCCGGGTGCGTGGCCGAGCCGCCGTTGGAGGCCACGAGCAGGTAGCGGCCGGCGTCCTCGCCGTACATGAGCGCGGTGCGGCGCAGCTTGCCGCTGCGGCGCCCGCGGGTGGTGAGCAGGAGGCTCGGCACGCCCATGTAGGTGCCGTCGGACTGCTCGTACCGCTGGATGTGCTTGGCGACCCACCCCGTGGGACTGTCGAACACCTCGTCCGTCGTCATACCCGAACGCTAGCCGCCTTCAGGGGTCAGGGTTTCGCCGGCCACTCGGCGCTGGGCCCGGTTGTTCCACCGTCAGGATTGGTCAGGGCTGCGGTGAGAGCCCGGTCCGCCGCAGAACCCAACCATGATCGAAAGTGGTGGGACTTTTCTGCTGTTGTGGCCGTGCCAGAACAGCAGAAGGTCGCCACCACTTTCGATCATCAGCTGACGCGGCACCGCACGATAGCGTTCCGTGCCCGGTCGTGGGTGCTGCACGGTCCAGCCCGGACCCTGACCCCAGAAGGTCTTTAGCCGCCCCGGCGGCCACATCGTGACCGCCGGGGCGTGAGCCGGATCGCGTTACTTGCGGTTGTAGGCGCGCATGGTCAGAGTGCCGAAGACCGCGGTGATCACGGCCGATGCCACCAGGACCCACATGATCTCGCCGGTGTCCCAGCTGCCGTCCATCATCGCCCGCACCGCGGCCACCAGGTGGGTGACCGGGTTGACGTCGACGAAGGCCTGCAGCCAGCCGGGCATCGTGGTCGGCTGCACGAACACGTTGCTCAGGAACGTCAGCGGGAACAGCACGAGCATGCTGGTGCCCATCACGGACTTCTCGCTGCGCAGCAGCAGGCCGAGCCAGGTCCAGATCCAGGAGAACGCGAACGAGAACACGATCAGCAGCCCGATGCCCGCCACCACACCGGGCACACCGCCGTCGGGGCGGTAGCCCAGCACCAGTCCCACCGCCGTGATCACGGTCGCGGCCAGGACGTAGCGCAGCACGTCCCCGAAGATCGCGCCCACCAGGGCCGACGGGCGCCACACGGGCAGCGTGCGGAACCGGTCGAAGACGCCCTTCTCGATGTCGGTGTTCAGGCCGACACCGGTATACATGGTGATCATCACGACGCTCGTGACCATGATGCCCGGCAGCAGGTACTGCAGGTACTCCCGCGTCGAGCCGGCCAGCGCACCCCCGAAGAGGTACGTGAACATCAGCGTCATGATGATCGGGAACGCCGTCACGTCGAAGAGCTGTTCGGGGACGTGCTTGATCTTCAGCATCGCCCGCCAGCCGAACGTCACCGACGCCGACCACGCGCTCGGACGCCCGGGCCGGGAACCCGGCGCCATGACCGCCGCGAGCGCCTCCGGCGCCGGCTTGTAGTCACGGGCTTCGACATCGACAGTCGCGGTGGTCACGCCGCAACCTCCTTACGGTCGGTCAGGGCCATGAAGACCTCGTCCAGGCTGGGCTGGCCGAGGGAGAAGTCGTCGACGACGATGCCCGCCGCCGCCAGCTCCGACAGGGCGCGCGAGGCCTGCTCGGCCGCACCGAACTCGCTTCCTCCGGTACCGACGCGGACCGTCAGGCCGACCGCGTCGGCGTCACGCTGCACCGGCGCGGCCATGACGCGCGCCAGCACCTCCTCGGCGGCGTCCCGCTGATCCGGGTTCCGCAACCGCAGGTGGACCGTGCCCGCACCGACCGACGACTTCAGCTGGCCCGGCGTGCCCTCGGCGATCACCTTGCCGTGGTCGATCACGGCGATCCGGCTCGCCAGCCGGTCGGCCTCGTCGAGGTACTGGGTGGTGAGCAGCACGGTGGTGCCGTGCGACACCACGGCCCGCACGATCTCCCACACCTGGTTGCGGCTGCGCGGGTCGAGCCCGGTGGTGGGCTCGTCGAGGAACAGCAGCTCGGGCGTGTTGAGGATGCTCGCGGCGATGTCCAGCCGCCGCCGCATGCCACCCGAGTACGTCTTGACCTGCCGGTTGCCGGCGTCGGTCAGTCCGAACGCGTCGAGCAGCTGGTCGGCCCGCTCGCGGGCCGGTCGTTTCCGATGGCCCAACAGGCGTCCCAGCAGCACCAGGTTCTCGACGCCGGTGAGGTCCTCGTCGACCGAGGCGTACTGGCCGGTCAGGCTGACCCGGGCCCGCACCTCGTTGGGCTGCTTCTGCACGTCGTGTCCGAAGACCGTCGCCTGCCCGCCGTCGAGCCGCAGCAGCGTGGCCAGCATCTTGACGGCCGTGGTCTTGCCGGCGCCGTTCGGGCCGAGCACCCCGTAGACCGATCCCGCCGGTACCCGCAGGTCGAGACCGTCGACCGCGCGGTTGTCGCCGAACACCTTCACCAGGCCGGTGGCCTCGATGGCCAGACTCATGACGTCCTCCATTGTCGATCAACTGATCCTGTCCCGCAGGGCGCGTCCCCACCATTCGAGCTGCTCGAACATCGCGGTGAACGCGACCGGGTCGAGCGCCGTCAGCCCGGGGCCGACGGTGACCACGTGGAGCCCCGCGAACGCGCAGCGCAGCTGTTCCAGCGCGCCGGACCCGGTGCCGTACGCGACGAACGCGACCGGCTTGGCCCGCCATTCGGCGTACCCGGCCACGATCGCCTCCCGCAGCCGTACCGGAACCTCGACCGCCGGCGTCACCAGCACGAACGCCTCCGCGCAGGCAAGCCGCGCGGCGAACGCCGGGTCGGCGGTGCCGATCAGACCGACCTCGACGCCGCCCCGCTGCCGGGCCTGCCCGGCGACCCAGGCGCCAACCTGGTCCTCCTGGGTCACCACCGCGACCCGCAACGGCTGCTTGTCCACATCCGGTAGGCGCTAGCCGGTCCGCTAGACCGGATCTCGCGACGAGCATTCGCCGCCCGACGCTGCCAGACTGAACGGCGTGACCGCCGCTAGCACCGCAGGCCGGAACTGGGCCGGCAACATCACGTTCCGCGCCGCCCGCCGGCACCGTCCGTCGACGATCGACGAGTTACGCCGGATCGTCGCCGACAGTGAGCGGATCCGGGCGGTGGGCACCGCCCACTCGTTCAACCGCATCGCCGACTCCACCGGCGACCTCGTGTCCGTGGCCGACCTGCCGCCGACCGTGGAGATCGACGAAGCGGCGCGCACGGTCACCGTCAGCGCCGCGATGCGGTACGGCGACCTCGCGCGGCGGCTCCAGGCGGCCGGCTACGCGCTGCACAACCTCGGTTCGCTGCCGCACATCTCCGTGGCCGGTGCGGTCGCCACGGGAACCCACGGCTCGGGCGACCGCAACGGCAACCTCGCCACGGCCGTGCGGGCGCTGCGGATGGTCACCGCCGAGGGCGACCTGGTGACGCTGCGCCAGGGCGACGACGGGTTCGAGGGCGCGGTGGTCGCGCTCGGTCTGCTCGGGGTCGTGGTCGACGTGACGCTCGCGATCGAGCCGGCGTACGAGGTACGCCAGTTCGTCTTCGAGCGGCTGCCGTGGTCGCGGCTCGTCGAGAGCTTCGAGGAGATCTTCTCGGACGCGTACAGCACGAGCCTGTTCACCGAGTGGACCGGTCCGGTGGTCGACCAGGTGTGGCGAAAGAAGCGCACCGACGAGGCCGACCCGCCGACCGGCGAGTGGTTCGGCGCGGTGCCGGCGACCCGGGCGCTGCACCCGATCCGCTCGATGCCGGCCGACAACTGCACCGCGCAGCTGGGCGAACCCGGTCCGTGGCACGAGCGGTTGCCGCACTTCCGGCTCGAGTTCACTCCCAGCGCGGGCGACGAGCTCCAGACGGAGTTCCTCGTGCCCCGCGAGCACGCCGTCGACGCGCTCACCGCGGTCGACGGGATCCGTGACCTCGTCGCGCCGCAGTTGCAGATCTCCGAGATCCGCAGCATCGCGGCCGACGAGCTGTGGTTGAGCCCGAGCTACCGCCGCGAGACCATCGGCATCCACTTCACCTGGGTGCCCGACACGGCCGCGGTGCTCCCGGTGGTGGAGGAGGTCCAGCGGGTGCTCGCGCCGTTCGCGCCCCGGCCGCACTGGGGCAAGATCTTCACCACGGGACTGGACGACGTGGCCGCCCGGTACGAACGCTGGGACGACTTCGAGCGGCTCGCCGCAGGGTACGACCCCGCTGGCAAGCTGCGGTCACAATATGACGCATGGCAATCCGGCTGAGCTTCGACGTCATCGGCTCGACGTGCGGCGACCTGCTCCGGTTCGCCGACGCCGTACGCGCGGCCGGCATCCGACCGGAGAGCCCGTTGCAGCAGTCCGGGCCCAACCGCATCGACGTCGTCGACGACAACGGTGCGGCCACGGGGCCTCCGATGCCGCCGTTCGCCCCGCACCGGCCCGGGCCCCACCAGCTCGGCCCGTTCGTCGAGGCGGGCCCCGGATTCGCGATGTCGGGTTCGTTCCCACCCGGCCCACCCGGATTCCACTCGACCGCGCCGCGGCACATGCGGAGCCTCGGCGCGTTCATCGCTGTCAACTGGGGCAACCGCTCCCGCGAACAGCAGTTTCCGCTCGACGCCGTCGACCGGTGGCGGGCGGCTCTCGATGCGGCGCTGGGTTCGGCCGCCCTCGACGAACCGGCCCGGGCGGCTCTGCACGAACTGCGGGAGGCGTTCAACGACCAGGAGACGCCGGGTGGTTCGTGAGCGTCCACTGTAGATAGTGCACTAGGTTCGGCCCGGCCGCCGCACCGGCGGCCGTCAGGTTCGTGCCGCCGCCGCGACGGCGGCGCCGATGATGCCGGCGTGGTTCTGCAGCGTGGCGGGAACGATCGGCGTGCGAATGTCGACGTGTGACAGCCACTTGTCGGTCTTCTTGCTCACCCCACCGCCGATGATGATGAGATCGGGCCACACCAGGCCCTCCACGTGCGACAGGTACCGCTGTACCCGCTCGGCCCACTCGGGCCAGTCGAGCTCCTCGACCTCCCGGGCCCGGTCGGAGGCCCGGGTCTCGGCGTCGAAGCCGTCGAGTTCGAGGTGGCCGAACTCGGTGTTGGGCACCAGGTTGCCCTCGACGAACAACGCGCTGCCGATGCCGGTGCCGAACGTCAGCATGAGCGTGACCCCGCGCTGCCCGCGCCCGGCGCCGAAGCGGACCTCGGCGAGGCCGGCGGCGTCGGCGTCGTTGAGCAGCGTCACCGGACCGCCCACGGCCTCGGCGAACATCGCCTCACCCGGCACGTCGACCCACGACGGGTCGAGGTTGGCCGCGGTTCGCACGTGACCGTCGAGGATCACGCCGGGAAACGTGATTCCCCAGTGATCGGCCGGCCCTACCTCGGCGGCGACCGCCGCGACCGTTTCCACCAGGTTCGTCACGTCGGCCGGGCGCGGTGTCTCCAGCCGGAAGCGCTCACCGACGAGATCTCCCGCGGACACGTCGACCACCGCGCCTTTGACCCCCGAGCCGCCGACGTCGATTCCCACACTGGTCATGAGTCCATATGTACCCCGTCGCCGCCCGTAACACGTAGGTGGACACTGAATGGATGCGGGTCCGGTATGCGGCGGCGGCGCTTCTGACGATATTCGTCACCTCCGGGTGCACCGATCCACCGGCGAAGGATCCGGTTGCCGAACTGCCAACGATCGAGACCGTCGGTGGGTGGCGCACGCTCGCTCCGGCGCCGTCGCAACGCACCGAGGTCGCGGCCGCCGCCGTGGGAACGCGCATCGTGGTGACCGGTGGTTACCGCGCCGACGGCGCAACGGTGTCCACTGTGGAGATCCTCGAAACGGCTACTGGCCGATGGGAACCCGGCCCTCCACTTCCGGTCCCCGTCAACCACTCCATGTCGGTAGGTGTCGCCGGTCGGATCTACGTGTTCGGTGGCAACCTGTCCAGCAACCGACCAACCGACGCGGCATTCGTGCTCGACACCACACAGGGCTGGCGCCGGATCGCACCCATGCCACAGCCGCGCGCGGCGGCGACGGCCGTGGCCATCGACGGCACGGTGTATGTCGCCGGTGGCATCGGTCCGTCGGGACTCGCCGCGGAGATGCTCGTCTACGACACCGCCACCGATCGATGGACCACCGCACCGGGCCCGCCCACGCGCCGCGAACACCTTGGTGGCGCGGGATTCGGC
Source organism: Virgisporangium ochraceum (assembly GCF_016863655.1). GTDB lineage: Bacteria > Actinomycetota > Actinomycetes > Mycobacteriales > Micromonosporaceae > Virgisporangium > Virgisporangium ochraceum. The sequence goes on from NZ_BOPH01000013.1 coordinate 13,344, forward strand.
GGCATCGTCCACACCGTCGGTGGCCGTACCGGTGGACTCGACACCAACCTCGGCGCGTTCGAGTCCTTCGATCCACGCACCGGCCAATGGACGCGACTGCCCGATCTTCCGACCCCGCGCGGTGGACTCGCCGCGACCGCCACGTGCACCGGTCTCGTCGTCGCCGTCGGTGGCGAGGCACGGTCGACGTTCGCGGAAGCCGAGGTGTTCGACACCGCAACGCAAACGTGGAAAACACTTCCCCCGTTGCCTACTCCCCGACACGGGCTCGGTGTGGTGGCGATCCGGAATACCATTTACACGCTGGCGGGTGGACCGACACCAGGATTGCATGTTGCGGATACGACGGAGGCGATTGAGGCCGGCGGGGTCTGCCAGTGAGAACGCCCGCACCCATGGGGTTTACTTAGACGGATTCCATGGCACACTTTCGTGCGATTATGAAGAACCGCTCACCACACACCGGAGACCAACAATGAGTGGATACACGGTCACTATCACCCCGTCTGGCGGGCAATCCGGCCCGCAGACGACCATTCAGGTCGACACGACGAGCGGCTCGGCCCGGGTCACCGAGCTCACGGTTCGCGCCGGCGGCTCCGGTCTCTCACCGCAGGAGCTTCCGGTGATCGACCTTGCCGGTCTGGTCGCCGCGCTCGCACCGGGTTCGGCTCCGGCGCTCGCCGCCGCGCCGGCCGCACCGGCGATCGCCGACGCACCGGCAACACCGGCGCGTGGCCGGCGGGCGCGCAAAGCCGCCGCCGAAGCGCCGAAGAAGTCCACCCGTGGCCGGCGTCGTGGCGCCGCGGCCGACGAGGCACCGGCGAAGGCCGGCCGTGCCTACCGGCGCATGCCCGCGCAGGACGAGGTCGTGGCCGCGTGGAACGAGACCCGCAGCGCCACCCAGGTGGCGAACCACTTCGGGGTTCCCCGTCACACCGCTACCGGTTGGCTGCGGCGGCTGCGCCAGATGGGCGTCATCGAGTCTTCGTCCTGACCCGGTCCGGTAGCGGTGGTTCGAGCCGGTCGAATCACCGCTACAGCTGCGGGTGACCGCTACGACCGGGTTGCGGCGCGGTACACGTCCATCGTCCGTTCCGCGATCGCGGTCCACGAGAAATGCGCAACCGCCCGGCGGCGCCCGGCCTCTCCCATGGCCGCGGCCCGGGCCGGATCGGCGACCAGCTCGTTGATCGCCGACGCGAGATCACCCACGAACCGCTCCGGATCCAACGGTGTACCGGTTCCGTCGGCGACCTGTTCGATCGGCACCATCAGGCCGGTTTCCCCGTCGGCGACAACTTCCGGAATGCCACCGGTCGCGGTGGCGACCACCGCCGTCTCACACGCCATCGCCTCGAGGTTGACGATGCCCATCGGTTCGTAGATCGACGGGCACACGAACACCGTGCTGTGTGTGAGCACCTGGATGACTTCGGGCTTCGGAAGCATCGCCGCCACCCAGACGACCCGCTCCCGTGTGGCGCGCAGCTCGTCGATGAGACCCTCGACCTCCGCGGCGATCTCCGGTGTGTCGGGAGCGCCGGCGAGGAACACCAGTTGCACGTCGGGCGGAAGCAACTTCGCCGCGCGTAGCAGGTAAGGCAGGCCTTTCTGGCGCGTGATCCGTCCGACAAACGTCACGCTGGGTGCTGCCGGGTCGATTCCGAGCCGCGCGACGACGTCGGTTTCCCGGTCGGGTGCGTACTGTTCGGTGTCGATGCCGTTGTGCACCACCTGGATCCGCGCCGGATCCACCGCCGGGTAGGCGGCCATCACGTCGCGCTTCATCCCCTCCGACACCGCGATCACCGCGTCGGCGGCCTCCAGCGCGGTGCGCTCGACCCACGACGACAGCGCGTAGCCGCCGCCGAGCTGTTCGGCCTTCCACGGCCGGAGCGGTTCGAGACTGTGCGTGGTGACCACGTGCGGCACGCCGTGCAGCAGCTTCGCCACGTGCCCGGCGAAGTTGGCATACCAGGTGTGTGAGTGCACGAGGTCGGTGCCGGCACAGCCGGCGACCATCTCCAGGTCGACGCCCATGGTCCGCAGGGCGGCGTTGGCCTCCGCGAGCCCGGCCGGGTCGGCGTAGGCGACGACGCCCGGCTCGCCGCGGGGCGCGCCGAAGCAGTGCACCCGCACGTCGGCCAGCGGCCGCAGCTTCGCGGCCAGGTACTCCACGTGGACACCGGCACCGCCGTAGACCTCCGGCGGGTACTCACGGGTCATCAGGTCGACGCGCATGCCCGGAGATTACCGGCCCGGGGCCGACGCCGCCTGGACCGAGGAGCGCCGCGCCCGCGGAGGCGGGCCCGCGGAGGCGGGCGCAAACAATAGGGCCCGCCCACTTACCACGGGGGAGGCGAGTGGGCGGGTTGCCATGAACATACCTGGTTCCGCCCGGAACAGGGTGCCCCAGGTTGCAGATGAGGTCGGCGCGTAGGGGATCACAAAGGGTTCGCCTGCAAGTTGCCTCGTCCCGCTGGTGCCATCGGTCCCGGATGGCTAGCGTCATTTCATGGCCCCGAAGGTGCTGTCGATAGTGCTCGCCGGCGGTGAAGGCAAACGTCTGATGCCGCTCACCGCAGACCGGGCGAAGCCCGGAGTCCCGTTCGGTGGAATCTACCGAATGATCGACTTCGTCCTGTCCAACCTGGCGAACGCCGGATACCTGAAGATCGTCGTGCTCACGCAGTACAAGTCGCACTCGCTCGACAGGCACATCACGAAGACCTGGCGGATGTCGACGCTGCTGGGCAACTACGTGGCTCCGGTGCCCGCCCAGCAGCGACTCGGCCCGCGCTGGTTCGCCGGGTCGGCCGACGCGATCTACCAGAGCTTCAACCTCATCAACGACGAGAAGCCCGACTACGTCATCGTGTTCGGCGCCGACCACATCTACCGCATGGACCCCGCGCAGATGGTCGCCGACCACATCGCCTCGGGCGCCGGGGTCACCGTGGCCGGCATCCGGCAGCCGCTGTCGGCCGCCGACCAGTTCGGGGTGATCGAGGTCGGCCCCGACGGCCGGCAGATCCGGGCCTTCCGGGAGAAGCCGAAGGACGCGGTGGGCCTGCCCGACGCGCCCGACGAGATCTACGCCTCGATGGGCAACTACGTCTTCACCACCGACCTGCTGTGCGAGGTCATCGCCGAAGACGCGAAGAACGCCGAGAGCAAGCACGACATGGGCGGCAGCATCATCCCGATGCTGGTCGAACGCGGTCTGGCCAACGTCTACGACTTCCGCGAGAACGAGGTGCCCGGCAGCACCGACCGCGACATCGGCTACTGGCGCGACGTGGGAACGCTCGACTCGTTCTACGACGCCCACATGGACCTGATCGACATCCACCCGGTGTTCAACCTCTACAACTTCGAGTGGCCGATCTACACCGACTACCGGCCGTGGCCGCCGGCGAAGTTCGTGCACGGGTGGGAGGGCCGGGTCGGCCGCGCGGTCGGCTCGATGGTCTCGCCCGGCGTGGTGATCTCCGGGTCGCTCGTGGAGAACTCCGTGGTGTCACCGAACGTCAAGGTGCACTCGTGGGCCACGGTGTCACGGTCGGTGCTGATGGAGGGCGTCGAGATCGGACGCAACGCGGTGGTGCGCAACGCGATCCTCGACAAGAACGTCAAGGTGCCCGAGGGTGCCCAGATCGGCGTCGACCTCGACCGTGACCGCGAGCGGTTCACCGTGTCGGCCAACGGCATCGTCGTGATCGGCAAGGGCCAGAAGGTCGACCCCTAGCCGTCTAGCCTTCGAGGAGAGGCGCCACGCGCTCCTGGAGGTTGCGGAACGTAACCGTCCCCAGGACCTTGCGCTGGCGCTTCTCCGACGGGTGGGCGAGGTGAACCTGCTCGCCGTCGAACCAGAGCACGTAGCTGGAGTCGGGCTCCTGCGGGTCTCCCCACACCGTCTGGTCGTGGAGGAGCCACAACGTGCCGCGGCCGCCCAGCGGGTACGCGCCGATGAACAGGTCGGCCAGGTCGGCGGCGAACTCCCGGAACTCGGGTGGGCGCAGCCAGCCCGACACGTCGAGCCGCAGCACACCGTCGTCGACCGTGGCACCGCAGTCGCAGTGCGGCAGGCCGCGCAGCTCCTTGAGCACCTCCGACCGCGTCCCCTCGGTGACCGGCCCGTACGGCCGCAGCCGCCCGACCCACCCGTCGAAGTTCCACGGGTCGGGTGGCTCACCGACGAGCTCGACCCACGCGTCTTCGCTGATTTCCAACCGGCCAACCACAAGCACCGCGCCCGCCCATCTACGAAATGCGGGCCTAGTATCGCAGGGCGCACGCCCGCCGGGATGCCCACCGACCGGCCGTTGTGGATACGCTCGGCCCGTGTCCGAACTGCGGGCCTATCCGGCCACGGCCGCCGCGCTGCTCGTCGGCGGGCAGGTGTACACCCATTCGTCGGTGCGCGGCGACATGCAACCCGAGCTGCATCCGATGATCCGGCGGGTACTGGCGACGCTGCCGGTGTCGCGCCGCGAGCGCTACGTGGGCTGGTGCGCCGAGCCGGTGCTGCTGTCCGACCAGCTCTTCGCCGCCGGTGCCGACCTGCCGGCGGGCGTCGATCTCACGCCGGCGCAGGCGCAGGCGGCGCTGCGGGGTGCCCGCATCGTCGTCACGAGGGTCCGTGAGCACGGCGACCCGACGCACGGCGCGCCGCAGCCGCCGTGCCGCTCGTGCGCCGTGCTCCTGGAGCTGTTCGGGGTCGAGGCATGAGGGCTCTGCCGCTCGACGTCGAGGCCGCGCTGCGGTCGGTCGGGTGGGACCCGCAGACCCGCGACGAGGCCCGGGCCCGCCGGTGGGCGCTGATGCTCGCCGGTTACGCCACCCCAGACGGGCGCAGCCACACGATCGTGCCGCCGGCGGTCGAGGTGTTCGCCCGGTACGGCGGCGTGGAGATGCCGGCGGCCGACGAGGGTCGGCAGGTGGCGCCGGCCGGTTTCCGGCTCGACCCGGGACGGGTGCAGGCGACCGTCGCCACGCTGGCCTCGTTGGGCGCCACGCTGCACAGCAAGCTGACCCCGATCGGCGACGAGGGCGGCGGCACCGGTCTCCTCGCGATCGACGGTGACGGACGGGTGTTCGTGGTCGACCACACCGGCGAGTGGTTCCTCGGCGACACCATCGAGGACGCGCTCACGGCCCTGGTGCTGGGCATCCAGCCCGCGCGGATCAAGAAGGACGGATCCTGGTAGCCGCTACTCCAGCGGCTGCAGCGGTCCGCCGCGGACCATCCACACCACGGCCTCGTCGACCGTGTTCGCCACCAGGTGGTCGCCGGCCCAGTGCAGCAGGAACACCCGGCCGTCGCCGTCGATCACGAGGTCGGCGGGTCCGTCCTCGTGGTCTCCGACGGGTGCCGCGGCGATCCCGGTCCGCGCGGTGAACGACCGCAGACCGTCGGCGCCCACGCGGTCCGGTATGGGGAAGAAGCGGCTGGCGAAGCCGCCGTCGGGCGACTCGGCCGCGCCACCCGGCGGCACCACGCCCCGCTGCGGCAGCCGTAGCCCGCCGAACTCCGCCAGGACGGTCCGGGCCGGGCCGCTGAGGTCGATGCCCGCGAGCGCGGTGGCGACCTGCGGGGTCTCCAGCCAGGCGGTCACCGCGGCGGTGCGGTCGCGGGCCGGCCACCAGCCGGCCGTCTCCAGCACGGACCGCACGTCGGGTGGGAACCGGTCCCGGGCGGCCCGGTGCGCCGTGTACTGCCTGGCGATCACGTCGGCCGGCAGCGAGCCCCAGGGCGTCAGTTCGCCGGTCTCCCGGTCGACCACGACCGTCGGCTGGCCGGTGACCGCCGGCATCCGGCCGTCGCGCGGAACCTCGCGCCACACGACGAACGCGTCGTCGTACTCGGCAAGGCCCAGGTCGGCGGCGGCGCACCGGAGATGGCCCTGCGCCGCCTGTGCCGCGTCGGCCCGACTGATCACGGTTGATTCCTTCCGGTGCACCGAAATCGCTTCAGGTAAGTATGGTTACCAGGTCGAAAGGCAGCGTGGTGGTCGACCCGTCCTCGTTCCAGCGCTCCGCTGGCCTCACCGGCGGCGGCACGATGAGCTGGCAGTTGGCGCCGGCGCCGGCGCCGGTCGTCGGTGTCCCGAGCGGCTCCTTGAGCGGCACCGTGAGCGGCACTATGAGCGGCGCTGCCGCTGAGGGCGCCGCCGCTGAGGGCGCTGCCGCTGAGGGCGCTGCCGCTGAGGGCGCTGCCGCTGAGGGTGCCGCGCTGGCGGCCGCGCTGATGTCCGCCGCGCGGGGGCTGGGCGATGCGCTGCGCGGTCCGCGTCCCGCCGGGGCCAGAGGCTATGGGACCGCCGCAGCGCTGGCCCTGTCCGACGGGGTGATCACCACCGAGACCAGCCTGCGTGAGCCGCTGGGCCGCCACCCGTTGGCCACCGCGATGCTGTCGGAGGGCACGTCGGCGCTCATCCGGCGCGGCCAGCGGGCCGGCATCGGGCAGTGCGTCGAGCTCACGCTGGTCTCCGACCGGCTCTACCAGGTCGAACAGCGCTGGACCGGCGAGGGCCGCCCAGGCGACCTGCGCTCCTACGCGCTGCAGGCGTTCCGCGGGGCGACGCTGACCATCCGGCAGATCGGCGACGCGAACGGCCGGCCACACGGCGCGGTCCGGCCGGCGTGCCGCCTGTGCCAGACGGTGCTGCCGGCGCTGGGCGTCACGGTCGTCGAGGCGGGTGGCTGGGACCCGGTGCCGCGGCCGGCGCCGGTGGTGGTCCCGACGCCCGGCGACATGCGGTCGACCGACATCCGGCAGCGGGAGTGGCTGCTCGGGGCGCCGTTCTATGCCGAGGGGACCGGCGCGGCGGGTCTGTCGCGCGTGTCGCAGCGGTTGCTGGCCGCCGGGTCCGGTGCCACCGCGCTAGTGCTGGTGACGTGGTCCGCGCCGAACCGGGGCCCGTACCTGCTCACCGCCGCCAACCGGGGCGGTGGCGTGTTCTGGCTCGACAACCCGTCCCGGGAGGTGTCGGGCGACCAGCCGCCGTACCTCGACAGGGTCGACGAGGTCTGGTCGGTGGTGCTCGACGCCGGTGGCCGGGCCGAGTCCGAGGCGGCGTCGGTGCCCCCGCCCGCGCTGGCCGACGGTCCGTTCGACCCCGCCCGGCCGACCGTGCACAACGGTGCCCGGCTTGGCGAGCTGCGCCTGCTCGTCGCGGCCTACCCCGCGGCCGACGACGCCGGCCGGGTGGCGCTGCGCGCCGAGATCGCCGCGTTGATCGACGACCTGGGCGTCCGGCCCGGAACGGCGGAGTCCAACGGCCGCTGGACCACGCTGCCGCCCGACCTGGCGGCGGCCCTGCTGGCGCTGGCCACACCGGTGCTGACCCCGAAGGCGGTGGCGACCGTGCTGGCCGCCGACCCGGCCCGGCTCAACGCGCCGCAACGGGCCTGGCAACGTGACTTCGAAGACCGGCTGGCCGATGCGTTCACCGGCACCCTGTCGGGCCCGAGCCGGAAGGCCGGCGGGTCCGCGGCGGTGGCCGCCGAACTGGCCGACCGCCTGCACCGGCTGGCCGTGGCCGGGGAGGCGGCGCCGGCGAGCGTGCCGAGGCTGCCGGCGTACGCCGGCCAGGTGATCGGCCTGCCGCCCGACCGTATCTCTGTACTCCGCGAGCTCGACGCCCCGCTGGCCGACACGGCCACCGCCACCGGCGTCTACATCGACCTGACCGGCCGCCCCGACCTGGCGCCGTACGCCCGCACCGGCATCGAGCCGGTCCGCCTCCCCCCATGCGACGCCGACGACCTGACCACCGACCACGGCCGAGCCGCCCTCCGCGACGCCGACCGGCGCCAGGCGAGAGCGGACTTCCGCGCCGCACACAGCGGCGACCCGGCCACCCTGACGCTGCTGAGCACCCACGACTTCCACTACGTCGGCGTGTACCGGCCTGGCGAGCCGCGGGAGCTGGGGCTGGTCCCCGATCTGGTGGCGGCCGCGGTGCGGGCGATCTCGCCGGTGCGTCCGCCGCCGCTGGTTCCGCCGCAACGGCCGCCCCGCCCGGTCGCCCCGCCACCGGCGACCGAGGAGCCGGCGCCGGTGCCCGCGCCCGCGGCGGAGCAGGAACCGGAGGCCCGCCCCGACCCGGCGATCGAACAGACGACGCTCGATGCGGAGCAGGAACCGGAGCCCGTCGTGCCGGCGGCCGGCTTCGGGGTGGCGGCGCTGCTGTCGGCACCCGGCACCGCCCCAGCACCGGCGGCAGCGCCCGGCCCCGCGCCCGTCGCAGCAGCACCCGTCGCAGCGGCCGACCCGGTGGCGGCCGTCGCGCGGGCGGCGGTTTCGGTGCCGGTACAGCGGGCGCCCCTCGCCGACCAGCCGAGTTTCGCCTACTACGCCCTCGCCGACCAGGCCGACCGGCCCACCGGGTTGCTGGTCGTGGCGATGCTGCCCACCGGTCCGCGGACCCGGCGGTTTGAGGCGGCCGGGGCCCGGTCGGCCGGGTCGCCCAGTCCGGTGAGTCGGGAGCGGGCCGAGGAGATCAGTCGGCAGGCGCTCGGGTTCGAGCTGCCCGCCGAGGCGCGGCTGCCGGAGGTCTTCCATGGCTGAGGTCGCCGACGTGCGTCCGTACGGGCGGCTCGACGCGTCGCGGGTGTCGATGGTGGAGACCGGGCTGGGCCGGCCCCTGCCGCCGGTGTACCGCGCCTGGCTCGGCTCGACCAACGGCGCCTACATCGTCGGCGAGCATGGGATACCGGGCTGCCCGTTCGTGTTGTTCGAGGAACGGCCGCTGTTCGGGGTCCACCCGCACTTTCGTCCCTTCGATCTTCTTGCCGCCGACGGCCTGTACCGGCGGCCGTGGCTCTCCACCGACTACCTCGTCGTGGCCGCGCCGTCCGGCGGCCTGTTGGTGGTGCGGGTGGCCGCGCCCGGAGCCGACACCGTGCTCCTCCTGCCCGAGGACGCGATGACCGGGCAGCCCGGCGCGGCCGCCGACGCGGTACGCGAACGGCACCTCGTACCGCTGGCCGACGACGTCAACGACTTCGGGCACCAGCTGCGACGGCTCGCGTGACACCGCTCGTCGTGCCGCTCGGACAGTTCCTCGGCACCCAGTACCTCGCCGACGTGCACGCCCGCAACGTGCGCGTCGGAACCCAGGTCGTCCCGCTCGACGACCCGCACTTCGGCGCGTGGGCGCTCATGCACGGACTGCCCAACCGGGTCGGCGAACAGCCCTGGACGCGCGCTGCGGTCGCCGAGGCCGCCGGCACGACCGTCGACCACCTGATCGACGGGCTGGTCGGTGACGGGCTGGCCACCGAGGTCGACCCCGCCGACGGGGTGGCGTTCGCCCGCGCGCACCGCATGGGGCACCGGATGCTCGGCCTCGGCAACACCGCCGAGCGACCCGGCCTCTTCGCGATCGGACTGTTCGACCGGCCCATGGTCTACGTGACCCGCGACGTCTACGACCTGTGGGACGCGTGCCAGCTCGCCGACAGCCTGTGGGAAACCTGCCGGGCGGTCGCCCCCGACCGGCCCGAGGAGCTGGCCGACGGCTTCCTCGGCACCCTCCACCACCTGCTCGCCATGAGCCTCGTGTACGTGGAGCCCACCACATGATGCTTCCTGTCGGTCACTACACCGGGTCGGAGCACCCGCCCGGGCACCGGACCATCCGGGTCGGACGCACCCGCGTCTCGTTCCCGGACGACGAGCCGTTCCTGGTCTGGGCGGCCGCGCACCGGCCACCCGGCGACCTCGCCGCACCCTGGGGCCGCCGGGAGGTCGCCGCCGCCAGCGAGGTCACCGACCCCGAACCGCTCATCGACGGCCTGCTGCGCGACGGCCTGCTGGTCGAGCTGACCGACCCGGAGGCGTTCGCCCGCGCCTACAAGGCGGTGCCGATCCTCATCGCGCTGGGCAACACGCCCGCGGACCCCGACCGGTTCGGCATCGGGCTGTTCGGGCTCGACCCGGTGATCACCGTTCCGCCGCGGGTCTTCGAGGTCTGGCAGTGGGGCACGGTCGGCACGAGCCTGTGGGCGGTAAGCGAGGCGTTCGCGATCGCGACCACGCGGGCCACCGGCGAACCGGTGAGCCCCGAGGACGTGCTCGGAGGCTTCCTCCACGCGCTGCCGGCGCTGGTCGGGTCGAACGCCCTCTACCTGGATGTGGTCGAGGCTTAGAGCTGACCGGCGATGTTCGCATACGTGGTGCGCACCGCCTCCAGGCGCGGCCGCCGGAACCGTCCCGGCTCCTTCGCGTACGCGGCCCGGCCTCGGTCGGTGGCGAACGCCGCCTCCGGCACCCGGTCGTCGCCGTCGGGGATGAACTTCAGCACCTCGTCGATCGCGGCGACCGCGCGGGTGAGCATCGAACGGGCCTGCGCCAGCCCGTCGGCGGCCAGCGACGCCGTGTCGGCGGGCACGTTCCGGGCGTAGGCGTCGGCGACGCTCAGCCACTCGCCGGGATCGATCAGCTCCGACGGCTCGGTGCCGCCGTAGCTCACCGACCCGTCGCGGGGCGGCATCGTGATCTGCTTCGGCAGCCGGAACGTGAACTCGCGGTGCGCACCGTCCTGCGGGCAGGTGCCCGTGTAGTGGCTGGCCAGGTCGCCGTCCGGGGTCTCGATCACGGAACTGCTGCGGGGGAACCGCAGCTCGCCGCACCCGCAGGGGTGCAGGTCCATGTAGAGGTGCGCTTCCTCGTTGGTGCGGGCGAGTCGCAGCGCCATGGTTCAACTCTATCGGTTTAGCTGACACTAAATCGTTGGGCGTGACCGGCCGCTCGGCCAGAGTGCCCGCATGGAGATTCCGAAGATGCGCGTCGGCTTCGGCGCGCTGCGGCTCACCGGTCCGGGCGCATTCGACCGGACGCCCGACCGCTCGGCGGCGCGGGCGGTGCTGCGGCGCGCCGTCGACCTCGGCGTCACGCACATCGACACCGCCGACTCGTACGGGCTCGGCGACAACGAGGAGCTGATCGCGGAGGCGCTGCACCCGTACCCGTCGGGGCTGGTGATCGCGACGAAGGCCGGCCAGTCGCGGCCCGACCGCCGGTCGTGGGTGCCGCTCGGCCGGCCCGAGTACCTGCGGCAGCAGGCCGAGCTCAGCCTGCGCCGGCTGCGGGTCGACCGGCTCGACCTGTTCTACCTGCACCGCGTCGACCCGCACGTGCCGTTCGCGGACCAGGTCGGCGCGCTGGCCGAGCTTCGCGCGGAAGGCAAGGTCGCCGAGGTCGGGCTTTCAGAGGTGACCGTGGAGCAGCTGGCCGAAGCCGAGAAGCTGGTACCGGTCGCGGCGGTGCAGAACCTGTACAACTGGGCCGACCGGAGCCACGAGCCGGTGCTGGAGCACTGCACGCGGTCCCATAAAGCCTTTGTTCCGTGGCTGCCGGTCGCGGGCGGCCGCCACGACGCCCGGCTCGACGCGATCGCGGCCCGGATCGGCGTGACGCCGGCGCAGGTGGCGCTGGCCTGGCTGCTGCACCGCTCGCCGGTGGTGCTGCCGATCCCGGGCACGCGGTCGCTCGACCATCTCGCCGAGAACGTGGCGGCGGCCGAGATCGACCTGGGTGCTAGCGAGCTTGATCGACCCTGACGACCACGGTCTTCGGGCCCTTGTCGTGCAGGCACTGCTTGTACGGCTTGTCCCACAGGCACCACAGCGGGTCGAGGAGACCCACGTAGCAGCTGCCCAGCAGGTTGAACAGCTGCGTCATGAGCATCCGGTACGTGAGCTGACCGCGACGGAGCGGAACCCCGGGCTCGAGCGAGGCGATCGCGATCTTCATGATCCGCTTGCCCGGGGTCTGCCCGTTGTACCGGAACGGGAGCTCGACCTCGTACACGTACAGGCTGGCGAGCACGATGAGGACCATCAGGAAGATTGCCATGATCGGCACGACGGGCGAGTCGTCACCGAAGATCGCGACCGCGAGGTAGATGAACAGCACGACCACGACGCCCAGCAGCGCATACGCCACGAACCAGAACAGGCTGTCGAGGATGCGGGCGAGCAGGCGTTTGCCGGGATCGGCCAACGGCCGGCCGTCGGGCGCCATCGGCACCTGGAAGGCCGGCTGCTGCATCTGGTGGTCGGCCGACCCCTGCGGATACTGCGGCATCTGGTACCCGGACTGCGGGTACTGCCCGTACTCGGTCACCCTGACAGGTTAGGCGCCCTCACAGTTTCGGGAAGACCGAGATGCGGCTCGGGTCGTCGTCGATCTCCCGCAGTCCGCGTCCGACGATCTTCGGGTCGGGCGGGACCGCCACCTCGTCGTCCTTGCCCTCGTAGTCGAACTGGGCCAGGACGTGCCGGATCGCCTCCAGCCGGGCGCGCTTCTTGTCGTTGCTCTTGACCACGATCCAGGGCGAGTCGGCGGTGTCGGTGTAGAAGAACATCGCCTCCTTGGCCTCGGTGTAGTCATCCCATTTGTCCAGGCTCGCGATGTCCATCGGCGACAGCTTCCACTGGCGCACCGGGTCGATCTGGCGGATCGCGAACCGGGTCCGCTGCTCGTCGCGCGACACCGAGAACCAGAACTTCACCAGGTGGACGCCCGAGCGGACGAACATCCGCTCGAGTTCCGGGGTCTGCCGCATGAACTCGAGGTACTCCGTGCGGGTGCAGAACCCCATGACCCGGTCGACGCCGGCCCGGTTGTACCAGGACCGGTCGAACAACACGATCTCGCCGGCGGCCGGCAGGTGCGCGAGGTACCGCTGGTAGTACCACTGCGTCGATTCACGTTCGCTGGGCTTCTCCAATGCCACCACGGTGGCGCCGCGCGGGTTCAGGTGCTCGGTGAACCGCTTGATCGTGCCGCCCTTGCCGGCGGCGTCGCGGCCCTCGAAGAGGATGACCAGCTTGGCGCCGTTCTGCTTGATCCATTTCTGCAGTTTCAGCAGTTCGATCTGCAACTGGCGCTTCTCGCGGTCATACTGCTCGCGGGACATGCGCTGCGGGTACGGGTAGTTCTCGCGCCATGTCTCGACGGCGTTGCCGTCCTTGTCGAGGAGGAGCGGCTCCTCCTCGTCGTCGAAGTCGACCCGGTAGTCGCCGAGGTTGTCCAGTACGTTGAGTTCTTCCAGGCGGGGATCGTGGAACAGCGGCGGGTGGCTCTTTACCTCGGCACTCATGCACGTCGTCATACCCCAGGTGACCGGCCGGCATGTTCCCGTGACACGGCGGCTGAGTGAACAATCCCGCGCGGCCCGCGTTCGCGCGTGTTCCCGGGGTGTGAGGAATGGGCCGCCTGGGAATGTCAACGGTCACCCCGACCGATCCCGGAACCTGTGAGGATCTGCGCGTGCAGGAGGAGCAAGCTGTGGCCGGTGAGACGGCCGCGGACGAGAGCGGTGAGTCTTCTCGTACCCAGAGAGACCGCAACAGCTCCGAGGTCATGCTCGCCGAGCTTGCGACGCTCGACGCCGGAAGCTCCGAGTTCGTCCGGCTCCGGGCCCAGATCATCGAAGACCTGCTGCCGCTGGCCACCCACCTGGCGGCCCGCTTCCGCAACCGCGGCGAGCCCTTCGACGACCTCGTGCAGGTGGCCAACCTGGCGTTGATCAAGGCCGTCGACGGGTTCGATCCGCACCGCGGGGTGAGCTTCTCCAGCTATGCCGTCCCGTTCATCGCCGGCGAGCTGAAGCGGCACTTCCGCGACAAGACGTGGCACGTGCGGGTCCCGCGTCGGCTGCAGGAGCTGAGCCTGCAGATCAACCGGGCCACCGACGAGCTGACCCAGCGGCTGGGCCGGTCGCCGACCGTCGCCGACCTGGCCAAGCACCTCGAGATCGGCGAGGAGGAGACGATCGAGGCCCTGGAGGCCGCCGGCGCCTACCACAGCCTGTCGCTCGACGCCCCCGCCGGCGGCGAAGACGGTGCCAGCACGCTCGTCGACCTGATCGGCACCGAAGACACCGACCTGGCCGAGGTCGACGCCCGGGTGGCGCTGCCGCCGCTGCTGGCCACGCTGCCGTCGCGCGAGCAGAAGATCCTGGCGATGCGGTTCTACGGCAACCTGACCCAGTCGCAGATCGCGTCGGAGATGGGCATCTCGCAGATGCACGTGTCACGGCTGATCACGAAGGCGCTGGCGTCCCTACGCCACCAACTCCTCGACGACGACT
>NZ_BOPH01000014.1 GCF_016863655.1 Virgisporangium ochraceum
GGCGGGGAGGGGGTCGTGGGTGCCGCGCAGACCCTCGGCGGAATCCTCCGCCGGACCGAGCCACGATCCGGGAACAGTTCCCTAGGTGTCGAGGCGGTCGGCGGCGCGGCGTAGGGCGCGCGCGGTGCGGGTGCGTAGGCGGGGCCTCGGGGCGTCGGTCAGCACCGGGGCGTGGGGCATCGCCGAGTTGACCTGTTGGCGGGTCAGCTGCACGGCGAGGATCGTGGCCTGCGGGATCATGGTCTCCTCCTCAGGAGGTCGGTGCGGGGCCGGTCGTTTTCCGGACCACCAGCGTCGTGGGCAGCACCCGGCGTCGGGCCTGCGGGTCTTCGGGCGGATCCAGCAGCATCTCGCCGCTGATCCGGCCACGTTCGTAGCTGGGCTGCCGCATCGTGGTCAGCCCGGCCAGTTCGGCCTCGGGAATGTCGTCGAAACCGGTCACGGAGACGTCGCGGCCCGGCTGGAGTCCGCGGTCCTTCAGGGCGTCGAGGACGCCCAGCGCGAGGACGTCGGACGTCGTCAGGATGGCGGTGGATCGATCCAGGCGGTCGAGCGCGTGGGCCGCCGCGTCCTGACCGGCCGCGCGGACGTTCTCGACTGCGTTGATCAGGAGGATGTCGTTCCAGGGGACGCCGGCGGCCTCGAACGCGTCGCGGTACCCGCGGGTGCGCTCGCCGCTGACCGAGTACCGCAGGTCCTCCGGTGTGAGGCCGACCGGACCGGTCCCGCCGTGGTCGGTCGCCCAGTGGGCCACGATCGCCACCCTGCGGTGCCCGAACCCGGCCACGTGCGCGGCCAACGTGCGGGCGGCCGCCCGGTCGTCGATGCCGACAAAGCCCAGCATGCCGGTGTTCGGCGGCAGCTCCGACCGCATCAGCTGCGGATCGTCACCCGACACCACGGGCAGCCCGCGGGCGGCGATGAGCTCCAACGCACCGGTCCAGTTCGGCACGCAGTACACGCAGAACGCGTCGACCGCGGCGTTGCGGACCGCCTCGAGCGAGCCCTCCATGTCGTGCCGCGGCATCGGGATCAGCAGCAGCGAGTTGCGCCGCTCCTCGGCCGCCTCGGCGAGCCCGCGCAGGAACGACACCGCGTACGGGTCGCGGAACGCGATCGACAGGTTCGCGGTGAGCAGCACGCCGATCGAGTCGACCTTGCCGCGCCGCAGCGACCGCGCGCTCGGGTTGGGACCGGCGTACCCGAGCTTCTCGGCGGCCGCGAGGATCCGCGTACGCAGCTCGAGCGACAGCTGGTCAGGACGGCTGTAGGCGTTCGAGACCGTGCTGCGGGAGACGCCCACCGCGTCGGCGACCGTCTGGAGCGTCGCTGCCATCTGAACCGCCTCCTGCCCCGGTGTCCCGTTCTGTCCCTCTGCATCGATACAGTACGCCGCCAGAAGGGCGGCTACAAGGTCGTTTCGGCTGTGATCGCGATTACCACGGGCTTCACACGGGTACCGGATCTTCATGGCGAGCGAGGTCAGCGGCAAGAAATCGGGCTACGACGGCAAGTTCATGGGCATCGGCATCGCCCTCGGCATGGCGTTCGGCGTCGTCCTGGGGATGCTCTTGTTCGACAACCCGGGCGTGGGCATCGCGATCGGCGCCGGGATGGGCGTCGCGATCGGTACAGCGCTGGAGATCCAGGCCAAGGAGCGCAGAGACCGGTCCTAGCACTGCTCGTCAGCGCCGCCCCGGGGCACCACGCCGTCCCCCTCTCCGTCGATCTTGCAGTCGTGGCCTCCCTCAAAACATGACATGTCCGCAAATAGAGGCGGCCACAAGTGCAAGATCGACGCAGACTTAATAGCCGGCGTCGTCGAGGAGCTGGGCGGCGAGGTCGCGCAGTTCCATCCGCAGCTCGTCCGGCCGCTCCACGGTGAACCGCCAGGGCAGGCCCGCCAGCATGCGTGCGGCGCCGTCGAGTCGCTCGGCCCGCATCGTCAGGCGCACCCCGCCGTCGGCCTCGACCAGCTCGCCGACCACCCGCGGCAGCCGGCGACGGGCCTCGGCCAGCGGCGCCCTGAGCAGCACCACCACCTCGTGCGCGTACGGCACCGAGGCTAGGCCGGCCAGCACGTGACCGGCCGGGTCGAAGCCGTCCGGCACCTCGAACGCTCCCTCGATCGATTCAGCGTCGGTGATCCGGTCGAGCCGGAACGTGCGCACCTCCCCGCTCGCCGAGTCGTGGCCCGACACGTACCAGCGGCCCGAGTGGAAGACCAGGCCGTACGGCTCCAGCACGCGCTGACCGGTGCCGCCGGCCCATGCCGTGTACGCGATCCGCACCGGGTGCCGGTCACGGGCTGCGGCGGCGAGCGTGAGCAGCACTTCGGAGCCGGGCGGGGCCGCCTGCCGCGGCAGCGCGGTGAAGTCGGCGGTCGCGAGCAGTGACTCGATGCGTCCGGACACCGCGTCGGGCAGCACCCGGCGGACCTTGGCCAGCGCGCTGCCCGTGTGCGCCGGCCCGCCGAGCCCCATGCGCTGGCCGGCGACGAGCCCGAGGGCCACCGCGATCGCCTCGTCGTCGGTGAACATCAGGGGTGGGAGCTTGAAACCGGGAGAGAGCCGGTAGCCGCCGTACCGGCCGCGCCGCGCGCCGACCGGGATGCCGAGGTCGGTCAGGTGGGTGGCGTACCGGCGGACGGTCCGCTCGTCGACGCCGAGGCGCCCGGCCAGGCTGCCCACGGTGAACCACCCGCCGGTCTGGAGGATCTCCAGCAGGGCGAGCACCCGTGCGGTGGGCCTGGTCATGACAATCTCCGAATCCGGGCGGCTCCTGTCCGGTATTCACACTAGCGTCAAAGGCATGACGACATTCGTACTGGTCCCAGGCTTCTGGCTCGGCGCGTGGGCCTGGCGCCCGGTCACCGAGGCGCTGCGCGCACAGGGACACGACGTGTACCCGGTGACGCTGACCGGTCTGGCCGAGCGGGCACACCTCGCCACGCCGGAGACCGACCTCGACACGCACGTCACCGATGTGGTGAACCTGCTGCGCTACGAGGACCTCGCCGACGTGGTGCTCGTCGGGCACAGCTACGGCGGGTTGGTGACGACGGCCGCCGCCGACCGGGTGCCCGAGCGGGTACGGGCGCTCGCGTACGTCGACACCGGTCCCCTGCCCGACGGCACGGCGCAGGCCGACTTCGCCGGACCGGAGGACCGGGCCGGCAGCGAGAAGGTCGTGCAGGAGTACGGCGACGGGTGGCGGCTGCCGCCCCCGCCGTGGGCCACGCTCGCGGCCGACGTCCGCCACGTCGAGGGTGAGGCGTTGGCGGCGCTGGCCGAGCGCTCGGTGCCGCAGCCGTGGGCGTCGGCGGTGCAGCCGGTGCGGCTGACCGGCGCCTGGGAAAGGTTCCCCCGGCTCGGCATCCTCTCGTCGTTCACGGTCGAGCAGACGAAGGCCATGGCGGCGGAGGCACCGCTGTTCCGGCACATGGCCGGCGACGGGTGGACCTACGAGGAGCTGCCCACCTGGCACTGGCCGATGTTCAGCAGGCCGGCCGAGCTGGCCGACCTGCTGAACAAGCACTACTGAGAAAGGGCGACCCGCACGCCAAGGTGGTCGAGGAGCTCGCCGAGCAGGTCGACGCCGTACTCGGTGAGCACCGACTCGGGATGGAACTGCACGGTCGCGAACCCGGTGCCGCGCATCGCGTGCACCTCGCGCGTCACCGGGTCGCGGCTGACCTCGATCGTCGCCTCACTCGGCGACAGACCAACTGCTTCAGTCGGGTCGACCGGGGCGTCGGCGTCGACGGCGAGGAACGTGGAGTAGAAGCCCACCCGCTCCCGGCGTCCGAAGAAGTCGATCTCGCGCTGGGTGCCCTGGTAGGTGCCGTCCTTGCGGTGCAGCGGCAGCCCGAGCAGACCACTGATCACCTGGTGGCCGAGGCACACGCCGAGCAGCGGCCGCCCGGTCGCGAGCCGCTGCCGGGCCAGCGTGCGCAGGCCGTCGACGCGGGCGTCGCCCCGGCTGCGCGGGTCACCCGGTCCGGGGCCGGCCACCACCAGGTCGTAGGCGTCGAGATCCAGGGCGAGCGCGTCGGCGACCGGCACCCGTTCTACCGCCAGCCCCAACGCCCGGAACAGGTGCGCCAGCATCCCGGTGAAGGTGTCCTCCGCGTCGACGATCAGGGCGGAGGCACCACTAGCCGGATCCGCCGGCCGCTGGTCGAGCCAGAACCGCGCCAGATGCCGGTTCCGGGCAGCAAGCGCGGCAAGGACCGCCGAAGACTCCGCGATCTTGGACGCCTGTGCATCGGATTCGATGCCGAAGTGTCCAAGATCGCGAGAGGGAGTTGCGGTGAACGCGCGCAGGATGCCCGCCGCCTTCGCGTGGGTTTCCGCCACCTCGCCGTCCGCGGTCGAGTGGCGTACCAGCGTCGCCCCCACCGGGATCCGGAGCTTCCCGGAAGGGCTCAGCTCGGCCGTGCGGATCAGGATCGGGGCGTCCAGGGTCTGGCGGCCGGCGTCGTCGTGGCCCAGCAGGGCCAGGACCGCGCCGTAGTAGCCGCGGCCCCGGCGCTCGTGCCGCGCCACCACCCGACAGGCGTTCTCGATCGGGCTGCCGACCACGGTCGGCGCGAACATCGTCTCGCGGAGCACGTCACGCACGTCGAGCGTGGTGCGGCCGGCCAGCAGGTACTCGGTATGGTGCAGGTGCGCCATCTCCGCCAGCTGCGGTCCGATCACCTGGCCGCCGCCCTCGGCGACCACGGCCATCATCTTCAGCTCCTCGTCGAGCACCATGTAGAGCTCGTCGATCTCCTTCGGGTCGTCGAGGAACGCCAGCAGGTCGTCCTCGGAGAAGCCGTCGCCGTGGCGGAACGTGCCGCTGATCGGGTTCATCATCACCAGGCCGTCGTCGACGCTCACGTGCCGCTCCGGCGTCGCGCCGACCAGCGTGCGGGTGCCCGTGTGCACGACGAACGTCCAGTACGCGCCCCGCTCGTCGCGCAACAGCCGCGCGAACGCCGCCAGCGCCGCACGCAGCGGCGGACCCTCGACCGACGCCTCGAACACCCGGTGGATGACGAAGTTCGAGCCCTCGCCACGCCCGATCTCCTGCGCCAGCACCTCGCCCACCAGCGCGGCGTAACCGTCGTCGTCGATGTCGAACGCGCTGTCACGCAGCACGGGCGGGTCGGTCGGCAGGTGCGCGAGAAGGTCTGCCAACAACACCTCGGTAGAAGACGAGATGCGCAGGCACTCGAGCGGCGCACCGTCGTCGACGCACTCGAAGCCGCGCTCGGCCACCTGTCGATAGGGCACCAGTGCGAGCGTCGACGGGCCGGGCGAGTCGGAGATCGGAACACTGGCGAGATCGGCCGCGCTCACGCGGTCACCTTGAAAGATCTCGACAAGCTCGCGCCCGGCGCGGCGGATGATCGCGAACGGCCCTGACTGTGGAATCACGGGTCTCTCCCTGGGATGGGGGCCGCCTGGCGGCACCGCCTCCCGAAGGAAACGCGAACGGCCGCCTTATCGGCGGCCGCGTGGATGTCTACGCGCGAATGGTGGCCGCCTCAGGCGGGCCACCACTGACTCTGTCGCGCGAACATGCGGTAGATGGTAGCGGACGGGTTGGTGCCCGCCGAGGAGGCGTCGGGCACCAACCCGGGTATGTGTCGGATCACTGGAACGTGTCCTAGGCGAACGTCGGCCCGGCCCACTTGAAGCTGTTCATGGTTCCCCCCTGGAACGCGCCCCCGTGTGGGGCATGCGTACAGAGAACACGCTCAGGGTTGTGCTGAGGTTGTGGTGAGACTGCGATCAATTGTGGGATCGCTCGCGAGGATGCCGTCGAGCTCGCGGTCGTGGCCCTCGGTGATGGCCGCGAGGAGCTCATCCTCCCCCAACTCGGCCTGCAGCGCACTGTACGTGCGCTCCCAGTCGGTGCGCTCGACGGCCGGCACCGGCGCACCGATCGCGGCCCGCACCGCACCGGCGGCACCCAGCAGCACCGCCGCGACCCGGCTCGACCCGGTGCGCCGCAACGCCTCGGCCAGCGCCTCCAGCACGCTCGCGGTGCGCCACCGGTCACCCAGCCGCCGGTGGACGCCGAGGCTGCTCACCAGGTGCGCCCGGGCCGACTCGTCGCGCCCGCCGCGCAGATCGACCAGGCCGAGCATGTTGCGCACCCAGCCGACGCCCTCGTCGAAGCCGATGAGCTGGTAGCGCTCCAGCGCGTCGTCGAACAGCCTTCTCGCCCGCTCGGTGTCGCCGGCGTAGAACGCGGTGGCGCCCATGTTGAGCAGCGTCGCGGCGATCGCCTCGTGGTCGCCGAGCGCGCGGACCTTCGGCAGGCACTCGGCCAGGTACCGGTTCGCGGTGTCGAGGTCGCCGCCCACCCAGGCCGCGAACGCGCCGGTGTGCAGGGCCCGGGCCACGCCGGGCTGCTCGTCCATGACCCGGTAGTAGACCAGCGCCCGCTCCACGCACGCGATGGCCTGGTCGTACTGACCGGTCTCCCGCTGCACCGACGCGAGCAGCACCAGCAGCCGGGCGAACTCGGCCCGGTCGGGACCGGTGAGCTCCAGTGCCTCGTGGGCCAGCCGCAACGACGTCGGGTACTCGCAGTCGAGCATCGCGAGCGCCGACGCCTCGATGAGCGCCTGCAACCGGAGCTCCTCCGGCGCGTCCGGCCGCCGCTCCAACGCCAGCGCCAGCCAGCGGCGGCCCTCCCGGTAGCGGCCGCTGAACTTGCAGTACTGGGCCAGCGCGGTCGCCAGCCGCAGGTCCTCGGTGCCGTCGCCGTCTTTCAGGAGCCACCGCATCGCCGCCTGCATGTTCGGGTAGTCGGCGGCGAGCCTCGCCAGCCAGGACTGCTGGTGCCCGTCACGCAGGTTCGACGCCGCCTCCTCGGCGACGGCCAGGTAATGGGCGGCGTGCCGTCTCCGCGCGGCGGCCGCCTCGGCGTCGGTGAGCCGGTTCGACGCGTACGCCTTCACCGTTTCGAGCAGGCGGTAGCGGGTCTCGCCGTCGCGGCGGTCGACGGCCACCAGCGAGCGGTCGACCAGCTCGGTGAGCAGGTCGAGCGCGTCACCGTCGAGGGCCTCGGCGGCGTCGAGGCGCCAGCTGCCGACGAACACCGACACGGTGCGCAGCAGCCTGCGCTGGGCGTCGTCGATGAGGTCGTAGCTCCAGTCGAGCGCCGCGGCCAGCGTGTGGTGGTGGCGCCGCGCGTGCGGGTCGCGCTGCGTGTTCCGCAACAGGCTGAAGCGATCGGACAGGCGTGCGGCGATCTCCGGGACCGACAGCGCCGTCGCCCGCGCGGCGGCCAGCTCGATGGCCAGCGGCAGCCCGTCGAGGTTGCGGCAGAGGTCGTGCACGAGGTCGAGGTGCTCGGCGGGCACGTCGGCCCCGGTGTGGTCGCGGACCAGGTCGACGAACAGCCGGGCGGCGTCGGCGGCACCGAGCGGCGCGACCGGGTGCACGGCCTCGCCGCGCAGCCGCAGCGGTTGGCGGCTGGTCGCCAGGACACGCAGGTTCGCGCACGCGGGCAGCAGCCGGGCGAGGAGCTCGGCGCACTCCTCGCTGACGTGTTCGCAGTTGTCGAGGACCAGCAGCGGCGGAGCGGCGCCGGTGAGGAACCGGACGAGCCGGTGGTAGGCGTCGGTGCTGCCGTCGTCGGCGAGGCTGAGGGCGGCCGCGATCGCTTCGGGGAGCCGTTCGCTGACCACGCTGAGGTCGACGAACCGCGCCGGTCCCAGCTCACCCGCGGCGGCGATCGCGAGGCGGGTCTTGCCGCAGCCGGCGGGTCCGACGAGCGTCACCAGCCGGCGGCCGCGCACGGTGGCGACCACCGCGCCGACCGCGCTGTCGCGCCCGACCAGCGTGGTGAGCGGCTGCGGCAGCGTGACCGGGTCCTCTTCCGGCTCCTCGGCACCGGCGTCGTCGGGTTCCGGGATGTCGTGCAGCGGCTCGGGTTCGCCGCCGGCGAGGATCGCGGCGTGCTGACGGCGTAGCCGCGTGCCCGGCTCCACGCCGAGCTGGTCGGCGAGCACGTCGCGGGCGCGCAGGTACGCGGCGAGCGCGTCGCCCTGCCGGCCGGCCCGGTACAGCGCGACCATCAGCAGCTCCCACAGCCGTTCCCGGAACGGATGCGCCGCCGCGAGGAACTCCAGCTCGGCCACGTTCGGCGACGGTTCGAGGGCCCACCGGTCCTCGGTGGCGGCCAGCCGTAGCTCGTCGAGCCGGGCGACCTCGGCGGCGAGCCAGTCGACCGGTTCGGCGTCTTCGAGCGGGGCGCCGGTCCACAACGCGAGGCTTTCGCGCAGGTGCCGCGCGGCGCGGGCCGGGTCGGTGCCGGCCGTGGCACGGGCCAGCCGCACCTCGTCTTCGAACCGGCGCGCGTCGACGTCTCCCGGTGCGAGCCGGAGCACGTATCCCGGCGCCTGGGTGGTGAGCGCGTCGGGCAGGCCGGCAGCGGCGAGGGCCTGCCGCAGGCGGGCGATGTGGCTGTTGAGCGTCTTGTCGGCGGTCGGTGGCGGGTCGTCGCCCCAGACCGCGTCGATCAGCCGGGTCCGCGCGACGACGGTGCCGACCCGCAGCGCCAGCGCGGCGACGATCGTGCGTTGGCGCGCGCCGACGAGCCGCGCCGGGCCGGCCGGGCCGGTGACGCTCACCCCGCCCAACAGCCGGACCGCGACGGCTCGCGGACCCTCGCCCATACCCTCGCCGCCTCCAGGAGTTCAGCTGAGGGTGCGAATGCTATCGCCTGGCCAGCCCGTCTATCTGTCGCACTTCCTCGGCAGACAGTTCGAACCCGTACAAATCGAGGTTTGCCGCGATCCGTTCCTTGCGGGCGGACTTCGGGATGACCACCACCCGGTGCTCCAGGTGCCACCGCAGGATCACCTGCGGCACCGTGACGCCGTGCTTCTCCGCGATCTCGCGGAGTACCGGGTTGCGCAGGTCGCTGCCCTTCAACGGGCTGTAGCCCTCGAGGACGACGCCTCTCTGCCGGCTCTCTTCGACGGTTCGCGCGTCGTGGTCGAACGGGCTCCACGGGATCTGGTTGACCGCGGGCGTCTCGCCGGTGGCCCTGACCAGCTCGTCGATCTGGGCGGTGGAGTAGTTGCTGACCCCGATCGCCTGCGTCTGGCCGGCCTCGCGGGCGGCGACGAACTCGCGCCAGACCCGCGCGCTCTGCCCACCGTTCGGCGGCCAATGGATGAGCCAGAGGTCGATGGTGCGCACGCCCAGGGCCTTGAGGCTGGCGGCGATCGTCTCCTGCTCGCGACCGGCCCGCTCGGGGGGCAGCTTGGTGGTGATGAACACCTCTTCGCGGGGCACGCCGCTGTCGCGCAACGCCTGGCCGACCTCGGCCTCGTTGCGGTACATCGTCGCGGTGTCGAGGTGCCGGTATCCGATCTCCAGCGCGTACCGGGTGGCGTCGTACGCCTCCTGGCCCCGCAACTGCCAGGTGCCGAAGCCCACCAGTGGCATCTCCGCGCCGTTGCTCAGGGTAACCGTCTTCGGGGTCATGCCCCTTATTCTCCCGTGCCGGCCGGTTTCGCGCGATCTTGTCGGCGCAGTTGCCAGACAGTCGACAGCTTCGAGTCGGTGCTCTCCAGGTCGTGGGTGGTCGGGATGTCGTACCGGGCCACCGCTCGCTGGCCCTGTGGCGCGTACGCGCGGCCGGGGTCGCCGGCCAGCACCGTCGCGCCGCGGTCGGCGGCACGCTGCAGGAACGCCATCATGCGCGTCGAGAGGTCGCGGCTGTAGAAGACGTCACCGGCGGTCACCACGTCGGCCGTCACCGGTTCGTCGTCGGTCAGTACGTCGCCGAGCCGGGCGGTGACCGTCACACCGTTGGCTTCCGCGTTGAGCCGCAGCGCGTCCAATGCCCTGGGGTCGATCTCGGTGGCCGTCACCTCGGCGGCGCCCGCGAGCGCCGCGGCGATCGCGACCACCCCGCCCCCGGCGGCGACGTCGAGCACCCGCCGGTTGCGGACGACCTCCGGATGGTCGAGCAGGTACCGCGCGACGGCCTGGCCACCGGCCCACGCGAACGCCCAGAACGGAGGCGGCAGGTGTCCGCCGTGCGCACGCTCCGTGCGTTCCCACAGGCCGATCGCGTCGTCGGCCTGGTGAAGAACAATTTCCGGGACCGCGGAAGCACGGCGAACGACGGTGTGCTCCTGTACGAATCCGGCCATGCCTACCAGTTGAACACGGCGCCGACGACGGATCCCTCCGGCACGATGCTGTCGTGGTAGGTCCACTTGGTGACCACGCGGTACCGCCCGGAGGCCAGGTCCAGCGTCTCGGGTCCGCAATCGTGCCGGCTGGCGGCCTCGGTGAACTGCTTGTTCTTGCAGCTGTATGGGCCGGCGGCGGTCTGACCGGAGTCGGCGTTCTCGACCACGATCTGGATGTCGGCCTCGACACCGGACACCGCGCTGAGGGATCCCTTCACCCGCACGTGGGTGCCGAGGGCGTGGCAGGCGGTGCCGGTCGCCGGGTGTCCGACGGCCCAGCGCTTCTCGCTGCACTTCCACTCGCCGAGGTCTTCGGGGACGCCACCGGGTGGCGGGCTCGCGCTGGCGGGGTCGCTGCCGCGGGTGCGTTCCGGAATCGGGATCGTCGACTCGGCGGACGGGGCGGACGCCGCGGGTGCCCGCCGGCCGCCCCCGCCGGGGCCGGTGGTGGGTCCGTTGGTCGCGGCACCCGGTCCCGACGTGGCCTGCGGACCGGTGGCGGCGGACCCTTCGTCGACCGGCTTTCCGCCGGTGGCGTACCGCATCCCGACGTAGCCGCTGAGCGCCAGCACGACCGCGATCACCGCGGCGAGGGCGGAGACGGTGCGGTGCCGGCGGCGCTGGGCGGGGACAGGGGTGTCCTGCCGCTTGTCCGCTGGCGGCTCGGGGATCTCCGGTGGTTTCTCGGCCCTTTCTGCCTTTTCCGCCTTCTCGGGGGTGGCCGTTCTGGCTTGCGGCCGGGGTGGCGGGCCGGAGCCGCGGCCGTTTCCGTGGCTGCCCAGGTCGGTGAGCAGGAACGTCGGGCGGCGGTCGCCCCGGCGCACCGGTCGGATCGGCTCCACCCCGACGGTCTCGGCGGCGAGCCGGCGCAGCGTGGTGCGCAGGGTGTGCGCGTCGGGCCGCTGGGCCGGGTCGCGGTCGAGGCAGGCTTCGATCAGCGACCAGACCCGCGGTGCCATCCCGGCCAGCGGCAGCGCGGTGGCGCGGGTGTGCCGTACGAGGATCGCGGTGTCGACGCCGTCGCCGTCGAAGGGCGGACGCCCGGCGAGCAGTTCGTACAGGATGATGCCCAGCCCGTACACGTCGGCCGCGGGCGTGGCCGGTGACCCTTCGATGACCTCGGGTGCCATGTAGTTCGGCGTTCCGAGCACGGCTCCCGAGGTGGTCATCCGTGGGCCGTCGAGCACCCGGGCGATGCCGAAGTCGGTCAGCCGGGGGCGGACGCCGCCTTCCATCCGCGGTGCCAGCAGGATGTTGTCGGGCTTGAGGTCGCGGTGCACGACCGCCTTGCCGTGCGCGGCGGCGAGCCCGTCGGCCACCTGGGCCAGCAGGTCGGCCGCCTCGGCGGCGGGCAGTGATCCGCGTTCGCGCAGCAGTTCGCGCAGCGTGCCCCCGGAGACGAAGTCGAGCACCAGGGCGAGCCGCCCGTCGGCGGTGGTCAGCAGGTCGTGCACGGCCACCAGGTTCTCGTGCCGCAGCCGCAGCAGGATGCCGCGTTCCTGCAGGAAGCGGGCGGTTGCCTTGGGTGCGTCCTCCCCCAGGTCCCGCAGGATCTTGACGGCGTACTCGCGGCCGGTCGCGGTGGCGCGGGCGCGCCAGACCGTGCCGTGCGCACCGCGTCCGATCTCCTCGATCAGCTGGTACGTCCGCGTGACGACGGCCCCGTCGGGCGTGAGCACCGTCGGGTTGAGCGGTATCTCGGCGGCTGGCACCGAGGCAACTTATCGACGCCCGAAGAGATCACGATGAGATTTGCACAAATGTCCCCCAGGTGTGGGCGTGTCGTGTCGCGTGCCGGCGGCCCGTACAGCCCCATCCACACGGTTGACTGTCGAGCCCCTCCCGGCTTCGACAACGCTCGAACCAGTGCGGATGGCAGCCCGAGAAACGCTGTGGATCGAGCGCCGTTTATGCGCGGGCCGTGGCGGCGCCGTGGCGGGCCGGCCGCGGTGGGGCGGCCGTGGCGGGCGGGCCGTAGCGGGCGGGCCGTAGCGGGCGGGCCGTAGCGGGCGGGCCGTAGCGGGGCGGACTGGGCCGTGGCGGCCCATGGCGGCTGCCGGTGGTGTGGCGGGGCGGGTCTTGGGTTCGACGACGCTCGATCCGGTGTGGATTTCCGCCTCGGGAGCGCATTGGATCGAGCGTCGTTTATGCGCACCATGGCCGCGCCATGGTGGTACGAGGCGTGGTGGTGCGGGGAGTGGTGGGGCGTGGCGGAGCAGGGCGCGGCGGAGCAGGGCGCGGCGGAGCAGGGCGCGGCGGAGCAGGGCGCGGCGGAGCAGGGCGCGGCGGAGCAGGG
>NZ_BOPH01000015.1 GCF_016863655.1 Virgisporangium ochraceum
GGGCGCGGCGGAGCAGGGCGCGGCGGAGCAGGGCGCGGCGGAGCAGGGCGCGGCGGAGCAGGGCGCGGCGGAGCAGGGCGCGGCGGAGCAGGGCAGGGCGGGGGCCTTCGATTTGACGACGCTCGATCCAGTGTGCGTTTCCGCCCCAGAAGCGCACTGGATCGAGCGTCGTTTATGTAGGGCCGTGCGTGGCGGGCGGGTGGTGCCGCTATCCGAGGCGGTGTTTCTGGACCTTGCCCATCTGGTTGCGGGGTAGGGCGTCCAGGAACACGACCTGCCTCGGGCGTTTGTGGTTCGACAGCGTGGTGGCCACGTGGGAGATCAGGGCGTCGGCCGTCACCCGGTCGGCCACGACGAAGGCCACGATCTCCTCCCCCAGGTCGGAGTGGGGGCGGCCCAGTACCGCCACCTCGTGCACGGCCGGGTGGGTCAGGAGGGCGTCCTCCACCTCGCCGGCGCCTATCCGGAAGCCGCCACTCTTGATCAGGTCGCTCTTCATCCGGCCCAGGATCCGGTGCACGCCATCGGCGTCGATGGTTGCCGCGTCGCCGGTTCGGAACCAACCATCACGCGAGAAGGACTCTTGAGTGGCTGCACCACGATGTGCGTATCCATTGAAGAGCGTGTTTCCGCGGACCTGGAGTTCGCCGACGGCATGGCCGGGTTCGGGCACGACGCGGGTTTCGACGCCGGCGAGTGCGGTGCCGACGCAGCCCGGGAGGCGCGGACCGTCGGCACGCGCGCTCACGGTGATCAGTGTCTCGGTCATCCCGTAGCGCTCGACGGGGCGGTGGCCGGTGAGCGCGCGCAGCCCGGCGAACACCGGGCCCGGCAGCGCCGCCGAGCCCGACACCAGAAGGCGCGCCGGGCGCAGGGCCCGCGCGCACGCCGGGCTCGCGACCATCCGGGACCAGACCGTCGGGACCCCGAAGTACAGCGTCGCCCCGGCCGCGGCGTAGCGGGCGGGCAGGGGACGGCCGGTGTGCACGAGGCGGCAGCCGGTGCGCAGCGCGCCCAGGACGCCCAGCACCAACCCGTGCACGTGGTACAGCGGGAGACCGTGGGCGAGCGTGTCTTCGGGGGTCCACTGCCAGGCCTCGGCCAGGGCGTCGAGGTCGGCGGCGATGGCCCTCGACGACAGTTCCGCGCCCTTGGGCGCGCCGGTGGTGCCGCTGGTGTACAGGATCAGCGCGGTGTCGCCGGGCGCCGCAGGGGTGGCCGGCGCGGGTGGGCCGTCGGTGCGGATCGGCATGGTCTCGAAGCCGGGCACCGGCGGGTCGCTCGTACTGCCGAGGAGGAGGGTCGCCCGGCTGTCGGTGAGGATGTGCGTCAGCTCGGCCGGACCGGAGTCGGGCGGGACCGGCACCACCGGCACACCGGCATGCTGGGCCGCGACGACCGCGACCACCGTGTCGAGCGTCGGGTGGGCGATCACCGCCACCGGGCCGCTGCCCGTCAACCGGGCGGCGAGGGCGGCGGCCGCCGAGTAGAGGCCGGCGTGGGTCAGCGTCTGACCGTCGACCGTGAGGGTGTTGTCGGCCGGAACCTCTGGCAGAAGGGAACGCACCAGCACATTTGAACAGGCGACCGGCGACCTGAATACCACTAAAGCTGCGGGGAGCGACGTTCCGGCTTGGCGTCGACGAGGTGTCCGGATCGCGAGGTGCAGGCCACGATGTCCGGCTGGCGGTGGGTGGCATCGGCCGCGGACGACCGGTCCTTCAGTAGCGGTTCACGGTCTTTCCCCACTGTGCCCCCTTGGTGGAACGACGTGTCGGGGGAACTGTATGCGTGCTCACTTGTATGCGCTCCGTGATTGTCTCGGAATTGTCACGGCGGTGGCGGAAGTCTGGACGGGGGGAGGGGGTACCCTCGTCCGTTTCGCTTCAAGCGAACGGACTTTGGTTCGCACGTTCGGCACATCAGCGGGCTAGGTTCGATTGGTGACACACGCCTCCGCTCAGCCTGTTCTGCCCCAGCCGCCCGCGGACCTTCCCCGGACCGTCGGCGAGCTGCGTGCGACCGGTCACCGGTACCGCACGGTCAAGGCGGAGCTGCGCGAGAACCTGCTGGCCCGCATCCGCGCCGGGCAGCCCAGGTTCGAGGGCATCGTCGGCTACGACGCCACGGTGCTGCCCGAACTCGAGCGTGCCCTCCTCGCCGGCCACGACCTGGTGCTGCTCGGCGAGCGCGGCCAGGGCAAGACCCGCGTCATCCGGTCCCTGATCTCCCTGCTCGACGAGTGGACCCCGGTGATCGCCGGCTCCGAGCTCAACGAGCACCCGTTCCACCCGGTGAGCCCGGCCTCGGTCCGGGCCGCCCGCGAAGACGGCGACAGCCTGAAGATCGCCTGGCTGCACCGCTCGATGCGGTACGGCGAGAAGCTCGCCACGCCCGACACCAGCGTCGGCGACCTCATCGGCGACATCGACCCGATCAAGGTGGCCGAGGGCCGCACGCTCGGCGACCCCGAGACGATCCACTTCGGGCTGGTGCCGCGCACCAACCGGGGCATCTTCGCGGTCAACGAGCTGCCCGACCTGGCCGAGCGCATCCAGGTGGCGCTGCTCAACGTCCTGGAGGAGCGCGACATCCAGGTCCGCGGCTACCAGTTGCGGCTGCCGCTCGACGTGCTGCTCGTCGCCAGCGCCAACCCGGAGGACTACACCAACCGCGGCCGCATCATCACGCCGCTGAAGGACCGGTTCGGCGCCGAGATCCGCACCCACTACCCGCTCGACCTCGACTTCGAGATCGACCTGATGCGTCAGGAGGCGGCGCTCGTCGCCGAGGTGCCCGACCACCTGCTCGAGGTCGTCGCCCGGTACACCCGCGCGGTCCGCGAGGCGCCGGCCGTCGACGCCCGCTCGGGCGTGTCGGCCCGGTTCGCGATCGCCGCGGCCGAGACCATCGCCGCGTCGGCCCTGCGCCGGCACGCGCTGCTCGACGAGACCGAGGCCGTGGCGCGCATCGGCGACGCCGTCACCGTCACCAGCACGCTGCGCGGCAAGGTCGAGTTCGAGAGCGGTGAAGAGGGACGGGAAACCGAGATCCTCGCGCACCTGCTGCGCACCGCCACCGCGGAGACGTTCCGGGCCCGGCTGGCCGGCATCGACCTCAGCGGGTTCACCGGGCTCGTGGCCGAAGACCAGGTGATCGAGACCGGTGAGCTGGTCGCCGCCCGCGACGTGCTCCAGCAGGTGGGCACCGTGCCGGGGCTGGCCAAGGTGCTCGACCGGCTCGGTTTCGGCGACGCGCCCACCGCCGGTCAGGCGGCGTCGGGCATCGAGTTCGTGCTGGAGGGCCTGCACCTGTCGAGGAGGCTGTCGAAGGACCTCACCGACGACGGCCGCACCGTGTACGGGTCACGATGACGATCAACCGCTACGGCGCGTGGAAGGGCGGGCCCGACCCGCTCGCCCCGCCGTACGACGTGCGGGCCGCCGTCGACCAGGTCGGTGCGGAAGTGCTCGCCGGCGGCAGCCTGCGTGACGCGCTCCGCAACCTGCTCCGGCGCGGTCCCGAGGGCGGGCGGGGCCTCGACGACCTCCTGGCCCGGGCGAGGAGGCTGCGCCGCGAGGCGATGCGACGCGGCAACCTCGACGGCGCGGTCACCCGGGCACAGGCCCAGCTCGACCAGGCGCTGGCCGCCGAGCGCGAGGAGCTGGCCCAGCGCGACGACGACAACGCCCGGTTCGCCGAGGCGCAGCTCGACAACCTGCCCCGCTCCACGGCGCGGGCGGTCGAGGAACTGCAGAACTACGACTGGGCCAGCGCCGAGGCCCGCCAGATCTACCAGCAGATCCTCGACGGGCTGCGCAACGACGTGCTGGAGCAGCGCTTCGCCGGCATGAAGGAGGCGCTACAGAACGCCGGTCCCGAGGCAGGCGCCGCGATCAAGCAGATGCTCGGCGACCTCAACGACCTGCTCGGCAAGCACGCCCGCGGCGAAGACACCGGCGACGCGTTCAACGAGTTCATGCGGAAGCACGGCGACTTCTTCCCGGAGCAGCCGCAGAACATCGACGAGCTGATCGACACCCTGGCGCGCCGGGCGGCGGCCGCGGAGCGGCTCATGCGGTCGCTGACCCCGGAGCAGCGGCAGGAGCTGGCCGGTCTGATGGCACAGGCCCTCGGCGACGCCGACCTCGACGGCGAGCTGGCGGCCCTGTCGGCCAACCTGCGCACGCTGCGCCCCGACCTGAACTGGGACCGGCGTGAACGCGTCCGCGGCGAGGGCGAGCTCGGCTACGGCGAGGCGACCGGCGCCCTCGGCGACATCGCCGACCTCGACGACCTGCTCGACCAGCTGGGCCAGCAGCACCCCGGCGCCACCCTCGACGACATCGACGTCGAGGGGGTGACCCGCCAGCTCGGCCGCGACGCCGCCGACGAGGTCCGCCGGCTGCAGGAGCTCGAACGCGAGCTGCGCCGCCAGGGCTGGCTCGAGCGCGGCGCGGAGGGCCTCGGGCTCAGCCCCAAGGCGCTGCGCCGGCTCGGTGGCACGGCGCTGCGGCACGTCTTCGCGCACCTGGAGTCGGGCCGTCGCGGACAGCACGACCTGCGCAGCGCCGGTGCGGCCGGCGAGCTGACGGGCGCGTCACGGCGCTGGGAGTTCGGCGACGAACAGCCGCTCGACGTGGTCCGCACGGTCACGAACGCGGTGCAGCGGCCGGGTCCGATCCGGCTCAAGGTCGACGACTTCGAGGTCGCCGAGACCGAGCGGCGCGCCTCGGCCGCGGTGGCGTTGTGCGTCGACCTGTCGTTCTCGATGGTGGCCGAGGGCCGCTGGGGTCCGATGAAGCAGACCGCGTTGGCGCTGTCGCACCTGGTGGCGACGAAGTTCCCGCAGGACGCGCTGCAGATCATCGGCTTCGGCCGGTACGCGATGCGGCTGTCGCAGGGCGAGCTCGCGGCGGTCGACCCCGACATGGTGCAGGGCACCAACCTGCATCACGCGCTCAAGCTGGCCGGCCACCACCTGCGCAAGCACTCCGACGCCGAGCCGGTGGTGCTCGTGGTCACCGACGGCGAGCCGACCGCCCATCTCGAAGAGGACGGCGAGCCGGTGTTCCACTGGCCGCCCCTGCACGAGACGGTCGCGCTGACCGTGCGCGAGGTCGACCATCTCACCCGGTACGGCGCAACGCTGAACGTGTTCATGCTCGGCGAGGACCCGGGGCTGCGCCGGTTCGTCGACGCGGTGGCCCGGCGCAGCGGCGGCCGCGTCTTCACCCCGGACGTCGACGACCTGGGGCAGTACGTGGTCAGCGACTACATGCGGGCCAGGAGGGGGCGTCGCAGCCGGGCTGCATAGCCGTGGGTGGGAGCCCCGGTCAGGGCTCCCACCCACGGCTAAGATGCACGGCTGTGAATACGGGGGGATCGGGCCGCCGCGTGGCGGTCATCTTGGGGACGATCGCGGTCTGTGTGACGCTGGTGTGCTCGGTGGCCGGGCTCGTCGTCTGGCGGCTGACCCGCGACGGCGACTCGGCCCGGTCGCAGCGCGACCCGTTCCCGACCGCGGCGCTGCAGCGGGCCTCGGCACCGTTCAAGGCCCAGCTCGGCGCCTGTGAGCTCGACCGCGTCGGGTCGGCGTGGACCGATACGACGTGTGAGCCGGCGGCGGGTGCCCCGGGCCCGATCGTCTTCACCCAGCACCGCACGCCCACCGACCGGGTTCCCGCGTCGAGCGCCGAGATCTACCAGGTGTGGGGGCCGCGCAACGGCGGTCTCCTGCGGGTCGACGACCGCGGCCTCAACTGGCGCGACGACCTGAAGATCGTCTCGATCCAGCTGGACATGCCCGACGGCTGGAACGCCGACAAGGTGACGCAGTGGTGGGACGAGACGACCGCCGGCGCGGTGCTCTCGACCCCCGAGAACAACGCGCTGGGTACGACGTCGGGGTCGCCGGCGCCGGTGGCCGCCGCTCCGGAGACGGTCGCCGGCCTGCCCTATCTCGTGCGCAGCTTCGCCCGGCCCTGGTGGAACGACCTGAAGTCGTGCACGGAGGACGTCCGGCACCAGTACTCGTTCTACCCGGTGCCGCCGGTCGGGATCGTGATCGACGAGATGTACTACTGCGAGCTGCGCGACGGCTGGCAGAAGGCCGGCGGCTTCGACAAGATCATGTTCGTGGCCTGGGACAACCGGCAGCACCAGCGCATGGACCACAAGTCCATCAAGGACGTCTTCGGTGCCGAGAAGGTGAAGGACCAGCCGGGACTGGCGGGCCCGCGCTCCGGCATGTTCATGGTCGCCGACTTCCCGCAGCACTGCATGGTGTATTGGGACGACGAGTCCGTGGCGGTCGCGGCCTGGGCCTTCGCCCCGTGCCGGAAGGACCCGAAGACGACGCCGGCGACGGTCACCACGTTCTGGCAGTCCCGCGGCTGACGGCCCGCGTCGGTTCCGGTCCGTTTCCGGCCCTACGCTGCACCGGCATGGAGTCGGTCGGCCGGCGCTGGATCGGGTCACGGAACGCGGCGTCACCTGGCGCGATGGGCCCGGCCGGACCTGGGCACGGCCGGCGTGGTCCACAAGATGCTCGTCGACGCCTTCGGCGCCGAGCGGCTGCGTGACCTGCCCGGAGACAGCGGCCCGCGGTCGGGCCGGTTCCTGCTCACACAGCTCCGCGGCCTGAACACGTGCTTCCTGTACTGGGACGACGCGGCGATGGCGGTCGCGGGCATCGTCGACGTGACGTGCCCGTCGGGCGGTCGCCCGTCAGCGGCGTCGGTGCGGGCGTCTGGGACGCGCGCGTCTAGCGACAGGCGCCGGCAACCGTGACCGACCGGCTCCGCCGATGCACCACGATCACGCGGGTTTCTCCAACGAGACCGTCCCCGGGGCCTCGGCCGGGCTGTTCACCGCGAGCACCATCCGGTACAGCACCGCCACCAACGGCGTCGCCAGCAGGGCGCCACCGATTCCGGCGATCAGCGAGCCCGCCGCGACGGCTATCAGGACGACGGCGGGGTGCAGGCGTAGCGCGCGGCCCATGATCAGGGGTTCCAGCAGGTTGCCCTCCGCCTGCTGCACCACGATCACCGCCGCCAGCACGAGGAGGGCGTCGGTGGGACCGTGGGCCGCCAGCGCGACCAGCACGCAGATCACCCCGGCGAACGTCGCGCCGAGGATCGGCACGAAGCAGGCCAGGAACGTCAGCACGGCCAGCGGTAGCGCCAGTGGCACGCCGATCAGCAGCAGCGCCACCCTGATGCCGATCGCGTCGATGGCGGCGATCAGGGCGATCCCCCGCACGTAACCGGTGAGCGTGTCCCAGCCGGCCCGGCCGGCGCGGTCGGCCTTCTCCCGAGTGTCGGCCCTGAACGCGCGCAGGAACCAGGCCCACCCGCTCGGGCCGTCCTTCAGGATGAAGAACAACAGGACGAGCGCCAGCAGCGCCGACCCCAGCACCTCCAGGACGGTCGCCGCGCCCTGCAGACCGGCCGTTCCGGAGCCCTGCAGCCGCTCGGTCAGCTGCGCCTGGAGCCGGCCGATCTGCTCCTCCTTCAGCCCCAGCCCCTCGACCAGCCAGCGCTGGATCTCCTCGATGCCCGACGCCGCCTGCGTGGCGAGCTTGGTGGCCTCGTCGGCGGCGGCGATTCCGACCAGCACCAGCGTGCCGGTCACCAGGACCAGCCCGCCGAGCACGGAGACGAGCGCGGCCAGCCACCGCGGCACCCGGGCCCGGGTGAGCCGGTGCACCAGCGGCTCGAAGAGCGCGGCGAGGAGCAGCGCCGCCGCGATCGCCAGCACCACGGGCGTCAGCAGCGCGAGCACGTGCGACGTCACGAACACGACACCGGCGAAGATCAGGACGCAGACGCCGTACAGAGCCAATCGGCGAAGCCATGACGGCAGCAAAGTGGACCCCCTGGCAGTAAGTAGATCGCATCAATACATTGACACTGGCCACCGTGCAGCGAAACATGTCTGGGAGCGCTCCCATACCTCTTCCGCCGCACGGGAGGCCATTCTTGAGAACTCGCGCTGCCCTCTGCGTCACCCTCACAACACTCGTCACCTCGGCCCTGCTCACGGGGCCCGCTCTGGCCGAACCCGGCCCGGAGCAGATCGTCAACGGGACCTTCGACAGCGGCTCCGCGCCGTGGTGGTCCACCGCCAACGCCCCGATCGCGGTGGTCAACGGTGAGCTGTGTGCCGAGATCCCCGCCGGCACCGCGAACCCGTGGGACGCCATCCTCGGCCAGAACGACATCGACCTCGTGCAGGGCGAGGGCTACCGCCTCGCGTTCACGGCGCACGCCAGCCGGGCGGTCAACCCGCGCACGCTGGTCCAGGAGAACGCCGACCCCTGGCCGACCGCCCTCGACACGAGGCCGGCGATCACCACGACGCCGAACACCTTCGAGTACTTCTTCACGGCCGGCTTCAGCACGAGCAACGGCCAGTTCGCGATCCAGGCGGGCGCCCTCGGCGAGGCCTACACGCTGTGCATCGACAACGTCAGCCTCACCGGCGGCGTGGCAGAGCCGCCGTACGAGCCCGAGACCGGCCCGCGGGTGCGGGTCAACCAGGTCGGCTACCTGCCGAACGGCCCGAAGAAGGCCACGCTGGTCACCGACAGCGCGTCCCCGGTCCCGTGGCAGCTGAACCAGAACGGAAAGCGCGTCGCCTCCGGGACCTCGACCCCGGCGGGCGCCGAGCGCACCAGCGGCCTGAACGTCCACACCATCGACTTCACCAGGTACACGAAGGCCGGCACCGGCTTCACCCTCGTCGCCGACGGCGAGACCAGCCACCCGTTCGACCTGGGTTCGAGCGCGTACGACCGGCTCAAGGTCGACTCGCTGAGCGTCTACTACCCGTGGCGCAGCGGCATCGCGATCGACGACGCGATCGCACCCGGCTACGGCCGGCCCGCCGGGCACATCGGTGTCGCGCCGAACCAGGGCGACATCAGCGTTCCCTGCGCGCCGGGGACGTGTGACTACTCGCTCGACGTGTCCGGTGGCTGGTACGACGCCGCCGACCACGGCAAGTACGTCGTGAACGGCGGCCTGGCCGTGCACCAGGTCATGAGCAACTTCGAGCGGACCAAGACGGCGCGCACCGCGCAGGCACCCGCGACGCTGCGTGTTCCCGAGGCGGGCAACGCCGTTCCCGACGTGCTCGACGAGGCCCGCTGGGAGCTCGAGTTCCTGCTGAAGATGCAGGTGCCGGCCGGCAAGCCGCTCGCCGGAATGGTCCACCACAAGATCCACGATGCCGCGTGGACCGGGCTGCCGCTGTGGCCGCACCTCGACCCGCAGCCGCGGTACCTGCAGCCGCCGTCGACGGCCGCGACGCTGAACCTGGCCGCGGCCGCCGCACAGGCCGCCCGCCTGTACGCGCCGTACGACCCGGCGTTCTCGGCGAAGGCGCTCGCCGCGGCGAAGACCGCCTGGAAGGCCGCCCTGGCCAACCCGGCGATCTACGCACCGGCCGGTGGGGTCGGCGGTGGACCGTACGACGACACCGACGTCACCGACGAGTTCTACTGGGCCGCCGCGGAGCTGTTCATCACCACCGGCGCCGCCGAGTACCGCGACTACGTTCTCGCGTCGCCGCACCACTCCGCCGACGTCTTCACCGACCGCAGCTTCGCGTGGCCGAGTGTGGCGGTGGTGGCACGGCTCGAACTGGCCACGGTTCCGAACAAGCTGCCGGGCCGCGACAAGGTCGCCGCGAGTGTGGTCGCCGGTGCGAACAGGTACGTCGCCAACGTGCGGAACAACCCGTGGGGCCTGTCGTTCGTGCCGGAGAACAACATCTTCGACTGGGGCTCGAACAGCACGGTGCTGAACAACCTGGTCGTGATCGCCACCGCGTTCGACCTCACCAACGACCGGAAGTACCGGGACGCGGTGATCGAGGGCATGGACTACATCCTCGGCCGCAACGCGCTGAACCAGTCGTACGTCACGGGGTACGGCGAGCAGCACTCGCAGGCGATGCACAGCCGGTGGTTCGCCAACTCGATCAACCCGGACATGCCGAAGCCGCCGGTGGGCAGCATCGCCGGCGGGCCGAACTCGGTCACCTCGACCTGGGACCCGGTGGCCGCCGACAAGCTGCCGGGCTGCGAGTCACGCCCGCAGTGGTGCTACATCGACGACATCGGTTCGTGGTCGACCAACGAGATCGCGATCAACTGGGGTTCGACGTTGTCGTGGGTCGCGGCGTTCGTCGCCGACCAGGACAACGGCGGTCCGGCCCCGTCGACCGACTCGTGCAAGGTCACGTACACGTCGATCGACGTGCCGGGCAGCCCGTTCGTGGCGGTCGTGACGGTCACCAACACCGGCGCGGCGCTGCGTGAGTGGTCGCTGTCGTACGCCTACTCGGGCGGTCAGCGGGTGGTCGGCGCTGTCGGCGCCGCCCAGAGCCAGGTCGCGGCGTCGGTCACCCTTTCGGGTGGACGCCTCGCGCGCGGCCAGACAGCGATAGTCGGCCTGGTTGCGACAAATGCGGCGGGACTGGCGAACGCGTCGCCGTCGTTGTTCAAGCTGAACGGTAGTGCCTGCAGGTAGGGCACCGTTTGGTCGATTCGGGGTGGGGGTAAGGCGTCTGACGCCTTACCCCCTCATTCCCGGAGGAACCAATGACCGATATCGTCGCGTCGTCCACTGTGGACGTCGAGGGCGGCCTCAGCGACATGCTGCGGAGCTTCCTCCTGTTCCTGCCCAAGGCGCTTCTGTTCCTGCTGATCCTCGTGGTCGGCTACTTCGTGGCCAAGCTGGCACGCAAGCTCACCGACAAGGTGCTCGAGCGGGTCGGTTTCGACCGCTGGGTGGAGCGGGGCGGTATCCGCGCCGCGCTCGCCCGCAGCAAGTACGACGCCAGCGACATCGTCGCCAAGCTGGTCTACTACGCGATCCTGCTGTTCACGCTGCAGCTGGCGTTCGGGGTCTGGGGGCCGAACCCGGTGTCCGACCTGATCTCGCGGGTGGTGGCGTGGCTGCCGCAGGCGTTCGTGGCGATCATCATCGTGGTGATCGCGGCGGCGATCGCGGCAGCGGTGAAGGACCTGGTCTCCAATGCGCTCGGCGGGCTGTCGTACGGCCGGCTGCTGGCGAACGTCGCCGCGTACTTCATCATCGGCCTCGGCGTGATCGCCGCGCTGAACCAGATCGGTGTCGCCACCACGGTCACCACCCCGGTGCTGATCGCGGTGCTGGCCACGATCGCCGGCGTGATCATCGTCGGGGTCGGCGGAGGCCTGGTGCGGCCGATGCAGAGCCGCTGGGAGGGCTGGCTCGACCGGGCGGCCACCGAGTCGCAGACGATCGCGCAGCACGCCAAGGCGTACCAGGCCAGCCAGTCGGCCGCCCGGCCGGTGGCCCCGGCGGGACCGGCCCCGGTTCCTGCACCGGAGCGGCAGGCCCCGGTCTTCGCGACCGGTACCGCGACCACCCAGCCGGCCACGCCGATCGACCACCTCCAGGCGGTCCGGCCGTCGGGCACCCCGGAGCCGACCCAGCCGGTCCCCCCGCCCGCGACCCCGGCGCCGACCCAGCGCCCAGCGCCCGGGGCAACAGCGCCGGGTACAACAGCGCCGGGTGCGACTCCGATCAGTGATCAACCCACGCAGGTCATCCCCCCGACCCGCGACCCGGAGTAACCGCTCTCTCGCGCCGATCTTGCAGTCGTGCCCGCCCTTTCATGGCGGTTCCGCCCGGTTCGACCCGGGCCACAACTGCAAGATCGGCGCCGGGGTTCGAGACGTGCGCGGCGAACCCGTCGCCGAAGGTGCACGGGTTACTGTGACTGACGGCCAGGCTTCTCCACCGATCGGCCGTGCTGCCGGACGAGGTCCCGCTCGTAACCTTGATGCGTGTCGAGTGCAAAATTCCGTCGCCAGTTCGCCCGGTTGATCGCGCGACTCAGCCGCCGCGGTCCGGCCGTCCACTCAGATGCCCGTCCCGCGCCCCGGCGCGAGCGTCCCATCACCCGTGAACTCGAATGGTCGCTCGCCGCGCTCCCCGCGCCGGCCCTCTGAGTTCCCGCGCTCTCCGCGCCTCCCCGGCCTCCCCGGCCTCCCCGGCCTCCTCAGCCTTCTGAGACCTCAGCCCTTCGGCGACTTCGACGGCTTGTTGCCGTTGCCCTGACCGTTGCCGTTGCCATTCCCGTTGCCGTTGCCCTGACCGTTCCCGTTGCCATTGCCGTTCCCGTTGCCGTTAGGCGCGGTTGCGGTCTGGCCGCCGGACGCGGGCGGAACGGCAGTCGCACCCGGCCCGCCCGTACCCGCCGTCGCACCCTCGCCACCGGGCGCGAGGTCGGGGGTGCGCCCGAATCCGGGCTGGTCGCCCGGCTGCGGGGTGCCGGTGCCGCCGGGTCCCGACCCGTCGGGCGTCGACGGGTTGGTCCACACCGGCCGGTCCACCATCACGCCGGTCCCGGACGTGGGTGCCAGGGCGACGGCCGCCGCGACGGCGAACGGCAGCACCCCGAGGAGCAGCGCCCACCGGCGACGGCGTCGCGGGCGGTCCGTCGACTCAGCCATCGACGCGACCGGGCCGGCCGCCGGCGGTGCCGCCGCGCGGACCTTCACCACCGGCGCCGTCGCACCGACCAGGCCGAGGAGCAGTTCCTGGGCAGACGGCCGGCTGTCGGTGTTCCGGTCGAGCGCGGCGGCCACCAGGTCCTTCACGCTGCCGGGTACCCCGTCGAGGTCCGGCTCGCCGTTGAGGATGTTCCACGACCGTGACACGGAGTCGTCGCCGCCGAACGGGTGGCGACCGGTGGCCGCGTACGCGAGCACGCACCCCCACGCGAACACGTCCATCGCGGGCGTCGGCGACCGGCCCTCGAGCTGCTCCGGTGAGGTCCAGCCGAGGCTGCCCATCACGAAGCCCGACTGGGTGAAGTTGGTCGTGGTGTCGAGCGTGCGGGCGATGCCGAAGTCGATGATCCGCACACCGCCCCTGGTCACGATGACATTGCTGGGCTTGATGTCGCGGTGGATGAGGCCGTGGTCGTGGATCGTGGTCAGCCCGGCGGCCATACCCACCGCGACGTTGTGCAGGCTTCCCGGGTCGAGTGGACCCTCGGCCTCGACGAGCCGGTGCAGTGGTGATCCGGCCAGGTACTCGCTCACCAGGTACGGGCGGTCGTCGTAGACGCCGGTACCGAAGAGGGCCGCGGAGCAGTACGCCGGTACCCGGGCGGCGAGCTGGGTCTCGCGCTCGAACCGGGCCCGGAACTCGGCGTCGGCCGCCAGGTGCTCGTGGACCAGCTTGAGGGCCACCTGCCGACCGGCCTGACCGTCGGGCTCGGCAAGGTAGACGGTCGCCATCCCACCCGCGCCGAGCCTACCGACAATGCGGTAGTTGTCGATCTTTCGCGGGTCGGCACGGAGCAGGGGCTCGCATCCGGGCGACAGCATTGGCCCAGTCTTAACCACGGGCAGGCCGCATTGCAAAGATCTGACTCGATGCGAAATGTGCCGATGCGCAGATGCTGTTACGGCGCGACCAACGGACCCACGTCAGCGCCGGGCAGGCCCAGCCGATCGGCCACGGCGAGCCGCAGGTCGCGCTGCACCGACGCCGGATCGCGATCCGCGTCGATCACCACGAACCGGTCCGCCTCCGGCAGCGACCGGTACGCCGCGTCGGCGGCGGCCAGGTATCCGAGGTCCTCGTGGTCGGTGCCGCGCTCCTCGACCCGGGTCCAGGCCCGGCCGGGCGGCACCGCCAGGAACACGGTGAGGTCGGGCTCCCGGAACAGCCCGTACAGCCGCCTGGCCCGGCGTTCCCGCCGGCTCGGGCCGTCGGGCGACGGCACCGTCGCGGCCATGCTGGCGTGCGCGCGGATGCTGGCGTACTGGCACCAGGAGTAGCGGTCCATCACCGCGATGTGACGGCGGAAGCGCGACCGCACCAGCGCCCGGGCGATCGCGAGCCAGCGGAGCACCGACTCCACGAACAGCATGCCGCCGACTCCGAGCAGCGCCTGGGCGTCGGGGCGACCGAAGAACTGCGCGAGCCGGCCGAACCAGCGTCGACCACCGGCGTTCTGCCAGTAGTCGGCCGAATACCCCGCCGCGGCGAGCCACGCGGCGAGCAGGTGGGCCTGGGTCGTCTTACCGGCGCCATCGACGCCGACAATTGCGACGACAGCGTGTAATCGGCCGGGGGACCCGTTCGTGGTCACCGATCAACGGTATCGCCGGGGCGCCACCCGCCGGATCCCGAAAAGGTGTCACCTGTTCGCCGACCAGCCAACCGCCGGCAACCCGGGCGGTTCAGACCGCCAGCCGCCAGTAGCCCCACGGGTTGTAGAACAGGTCGTCGTCGCGGTAGCGGCTGCAGGCCCGGTGCCGGAGCACCCGGCGCGGGCTGTCGGCCTGCAGGCCGAACGTGTCGCCGTCACGGATGCGCGCCGAGCCCCGGTCGATGAGGAGGTACCGGGCCAGGCCGTCCATCCACTCGAGGCCGCGGTCGTCGTCGGCGGCGGTGATCTCGACGTCGGCCTCGCCCATCAGGTGCATGCCGCAGCTGTAGTAGACGAGACCGCTCGACAGCGGCCGGCGGACGAACGCCGCGTACAACGGCGGCGCCTGGGTGGCCCGGTCGTTGGCGGACGCGGCCACCGAGGCGAGGTGCAGCCACCTGTCGCGGCCGTGCGCGATGCCGCTGCTCTCCGACTTGGCGGCGGTGCCGCCGTTCTGGAGCAGGGCCGCCACGACGCCGAGCATCCGGCGGGTCACCGCGAACGCCTCGTACGACGGCGTCGACGGTCCGAGGATGTAGGCCACCGTGCGGTGCTCCGCGACGGCGGACCGGTCGTCGTCGGTGAAGCTCGGCACCACCAGGTCGGCGGACACGTCGAACGCCTCGGACATTCGCGGATCGGGCTCCTGCTGCGAGTAGTCGGTGTCGAGGTCGAACCCCGGCCCACCGACCTCGGCGACGATCTCGGCGCACTTGTCGAGATCGAGGTCTGCCCCTACGACGCACATGACGTGCTGTGAGCTGAAGGTGTCGACCCCGCTGGTCATGGCGCGGACGGTAGCACGCCGGAACCCTCAGTGAGGTGGGGAAACAAACACCTAACCGAGGCGCGCGGCCGCCGCTCGCCCGATCTTCTCCGTCTCGGCCGCATCGACCCCCGGAATTCCGAAATGGATGAGAACGCTGACGACCGACCCTTTCCGGAGCAGAATCATGAACCCACTCAGAGTGACGTCCAAGTCGACGCTCCGTCCGTTGGCGTCGAGTTTCAGGGTCACGCTCTCGTCGCCCAGAGCGGGCATGTTCTCGGCCGGCGCGAGCCTGACGGTGAACGATCCCTGCTCGTCGGTCTCGGTGAACCCGTTGCACAGCGACGGCAGCTGCCGGAAGGCGCTCACCGCCGCCTCGACGGCGGCACGGTCTCCCGTGCTGAGCAGCACCTGCTGGAGGAACGGCCCGTAGTCGCCCTTGCCGAACTCGACGCGGGCCGACGCCGACGCCACCCTACTCAGGGCCGGCGCACTACCCCGGAGCTGCTCGAAGACGTCTGCACACGGCTCGACGGACCCGCCCTGCCCGCCGCCGGTCGGGCTGGGCGAGGCCTCCGGCGCGGCGGGCTGCACCGTGTAGCCGGTCGGCAGATCCTCTACGCGCAACAGCGCGGACGTGAGTTCGCCCTGCGTGAGGACGGCCGGACCGGCCCCTCGGGCCGCTCCATCGAATCGGGCGGCCGAACACCCGCCTCCGAGGGCCAAGGCGAGCGCCATCCCCCCGGCCACCAGTCCCACCCGCAGCGTAATCACATAAAAATACTACCTAAAGTGGGACAAAAACTACCGACGAACCGGTGGCGGCGCCGGGGTTCGGGGCCGCTGCGCCCCGAACCCCGCACGTACGACCTACGCGGGCACCAACCACATGGCCGAGAACGCGGCGGCCTCACCGGCCAGCCACCGCTCGACCTCGGCCGCCTGCCGGGAGTCGAGGGACGGCCGGTGCACGAGGCCGCGCCGCACGTCGACGATCACCGCCGACGCGTGGGGCAGCACCTGATCCATGTACCGCTCCATGAGGTGTGCGGTGGCGAGCAGGGCCTCCTCCGCCGGCGGCTCGGGGTCGAAGTAGAGCCGGACCGCCTCGGACCGGCCGTCGTCGTACCGCAGCGCCAACTGCGGGTTGATCTTCACTGGCAGTCCGCCGACGACGGCCAGCGCGTCACGCGATTGGGCGAGGTGCACCTGGGCCGGATCACCCAGTGAGTCCAAATAGGACAGTGCGCCGGGGAGCAGCGCTTCGTACAGCGGCCGCCAGCGCGGCTTGACGTCGTTGACGACCTGGGTGAGGTGGGTGCCCGGCGTGCGCCACTGGATGTCGGTCTTCAGCGCCTTGATCAGCGAACCGTGAGGATTGAAGCCGGATTGGCTGAGGCGTTGCCGCCGCAGACCACCCACGAACGAAGCCTTCGCCGGGCCGCTTCGACCCACGTAGCGG
This sequence comes from Virgisporangium ochraceum, assembly GCF_016863655.1. GTDB lineage: Bacteria > Actinomycetota > Actinomycetes > Mycobacteriales > Micromonosporaceae > Virgisporangium > Virgisporangium ochraceum. The sequence continues at coordinate 16,458 of NZ_BOPH01000015.1, forward strand.
GCGAACGCGAGGAGGGTTGCGTAGGGGGCCGGAGACTCGGTGACGGGCATGTGCACTCCTTCTGCCGCAGCCCTTATTCGTACACACATTCTAATCGATGACCGCCACGATTGCGACGTCGATCGGTCACGGCTGGTTAGTCCCGCCACCTGACGGGTAGGCCGAAAGCCGCTGGTAGAACGAGGAGTCACGATGGCCTTGCGATCGAAGCGGAAGAACGAGCGACTCGCCGACGACCCGCTACAACCGGATCTTCCACCCGAACAGGAAATGCCCGACAAACCCACCGAACTGGGCGGCCGGGGCTGGTTCGGCACCCTCAAGCGCACCGTCCGGGAGTTCCAGGACGACAACCTCAGCGACTGGGCCGCCGCCCTCACCTACTACGGCGTCCTGTCGATCTTCCCCGGCATCATCGTGCTGCTGTCCGTGTTCAGCCTCGTGAGCGACGAGAACACCGCGGACCGCGCCGTCGACGAGGTCGCCCCCGACCGCTACGCGAACACGATCAAGTCCTTCATCGACGACCTGCAGGGCGCGCAGAGCTCCGCCGGCGCGATCGCGATCGTCGGTATCCTCGGCGCGCTCTGGTCGGCGTCCGGATACGTGGGCGCGTTCATGCGCGCGTCGAACGCGATCTACGACGTGCCCGAGGGCCGGCCGATATGGAAGACGATCCCCACCCGCCTCGCGGTCACCATCGCCACCGGCGTGCTGCTCGCGATCAGCGCCTTCATCGTGGTGTTCACCGGCGGCGTCGCCGAACGCGTCGGCGACCTGGTCGGGCTCGGCAAGGGCGCGGTGGTGACCTGGGACATCCTGAAGTGGCCGGTGCTGGTGGCCCTGGTGAGCCTGATGTTCGCGCTGTTGTACTGGGCGTCACCGAACGCCAAGCACGGCAGCTTCCGGTGGGTCTCGCCGGGCGGGGTGCTCGCGGTGTTCCTCTGGATCGTCGTGTCGGCCGGTTTCGCGTTCTACCTGGCCAACTTCGCCAACTACAACAAGACCTACGGGACGCTGGGCGGCGTCATCGCGTTCCTGGTCTGGCTCTACGTTTCCAACATCGCGGTACTCTTGGGCGCTGAGTTCGACGCGGAGCTGGAGCGCGGTCGTGCGATCGAGGCGGGTCACCCCGACGACGAAGAGCCGTTCGTGGAGCTCCGCGACACCCGGAAGGTGAAGAAAGGCCGAGACCAGGACCTGAGTTAGGCCGGCCCCGCAATGAGGCCAACAGTGAGGCCAAGAGTGGGGCCAACAGTCACGCTTTCCCGGCATGCCACACGCGGCGCCGGCTCTCCCCGGGGAGCCGGTGCCGGCGCGTGCCGCCAGACGGAAGGAACTGTGGTGGAGTTTTCGATCACAACCCGCCGGCTACCCGGAGGAGTGGTCGAGATCGTCCCGCACGGGGAGATCGACCTGGAGACCGCACCCGAGATCCGTGGAGCGGTCGACGCGGCTTTCGCCGCCGACGAACCCGCCCTGATCAGAGTCGACCTGAGCGACGTCACATTCGTCGACTCGGTGGGCATTAGCGCACTGGTCGGTGGCTATCACACCGCCGCCATCCGGGGCACCCGGCTCGTCGTCGCCGAGCCGAGCGAGTTCGTCTACAAGCAGCTGTTCATCTCGGGTGTGGTCGGCCTGTTCGGCTCGCCCCGTCCCCGGAAGCCGATCGGCGACAGCCCGGAGCCTGTCGGCTGACCCCCCAAGCCCTCGAAAGCGATGAGCCGCCCGCATTGTGTGCGGGCGGCTCATCGTTATCTTGAGCGACAGGGCTTCTTGAGCGGCAGGAGACTGGTCAGACCTGGAAGAGCGCGCCACCCTCGGCGCTGGTGCGGCAGCCGTTGCTGAAGGTCTCGGTGTAGCGGACGGTCTTGCCGTTCCACTTGCCGACGACCTTCACCTTCACCGGCGCGTACTCCATCGTGCACATGACGTCGGCCGGGGTTATGTCGGCCGGGTTGCCCTTGGCGGCGGAGAGAACGGCGCAGGCCTCGGCGGCCGCGGTGTGCGACCCGCCGACGGGGGCGCAGGTGAGCGTGGCGGAGCGAGCCGCGGCGTCGGCCGCCTTGACCGTGATGACCACCTTGCCAGCGGCGGGCGCAGCAGCGGCGGGCTGCGAGCTGAGCAGGATGCCGACGAAGGCGGCAGCGGCGGTGGTGGCGATGGCGATCAGGTTGCGACGCATTGGAAACTCCCCCGTGTGCTTGTGACGCTACATAGCGTGACTTGTCAGCACTCGGTTGGCAACCCGCTATCAACCGTTATGTCCGCTTCCCCTCATCAACCTGACCGAACGGATGACACCCGGTTGCTAGCTCGGGTCCATTCCGGCGTGGCCGCGCGGGCTCTCCGCCTCACGCGCCCCTTCCGGCCCGCCGCTCAGCTCGCTCGCGTAGGAGGTCGACTCGTGCTCGGTGGCGAAGTCGGCGTCGGGGTCGGGCTGCCCGTCGTCGGTGGTCTGGAACGGGGCCGGCCCGCCCGGGTGGTGCCCGTCCTCCGGGTTCAGTTTGCTCATGACGTACCGGATTGCCCGCGATTCGCCGGGGTAAACAGCGCGACATGAACCGGGGTGTGCTCTTCGACGTCGACGGAACCCTCGTCGACACCACTTACCTGCACGCCGTCTGCTGGTGGCGGGCATTGCGGCGGTACGACCACGACGTCCCGATGGCGCGCATCCACCGGGCGATCGGCATGGGCTCGGACAAGATCCTCGACGCGTTGCTGGGCGACGACCGCGACAAGAGCGACGACGACGACCTCCGAACCGGACACTCGGCGCTCTACGCCCAGTTCTGGGACTCGCTGCGTCCACAGCCCGGCGCCGTCGAGCTCGTGCGTGCGTGCGCGAAGCGGGGCCTCACCGTCGGGCTCGCGTCGTCAGCGGCGCCGCCCGAGTTCGCGGCGTTGCGTCGGGCGTTGAACGTGGACGACGTGGTGGCCGGCGCCACCAACGCGGGCGACGCCGAGGAGAGCAAGCCCGACCCCGACATCGTGCAGGCCGCGCTCGACCGCACCGGCCTGTCGGCCGAGAACGTCGTGTTCGTCGGCGACGCGGTCTGGGACGTGTACGCCGCCGCGAACCTGTCGATCCCATGCATCGGCGTGACGTGCGGCGGAATCAGCGCCACGGAACTGCGTGACGCCGGCGCGACGGCCGTTTTCGCCGACCCGGCCGAGCTGCTGGAGAACCTCGTCGCCTCACTCGGCGACAAATCAACCATTTTCGGCAGGCTCAGTCGAGAGTGAGCGGCTCCGGGTACTTCAGCGCTCGGCGCGTCGCTTCGTCGAGATCCCACGGCGTGTGGACGGCCTTGCCCGGCACGTCGGCCAGCTCCGGCACGTACCGGCGCACGTAGTCGCCGTCCGGGTCGAAGCGCAGCCCCTGGCGGATCGGGTTGAACCGGCGGTAGGGCCGGGTGTCGTTGCCGGTGCCCGCCACCCACTGCCAGTTGCCGTAGTTGTTAGCGACGTCGGCGTCGAGCAGGTGGTGCATGAACACGGCCGCACCGCTGCGCCAATCGACGCCGAGGTGCTTGGTGAGATAGGACGCGGTGACGAGGCGGGCCCGGTTGTGCATCCATCCCTCGTCGACGAGCTGCCGCATCCCGGCGTCGACAATGGGCACTCCGGTGTGGCCGGACTCCCAGGCCTCCAGCGCGTTCCGGTCCTTCTTCCACGTGTCGTCGGCGCCCGGGCGGTACGCCTTCGTGCGCAGGTCCGGGAACGCGGCGAGCACCTGCGCGTAGAAGTCGCGCCAGCACAGCTGACGCACGAACGGCTCCGCACCGTCCCTTGTGGACGCTGCCGTCGCCAGGTCGAGCGGCGACACGCATCCGAAGTGGAGGTACGGGCTCAGCCGCGACGTGCCGTCACCCGGCAGGTCGTTGTGGATGTCGTCGTAGTCACCGACCGAACCCAGCCAGGCCTTGACCCGCTTGCGGCCGGCGGTCTCCCCGCCGGCCGCGAAGCCGCTACCGGCAGCGGGTTCCGGCAACCTGCCCGGGTCGATTCCCGCCGGTAGAACGACTTTCCGCGGCGCGGCGACGACGTCGCGGTGCGGGGCCGCCTGCCACGCCCGCCAGTACGGGGTGAACACCTTGTAGTGGCCGCCGCCGCCCGTGCGCACGTCGCCCGCCGGCACCACGGTGGCGCCGGGGAACAGCTTCACCGACCGGCGTCCGGCACCTTCGACCAGGCGCCGCTCGCGTCGGTGTGCGTACGGGCTGGCGTCGGCGGCCAGCGCGATCCCGTCGGCGTCCACTTCGGACGCCACCTTCAGCGTCTCCTCGACCGGGTCGCCTTCGCGGACCACGAGGTCGCCGCCCTTGCCGCGCAACGACTCCCGGAGGTCGGCGAGCGACTCGAGGAGAAACCGTTGCCGGTTGGGCGAACTGGGTGCCGACGGGTCGAGCACGAACAACGGCACCACCTTCGCCGCCGTCCGGCACGCCTCGTGCAGGGCGGGGTTGTCGTGCACCCGGAGGTCGCGGGTGAACAGTACGACGGCAGTGTCCATTGTGGATTGTCCTTAGAGGAGAGCCGCCAACGCGGCGGCGATGGGTGTGCGGCCCGGGTCGGCCGGGCGGCCCGGCACCGAGACCGGGCGGCCGGACCGCGTGGCGAAGCACCGCGCGGCGGTGAGCAGCCGCTTGCGCTTCGGCACCACGGCCCGACGGGTGAACACGTCGTAGTCCTGCTGCTCGATCTCGGTGAGGATCGCGCCGTAGACGCAGTACGCCGCCCGGATGCACGACTGCGACGAGCGCTCCAGCATCGTGATTCCCGGTGCGGCGGCGGCGTAGTGCAGGCGGGCCCGCTGCACCTCGAACGCGACCAGTTCCTTGATCGACGGGGTGGCCCGCCCCGACGCGGCCGCCGCCTCGAGGTCGGCCGGCGTGAGCCCGAACCGCTCCAGGTCGGCGAGCGGCAGGTAGATCCGGCCACGGTCGAGGTCCTCGCCGACGTCCCGGATGAAGTTCGTCAGCTGGAAGGCGAGCCCGAGTTCGCGGGCCGGCTCGCGCGCCGCCGCCGGATCGGCCGAGCCGAGGATCGGCAGCATCATCGTGCCGATCACCGCCGCCGAACCCTCCATATAGGACAGGAGGTCGTCGTAGGTGCGGTACCGGGTGACCGTGAGGTCCATCGACATGCTGCGCAGGAATGCGTCGAAATCAGCGAGGTCGATGTCGAACTTCCGCACCGTGTCGAGCACCGCGGGCAGCAGCGGGTCGTCGATCGACGCACCGCCGAGGCCGGCGAGGAACTGCGCCGACCAGGCGTCCAGCCGGGCGGCGCGCTCGGCGGGGGTCAGGTCGGCGCCGGTGTCGACGATGTCGTCGGCGTACCTGGTGAAGCCGTACAAGGCGTGCACGTGGGGCCGTTTCCACGCGGGCAGCAGCTTCGTCGCCAGGTAGTACGTACGGCCATGCGCCCGGTGCAGTTCTCGGCAGCGGGCATAAGCGCTGGTCAAGGGGTCCACCGCAGCTCCAATCGACGCGTCAATCGACGCATCCGCCAATCTACGTTACGCTCGACCGAGGGACCAGCCGAGCCGTCGAAACTTCATTCGGTCGGGAGAGCGGGTCCAGATGCGGACGGACACACAAGTGCGAACGGTGAGCGGCCCGACCGGCCGCGTGGTGATCGTCGGAGCCGGTCTCGGCGGGCTCGCGTGTGCGTTGCGGCTGGCCGGAGCCGGTCGCGAGGTCACCGTGGTCGAGCGCGAGGCACACCCCGGTGGACGGGCCGGAAGGCTCGGACTCGCCGGGTTCGAGTTCGACACCGGCCCCACCGTCCTCACCATGCCCGACCTTCTCGCCGAGACCCTCGCAGCGGTCGGCGAGAGCCTCGACGACTGGCTCGAGCTCGAACGCGTCGATCCGGCGTACCTCGCGCACTACCCCGACGGATCAACTCTCAACGTGATCGCCGACCCGGATCGCATGGCGGCGGAGATCGCCCGGGTCTGCGACCAGCGCGAGGCCGACGGTTACCTGCGCTTCGTGGAGTGGGCCCGCCGGCTGTGGCAGCTCGAACGCGCCGACTTCATCGACCGCAACCTCGACTCCCCGCGCGACCTGGTCACCGCGAACCTGCTGCGGCTGCTCGCCGCGGGCGGGTTCGGCCGGCTGCAGCCGAAGATCAACAGCTTTTTCCGGGACCCGCGCACGCGCCGGATCTTCTCGTTCCAGGCCATGTACGCGGGGCTGGCACCACACGACGCCCTCGCCCTCTACGCCGTCATCGCCTACCTCGACTCGGTGGCGGGCGTCTTCTTCCCGAAGGGCGGCATCCACGCCGTCGCGCGGGGGCTGGCCGGCGCGGCCGAGAAGCACGGCGTCGTGTTCCGATACGGCACCACGGTGTCGCGCGTCGAGACGCGCAACGGCCGGGCCACCGGGGTCCTCACCTCCGGTGGCGAGCGCATCGCCGCCGACACCGTGGTGCTCAACCCCGACCTTCCGGTCGCCTACGAGAGCCTGCTCGACGCGAAGCCGCCGCGGCTGCGGTACTCGCCGTCGTGCGTGGTGCTGCACGTCGGTTCCCGGCAGGCGTACAGCCGCATCGCGCACCACAACATCCACTTTGGACGGTCGTGGCGCGGCACCTTCGACGAGGTCATCAACCGCGGCGAGCTGATGAGCGACCCGTCGATCCTGGTGACCAACCCGAGCCGCACCGACCCGTCGGTGGCGCCGCCGGGGAAGCAGACGTACTACGTGCTCGCACCGGTGCCGAACCTCGCCGTCGCCGACTTCGACTGGCGTGGCGGCCTGGCGGAGCGTTACCGGGACGAGCTCGTCGAGACGCTGGAGCGGCGCGGCTACGTCGGTTTCGGCGACGGCATCGAGGTGAGCCACATGGTCACGCCGGCCGACTGGGCCGACCAGGGAATGGCCGCCGGCACCCCGTTCGCGGCCGCGCACTCGTTGTTCCAGACCGGACCGTTCCGGCCCTCGAACCTCCACCCTGGACTGTCCAATGCGGTCTTCGTGGGCTCGGGAACGACGCCTGGGGTCGGTGTACCCATGGTCATCATCTCGGGCCGCCTGGCGGCACAGAGAATCACGGGAGCTGTCGATGACTGACCGCGAGGCACACCTCGTCGAGCTCGTCGACGAGGCGGGCACGGCCACCGGGTCGGCGACGGTCACGGCCGCCCACGCCGGTGCGGGTCAGCTGCACCGGGCGTTCTCGGTGCTGATCGTCGACGGCGGCGGACGGTTCCTGCTGCAGCGGCGGGCCGCGGTGAAGACGCGGTTCGCGGGTCGCTGGGGCAACGCCTGCTGCGGACACCCGGCCCCGGGCGAGGACCTGTGCTCCTCGGCCGAGCGCCGGCTGGCCGAGGAGCTGGGGCTGCGGTCGGTGCCGCTGACGCCCGTGGGCGTCCACCGGTACCGGGCCGACGACCCCGAAACCGGACGGGTCGAGCACGAGTACGACCACGTCCTCGTCGGCCGGGCACCCGCCGACGCGTCGATTCAGCCAGATCCGACCGAGGTCAGCGAGGTGCGCTGGATCGACGTCGACGAGCTGCGCGCCGGTCTCGACTCGGCGTCGCCGGAGTACGTGCCGTGGCTCGCCGGTGTGGTCGGTGTCTGGCTCTCTGCGGAAAGACCAGCGGAGAGATCCCGTGAACGATGAAGGACTGACCGCCGGCGCCGTGGCGCGGCGACTGGGCGTCGCCGTCACCACGTTGCGCACGTGGCACCAGCGGTACGACCTCGGACCCAGCTCGCACGAGCCGGGCAAGCACCGCAGGTACACCGCCGAAGACGTGGCACGGCTCGAGCTCATGCAGCGGCTGACCGCTGACGGGGTCCCCTCCGGCGAAGCCGCCCGGTGGGTCCGGACCCGCAACATCGCGACGGCGCTGACCACGCGTTCCCACGCCAACGGCCACGCGGTGACGAGCCGCAACGGAAACGGCCACCCCGCGCTCGACGGCGCCCGTGACGGCACCCGCGACGGTGGCGGCCACAACCTTCCCCTTGGACCCGCATCGCCGGCCGCCCGCGGCCTCGGACGGGCGGCGATGCGGCTCGACGCCGAGTCGGTACGGCAGATCGCGGCCGACGCGGTGCGGCACCTCGGCGTGGTCGGCGCCTGGGACTCGGTGCTGCGGCCGGTGCTCGCCGCGATCGGCGAACGGCACGCCCGCACCGGCGGCCTGATCGAGGTCGAGCACCTGGTGTCGGGGTTGATCTCCGACGTGCTCGGCGCGGTGGCCCGTCCCCATGGCAACGGCCGCGGCCGGGTGCTGCTGGCGTGCACCGACGAGGAGCAGCACAGCCTGCCGCTGGAGGCGCTGTCGGCGGCCCTGGCCCAGGCGAACGTCCTGTGCCGGCTGCTCGGCGCGCGGGTGCCGCTGCCGGCGCTGCGGGCCGCGGTGCGGCGTACCGGGCCGGCGGCCGTGCTGCTGTGGTCGCACCACCGACGCACCGCCGACCCGGAGCAGCTGACCGCTTTGTCCGGCGACCGGACGCGTCCCCTGCTGCTGGCCGCCGCCGGGCCGGGCTGGGACCTGGCGACCCTGCCACCCGGCGTCGCGACCCCGCGGACGCTGCGTGAGGCCGTCGAACTGCTGCGCGCGGCTGTCTGACTGTCGCGTTTGCGCACCTCCCGGCTTTGTGCCACTGCTGTCGCGGCTTGAACCGTGAACCTCTCGCGTCTCGTTTAGTTGAGCCACCTCGCACCACGGCTCACCTTTTCGGAGTACGCAATGAACCGCTACAGGATCGCCTCGATCGTCGTCGCCATCGCCGCCGCCGGTGCGTTCCTCGCGGGTTGCAACGGCTCCTCCGGTGAGCCCCGCACCACGTGGAACGCGGCGCCTGCCGCCTCGTCGTCCTCGGCCCCGGCCGGCGGAACCGGCGGCGGCGAGCCGGTGTCGGCACTGGCCGCGGCGCGCTCGGACGCCTCGGGCGTCGCCGGCGTGCAGGCCACCACGGAGTCCTCCGGTGTGGCGCTCACGTTCGACGACGGTCCCGACCCGAACTGGACGCCGAAGATGCTGGCGCTGCTCAAGAAGCACGACGTGAGGGCGACGTTCTGCCTCGTGGGCGTGCAGGTCCAGCAGTTCCCGCAGCTCGTGCGCGACATCGTGGCCGACGGGCACACGCTGTGCAACCACACCTGGAAGCACGACACCAAGCTGGGCACCCGCAGCGAGGACGCCATCCGCGCCGACATCAAGCGCACCCAGGACGCGATCCAGGCCGCCGCGCCGGGCTCGTCGGTGAAGTTCTTCCGCCACCCCGGCGGCATGTGGACCCCCCGCGCCGTGAAGGTCGCCTCCGACCTGGGCCTGACCTCGATCGGCTGGGACGTGGACCCGATGGACTGGAACATCGCCAAGTACCCGGCCGGCAACCCGATGCGCGACCACATCCTGGAGGTCGTGCGCGCCAAGACCCAGGCCGGCTCGATCGTCCTGTCGCACGACGCCGGCGGTGACCGGTCGGGAACGCTCGCCGCGTACGAGATCCTTCTGCCGGAGCTGAAGAAGAACTTCCAGCTCACCGCGCTGTAGGTAACCCGTTTGGCGCGGGGTGAGGGGGTGCCGTATGCTTTGCAGGCCTCCGGCGGGGCCGGGTGAGGGCACGGTCGTCACCTCACACGATGTGCAAGACTGTGTGAGACACGACGGGGCCCCCATCGTCTAGTGGCCCAGGACGCCGCCCTTTCAAGGCGGTAGCACGGGTTCGAATCCCGTTGGGGGTACGCAGTAAGGTATGCGGTAGCAAGGTCCTGTGGAGCAGTTGGAGTGCTCGCCGCCCTGTCAAGGCGGAGGTCGCGGGTTCAAGTCCCGTCAGGACCGCTCTTCTTTTGAAGAACGGCTTTACTTGGGCAGGTAGCTCAGTCGGTACGAGCGTCCGCCTGAAAAGCGGAAGGTCGGCGGTTCGACCCCGCCCCTGCCCACCGAAGCTCTCGCCGGGCTTTGCAGCGGCCACCAGCGGAAACGTGGGTGGCCGCTTTGCTGTCCAATGGCTCCAGCACCCCTTTTCCGTCTAGCAATGGCCGTCGCCGGGCAGCGGACGGTCGTTGCCGGTCGCTCTCACCGTGCGACACTGGACGGACGCTTCGAAAGGAGGCCGGACATGAGCGTTGCCACGATCGACCATGTCGGACCTTGGACTGAGGCGGACTATCTGGCGCTGGGAGAAACGCCAAACCGCGTCGAGCTGATCGATGGGAGCCTGCTGGTGAGCCCGGCACCGAACTCGCGGCACCAGCGCCTCTCCCGCCGGTTGGCCAACGATCTTGATGCGGCCGCAACTGCAGCCGGGCTGGTGGTCTACGAAGCCGTGAACGTCCGGCTCCGCACCGATCGGCTCGTCATACCCGACCTGGTTGTAGTTGACCATGACGACGACTTCGTCGTGGTAGACGCCGGCAGGGTGGCTCTGGTCGCAGAGATCGTCTCACCAGGTAACGCCGGCGCCGACCGGGTAGTGAAAATGCAGCTCTACGCCGCTGCCGGAATCGAGTGGTACCTGCTGGTCGAGCAGGACTCCTCAGACAGTCTCACCCTCCGCCTGAACCGCTTGGACGGTTCGCATTACATCGAGGATCGCGTTGCCAAGACCGGCGAAAGCCTGGCGTCCAGCGAGCCCTTCCAGATCGATCTCGACACCCGATCGCTGCTGCGTTTCTGATGGCCATGTAGCAACGGGCGCGGACAGCGGCAGCCCGCGGCGAGCGGGTAGGCATATCCCCCGGGGGGCCATCGGCTTGGTCGCTACGAGTACGCTCCACCTGAAAGCGGAAGGTCGGCGGTTCGACCCCGCCCCTGCCCACCGAAGCTCTCGCCGGGCTTTGCAGCGGCCACCAGCGGAAACGTGGGTGGCCGCTTTGCTGTCCCGTCAGTCGGCGATCCCCGTCAGTCGGTGATCGCCCTGGCCCACGGGAGGAGCAGCCGCTCCACCGCGGAGACCGTGTAGTAGAGCACCACGCTCATCATCCCCAGCAGCACGATGCAGCTGAACGCCAACGGGGTGTCGAGCGACGAGCCGGAGATCACGATCACCGAGCCCAGCCCCCTACCCGGGTTGGAGATCTCCGCGACGATCGCGCCGATGACGGACAGGGTGATCGCCACCTTCAGGCCCACGAACACCTGGGGCAGCGCCCACCGCACCCGGACCTTCACGAACATCTGCCACCAGTTCGCCGACAACGACCTGCCCAGCTCGGCGAACTCCACCGGGGTGGAGCCGAGACCGGCCATCGTCGCCACCACGATCGGGAAGAAGCAGATCAGCACCACCAGGATGATCTTCGGCTTGGCACCGAAGCCGAGCCACACCACCAGCAGCGGCGCCAACGCCACCTTCGGGATCGAGTTGAGTGCCACGAACAGCGGCATCACCGCGCGCTCGACCGGCTTCACCGCGGCGAGGAGGGTCGCCGCCGTCAGGCCCAGTACCACCGCGATCGAGTACCCGGCGAGCACCTCGGACAGCGTGACCCACGTCTGCTCCATCATGTACGCCGGTTCCCGCAGAAACGACTCGACGACATCGGGCGGCGCCGGCAGGAAGAAGGGCCTGATGGCGAAGACGATCGTGGCGCCCCACCAGACGGCGACCGCGACCGCGGCGCCGAGCAACGGCAGCAGGACGTTCGTCAGTCGCGACGGGCGCAGCCGGGCGACGCCCGAACCGACCAGGCCCACGAGACCGGTCGCGGTCACGACGCGGCCCGCCGGCCGACGGTCGAGAACATGAGGTGACCGCGGATCACGAGCCGCGGATCGGCGACCAGCGCCCACAACCGCTCGATCAGGTGAGCGCCGAAGCCGGTCCCGACGAACCCCGCCCGCAGCTGGGCCAGGTTCGCCCGGATGATCATCGCGCCCGCCGTGCCGCCCGGCCAGGACCGGGCATCGACCGCGGTGTCCACATCGCGGAGACCGGCGCGCAGCATCTCCGCGTGGATGCGGGTCGCCCAGAGCGGATCGTTGCCGTTCCGGCGCAGGAGCGTCATGAGGTGGTCGTGGTAGGTCTCGACCAGCTCACGGTCGGCCCCGGACGGCGCGCTCAGCACCAGCGCCTGGCCGATCCCGGTCGCCCAGTCCTCCAGAACCAGCGCGCCGCCGGGCGCGAGCGCGGCCGCCAGCCGGGGAAGGATCGCGTCCCGCTCCGGTAGGTGCAGCATCACCATCCGGGCGTGGATGACGTCCCACGGCCCGTCCGGAACCGGGTCGGTCACCAGGTCGTGGCGCAGCACGGAGTAGCCGTCGCCGTCACGCAGGTACCGGGGGTTCAGGTCGGTGGCCAGCACGTGTCCGGTGGGGCCGACCCGGTCGACCAGCCACCGGGCGACGCTTCCGCCGCCGGCGCCGAGCTCGAGGCACCGTCGGCCGGTCAGGTCGCCCAGGCCGGAGAGCCGGGCGACGGTGAACGGATCGGCCACCGTCGCCAGGTACCCGTGCCGGTCGGCGGCCTCGGGATCGTCGTTGTCGAACGAGTACGCCGGCGACGGGGACCGCGTCGAGCCGGTCACGGCCCGGGAGCCAGGTCGAACGCGACCACCTTGTCCGGGGTCAGCCCGGCCGGTACGAGACCCGCGCCCTGCAGGGTCGCGATCGCCCGGCCGACCTTGGCCTCGTCGAGGGTGCCGATGCCGCCCGACGGAGTCCTGACGTACGGCGTCATCGCGGTGATCTCGCCGACCGCCGCGACCTTGGCGACCTTCGGCTGGTCCTTGATCAGGATGTCGGCGGCCTCGTCGGGGTGCTCGAGCGTGTACGTGAGCCCTTTCAGCAACGCGTCCCGGAACCGCTTGGCCAGGTCGGGGTTCCCGGAGACGATCGCGTCGCTCGTGATCAGCGCGTTGCCGAACAGGTCGTGCAGGAAGTCGCTGTAGGGCATCACGCTGATCTTCTGCTTCGTGGCCGCCTCGATGCCCTGCTTGCCGATCAGGAACGTGCTCACGGCGTCGACCTGCTTGGCGCTCAGCGCCGCGGCGAGCGCCGTGGGCGCCAGGTTCTGCATGGTGACGGACTTGTCGCTGAAGCCTGCCAGCTTCGCGTAGGCGGGAAAGAGCAACTGGTTCACCGACGCGGTGGCCGCGCCCAGCCTCTTGCCCACGAGGTCCGAGGGCTTGGAGACTCCCCCGCCCTCGATCGACAGGATCGCGACGAGCGTCTGCTGGTGGATGGCCGCGATGCTCTTGACGTCGCCGAACTTCCCGTTGCCGATGTTGATCATCGCGCCGGTCAGGTCGGTCAGGGCGAACTGGGCCTGCCCCGAGGTGACCGCCTTGAGCGAGGCCTCCGTGCCGCTACCGAGGACGATGTCGACGTCGATCCCGACGTCGGCGAAGTAGCCCTTCTCCTTGGCCACCCAGACCATCGCGTCACGGCCGACCGCGCCGAACGCGGTCATGTAGGAGACCTCGTCGACCGTGCCGCCCCCGTCGTCGCCCCCACCGGAGCACCCGGCGGTGGTGACGGCCAGCAGCATGGCCAGCGCACCCGCCAGCCCTCCGAGTCGCCCGTTCATCCTGTGTCCCTCCCCCAGAGGCAGAGACACACGTTGCCAGCGCACCACGGGCCAATCAATTCATAAATCGACATTTATGACTGCGTGAGAAATGTCGGAAAAGCGGCTGCCGCGCCGGGCGGGAGGCGAGCGCCGGGCGATCAGGGAGCGGCGGGCGATCAGGGAGCGGCGTCGGCCCTGGGCGGGGCCTCGGTGCCGCCGAGTTGCTCGGCGACCGCGGTGAGACCGGCGCGGACCGAGTCGACCAGGTTGTGGGCGGGCTCCACCAGCACGCCGTCGCTGCCGGCGATCACCAGGCCCAGCATCAGGCCCACGACCCCCGTGACGACCGTGCGCAGCCGACTGCCACGATCGAGGCTCAACACGACCAGCACGCCGACCAGCACCACACCGAAGAGTCCCAGGCTCATGCGATCGCTCCGCTGCGCTCCGCGATGCATTCGCAAGGCACTGAGTTGATGATTCGCTCGCTCATGCCCCGCTGGATCGGCAGCGCGTCGTCACTCCGGACCACTTCGCCGGCCGAAATGGTGGCAAGTTGGCGCCCGCTTATCCGAACATGAGGTAGTATTCGGACAAATAGGTCATTGGGGGTAGTCGTGGCATTAGTGCTGTCCGCGGATGACGATCCGGACATCCGGCGGTTGATCGAGCGGGTGCTGGTGGGGGCGGGTCACCGGGTGATGCTGGCGCCGGACGGCCAGGCCGCCCTCGACGCCGCCTTCGACGAGGACCTGGACTTCGACCTGGTGATCCTCGACGTCGAGATGCCACGCATGCGCGGGCTCGACGCCTGCCGGATCCTGCGCGACGACCCCCGCACCGCCCACCTGCCGGTGATCATCGCCAGTGGCTCGCTGGCCTCGCCCTACGTCGACGTCACCGAGTACGGGGCCACCGCCAGCCTGCACAAGCCGTTCACCCCGGCACAGCTGCGCGATGCCGTCGAACGTGAGCTGAACGCGGCGAGCACCCGCCGCTAGGTAAAGCTATGCGCAGCCGTGCTTGCGGATCGTCGCGACCGCCGAGCCGGCCAGCATGAGCAGGCACTGTTCGAGCTTGCCGTCGACCTGTGCGGCGCGGAACAGGGCCGTCGCCGTCGACAGGTCGGCGTTGGCGTACGCGCTGAGGAACCTGGCCACCCAGCGCGCGTCGTAGGCGGCCTGCTCGATGTCGGGGAAGTCCAGGCGCCACGGGCCCTTCGCCAGGCCCTCGCCGATCATGGTCGCGGCCAGTCCCCAGGCCAGCTCGCAGGCGGCCTCGACCCCACCGCGGTGGACCATCTCGTCGAACGCGCCGACGACCCCGTCTCCATCGCCGGCGAACGCCGATCGAAGTACCTGTGCGGCGTCAGCCTGTACTTCGAGTGGATCGGTCACGCGCCGAACAGTAGGACCGAGCGTCAAGCCTGCGGCGGCATATCGATCTTGCGCAATGTGCAGGTCAGACGGGCCGTACAGATGCGTGCGCCGCTCTCGTCGGTGATCACGATCTCGTAGCTGGCGATCGAACGGCCGAGGTGGAGCGGGGTGGCGACCCCGGTGACGATCCCGGACCGGGCCGACCGGTGATGTGTGGCACTGATGTCCACGCCGAGTGCGACACCGCCGAACAGTTCCGCCGCGTGGGCACTCGCACCGAGTGAGCCGAGGGACTCGGCCAGTACGCACGAGGCACCGCCGTGGAGCAGCCCGAACGGCTGGGTGTTGCCCTTCACCGGCATGGTGCCGACCACGCGCTGGGGAGTCAGTTCGGTGATCGTGATCCCCATCAGGTCGGGCAGCGTGCCGCTGGACGCACCCGTAACAACGCTCTCGGTCACGATCACCCACCCTACCCAGGGTCGCTGACCTGCGGACCTTCGGTGCACAGAGAGATAGGCAACGCCGGAACCGGAAGCTCCTTCACGGTTGACCCACGTGAGCCGCTATCGTGGCCCACCGTCAGCACTGGCGCGCGAGGGAGCGATCAATGTCCGATCGACCGGTCGACCACAAGTCGAACCGCTGGTCACGGAGGTGCCTCGCCGCGGCCGCCGTCCTCACCCTGCTCCTCACCACGGGATGCAACGAGGAGGAGCCGAACACCACCACCAACGGTGACGATGCGGTCCGGCTCTACGGCACCGACGGCAACATGACCAGCACGTTCGGCGGGACCTTCAAGGACAACGCCGGCCTGCTGAACGGCATGCGGGGCACGTCTCCGCTCACGCCGCTGTCCGAGGAGTTCAAGAACCGGCTGCGCGCGGTCGACTCCAGCCTCACGAACGACTTCCTCTACGCGGCCGAGGCGTACGACGCGGTCGTGATCGCCGCGCTCGCCGCGGAGACGGCCCGCAGCGTCGACCCGCCGCAGATCGCGAAGTACATGACGGCCGTCACGGTCACCAAGGACGCGAGCGTCGCGCCGTGCCTCACGATCCAGACGTGCCTCGCGGGCATCCGGGCCGGCGACGACATCGCCTTCCGGGGCGTCAGCATGCGACGCAGCGGGCTCACCGATGGCGGCGAGCCGTCGTCGGCCAGCTACGGCTCGCTGATCTTCGGCCGGTCGAACCTCGTCGACGACGACAAGACCGAGTTCGTCGCGGCCGGCGACGAGAAGACCGAGGCCAAGGAGCAGCCCACACCGCCGTCGCGCAGCGGCAACGGCCGCACCACGACGCCGCTGCGCTTCGGCGCGCTGCTGCCGAAGTCCGGCGACCTGAAGGCCGCCGGTCCGCCGATCTTCGCCGGCATGCGGCTGGCGATCAACGAGGTCAACGCGGCCGGCGGCGTGCTCGGCCAGCAGGTCGTCTACGTCGACGGCGACGACGGCACCGACCCGAAGGTTGCCGCCGCCCAGGTCGACAAGCACATCGCGGACGGGGTCCAGGTGATCGTGGGCGCGGCGGCGTCAGGCATCACCAAGGCGATCCTTCCCAAGATCATTGCGGCGCAGCGGGTGCTGATCTCGCCGTCGGCCACCGCCGACGCGCTCACCACCGAGCCCGACGGCAACCTGTTCTTCCGCACCTCACCCCGCGACACGCTCCAGTCGACCGCGCTCACCGACGTGATCATGCGGTACGGGGCCCGCAAGGTCGTGATCGTCGCCCGCGACGACAGCTACGGCCTCGGCCTCAGCGACAAGGTCGCCGAGCAGTTGAAGGCGGCCGGCGTGAAGGAGCTGAAGGCGCTCAAGTACGAGGTCCGCAAGGAGTACTCGGTGGACCAGTTCACCGCGCTCGCCACCGAGACGGTCGACTTCAAACCCGATTCCGTGCTGGTCATCGGCTTCGAGGAGTCCGGAAACATGATCAAGGCGCTGTCGGCACGGGGGATGAAGTTCCACGACTGAACGGCGGGTCCACCTGGCACGTTTCTGGGATCTGCTGTCCGTCCGGCAGGCCGTACCTTCATCGCATCAGTTGAGGCTGCACAAGTCGAAGAAGTGCGAGAGGACGCCATGAGCGAGTACGAAGACCCCGGTACGGAGCCCACCACCGAGGAGCCGGGCTACACCGAGCCGGCCGACGACTACAGCAACACGGTCGTCGCCACCACCACCGACGGTCAGACGATCTACACCACCGACGCCGACGGCGACGGGTACGCCGAGTCCGTCGAGGTCGACGCCGACTCCGACGGCAACATCGACCGGTCCTTCCAGGACACCGACGGCGACGGCCGCCTCGACACCGTGATCGTCGACGCGAACGACGACGGCTACGCCGACGCCGCCTACCGCGACACCGACGGCGACGGCCGGGTCGACCAGGTCCAGCTCGACCGGAACAACGACGGCCTCGTCGACGTCGACGCCCGCGACACCGACGGCGACGGCCGCGTCGACCAGGTGAGCGTCGACCGTGACTTCGACGGCCGCGAGGACCTCCGCGCCATCGACGTCGACGGTGACGGCGACGTGGACGTCGTGGTGACCGACACCGACGGTGACGGCGTGCTCGACACGGAGCGCTACGTCGACCCGAGCGCCAACCCGTACGCCAACAACTGAGAACGGGAGGGCGGGCCTGTGCCCGCCCTCTCGATTGTCACGGCCGGTTCCGCGGCATACGTTGTTCGCCATGGCTGAGAAGGAGACCGTCGAAACGCGCGGTGACGAACGGGTGGACCTGATCGTCGCCGACACCAACCACGACGGGAAACCGGACATGTGGGCGGTCGACACCGACGGCGACGGCAAGCCCGACCTGTTCCAGTTCGACACCGACGGCGACGGCAAGGTCGACGTCACCATGGTCGACATCGACCAGGACGGCAAGCCCGAAACCATCGTCGACGGCGACGGCGGTCTCCCGCCGCCCGGCCTCTGATCCGCCGACCGGTCTGTGGAGCATCATCTTCTGGAGATAGTCGGCCTGGTCGCCATCGTGGTGGCCGTGTCGGCCGCGGCCAAACGGTTCGGCCTGCTGACTCCGATCGTCCTGGTGATCGCGGGGCTCGCGCTCTCGGTGGTCCCCGGGTTCCCCGAAATCCATCTCGAATCCGAGTTCGTCCTCATCGGGGTCCTCCCGCCGCTGCTCTACGTCGCGGCGCTGGAGACCTCGGTTCCGGCGTTCCGGTTCAACTTGCGCCCGATCCTGCTCCTGGCGATCGGGCTCGTGCTGTTCACCGCGTTCTCGGTCGGCTTCGTGGCGCACGCGCTGCTGCCGGGTGTCCCGTTCTCGATCTGCCTCGCGCTCGGCGCGGTGGTGGCGCCGCCCGACGCGGTCTCCGCGACCGCGGTGGCGCGGCGGATCGGCCTGCCCCGGCGGATGGTCACCATCCTCGAGGGCGAGAGCCTGATCAACGACGCCACCGCGCTGGTGCTGCTGCGGCTCGCGGCCCTGGCGGCGGCGGGCGGCTCGGTCGGACCCGCGAACATCGCGTGGAACAGTCTCCTGGCGGCCGGCGGCGGCATCCTGTTCGGCGTCCTCGGCGCGCTGGTCTTCGGGTTCCTGCACAAGCGGACCAGCGACCCGCTGATCGACAACGCGCTGTCCCTGATCACCCCGTTCGTGGTGGTGATCGCCGCCGAGACGGTCCACGCGTCGGGGGTCGTCGCGGTGGTCGTCACCGGGCTGGCCCTCGGCCACCGGTGGCCGACGCTCATGTCGGCGGCGTCGCGCCTGCAGATGGGCGCGTTCTGGCGGCTGGTCAACTTCATGCTCGAGGGCCTGGTGTTCCTCCTCGTCGGGCTGCAGCTGCGCCAGATCATGGACGGTCTGGAGACGTCGACCGGAACGGTGGCGGCGGTCACCGGCGCGGTGTTCGCCACGGTGATCATCGCCCGCTTCGTGTGGCTCTACCCGGTGACCTACCTGGTCCGGCTGGTGCCGCGCATCCGGGAACGCGACCCGAGGCCGCCCATCCAGGTGCCCACGGTGCTGGCCTGGGCCGGCATGCGGGGCGTGGTGACGCTCGGCGCCGCCCTGACCCTCCCGGACACGCTTGCCGACGGCCGCGAGTACCCGCGCGACCTGTTCCTGTTCATCGCGTTCGCCACGATCGTCGGCACCCTGCTGCTGCAGGGCATGACGCTGCAGCCGCTGGTCCGCCGGCTCAAGCTCCAGCCCGACGACCCGCAGGCCGACGTGCTGGCCGAGGCCGCCATCCAGAACCGTGCGAGCCGGGCGGCCCGCGACCGGCTCGACGAGCAGGCCGGCGACGCGCCGGAGACCGTCGTCAAACGGCTTGAGAAGCTCACACAGCAACGGAACAACGTCGCGTGGGAGAGACTGGGGGCCGCGGGCACGGAGACGCCCTCGCGGGCCTACGTCCGGCTGCGCCGGGAGATGATCGACGCCGAACGGGAAGTATTCCGGAAGGCGCGCGACGAGGGCCGCATCACCGAAGAGGTCCTGCGCCGTGCCCAACACGAGATGGACCTGGAAGAGTCGATGCTCGAACGCAAACTGGAGACCTCATGACCTGTGCACACCTCGCCGCGACCCCGCTCGACGCCAAGCCGGTGCCGGAGGTGCGCGAGTGCGTCGACTGCGTGGCGCTGGGCCACCGCGACTGGGTGCACCTGCGGCTGTGCCTGGAGTGCGGGCATGTCGGCTGCTGCGACTCGTCACCCGGACGGCACGCGAGCGCCCACTACAAGGAGATCAAGCACCCGGTGGTGCGGTCGATCGAGCCCAACGAGCGGTGGCGCTGGTGCTTCGTCGACGAGGAGGTCGTCGGCTGAAGGCCGTCGCGTCGGTCCGGCGGCGCCGGACCGACGCTCAGCGCTTCTGCTTCGCGACGTAGTCCTGCCAGTTCTTGATCAGCGTCGCCCGCGGGACTCCGAGCACCTGGCTGATCACGACCTCCTCGTTGGAGGTCTGCTGGAACCGCTCGTACAGCTGGATGAGCTTGGTCTCGCCGTAGGTCTCCGAGATCATGCGGTTGGCCAGCCAGGCGGTGATGTAGTTCATCGGCTCGTCGTAGAACTGCTCGCCGGCGAACAGGTTCTCGGTCTGCACCCCGTCGAGGGCGCGCTTCAGGCTGTTCGTGTCGATCTGGGCGCCCTTGTACGAGACGTACTCGGCGAACCCCTCGACCAGCCACGTGGGCGTCCAGCCGGTGGTGACCGGCGCCATCGCCGCGTGGGTGAACTCGTGCGACATGTCGGCGCTGAGGACGTCGTTGTCCTCGTCGATCTCGTCGGGGTTGAAGATCACCCGGGTGGCCGAGTAGTTCGCCGTGCCGTTCCAGTCGGGCACGTCGTCGTAGTGCGGCACCGCGATCGCGGCGACCTGGTCGACCCGTTCCGGACTGGCGCCGAAGTACGCGTCGAACACCGCCCGGTCGCGCACGGCCGTCATGAAGACCTTGCCGACCCACTGGTTCGGCCGCACGAGCGCGACCTGGTCCATCGCCTCGTCGGCGATCCGGATGAGCGTGCCGGCCCGGCTCCGGTTGTTGGCGGAGAAGATGCCGACGACCTTCTCGCCCTTCTCCACGATGATCGGACCGGCGTCCCAGGGCTGCCCGCCGACCCCGGACGGCAGCTCTTTGCCCTTGGCCTCACCGACCAGTCGCCACTGCGACGACACCAGCGCGAAGATCGGCACCCACGGGGCGGCCACCGGGTCGTTGTCGACCCCCTCGATGCGGTGGATGATCGCGACGCCGGGCGCCCGCACCTGGTCGCCGTACTTGGTCTTCAGCTCGGTGGGGATGCTGTCGTCGTACCCGCCCCCGCCGCCGATCTTGTAGCTGAACTCGGCGAACGGCAGCTTGATCAGGTTCTCGTAGACCGTCTCCTGGCGCTTGGTGAGCTCGGCGTCGGTCTTGTCGATGTCGGCCATGAACGCGGTCTTGTCGCGGCTGTTGACCGCCTTCGACCGGCGGTTGAGCACCTCGATGATCGCCGTGTCGCGGGCGTCGGGCGCGGTGCCGGCCTTGCCCGGTCCGCCCAGCGAGCGGGCCACCCCGTCGGGACCAGCGGCGACGAACGCCGCGGCACCGCCGCCCGCGCCGAGCACGAGCAGCAGGGCCACCACGACGGCGGCCGCCAGCCCTCGGCGGCGGCGCCGGGGCGGCGGAAGGTAGACCGGCCGCGGGTACTGGGAGGGGTACTGCGACGGGATGACCGGCTGGTAGTAGTTCGGGGGCGGCGTATAGCCAGGTGCCGCATACCCTGAGTAACCGCCCCGGTCGGGCGGGCGGTACTGGGTCGGAATGATCGCGACGGTCGGTTCCCGGACCACGAGCGGCTGTGCCGGCTCACCCGCATGGGCGGGGGGCGGGAGTGGGCTCGTCACGGACACCTACCTACGGATCGGGGCTCCACAATCTTCCTTGAGCATCGCGTACCGTGTCGACACTCAATGGACGAGTGCGGCCCGTATCGAGCCGAATACCCGACATGCCCAGGTGCGGGCGTACCGCATCCGACAACCGACCGGTCTCAGCGCCTGCCTGGAAAGGGACGGCCGCACGGACGCTAGCCGAGCGTATCCAGTTCGGAAACGACGTTGTTCGACAGCACGGCGCCGTCCCACCGCACCTGGCGCAGGTACCACCGCTGCTGCGGCGAGCGGTTGGTGTTGAACTGCCATTCGCCACGCGGGCTGCTGATCTGGCCCACCCGTCCGATCGCCGCGTTCAGCGACTCGCCGGAGAGTTCGCCCTCGACCAGTCCCAGCGCCTGGTTCAGCACCGCTCCCGCGTCGTACGAGGCCATCGCGTACGTGGTGGGACTCACCTGGTGCTTCTTCTGGTACTCCGCGGCGAACCGCCGGTTGGCGGCGTTGTCGAGGTCGGGTGAGTAGTTGAACGACGTCCACACGTCTCTGGCCGCGTCGCCCTGCTGCTTCAGCAGCGGACCCTCGGTGAGGAACCCGGGGCCGAACAGCGGGATCTTCGGGTTCTTGTCCCGGAAGGCGGCGCTGTACTGCTTCACGAACGCCTCGGCCTGGGATCCGGCGAAGAACGCGAAGATCGCCTTGACCGTCTGGCTGTTGCGCAGCGGCTGGAGGAACGAGTTGAAGTCGGCGGCGCCGGCCGGCACGTACGTCGCCTGGCTCTCGATGCGCCCACCGGCCGAGACCAGCGTCTGCTGGAAGCCCTGCACGGCGTCGCGGCCGATCGACTCCGAGGCGATCATCGCGGCGGTTCCGCCACCGAGCTGCGAGGCCACGTACTCGCCGAGCGCCACGCCCAGCTCGGTGTCGACGTAGGACGTGCGCCAGATGTACAGCGTGCTGAGCTGCGGCGGCGACGCGTTCGAGCCGATCAGCGGGATGTGTGCCTGCTCGACGATGTCGCGCACCTCGACCATCGCCTGCGCACTGGCGATGCCCGTGACGGCCAGCACCTTCTCCTGCTTGAGCTTCTCCATCGCGGCCTTGGCCGACTCTTTGGTCTCACCCTCGTCGGCCGCGACGAGCTGGACGTCGTAACCGCCGAGCCGCCGCCCGTTGAGGGTGAGGAACAGGTCGAAGCCCTGGCGCATGTCGTCGCCGATGAACTTGTTCGCACCCGTCTCCGGCAGCAGCAGGCCGATCTTGACGGTGCCCTTCGACGCGGTCGAGGTGTCGTCGTCGTTTGACGAGCCGCACGCGGAGAGGAACGGAGCGGCCGCACCGGCGGCGCCCAGTGATCCGAGCAGCCGCAGAGCGCCCCGCCTACTGAGTTGGGACAAGTTCCATCCTCCAGGTGAATGCGGACCGTTCTGCCGCCCGTTGGCGTTCCTACCGGGTAAGGCGCGGCCAGTCAATGCCGAGAGTCACCGTAGCTCGCCCACCGCGGTCACCACGTTCTCCCAGGTCGGCGACAGCGGGTCGATGAGCGCGAAATGGTCGACCCCGGAAAGCACCGTGATTCGGCATAGATCTCCGGCCACAGAAGCCGCATATCCGGCAGAGTTCTCTACCGGAACGCTGTCGTCGGCGTCCCCATGGATGATCACAGTGGGTACCGGAAGCGGCCCGCGTCGAGCCGGATCGGCCCGGTCGAAACGCGATGGGACCTCGTGCGGGCCGCCCCCGAGCAGGGCCGCGATCGCGTCCGACCCGATCCCCGCGCGGTACGCGGCGCCCAGGTCGGCCACCGGTGCCAGCGCCACCACCCCGGCCAGACCCGGGGTGTGAGCGTTCAGCAGCGCCAGGTGCCCGCCGGCGGAGTGCCCGACGAGGATCGCGCCGGCCGGGTCGGCGTGCGGACGCACCAGGTCCGGCAGCGCCGCGAGGGCGGCCGCCACGTCGTCGAGCGTTCCCGGCCAGCCGCCGCCGGACTGCCCGACCCGGCGGTACTCCGGGCAGGCGACCGGGTACCCCCGGGCCGCCAGGTCGGCCGCGAGCGGACCGGCGTGCGCCCGGTCGTAGGCTGCCCGCCAGAACCCGCCGTGCACGAAGATCACCAGCGGTCCGGTCTGCGTGGCCGGAAGCCGCAGGTCGATCACGTGGTCGGGATGGTCGCCGTACCGGAGCACGACGTCGGGTGGCGGCGCGGGTCGGGTTAGAACGTCACTCACGGGGCAAGTGTGGACCCGTTCGGAGATGAGCGAGGATGGACCCCATGGCAGAGGAAGCCCAGCAGGAGGATGGCCGCACCGTGCTCGTGGTCGGGCCCGACGGCCGCCCGATCGGCACTGTCGACGTCGACGTCGACGGAGACCGCGACGGCGACGACAAGGAGGACCCGGCCCGGCTGATCGAGCAGCCGGCGAAGGTCATGCGGATCGGCAACATGATCAAGCAACTGCTCGAAGAGGTCCGCGCCGCGCCCCTCGACGACGCCGGGCGCCAGCGGCTCAAGGAGATCCACCGCCGCTCGATCCTCGAACTGGAGGACGGCCTGGCGCCGGAGCTCCGCGACGAGCTGGAGCGGATCACGCTGCCGTTCGCCGACGGCACGCCCTCCGAGGCCGAGCTGCGCATCGCGCAGGCCCAGCTGGTCGGCTGGCTGGAGGGCCTGTTCCACGGCATCCAGGCCGCGATCGTCGCCCAGCAGATGGCGGCGCGGGCGCAGCTGGAGCACATGCGTGGCGCCCGTCCGGCCCTGCCGATGAGCGGCCGGGGCATCCCGGGCATGCCGGGCGCCCCGAGCGAGGGCGAGAGCCCCGGCCAGTACCTCTGAGCCGTCCGCGGCGGGTCAGCCCGCCCGGGAGGCGAACTCGCGCTCCAGCCAGGTGGCGACGCCGTCCTCGTCGTTGCTGCCGGTCACCTCGTCGGCGACGTCCCTGACGGTCGGGTGGGCGTTGGCCACGGCCACCGCCCGTCCGGCCCAGGCGAGCATCGGGATGTCGTTGGGCATGTCGCCGAACACCACGACGTCGGCGGGCTCCACGCCGAGCCGGGCGGCCACCCACGCCACCCCCGAGGCCTTGGTGACCCCCGCCGCCGAGATCTCGACCAGCCCGGACAGCGACGAGTGGGTCGCCTCGTACACCCCTTCGAGCGTGGCCGAGACCAGCGCGAGGAACTCGTCGGAGTCCCTGTTCGACGCCGACCGCACGAGCAGCTTCGCGGCCGGCTCGGCGACCACGTCGGCCAGTGGGCCGATGCGCCGGCCGTCCATGGTCCGCTCCCACATGCCGACGTCGTACCGGTCCTCGTGGACCATCGTGCGGCCGCCGTCGAGCTCGACCGCGAACACCGCGTCGGGCACGGCGCTCCGCAGGGCCTCGCAGGCGTGTGCCAGCTCGTCGGCGGCCAGTGGCGCGGAGTGCAGCAGCTCGTCGGCCTCGGGGTCGTACACCGCCGCGCCGTTGGCCACGACCGAGATCGGCTTGTGGCCCAACATCTCGTAGATCGGCAGGACCCACCGCAGCGGCCGCCCGGTGGCGATCACCAGGGGCACGGGCAACGAGTCGAGCACGGCGAGTGTGCGGTCGCTCAGGGTTCGGTCGGAACGGACGAGGGTCCCATCGAGGTCGGTGGCGACGAGCTTCACGAGCCCAACATACGGGCCAGGTACCGGGCCACCCCGTCGTCGTCGTTGCTCCCGATGATCTCGTCGGCGGCCGCCCGCACCTGCGGGTGCGCGTTGGCCACGGCCACCCGTCCGAACCCGGCCCAGGCGAACATCGGCAGGTCGTTGGGCATGTCGCCGAACACGAGCACGTCGTCGGGGTCGACACCGAGGGCGTTGACCACCACCGCCAGCCCGGTCGCCTTGTCGACACCGGGCGGGCAGATCTCGATGTAGCCGAGCCCCGCCTGCGTGATCGACGCCACATCCGGCGGCACCGCACGGCGCGCGATCTCCAGCAGGCCGTCGGCGTCGTGCGCGGGGTGCCGGGCGAACCCCTTGATCACGGGACCGGTGAGGCAGTCGGCGCGCACCCGCGCCTCCACGGCGTCGGGGTAGCGCCAGGCGGGATCGGGGTCGCCCCACAACGGCGACTCCGGGCCGTCTCCAGCTTCGATCAAGATCGATAGTGGACCGCGACAAGCGCGCTCGATCGACGCCAGTACCTCCGCGAGCACGTCACCCGGAAGACGCTCGTCGCGGAGCACGAGGGGTTCATCGGGATCGGTGACGTCGAGCACCCGGCTGCCGCCGCCGAGCACCAGATAGTCGGCGCTCGGAATGTCGGTGCGCACCAGCCCGGTGAGGCGCGGCCCGCGCCCGGTGGCCCCGACGATGCGGATGCCGGCGGCCTTCACCCGGGCGAGAACGTCGTGCGTGTAGGCACTGACCGTGTCGTCGCTGCGCACGAGAGTGCCATCGAGGTCGGTGGCGATCAGTTTTGGCAGACCTGGACGAACCATGTGGCGCTCCTTCCCGGATCGGGGGAGCAACCGTAGCGCGCTTTCGCAACCGCGCCACCTCGAGCAACCAAACGCGAACGAAACTGCTGCTCTTGATTCTTTGGCAGTCCGCTAACGAGGCTTCAGGACGTCGGTGCCGACGAACGCCTGCAACGCCTTGGGAACCCGCACCGACCCGTCGGGCTGCTGGTGGTTCTCCAGGATCGGCACGATCCACCGGGGCGTGGCCAGCGTGCCGTTCAGGGTGGCGACCGGCTGCGTGCCCTTCTCGTCGCGGTACCGGATGTTCAGCCGGCGCGCCTGGTACGACGTACAGTTCGACGTGCTGGTGACCTCGCGGTAGCGGTTCTGCGAGGGCACCCACGCCTCGCAGTCGAACTTGCGGGCCGCGCTGCTGCCGAGGTCGCCGGCGGCCACGTCGATCACCCGGTACGGGATCTCGACCTTGGCCAGCAGCTCCTCCTCCCACGCCAGCAGTCGGAGGTGCTCGTCGTGTGCCTGCTCGGGCCGGCAGTACGAGAACATCTCGATCTTGTCGAACTGGTGCACGCGGATGATGCCGCGGGTGTCCTTGCCGTGCGAGCCGGCCTCGCGGCGGAAACACGACGACCAGCCCGCGTACCGGCGCGGCTCGGCGAGGTCGTCGAGGATCTCGCCCGAGTGGTAGCCGGCTAGCGGCACCTCGCTGGTGCCGACCAGGTACAGGTCGTCGGCCTCGAGCCGGTAGACCTCACTGGCGTGCTCGCCGAGGAACCCGGTGCCCTGCATGACCTCGGGCTTCACCAGCACCGGCGGGATCATCGGGATGAACCCGTACTCGACGGCCTGCTGCATCGCCAGGTTGAACAGGCCGAGCTGCAGCATCGCGCCGACACCGGTGAGGAAGTAGAACCGCGAGCCCGACACCTTCGCGCCGCGCTCCATGTCGATCGCGCGCAGTGCCTCACCGAGCTCGAGGTGGTCGCGTACCCGGTCGAGGGTGGGATGCTCGCCGACCTCGCGCAGCACGACGTAGTCGTCCTCGCCGCCGGCCGGCGCGCCCTCCTCGATGACGTTCGGGATCGCGAGCTGGGCCGCCTTCAGCGCGTCCTCCGCCGCGGTGACCGCCGCCGAGGCCGCCTTCACGTCGTCGGCGAGGGTCCTGGTGCGGGCCAGCAGTGCGGCCTTCTCGTCGCCGCTCGCCTTCGGCATCTGCTTGCCGAGCTGCTTCTGCTCGGCGCGTAGCGCCTCGAACCGGGCCACCGCCTCGCGCCGGGCCACGTCGGCCGCCAGCAGCGTGTCGACCTTCGCCGCGGACTCGCCCCGGGCCTCCTGGCTCGCACGTACCAGGTCGGGGTTGTCTCTGAGCAGCTTCAGGTCAATCACGGTGAACAAGTCTAGGCGGTCCAAAACAGCGTTCGCGCGCTATATCCCCACCTGTACAGTGCCGTCGACATCAATCGACCTATCGGGGAACCCACCGTGGCACAGACTCAGCTGAACCAGATCGTCG
This sequence comes from Virgisporangium ochraceum, assembly GCF_016863655.1. Lineage (GTDB taxonomy): Bacteria > Actinomycetota > Actinomycetes > Mycobacteriales > Micromonosporaceae > Virgisporangium > Virgisporangium ochraceum. Next base: position 43,660 of record NZ_BOPH01000015.1, read on the forward strand.
CCCTGGAGAAGGGCGTCAAGTCGCGCGCTCAGGCCGACTTCACGGCCGCGTCCCAGCAGCTGCAGAAGACCGCGCAGCTGTCCGGAATTTCGCGCACCTACAAGCCGAAGGACGACGAGGGCGAGCAGCTGCCGCCGGAGTCGACACGCGTTCAGGTACGGGCCCGCGACGTCCTCTCCGACGTGCAGGGCGCGCTCACCCGACTGTTCGACGTCATCCTCACCAAGGACGTGGCCAACTGCTCCGCGAAGGCGTCGATCGTGGTCGACGGCACCACGATCGCCACCGACGTCCCGGTCACCTACCTGCTCTTCCTGGAGAAGCAGCTGGCCGACCTGCTGGCGTTCATCACCCGCATCCCGGTGCTCGACGCCGCCGAGGTCTGGACGTTCGACGAGGCGACCGACGCGTACGCGACCACGCCGTCGCAGACCACGCGGTCGAAGAAGGTGCCGCGCAACCACGTCAAGGCCGAGGCCACCGACAAGCACCCGGCCCAGGTGGAGATGTACTTCGAAGACGTGCTGGTCGGCTACTGGACCACGGTGAAGTTCTCGGGTGCGCTGCCGCAGGCGCGCATCTCCGAGCTGAAGTCGCGCGTGGTGAAGCTGTCGGAGGCCGTGAAGCTGGCGCGTGAGGCGGCCAACTCCACGATCGTCACCGACCAGAAGATCGGCGACCGGGTCTTCGGTTACCTGTTCGCGTGAGGCTGTGTCCGGGCCCTATCATGGGGGCTCGGACACAAACTCAAACTCAGAACATCAGTGTTCATACACCCGTTCAGTGCAGGTTCGAGACCTGCCCGGGGTACATGCCCCGGTAGCCCAACTGGCAGAGGCGTCGGGTTCAGTGCTCAGGTTCTTGTCCCAAGTTGAATATTGCCGTCCGTGCCGTCCCGAACCCGGGCGTCTTGCAGACACGAGGTTGCAGGTTCGAGCCCTGCGGGGTCCTCTTCATGGGCCCCTAGCTCAATAGGGAGAGCGCGTGTTTACACGTTGTGTAAGCGCCCATCAGTGGGAAACGGCGCCAGCAAATGGCGGCGACTCCGTCTTGGCCTAACTGGAAAAGGCATCGGACTGTAAATCCGACTTTGCGGGTTCGAGTCCCGCAGACGTTGACAGACCCCGGGTTGCCGGATACGCAGCCCGGGGTCGCTTCATGTCCAGACGTGATTCAGACCCGGACGTGATTCAGACCCACCGTGACCCAGGCACCACGCGCTCAGGCCGGTGTGACCGTGAGGTCGATCGGACCCGGTTCCTCGTCGTCGTCGTCCTCGTCGGGATCGGCCGGAGCGGGCCGACGGTGACCCGTCGCCATCACCGGACGCCATCCGCTGATCACCAGGGCCGCGACCACCAGCAGCACCCCGGCGATCGCCAGGTACGGCGCCGGTCCGACGGTCGCCTCGATCCCCTGGTCGAACGGCCCGTACTGGCCACCTTCGCCGGCCCGGCGGATCGCGCCGACCAGCAGCACCAGCATGGCGGCCGACAGGCCGAAACCGGCCGCGGTGAGCGCCCGCCGCGTGTGCGGCCGGGTGACCTGGACCAGACCCACCACGGCCAGCAGCATCATCAGCCCGAGGTAGTAGGCCGCGGTGATGCCCCACCCCACGGTGTCGAGCGACACGTCGCTGGTCTGGCTGGGCAGGTCGGGTCCGATGCCCTGCTGCTGCTGGGTCACGCTCATCCACGGCACCAGCTCGGCGGCGATGAAGAGGGCGAGGGCCACCACCGCCGCGCCCGCCGCCGGCGCGCTCAACCGCTGCCCGCCGCCACCGGCGTCACCGAACAGCCGGTCCATCAACCGGACCGGCCGGTCCTCGCCCCATTCCACGGTCCCGTCGCCAGCCATGCAGAGAGGTTACTTCGCTCTCCTGAACCGCTGGTCCCGCAAAATCTGCCGCACCACGTTGTGGCCCGGCACCCCGGTGACCCCACCACCGCCGTGGGTGGCCGAGCCGGCCTGGTACAGCCCCTTGATGGGCGTGCGGAGGTCGGCGTACCCGGCGGCCGGGCGGCAGTGGAACATCTGCGCGGGGCTCAGCTCGCCGTGGAAGATGTTGCCGCCGACCAGCCCGTACTCGTTCTGCATCGTGTCCGGCCCGATGATCTGCCGGTCGACGATGGAGTCGATGAAGCCGGGCGCGACCTGGTCCATGCGGAAGATGAGACGGTCGGCGTACGCGGTGAGCTCGTCCTTGTCGGGCGCGTCGGCGTAGGTGTGCGGCACCCACTGGCTGAACATGCTCACCACGTGCTTGCCCTCGGGCGCGAGCGAGTCGTCGAACACGCTCGGGATGCACACGTCGGCGAACGGCAGCGTCGCCGCCCTCCCCGACACCGCCTCCTGGAACGCGGTCTCCACATCGTCGAGCGACTCCGCGAGCACGATCGTGCCCCCGTGCACCGCCGGGTCGAAATCCTCATGGGACGCGAACTGGGGCAGCCGATCCACGGCGACGTTCACCTTCACCGTGCCGGAGCGGCTCTGCCACTGCTCGATGTCGGCCACGAAGTCGTCGGGAAGTTCCTTCGGCTCCACCAGTCCCAGAAAAGAGATCTTCGGGTGTGCGGTCGTCACCACGACGTCCGCCCGGATCTCATCGCCGTTCTCGAGCGCGACCCCCGTGACCCGCCCGCCCACGACGGTGATCCGGGCGACGCCCGCGTTCACGCGGACCTCGGCCCCGAACGACCGCGCCGACGCCGCGAGTGCCTGTGTGACCCCGCCCATGCCGCCGCGCGGGAAGCCCCACGTGGTGTCGCCGATGTGGTGGTGCAGCATCACGTACGCGGTGCCGGCACTGCGCGGGCCGGCCCACGTGCCGATGACGCCGGAGACGCTGAGCACCCCGCGCATCGCGTCGGACTCGAAGCGGTCCTCGACGAAGTCGGCGATGCTCGCGGTGAACAGCCGGGTGAGGTCGAACGCCGCCCGCACGTCGACCTTGCGCAGCTTCGCCGCGAGGCCGGCCTGGCCGAACAGGTCCCCCGGACGCTTCGAGCCGAGCTTCGGCGGAATCTCGTGCAGCAGCGGGCCGACCAGCCCGCCGAGCTTGCCCAGCCACGCCTCCCACTTCTCGTACGCCTCGGCGTCCTTGAGCGAGAACTTGCCGATCTGTTCCGCTCTCCCGGCGGGGTTGTCGGGCAGTGCGAGGTAGGAACCGTCGCGGCGCGGCGCGAAGTAGGGGCCCTGCGGGTAGACGTGGTAGCCGTGCTTCTTCAGCCGCAGGTCGCGGACCATCTCCTCGGGCAGCAAGCTGACCACGTACGAGAGGCTCGTCACCGTGAAGTCGGGCCCGAACGGCTGCTCGCTGACCGCCGCGCCGCCGACCACCGGGCGCTTCTCGCAGACGAGGACCTTTTTGCCGGCCTTCGCGAGATAGGCCGCGGCGACCAACCCGTTGTGGCCACCCCCTACAACCACCACGTCGTACCGGTTCCCCATGCGGGCAGTCTCGCCGATCCGCTACGTTCGGTCCATGCCTACGCGTACCTCTTCAGCCCGCTGGCACGGCGACCTCAAGGGCGGCTCCGGCACGCTCGCCCTCGGCTCGGGCGCCTACGAAGGCCAGTACTCCTTCAAGTCCCGCTTCGAGGAGGGGACCGGTACCAACCCCGAAGAACTGATCGCCGCGGCGCACGCCGCGTGCTACTCGATGGCGCTGTCGAACATGCTCGCCGGTGCCGGCTTCACTCCCGACTCGGTGGTCACGAACGCCACCGTCAACTTCGGCCAGACCGAGGGCGGGTTCGCGATCACCCGCATCGACCTGGTCACCACCGGCACGGTCCCGAACATCGACGAGTCGGAGTTCCTCAAGCACGCCGAGGCGGCGAAGGCCGGGTGCCCGATCAGCAAGGCACTCGCGTCGGTCGAGATCACGCTGGACGCCACGCTCGTCGGCTAGCACACCCACGACGTCGCCCTTTCGCCGATCCTGCACTTGTGGCCTCCGTCAAAACACGACATTTCCGTAAATAGAGGCGGCCACAAGTGCAAGATCGGCGAGCGCCTTGACAAGGGCGCGACGCCCTTTGTTGGGCGCCCGGCCTCCGGGCGCCCAGAATGGCTTCCGTGGCCGTCAAGATGTCGCGTCAGCGGTTCGAGGAGCTCGTGTCCGACGGGCTCGACCTGGTGCCCGAGGAACTGCTCCGGCTGATGGACAACGTCGTGGTGCTCGTCGAGGACCACGGGCCCGCGGACGACCCGGACCTGCTCGGGCTCTACGAGGGGTACGCGCTCACCGAGCGAGGGCAGGAGTACAGCGGCGTACTGCCCGACCGGATCACCATCTTCCGCCGGCCGATCCTGTCGATCTGCGACACCGAGGAGGACGTCGTCGACGAGGTGGCGATCACGGTGGTCCACGAGATCGCGCACCATTTCGGCATCGACGACAAGGTCCTGCACGAGCTGGGCTGGGGCTAGCGCCGGTTTGCCAAGGCGGGCCCCATTTCCGCAGGTCGACCCGATACGCTCGCGACCGTGCGCAGTGAACTCTTCAAAGCCGAATCCATGGCGCAGGCCCCGACCGCCCCGGGTATGAGCCTGCAACACAGCAAATGTGTGAAGTACGTCGTCAATGGCGAGGTGCTCGCCCGGCAGGGCGCGATGATCGCCTACCGCGGCCAGATCCAGTTCGAGGTCAAGAGCCAGGGCGCGGGCAACTTCATCCGCCGTGCCGTCACCGGCGAGGGCGTGCCGCTGATGGCGTGCCGCGGCCAGGGCGAGATCTGGTTCGCCAACGCCTCGATGGACTGCTTCCTCATCGACATCGAGCAGGGCGACGCGCTGTCGATCAACGGCCGCAACGTGCTGCTGTTCGACCCGAGCCTGCAGTACCAGATCCAGAAGGTGCCCGGTGCCGGCATGTTCGGCGGTGGCCTCTTCAACTCGGTCTTCACCGGTCAGGGCAAGCTCGCCATCACCTGCGACGGACCGCCGATCGTGATCCCGGTGGCGCCCAACCAGCCGGTGTTCGTCGACACCGACGCCGTGATCGGCTGGTCGGCCAACCTGCAGTCGAACATCCAGAAGTCGCAGAGCCTGGGTTCGATGCTGCGGGGCGGCTCGGGTGAGCTGTTCCAGCTCGCCCTGAACGGGCAGGGCTTCGTGATCATCCAGCCGAGCGAGGGCCAGGCCGGCCCCCAGCAGCAGTCCAAGGGCGGCGGCCTCCTCGGCGGCCTGGGCGGCTGACGGCGCGGGGTCACCGCGCCCAGCCAATGCCGCGCGGCTCGACGGTGCGGCATTGGCCGGCTCAGCCGCCGGTGCGGAGGCGGCTCAGCCAGGCCTGCGCGTCGGCGAAGTCGCGGTCGCTGGTGCCTGCCGGCGGGGGAACCGGGTGCTCGCCGGGCTGGGCCGCGCGCGGGTACGAGCCGAGGAACCGGACCTCGCTGGCGACCCGGCGCAGTCCCATCAGAGCCTCGCCCATCCGGGCCTCGTTGAGGTGACCGGTGCAGTCGAGGAAGAACGCGTAGCGCCCCAGCCGCTCGCCGGTCGGGCGCGACTCGATCCTGGTCAGGTTCACCCCGCGCACGGCCAGCTCGGTCAGCACGGCCAGCAGCGCACCCACCTCGTCATGGGCGATGTAGACCGCCAGCGACGTCAGGTCGTCACCGGTCGGTGGTGGCGGCGGACCGGGCCGGGTCACCAGGGCAAACCGGGTCATCGCGTCGGGATGGTCGGCGATGTCCTTGGCGAGCACCGTCAACCGGCTGCGGGTGGCGCCGATCTCGGCGCAGATCGCCGCCGGATACTCGCCGGCGGCCACGGCGGCCGCGGCCGCACCGTTGGAGAGGACGTCGACCACGGTGGCGCCGGGCACGTGGTCACGCAGCCACTGCCGGCACTGGGCCGACGCCTGCGGGTGCGCCGCCACCGACGCGATCCCGGCGAACGGCAGCGCGCTCGCCGCCGCCAGCACGAACTGCACCGGCAACACGACATCCCGCGTGATCATCAACGGGTCGCCGCTGGCCAGCTCGTCGAACGTGACCCCCACCGCCCCGCCGATCGAGTTCTCCAGCGGCACGAGGGCCGCATCGGCGTCACCGGCGCGCACCGCGTCGAGTGCTTCCGGCACGCTGCGGGCGGGGATGCGGGTGCCGCGCGCGGCCGCGGGGATCGTCAGCAGCGCCTGCTCGGCGAACGTGCCTTCGGGGCCGAGGAAGACGAAGCGTTGCGGGGGTACTCCGGGCATGGGGTAGACCCTACGTACCCGGCGTGGCCGTCGGTGTCGGAGTCGGCGTCGGGGTGGGTGTCGGGGTGGGCGTTCTCGTGGTCGTCGTCGCGGTCACGGAGTCGCAGCCGAGCACCGAACGCAGCCCGGTCGGCGCGCTGACCCGCACCGCCGGGATACACGGGTTGCTGCCCGCCGCCACGACCGTGAGCGCCGCCGGATCGCCCCGGGTGACCGCGTGCACCGTCTCGTGGTTGGGCACGCTCAACACGGTGTACTGCCACGTGCCCGCACAGGTCGGCTGCGTGGTCACGGTGATCTGGACGCTGGCCGCCAGGTTGAGCTTCGGCCGCACCACCGCGATCACCTGGTTGGCGGTCGGCCGCCCGTTGCAGCTGACGGCCACGTACTCGCTGAAGCCCGACGCGCTCGAAGGGACCGACGGGGGCGGCAGCGGCACGGGAACCCCCGAGTCCGGTGGCCCGTCGGCCGCCGACGGTGGACGCGCACTCGGGTCGCGGGTCGGCTTCACGGGATCCAACGCGCAGGCAGACGTCAGCGCACCGATGATTAAGATCATCGATGCAAAGGAACCAGTGACGCCCGGCCGCCGCATCGCCCCTCCCCGACGAGGCGAAACGTTACACGGGGCTGAAGAACGTCAATGAACCGGCGACCGAGCCGGTATGACCGATCGGCGTGGCGATCGCGTCGAGCGTGACCACCGCGTCGCCGCACCGCACGCGGATCAACCCGCGGGCCAGCCGACCCGACGATACGGCCAGGACCGGCGGAACCTTGTCGACCTCCGACTTGGAGAGCTTGCCGCCGTCGGCCGAGAAGTCGATCAGGCGGAACGGGCCCTTGCGGAGATTGGAACCCACCGCGGACGAGGTGAGGCTCATGAGCTCGACGCAGGACGGTGACATCGCGACGATCACGCCGTCGGCGTCGATGACCAGACAGGGCTCGATCGCGCTCGCGACCGCACGCACCCAGTGGTCGAGTGGATCGGCGAGCCGATCAGGATCCACAGCCGTTGCCTCGGCAGCGGCGGCAGCTTCCGGCACCGGGCGGGGTGCGGGAGGGGTGACGGGGCCGAAGTCGGTGATGGACAGTTCAACGTGGGGCACATAGCCTCCCGTGGAGCTGTCGCGCCCAGGGGACGGAGCGCCTGTCAGGTACTGGCAAAGCGGCCACGCAACGACGGTACCGGCGGAGACACCGGTTTGTCAGGGCTAGTTTCTCAGGGCTGGGAATCGTTCTTGGACCACTCGTAGCGGTCGAATGCCGAGTTGACCCACGTTCCGGGGTGGTCGGCGTAGGCGTAGAGCTTCTTGACCGTCTTCGCGGCCAGCCGCTCGCCGCGCGAGTTCAGCACCCGGCCGAGCTCCTGGTAGGCGCTCACGATGCAGCCCTTGGGCATGCCGTAGAACGTGATGACGCCGCTGCCGGCGAACGCGAGCACCGGCATGACCGGCACGGAGATGCCGGCGACCCGGGACAGGGCGGTGGCGGCGAGGCGGGCGTTCTCCCGCGCCTCGAGCACGTACTTCGGCCGGCGACCGTCGATCTGCACCACGTCGCCGGCGAAGCCGACCTTGGCGCGGCCGTGGTCCTTGACCGTGATCGCGAACACGCCACCGGGGCCGATCGCGAGGTACGTCATCGGAGCGGTACCCGCGACCTCACGCAGATCGACCACTTCCCAGCCCGGACCGAGCGAGGCGAGCTTCTGCGCCGTGCGGGCGTGCTTGGCCGCCACGCGACGCTGTGCCGCGGCCTCCCGGCGCGACCGCACCCACTCCGAGGGAGAGGTACGTGTCGAACTGTCCAGGAAGTCACCCGGAACGTGACCGGCAGGTGGCGCGGAGAAGATTCCAGGGCCGTCGCTCGAATGCAAGAGACCAGTCATCGCGCACCTCCACCTTCGCCTTCAGTTGTGGGTCCATACACCGTACGTGTCCGACTGTGTGCTAGGGGAGTGCTGGTAGACCTTTGAGGCGAGCGATGCGGATGAATACCGCATTCACCTGGTCCCTCATGTGTGTCCGCTTTCGCAGATACTGCAAAATCGTACCAAAGAACCGTCCGAAGGTCGGCTGTTGCTGACCGTAGGGACAATCTGTCACTCCGCCATATGTCAGATAGCTACAAAGATCCATGTTGAGCAGCACCGATGCCGCCGTGGCCCATACTGTAGCGGCTACCAAGCGACCGCGCTGGGTGAAGATAATCACCCGACAGTGGGACCTTCGGCGGGACAGGCAGGCATGAATCAGCGATTCATCCGAAGCCCGGTTGTGCAAATAGCGCTCATCAAGACACTCCACGTTATCGCTAGTCTGGCTGGATGGCTGGCTCAATGGAGCATCGCGTCGACAGCGAAGTCGGCGTCCTCGGCACCGTCGTTCTCCACCGTCCGGGCCCTGAGCTGGCCCGGCTGACCCCGCGGAACAACGACTCCCTGCTCTTCGACGGCATCCCCTGGGTCCAGCGGGCGCAGGAGGAGCACGACATCTTCGCCGGGGCGCTGCGGTCACGCGGCGTGGAGGTGCTCTACCTCGCGGACCTGGTGGCCGAGGTGCTCACCGTGCCGGCCGCCCGGGCCGACCTCACCGAGGCCGTGCTGTCGGACGTCCGACTCGGCGACACCCTGCGGGCCGCGGTCTCCGAGCACCTCGCCGGCCTCGGCCCGGCACAGCTCGCGATGACGCTCATGGCCGGACTCGCCCACGACGAGCTGAGGACCGGCTCGGGCCTGGTCTACGCGCTGATGGACCGCCACGACTTCGTCATCGACCCGCTGCCCAACCTGCTGTTCACCCGCGACTCGGCGGTGTGGATCGGCGACCGGGTCGCGGTCACCAGCCTCGCGATGCCGGCCCGCCGCCGCGAGACCACGCTCACCGCGGCGATCTACCGCCACCACCCCCGGTTCACCGGCACCGAGCTCGTCTACGACCCGGCGCTGGAGTACCTCGAGGGCGGCGACGTGCTGGCTCTGGCGCCCGGCGTGCTCGCGGTCGGGGTCGGCGAACGCACCCGGCCGGCGGGGGCCGAGCGGCTCGCCCGTCGGTGCTTCGCGCTCGGGCTCGCGCACACGGTCCTCGCCGTGCCGATCGCGCAGGAGCGCGCCACCATGCACCTCGACACGGTCTGCACGATGGTCGACGTCGACGCGGTCGTCATGTACCCGAACATCGCCGACACGCTCACGGCCTGGACCGTCTCGGCGGCCCCTGACCCCACCGGCGAGCCGCGGATCAGCGGGCCGGAGCCGTTCCTCACCGCGGCCGCCAAGGCGATGAACATCGACACCCTGCGGATCATCGACACCGGCCTCGACCCGGTGACCGCCGAACGCGAGCAGTGGGACGACGGCAACAACACGCTCGCGATCGCGCCCCGCGTGGCGGTGGCCTACGAGCGCAACGTCGAGACCAACGCCCAACTGGAGCGGGCCGGCATCGAGGTGATCCGGATCCCCGGCTCGGAACTGGGTTCCGGCCGGGGCGGTCCGCGATGCATGAGCTGCCCGGTCCTGCGGGCGCCGCTCAGCGAAGCGTGAGCTGGCGGCCCAGCAGACCCTGGCGGGAGCGGCGCTCGGCCGGGGTCAGCGAGTCGGTCACCGTGAGGGCCTCGGCGTAGCGCTTGGCGAACTCGGCCAGCGGCGCGTCCCAGTCGAGGGCCGGCACGTCGTGCGGCAGGTCCCAGACCGGCACCAGCAGCCCGTGCGCCCGGAACATCCCGGCGAACCGGGTGCCGTCGCCGAGCCGGATCGCGTCGCCGGCCGCGAGCCGGGCCAGCGCGTCGAGCGCCGGGTCCTCGTCGTCGGGCAGTACCCAGCGGACGTGCGCCTTGTCGGGCACCTGGCACCAGTAGGCGGCCGGCGCGGCGGCGAGCCGCACGGTCGGGTAGATCGACTCGTTGGCCCGCTCCATCGACTCCTTGACGCGCGGGTCGTCGCCGGCGTCGGCGGCGAGCCAGAACTCGAAGCCCTCGTGCAGGGTCACGTCGAGCGGGGCGTCGGTGACCAGCACATCCTGCAGCCGGGGACCCGGGCCGGCGAGCGCCGGAACGGCGACCGGCTGCCCCGGCGCGGTCTGCACCGCCGACAGCAACGCAGCGGCCAGGTCGCGCGAGACGTCGCCGGAGTTCACCTGACGCTGCAGGCCGATGAAGATGGTGCCGTCGGCGCGGTGCATTGCCGGCCACGCCATCGGCAGCACGGTGGCCAGCACGACCGACCGCTCCCCCGCCTCGGCGACCAGCTGCGGAGCCAGCCGCAGCGGCGCGGACGCGGCGGGAACCAGTTCGCGCAGGGCTACCCACTCCGCTTCGTCGGCGAGGCCGGCGAAGGGACGGGGAACGTAGACATCGCGGACCTTCTGCCGCTTTTCAGTGCGTTTCTCGCGTTTATCGCCACGGGGGGATCTTTTGGCCATGGCGGCCAGCCTAAGACGTCTGGAAGATCAATCAGCGCAACTCGGCCCAGACGCACTGGCCGAGTCCGTCACGCTCGACCCCCCAGCGGCGCGACAACGCCGCGACGATCGCCAGGCCGCGGCCGTCGACCGCGTCGGCACTCGGGGGACGGATCATCGGCGCGTTCGAGTTGGCCGAACCGCCGTCGGTCACCTTGATCAGCAGCCCGCCGCCGACGAGCAGGTGCCACGCGACCCGCACCACGCCACCCGGCAACGGCAACGCGTGCCGCACGGCGTTGCCGACCAGCTCCGCGGCGATCGACATGGCGTCTGACATCCGCTCCTGGGTGACCAGGCCGGCGAGCGCCGCCGACAGGCGCTGCCGCGCCACCCGGGCCCCGCGCGGCTGATGCGGAACAACGACACACCACGCCCGCTCGGCGGTGACAGCAGTGGACACGGGTCAACCCTCCCCGACGCTCACGTCAGCGCGCGGCAGCCGAACCTCAGCCACCGTGCCGCCCCCATCACGTGGGCGCAACGACACCCACCCATTCTGACGCTCGAGGATGCGGCGTACCAGATACAGGCCGAGCCCCACTCCGCCGTACCTCCTCTGGTCGCCCCGCTCCAGTTGCCAGAACCGCTCGAACGCCCGCTCGACATGCTCCGGACGAATGCCGACCCCCCGATCGGCCACCCGGAACCACACCGTCTGCTGGTCGGCCCCGGCGGTCACGTCGACGTGTACCCGAGCCGGCGAATACTTAACCGCGTTCGTCACCAGTTCGGTGACGACCGTCGCCAACCCGGCCCGGTCACCCGCCGCCTTCGGCACCGCCACCGGAAGCTCCAACCGGACCACGGCCCGGATGTCGGGCGCGAGATCGGCTGTCACCTCCCGCAACGCGTCGATCACATCGAAGGGTACGCCCGGCGCGCCATCGGTGAGCCCGGCGGCGTCGCTCGTGGTGGTGAGCAGGCGGTCGACCAGCCGGCTCAGCTCCCTTGCCCGCTGCCCCATCACCAGCACCGCCTCGCGCCGGGCCGCCTCGTCGAGCGCCTCCCAGTGCTCGACGAGCGTGTCGGCGTACCCGCGGATCACCGTGACCGGCGTGCGCAGTTCGTGGCTCGCCACCGCGAGGAACAGGTCGCGCGACTGGTAGTTGTCGCGCTCGTCGGCCCGCGGCCGCATCGTGAGGGCCACGGCGTCGGAACCGGAGACCCGGGTGGCCCGGATGCGGATCCACGTGCCCGCCGGCATCTTGTGCTCGACCAGCTTGCCCGGCGCGGGCAGCGGGAACGGGAACGGCTTGCCGGCCACGTCGTGCATCGACAGGGAGGTGAGGCGCTCGGCCGCCGGGTTCCACGACCGCACGTGGCCGCTCGGACCCACCACCGCGATCGCCAACGACAGCGGGCTCAGGCGCGGGCCGGACTCGTACACCGGCAGCCCCACCCGGTCGGCGTACAGGTGACCGGCGCACGACGCGAGCAGCGTCACCCAGGCCCGCGCGACCTCGGTGAGCGGGCTCAGCGCGTCACGGAAATACAGCTGGATGGCACCGACCACCTCGCCGCCCACGCGGACGCCGACCAGTACGGTACGCCGGAACCCGGCCGTGAGCAGCGGCTCCAGGCCACTGCCCGGCTCGGTCATCGGCACGTCCTGCACCGCCGGGCCGGTCATGATCGCGGTGACGTTCGATGACCGCACGTCGACCGGCCGGCCGAGCATGAAGTCGACCCCACCGCAGACAGCCACCACGCGGCCGCCGCCCTCGCCGTACTCGACGAAGCTCGCGCCACCCGCCGTGGTCGCCGCGACACCGAGCTCGACGATCACCTGCAGCCCGTCGAGGCCGCCGGCGCCGGTGCTCGACGCGTGGACCAGGTCGGTCAGGCCGCGCAGCAGCTCACTCTGATCCGGGGGAAGCTGGTCGAGCGCGGACATGAGGGACAGTGTGCCGCGCCGGGGCACCTCCCGTCACCCCAGGTTCTCCCGCCTCTCCCGGCGAACATCGAGCTGCTGCCGCACGAAGCCCGGTCGGTCGCTGATGATGCCCGTGACACCCAACCTGTGGCACAGCTCGATGTCGGCCGGCTCGTTCACCGTCCACACGTACACGCCGTTGCCGCGCTCGAGCAGCCGCTCCGCGAGCTGCGGCCGGGCCCTGAGCAGGCCGATTCCGGGTCCGCCGATCCGGGCGCCGTACGGCAGCTGGCCGCCGCGCAGCCCGGGCGGCAGCACCTCCATCAGGAACACCCGCGGCACCTGCGGAGCGTGCACCCGCATCCGCTGCAGGGCCAGCGGAGAAAAGGACATCATCGTGACACCGGCGGGGTCGTCGCGGTCGGGCCGGTCGAGGTTGAAGCGCTTCAGGAGCGCGGCCAGCGTCGGTTCGATGGCGCGGCCGCCGCGCGTCGGATGCTTCGTCTCGATCAGGACCCGCAGCGGACGGCCCGCCTCACGGACCGCTCCCAGAAGGCGCTCAAGGGTGAGCAGCTCCGCTGGCCGCTCCGAGTGCCACGAGCCGAAGTCGAGCTGCTGCAGCTCGGCCAGCGACTGGCGGCGCACCAGCCCCCGGCCGTTGCTGGTGCGTTCGAGCCGGCGGTCGTGCACGCACACGAGGTGCCCGTCGCGCGACAGCCGGACATCGCACTCCACGCCGTCGGCGCCGTCGGCGATCGCCCGGAGGTAGGCGTCGAGCGTGTGCTCGGGAAGGTCGTACGACGCGCCGCGGTGCCCGAAGACGAGCGCCTCAGATGACGTGCCCGGCACTGCCGTCCTCGCCCACGACCGGCCGGCCGGCCGCCGCCCACGCGAACATCCCGCCATCGAGGTTGTAGACGTTGTCGAAGCCGCGCTGCTTGAGGTAGGCGACCACCTGTGCGCTGCGCCCGCCCACGCGACAGACCACCACCACGTCGCGGTCCGTCGGGACCTCGTCGGCCCGCGTGGGGATCTGCATCATCGGGACGTGGTGCGCGCCCGGCGGGTGGCCGGCTGCCCACTCGTCGGGCTCACGCACGTCGAGCAGGTACGCGTCGTCGGCGACCCCGGCCGCGTCGACCGTCGGAACCATCACGGCGTCGAGCTTAGAGCGTGTTGACCCACGTCGGATTCGCCGCCACCCAGTCGTCCAACGTGTCGTTCACCAGGGCCTCGAACATGCTGGTCGCCGGCTCCAACGGGTAGATGTAGGCGATGCCGCCGACCATCACGGGCTCGGAGGGCACATCGAGACCGATGATGTCGGCCGGCCGGATGTCACGCAGGCCGAACATCAGCGTCTCGAGCGACGTGCCGCCGGTGTCGACGGTGAGCGTGCCCGCGACCGCCCGGATCAGCCGGTCGAGCTGCAGCGGGTTGCTGGTAAGGCCCTCCGCGCGCGCCTTGCGCAGCAGCGCCTGGAGGAACTGCTGCTGGTGACGCATGCGGCCGTAGTCACCGTCGGGGAGGCTGTAGCGCTGACGCACGTAGTCGAGCGCCTGCCAGTGGTTGAACTCCCGGCACCCCGGCTCGTACACGATCGGCTCGCCGCCCTCGCGCGGGTTCACCAGCTCGCCGTTGGGCAGGCGGGCCAGGTGGGCGCTCACGACGCGCTGCTCGACGCACATCTCGACCCCGCCGAGCTCCTTCACGACGTCCTGGAACCCCTGGAAGTCGACGATCGCCGCACCGTCGAAGCGGATGCCGATGAGGTCTGCGATCGTGGCCGACAGAAGCTGGACGCCGCCGGCACCGTAGCCGCCGTGCTCGTAGGCACCGTTGATCTTCTCGTAGCTGCCGGCGAACTCGGTGTCGGGGAACTCGGGGATGTGCACCCGCAGGTCACGCGGGATCGAGATCAGGTAGACGCGGTCGAGCGTGGCCGGCACGTGCGCCACGATCATCGTGTCGGTGCGCTGGGTGGTGTCGTCGCCGGGACGCAGGTCGGAGCCCAGGAGCAGGTAGTTGAGCGGGCCGACGATCCGGGTGGTGTTGTTGCGCTGCGGCACGTCGGCGCGCGCGCCCTCGGCGATCAGGGTGTCGCGCTTCACGCTGTTGTCGTAGCGGTTGGCGAGCACCTTGCCGGCGCCGATGAGGCTGCCCGAGGCGAGAACCAGGACGATCCCAAAGAAGATCATCAGTCTCGCCCACAGCGGGTCTTTGACCTTCGTGGATTTCTTCTCCGGCGTCTTCCCGGGCGGGCCGACGCTCACACCCCGACCCGGATGCCGTTTCGGGCGCACGGCGACCACGCGAGGCCGGTGGGCCCTACCCACCCTCGCCAACGACTGAACTGACCTGGACGTAGCCGCCTCCCCCTGCCGGGACAATTACTACCCCGGCGCACGGCCCATCGAACAGGTCAGCCGCCTTGATTGATGAAATCGGGATTTGCGAGCACGAAGTCACCCACCGTGTCGTCGGCCATCGCCTTGAACATATCGAGGGTCTTCTGGTTCAACTGCTCGCACTCTTCGCCGTTGCAGCGGACCGAGTTGAACTGGCCGCCGTTGGCCTTGAGCAGCACCACGTCGCTGTCGGCGAGGTCCTTCACGGTGAACAGCCAGTTGTCGACGCTCGCACCGCGCAGGTCGACGGTGAGCGTCTTGCCACCGGCCTTGATGATGTCGAGCGTCTTCTTCGGGTTGCTGCCGAGGCCCTGCTCCTTGGCCTTCTTCGCCAGCGCCTTGAAGAACTGCTGCTGGTGCCGGGCGCGGCCGTAGTCGCCGTCTTCGAGGCTCTTGCGCTGGCGCACGTAGTCGAGCGCGTGGGCGCCGTCGAACGTGCGGCACTCGCCGGGCTGGTAGACCTGCGGCTTGCCGCCGTCGTTCGGGTGCTTGAACTTGCCGGTCTTCGGGTCGGTGCCGAAGTGCTCGGAGACCACCGGCTTCTTGGTGTCGACGCACATGTCGACGCCGCCCAGCGCGTTGACCACACCGACGAAGCCGTGGAAGTCGACGATGCCGCCGGCGTTGAACCGCAGCCCGGTGAGGCGCTGCAGGGTGAGCGCGAGCAGTTCGAAGCCGCCCTCGCGACCGCCGCCGTTGGCCCAGCCGTGCGCGAACGCGCTGTTGACCTTCTCCTTGCTGCCCCGGAAGTTGGTCTTCGGGTACGCCGGGATCTCCACGAACGAGTCACGCGGGATCGAGAACAGGTACGCGCCCTTGCGGTCTTCGGGGATGTGCAGGATCAGGATCGAGTCGGCCCGCACCAGGTCTTCACCGGTGGGCCGCTCGTCGATGCCGACCATGAGGATGTTCAGCGCGCCCTTGAGCGCCTTGGCACCGGTGGGCGCGCCGGCGTTGCCGAGCAGCGGCGCCTTCTCGACCCCACTGGTGGCCTGGTAGAGCAGGTACTTGCCGCCGACGATCGCGCCGCCGCTGAACAGCATGAGCAGCGCACCCATGATGATCATCATGCGGGCCCACAGCGGGTCGCGCCGCTTCCGGGGCGCCGGAGCGCCCGATCCCGGTGGCCGCCGGCCGCCGCCGTTCGTCGGCGGACGCCCGCTGGTCGGCGGGCGTCCGTTGCCGGCGGGCGGACGCCCGTTGCCGGTGGGACGCGAGTTGCCGACGCTGGCGCTGGCCCGGGCCGGTGGAGCGGGCCGGGCCACCCGGCCGCCGGTGGTCTCGAACTCGATGCCGAACTCGTCTTCGGCGTAGATGTCGCCGGTGCGGCCGGATCGACCGCCGTACACCGAGCCGGGCGCGGACCCGACCGCGGCGGCATTCGGCCCGTAGGCCTGTCGCCGGGTCTGAGACTGGGTCATCGCAGCTCTCCTGCTCGTAGGGACGGTTCGTTAATGCTCGTTCTGACGTACTTTCGCGCTCTTTTGAACAGCCGGGTCTTTCACGGATCAAGTCCGCGACACGTGCACGCGCCGCGGACCTGAACGCGAGGTTACCTTGGAACCGCCGGGCTAGGGCAGTCCCTCTTTCCATACGCAACCGACCCGCACTTGGTTTGGTTGCGATTCGCCCTACTTTGTGTAGCCGCCCTACTTCGTCGAGGAACTAGACGAAGGGGCCGCGTTGGCCGCGTACCAGTCAGCCGCCTTGTCGTTCTTGATCGCCTCGTAGAGTGACTTGCCCTTCTCGGTGTCGGGCATGATCACGTCTTCCCCATTGACCCTCTTGTTTCCCAGGTGCGGTGCGACCGAAAACACGAGGTCGTCGCTGCGGATGCCGCGGAAGGTCAGCGCCATGTCGAGGATCGACAGGTCCTGGTCGACGGTCACCGCCTGGGCGGTGGCCCGCAGGAACGAGTTCAGCTTCGCCGGGTTGCTGACGGTGCCGGTGCTCACCGCCTTGTCCATGACGGCCTTCATGAACTGCTGCTGGTGCCGCATGCGGGCGAAGTCGCCGTCGGGGAACTGGTAGCGCTGGCGCACCCAGTCGAGCGCCGCGGCGCCGTCGAGCTGCATGTTGCCCTTGGTGAACTGGCGGTACGGCGGGTGGATCGACTTCGCGTCCTGCTCGATGTACATCTCGATGCCACCGAGGGCGTCGACGACCTGCTTGAAGCCGCCGAAGTCGATCAGCACGACGTGGTCCATCCGCAGTCCCGTGAAACCCTCGACGGCCTGGACCGTCAACGGAAGCCCGCCCCAGGCGAACGCCGCGTTGATCTTGGCCTTGGTGTCGCCGAGCGACTTGTCGGTGGGGCTTTCCGGGATGTAGACGTACAGGTCACGCGGGATCGAGATGAAGTAGACCTTCTCGTGGTTCGCCGGGATGTGCGCGATGAGCATCGTGTCGGTGCGCCACTCGCCGGCCTTCTGCTTGTTGTCCGGGTCACGCGAGTCGCTGCCCAGCATCAGGATGTTGAGCGCGCCCTCGACCGCCTTCGCCGGACGGTCGCCGCGGATGCCGGCGAACGGGTCGGTGCGGTCGACGTCGTTGCTGACCGACCGGTAGTAGAGGTAGCCACCGCCGACCCCGACCAGGCTCAACACCAGCAGGAACACGCCGAGCACGAGGAAGATCCGCCCCCAGCGCGGGCGGCGCCCACCGGGACGCGACCCGACCGGCCGGCGCGGACCGCCGGGACCCGACGGCCCACCGGGCAGCCCCGCGCTGGCGCGGCCGACCGGGGCCGAGCCGACCGCGGCCGAACCACGTGCGGCCGAACCACGTGCGGCTGAGCCACGTGCGGACGCCGTGCCGCGCGGAGGGGGGACGCTGGCTGAGCCGATGGTGGCCCGCCCGACGGGGCGGACAGCAGGGGAACCGGACATGATTCAACAGTAGGGAGGGGTTCCGCAAACGGCCCGTCGAGCGGGACGGGCCGGCACGAACCCGGGAGACCCCTACTGGCTACCTCGTACGGAAGTACTCGATCGTGCGGCGGAGGCCGTCTTCGGCGCTGACCAGCGGCTCGTACCCGAGCAACGTGCGGGCCAGGGTCAGGTCCGGACGGCGCTTCTCCGGGTCGTCGGCGCCACGCTGTTGCGTGAACGTGACCTCGGAGCCGCTGCCCGTGAGCCGGACGATCGTCTCGGCGAGCTCACGCATCGTCATCTCGTACTCGGTGCCGCAGTTGATCGGGCCGACCTCCTGCGAGTCGAGCAGCAGGAGGACACCGCGCACCAGGTCGCCGACGTAGGTGATCGAGCGGGTCTGCGCCCCGGTGCCGTGCACGGTGATCGGCTCGCCGCGCAGCGCCTGGTTGACGAAGTTCGGGATGGCGCGGCCGTCGTCGGGCCGCATGCGCTCGCCGTACGTGTTGAAGATCCGCACGATCGCGACGTCGGCGCCCCGGTAGCGGTGGTAGGCCATCACGGCCGCCTCGCTGAACCGCTTGGCCTCGTCGTACACGCTGCGGAAGCCGGTGGAGCTGACGTTGCCGCGGTAGCTCTCCGGCTGCGGGTGCACCAGCGGGTCGCCGTACGCCTCCGACGTGGAGGCCATCAGGAACCGGGCGCCGTCGGCCACCGCGCGGTCGAGCAGGTGCATGGTGGCGACCGAACCGGTGCGCATGATCTCCATCGCCAGCCGCGCGAAGTCGACCGGGCTGGCCGGCGAGGCGAAGTGCAGGATGGCATCGAAGCGCTCGGCCAACGCATCGTGAGCGGGCAGTGGCTCGCTGACGTCGGCTTCGACGAGCGTGAACCGGTCGTTGTCGCTCAAATGGGCGACGTTGTCCTTGCTGCCGGTGAGAAAGTTATCGACGGCCACCACCGTCGCACCGCGCTCTAGCAGGGCGTCTACCAGGTGTGAGCCGACGAACCCGGCACCTCCCGTGACCAGGACCCGATGTCCTGCTCCATACCGCGGCGCGATCGTCATGGTCGATACCCTACCGGCCGGTCCGGCGAACGCTTGACCCCGGCCGGGGTGCAAAAGGGCCCACGCCCGCACAGGCGGACGTGGGCCCGTTGAGGTACCCCGGCGACTAGTGGGCGCCTGCCCCGGTCAGCGCGCGGACCTCGAGCTCCGCGTACTTCTCCTCCTGGTCTGGCTCCTTCGACAACAGCGTGCCGATGTAGCCGCACAGGAAGCCGACCGGAATCGAGATCAGGCCGGGGTTCGACAGCGGGAACCAGTGCCAGTCGTGGTCGGGGAACATCGCGGTGGGTGATCCCGACACGACGGGCGAGAAGAACACCAGCACGACAGCCGTGATCAACCCGCCGTAGATCGCGGCGACCGCGCCCGTCGTCGTGAAGCGCTTCCAGAACAGCGAGTAGAGGATCGCCGGCAGGTTGGCCGACGCCGCCACCGCGAACGCCAGCGCCACCAGGAACGCCACGTTCAGGCTCTGCGCGAAGATCGCCAGCACGATCGAGACAGCACCGATCCCGAACGCCGAGAACCGGGCGACCACGACCTCCTGCCGCTCCGACGCCTGTCCCCGCTTGATCACGTTGGCGTAGAAGTCGTGCGCGAGCGACGACGACGACGCGAGCGTCAGACCGGCGACCACGGCGAGGATCGTGGCGAACGCCACCGCCGCGATCACGGCGAGCAGGACCGCGCCACCGACCTCACCGCCGAGATACCGCTCGCCCAGCCGTTCGGCGAGCAGCGGAGCGGCGATGTTGCCGGCCTTGTCCTGCTCGGTGATCGCCTTGCCACCCACGAGCGCGGCCGCGCCGAAGCCCAGCGCGAGCGTCATCAGGTAGAAGGTGCCGATGATCCCGATCGCCCACAGCACGCTCTTCCGGGCCGCGTTGCTGTTCGGGACCGTGTAGAAGCGGATGAGGATGTGCGGCAGGCCGGCCGTGCCGAGCACCAGCGCGATGCCGAGCGACAACAGGTCCATCTTGCTGTAGAAGGTCTTCGTCGCATCGGCCGACTCGACGCCGTACCGCAGACCGGGTTCCAGGAACGCCGCGCCCTTGCCGGACTGTTCCGCGGCGTCGCCGAGCAGGCCCGACAGGTTGAACTTGAACGCCGCGAGCACCATGAGCGTCATCACGGCCGCGCCCGTCATCAGCAGGAACGCCTTGACGATCTGCACGTACGTGGTGCCCTTCATGCCGCCGATCGTCACGTAGATGATCATCAGGGCACCGACCAGGATGATCGTGGCGATCTTGGCGGTGTCGGCGTCCATGCCCAGGAACGTCTGGCCGGGCTTGATGCCCAGCAGCAGTGCCACCAGGGCACCCGCGCCCACCATCTGGGCCAGCAGGTAGAAGATCGACACGGTGATCGTCGAGACGGCCGCCGCCGTACGGACCGGCCGCTGCCGCATCCGGAACGCGAGCACGTCGGCCATCGTGTACTTGCCCGAGTTCCGCATCAGCTCCGCGACCAGCAGCAACGCGACCAGCCAGGCGACCAGGAACCCGATGGAATACAGGAACCCGTCGTAGCCGGACAGCGCGATGATGCCGGCGATGCCGAGGAACGACGCCGCCGACATGTAGTCGCCGCCGATCGCCATCCCGTTCTGGAAGCCGGAGAACGACCGGCCACCGGCGTAGAAGTCGACGGCACTCTTCGTCTGTCGGCTGGCCCAGATCGTGATCCCGAGCGTGATCACGACGAAGACCACGAACAGGACAATCGTGATGTTCCGAGCGGTCACGCGGCACCGTCCTCGACTCGACGCTTGAGACGCTCGGCCGGCGGGTCGAGCTTTCGGCTGGCGTACCGGGCGTACAGCCACGCGATCAGGAAGGTCGACACGAACTGGAGCAGACCGAAGATGAGGGCGACGTTGATGTTGCCGATCACCTTGGTGCCCATGAAGTCCCGCGCGTAGGCGGACAGCAGCACGTACAGCGCGTACCACAGGAAGAAGGCGGCGGTCATCGGGAAGACGAAGCTGCGTAATGCCTTACGCAGCGCTCCGAACTCCTCGCTGTTGGCCACCTCGACATACTTTGATCTGTCGGTTACGTCAGGGGAATCGATACTCATCACACCACCTGCGATCGTGGGGGACTTGCGGTGGGCGTGCCGACGACGGGCCGGACGGTGACGGGAGGCCGGCGTCGACCGCTCCCAGACCGTATGAACGACCCGTGAGACCCGTGAAGATCTGTTGATCTCCCTGGTCAGCCGGTGCGCCCAGCGGTGGCAGGTGTGCGCTGAGTGGCGACGGTCACACCGCTCACCGCAGCCCGTAGCGCCACGAGCACCCAGGCGCCGCCGACGAGCATCCCGATGCCCTGGACATTGAGCAGCGTCACCGGTCCGAACCGGTCGCCGAGCACGGCCGCGGTCGCCGTCCCGCACAGCGCGACCAGCGCCATCACGGTGAGCGCGGCGCCGAACACCCGCCCCCGCACGCGGTCGTCGACCGCCCTCTGCAAGGTGGTCATCATGCCGGCGCTGGAGAGCGCAGAGGGCACCCCGACCGCGGCCATGAGCACGAGCGCCGGCCAGATCCCGTCGTACCAGCGGGGGTAGTTGAAGATCGCCAGGTCGCCGACGCCCAGCGCGATGGTGCCGACACCGATCAGGAGCCGGGGTGGCAACCGGTCGGCGAACAGGCCACCGACCAGGCCACCGACGATCCCGCCGACCGCCTGTGCGGCGACGAGCCAACCCAACTCGCGGGCGCCGCCGTCGAGCGTCCGCTCCACGAACACGGCGATCATCGCGCCCATGACACCCTCGCCGAAGGACACGATCGCGAGGAACACGAAGAGGACCCGCAACGCCGGGTTGGCGGACACCGCGGCGAGCCCGGTCCGCAGGTCGAGCCAGAACCGGGCGAGGGCGCCGGCGGCCTCGGTCGCGCCGGTCACCGTGACGGCCGCGCGGTGCCGGACCAGCGCGATCAGCCCCGCCGCGACCAGGAACGTCGCGGCGTCCAGCGCCGCGACGGCGGCGAGACCGGCGGACGCGGCCAGCACCCCACCCACGGCGGGCCCGACCAGCCGGGCGAGGTTGTTGTTCAGCACGTTCAGCGCGTTCGCGCGGGCGGTCTCGTCGGCTCCGACCAGCGTCGGCAGCAGCGCGTTCTCGGCGGTCGCCACCACCTGGGCCACGCACCCGCCGGCGAACGTGGTGGCGACCACGATCCACAGGTCACCGGCCCGGTCGACGGTCACCAGCGGCAGCGTGAGCAGCACCTGCACGAGGCTGGCGCCGATGAGCGCGCGCCGCCGGTCCCATCGATCCACCAGCACCCCGGCGACGGGCGCCGCCACGACGCGCGGCAGCAGCACGGCGGCGAAGGAGGCGGCGGTGGCCGCGCTCGAACCGGTGAGGGTCAGCACCGTGATCGGCACCGCGACCGACAGCATCCAGTTGCCGGTGAGCGAGATCAGGCCCGCGGTCCACAGCAGGGCGAAGTCACGATGCCTAAATGGGGTCGCCATGACGCCATAGTGGCGTCATATTCGACGTCAGTCAACCGAGCGGTATCGACCGCGGTAGTGGACCAGCGGCTCCACCTCGGCCACCTCGACCTCGGCCAGTACGCCCTCGACCAGCACCGCCCACCCGGCCGGGCGGGTGCCGACCAGGCGGCAGCCGGCCCACGGTCGTTCGTGCTCGGGCCGGGGCCCGTATGGGGTCTCGCGCCACCCGCCGCCCGCGAACAGGCCGCCGGGTGCCGGCATGAGCCCGGCGAACCGGTCGGCCAGTTGGCGGTCGCCGCTCGCCAGCTGGACCACCCCGAAGACCTCGTGCTCCACCAGCGCCTCGAACAGGTCGCTCTCGGGGTCGAGCAGCCCGAACACGTGGGCCGGGTCGCCGTCGGCGATCAGCGTCGAGGAGACGGTCAGGCCGGCCGGGCCGGGCGCGGTCCACAGCGTGACCGCCGAGGGCAGCCGGCCCCGCAGGCGGCGCACGGGCGACCGCTCCCCCTCGGGCGTGGCGAACGGATCGGTGTAATGGACGCTCACCCGCCCATCCTCGCGCGGATCGGCCGGCGCGGAGCGCGGGGTCGTCCGGCGCGGAGCGCGGGGTCGTCCGGCGCGGAGCGCGGGGTCGTCCGGCGCGGAGCGCGGGTCAGAGGCGCAGCGAGTCGGGGGCGTGCAGGCGGAGCATGATCGCGCCCACCCCGTCGGGGACGCGGTGCCTGGTCGCCAGCGATACCAGGATCATCACGGTGAACGAGAGCGGCACCGTCCACGCGGCGGGCTGCGCCACCAGTGGCTCGGCCCAGTCGGGGGCGGGTATGCCCACCACGGTCCACAACACGGCGCCCACCGCGGCGCCGCCGCCGGCGATGATGCCCGCCGCGGCGCCCGGCGCGGTCAGGCGGCGCCACCAGATCCCCAGCACCAGCAGCGGGCAGAAGCTCGACGCGGCCACCGCGAACGCCAGCCCCACCACCGTCGACACGTCCAGGCCGGGGATGCGCAGCGCCAGCACCGACGGCACGACCCCGGCCACGATCGCGGCCAGCCGGAAGTCGCGGACCGAGCCGCGGCCCAGCACGTCGGTCGACAGCACGCCGGCAACCGAGGTCAGCAGGCCGCTCGACGTCGACAGGAATGCGGCGAACGCACCCGCCGCCACCAGGGCGCCGAGCAGCTCGCCGACGGTACCCGGGCCGAGCGCGGCCTCGGGCAGCACCAGCACCACGGTGTCGGTGCGTCCGGACTCGACCAGCTCCGGCGTGTAGACCCGGCCGAGTGCTCCGTACAGCGCGGGGAACAGGTAGAACAGGCCCACCAGTCCCAGCACCACCAGCGTCGTGCGGCGGGCGGCGGCGCCGTCGGAGTTCGTGTAGAAGCGCACGAGGACGTGGGGCAGCCCCATCGTTCCGAGGAACGTCGCGAGGATCAGCGAGTAGGTGCCGAACATTCCGTCGGCGTCGGGCAGGAGCCAGTCGGGGTCGAAGGACACCGGCGGCTGGCCGTCTCCGCGCCACTGGCCGAAGAGGAACATCGCCGGCAGGGCCAGCGCGGTGAGCTTCAGCCAGTACTGGAAGGCCTGCACGAACGTGATCGCCCGCATGCCGCCCAGGGCGACGTGACCGGTGACGACGCCGCCGACCAGCAGCACGCCGACCCAGTACGGCGCGCCGGCGATGGTGAACAACGTGAGGCCGGCGCCCTGGAGCTGGGGCACCAGGTACAGCCAGCCGATGAACAGCACGAACACCGTGGCAAGCTTGCGCAGCCGGCGGGAGCCGAGCCGCACCTCGCAGAAGTCGGGCAGTGTGAAGGCGCCGGACCGGCGCAGCGGCGCGGCGACGAACAGCAGCAGCGCCAGGTACCCGGCGGCGAAGCCGACGGGGTACCAGAGCACGTCGACGCCGTCCTTGAGCACCAGGCCGGCGACGCCGAGAAAGCTCGCCGCGCTGAGGTACTCCCCCGAGATCGCGGCGGCGTTCCAGCGGGGGCTCACGGCCCGTGAGGCCACTAGGAAGTCCGACGTGGTGCGCGCCAGCCGCAGCCCGTAGGCGCCGATCGCCACCGTGGCGAGCGTGACCAGCACGACCGCCGGGAGGGCGTAGTGGTTCACGTGCGGTCGACCAGGTCGGCGAACTCGCGTTCGGTGCGCTCGGAGAGCCAGACGTACGCGGCGCCCACCACGAACAGGAACGGATAGGCCACCAGCCCCAGAAGCAGCCACGGCAACGGGACCCCGAACAGCCGCGCTCCGGCGACCGCCGGCGCCACGGCGAACAGCAGCGGCAACCCACCCAGCCCGATGGCCACCACGACGGCCAGCCGCAACGCGAGCCCGAGCTGTGCCCGCATCAACCCGGTGACCAGGGCCTCGCCCACCCCGCTCTGCTCGGCGAGCTCGGCGCGCACCTGTCCACCACGGCGGGCCCGGGCGGCGTCTGCGAGCACGACGCGAACCCGTTCGGGTGGCGGCGGATCGGACGTGGGCGGCGTGGACGAAGGGGCCGGATCGGCGGCGGCCATGCGACGCATCCTCGCCCACGCCGCCGCCAACGACAACCGGTAGTGCGTGAGGCGGGCCGCGACGGCTGTCGCGCGCAGGCGGCCCGACGTGCTCAGTGATAGTTCGAGCAGACCGCGCGGGGGTTCAGCGGGAGGGCGAGCGCGGCGCGCCGGCTCCGGTTGTACTCGGACCAGGTGTCGCCGTCGGCCCGCAGTTGGCGGACGATCTCCCGGAGCGCGCAGGTGCGCATCGGCTCGGGCAGCCGGTCGATCGCGGGCGCGGCGTCGGGCGACAGCGTTTCCAGGTAGGTGGCGTCGATCTTGCCGGTCGCCTGGAAACGGTCGATGTTGCGGTCGGCGATCATCCGGTCGGGGTTCAGCACCGAGAGGACGAGCAGCAGCGCGACCCCGGTACCGAACGCCGTTGCCTGCAGCCAGCCGCCCTTGCGACGACCGAGCGGCCGCAGCCGCACGCCGTTGGCGAGCACGAGCAGGAAGATCAGCCCGAACCACACCTCGCACGCCGCGACGAGCAGCCGCAACCGGGTGAGGCCGTAGGCGTCTTCGTACGCGGCCATCCGCGCCAGCGCCGAGGCGACCACCACCAGCGCCAGCCCGGCCAGCAGGCCCAGGCCGGTCCGCATCGCCGCGCGGTCGCCGCCGTCGCACCGGGGTGCCTTGCGGGCCGCGACCGCCAGGACGCCGAGCGTCAGCACCGTGACGACCGTGAGCTGCCAGAACCCGCCGCGGGCGTACTCGGCGTAGGTGAGGCCGGCGGTCTCCCGCACGTACTCGTCGCCGCCGAACCAGTTGCGGAACTGCACGGCGACGAACGCCGCGAACAGCAGGTCGAGCAGCACGATCGGCACGAGCCACTCGAGGCGGCGCACCGGCGTTCCGCCGCCTTCCGCCACGCGGTCGAACGTCGGCGGACGCGTGGCCAGGTAGACCGCGCCGATCGCGCCCCAGCCGAAGATCACCACCCGGGCGACCGCGCCGAGGAACCCGGCGCCCTCGACGCTGGGCATCACCTGCCCCAGGATCCGGGCGAACGACGGGTCGGCGCTGGCGAACAGCGCACCGAACACGACCAGCAGCGCGATACCCACCCCGACCGCGGCGAGCAGGCGCACCGGTCGGCCGCCCTCGTTGCGCTTGCGTAACCGGTCGACCCCCTCCAGCCACCAGAACAGTGAGCGCATCGTCGCGAACGGCACGGCCGCCGCTCCCGCGAACAGGCCGCGCGTGGTGCGGCCGCCGCCGAGCGCGAGGCCGCCACAGGCAAGAGCCACCGGGACGCACAGAGCGAACAACCAGCCGGCGGACCGGATCGTGCCGACCCCCAGGAGCGCCAGTGCTGCCAGTCCCCAGACGATGCGGCGCCGTGACAGTCGGACCCCTTCGGCCCGGAGCACGAACGTGGTGCCGGCCGCGGCGACCAGGCCCAGCAGCAGCCACCCGAGTCCGGGCCGGCTGACGGTGAGGGCGGCACCGGCGGTCACCGCGACCGCCACGGCGGCGACGATCGCCGCTCCGCTGGCCGGGGTGTCGGGCCTCGGCCAGTACCGGCTGAAGAACGTGGGACGCGGCACGAGGACGGTGCCGTGCATAGGCGTAACCGGATACGGCGCGGTCCCGGGGCGCGCGGGCGCCGCCCGCGGGGGCGGCGGCTGGGATGGGACCGGCGGCAAGCCGGCCCCCTGCGGTCGCGCCGGCCGTGTCTGGGTCTGCCGTGTCTGGGTCTGCCCTGGCCGGGCCTGCCCTGGCTGGGTTTGCCCTGGCTGGGTTTGCCCTGGCTGGACCGGCCGGTTCGGGGGCAGTGGGTTTCCTGGAATGGGCTGGCGGGGCGTGGGGGGCGGTGCCGCAGGTGGGGGTGCCGGTGTCTCGGCCTGTGCCGACCGCGGTGGCGGTGGCTGTTCCGGCCCAGGCTGGGCGTCCGGAGACGTCCATGGACGGCTGGGCGTCCGGCGGGTCTGGCGGCGGACGACGGTTCGTCGACCGACCCGCCGTACGGGGCCCGCCGGAACGTGCGTCTCATCGCCTTTGCCTGTGATCTTTTCAAGATCAACTTTGGGGTCCACGACGCCACTCCTTTGACGGCCCGCCGGTTCAGCTTTCGGCGGCGGGCAGGGTTACGCGGATTCGGCACCCGACGGACGAGTCGAGTACCGCGATCGTTCCTCCGTGCAGTTCCACCACCCACTGCGCGATGGCGAGGCCGAGGCCGGTGCCGCCGCCGGACGGGCGGCCGCCGCGGGTGAAGCGCTCGAAGACCCGCTCGCGGTCGGCCGGCGCGATGCCCGGCCCCCGGTCGCGGACCTCGATGGCGCAGCCGCCCGGCCCGACCTCGGCGTCGACCGTGACCGGGCTGTTGGGTGGGCTGTGCCGTACGGCGTTGTCGAGCAGGTTGACCAGCACCTGGTGCAGCCGGCCGCGGTCGGCGTAGACGACCGCGCCGGCCGGCACCGAGCTTTCGAGCCGCACGTCGCGGCCGGCCGCGACCGCCGACACGTGCACCTCGGCCATGACCTCGTCGACGAGGTCGTTCAGGGCCACCGGCGCGCGGTGCAGCGGCAGCACGCCGGCGTCGATGCGTGACAGGTCGAGCAGTTCGGTGACCAGCCGGCCGAGCCGCTCGGTCTGGCCGAGGGCGGTCTTCAGCGTGTCGGGGTCGGCGACGCCGTCGATGATGTTCTCCAGTACCGCCTGCAACGCGGTGATCGGCGTGCGCAGCTCGTGCGACACGTTGGCGATCAGCTCGCGGCGCTGCCGGTCGGCCGCCTCGAGGTCCTCGGCCATCGAGTTGAACGCGACGGCCAGCTGTCCCACCTCGTCGCGCGACGTGGCGCGCACCCGGCGGCTGTAGTCGCCCTTGGCCATGGCGCGGGCGTTGGCGGTCATCTCCCGCAGCGGCGACGTCATGCCGTGCGCGACGATCTGTGACGTCGCGAGCGCGACCAGGAAGCCGGTGAGCGCCGTGCGCCAGGGAAAGTAGTAGTTGGTGCCGTAGACGAAAACGGCGAAACCGGCGCCTCCCGAGGCGAACAGCAGGACACCGAGCTTCAGCTTGATCGACCGGATCGAGTCGAGGGGGCGGGGCAGGGCGTCCCAGAACGACTGCGCCGGCCGTCCGGCGACCCGTCGGGGGCCGGTCACGGCTGCGCCTCCAGCGCGTAGCCCACTCCGTGCACGGTGCGGATGAGGTCGGAGCCGAGCTTGCGGCGCAGCGCCTTGATGTGACTGTCGACGGTGCGGGTGCCCGACGCGTCGGCCCAGCCCCAGATCTCGGCGAGCAGCCGTTCGCGGGGCAGCACCGCCCGTGGCCGCCGGGCAAGGTGTACGAGGAGGTCGAACTCGGTCGGGGTGAGGTGGGCCTCGACCCCGGCCCGGCGCACCCTGCGCTCGGCCCGGTTGATCTCCAGGTCGCCCACGAGGATGGGCGGTGGCGCGTCGGCGGTGGCGAGCGTGGCCTTCTCCATGCGCCGGAGCACCGCGTGCACCCTGGCGGTGAGCTCGCGCAGCGAGAACGGCTTGGTGAGGTAGTCGTCGGCGCCGACGGCGAGTCCCACGAGCAGGTCGGTCTCGTCGTCCCGGGCGGTCAGCATGATCACCGGCACGGGCCGTTCCGCCTGGATGCGCCGGCACACTTCGAGCCCGTCGAAGCCGGGCAGCATGATGTCGAGAATGATCAGGTCGGGACGCGTGCTGCGCGCCGTCTGCACGGCCGAAGGCCCATCGTGCACGACCTCGACCGCGAACCCCTCGGCCCGGAGGCGGGCGGCCACGGCTTCGGCGATGGTGCGCTCGTCTTCGACCACGAGTACCCGACGCCTGTCATCCATGGTGAGCACCTTATTGATTCGACGTGAGCCGACGTTGCGCAACTTGTGAAGGTTTGGTGGATCCAGCTTGCCCTGCCCGGTAAAGGGCTGGGGATGGCGTGGGGGTTGCGCCAATCTTGCGCCAGCTTTCGGGGCCTGCTGTTCGGCGCCCCCTCGCGCCCCCGCCTCGATCTTGGACGCTCGTTCATCGGATTCGATGCACAAGTGTCCAAGATCGCGGCGGTGCGGCGGCGGGGGGCGGTGGTGGAGTGGCCGGGGACCGGGCGGACCTGGCGGGAGTGGGGAGGGGTTCAGCGCCAGTTCTGTTTGGCGGCGCGTACCAGGCGGTCCTTGAGTTCCCTCGTGTGGCGGCGGCTCACCGGGAGCTCCCGGCCGTCGATGCTGACCACGTAGCCGCCGTTCGAGAGGCGCAACTCGGTGATCAGGCCGAGTTGCACCAGGTAGGAGCGGTGGATTCGCACGAAACCGGCGTCGGCCCAGCGTTCGGCCAGAGTGGCCAGCGCTACGCGGACCAGGTGGGAACCGTCGGCGGTGTGGAGGCGGGCGTAGTCGCCCTGGGCTTCGACCCAGCGGACGGAGCTTCGCGGGAGCAGGCGCGTGGTGCCGGCCAGCTCGACCGGGATGGTGGGATCGTCTTCGCGTTCGCGGTTGGCCTGGACCGACGGGTGTTGAGGCACCAGACGGGCAGCCAGCACCCGGCGGAGGGACTCGGCGATCCGGTCGGTCTGTACGGGTTTGCGTACGTAGTCGGTGACGCCCAGGTCGAATGCCTCGGCGGCCCGGTCGTCGTAGGCGGTGACGAAGACGACCGCCGGCGGCTTGGCGAAGCGGCCCAGGACGCGGGCCAGCTCCATTCCGTCGAGGCCGGGCATGCGGATGTCGAGGTAGACCACGTCGATGTCGGTGTCACGGAGGACGCGTAGGGCCTCGGTGGCGTCGTTGGCCGTGTACACGCGGGCCACCCGGCGGTCAGCGCGCAGGAGGTAGGCGAGCTCGTCGAGCGCGGGCGGCTCGTCGTCGACCGCGAGGATCCGCAGGAAGGCGCTCATGCGATCGCTCCGCTCCGCTCCGCGATGCTTTCGCGGGCGCTGAGTCGATGATTCGCTCGCTGACGCTCCCTCATCCGGGCCATCCGAACATGAACATGATTAGACCCTTAGGCGGCACGGGCACGCACCGCCGGGTGGAACTTCGGGATCCGCACGCTGACCTTCGTACCCGCGCCGGGCGCCGTCTCCACGACGAGACCGAACGCGTCGCCGAACACCGACCGGAGTCGATCGTCGACGTTCGACAGGCCGACGTGCTGACCGGCGTCGGTGGCGTCTTCACCGTCACGACCGTGCAGAACCACCGGATCCATGCCGACCCCGTCGTCTTCGACCGTGATGTGGCACTCGGCACCGGCGTCACGCGCCTCGATGCTCAGCGTTCCCACCCCCGGTTTGCGCGACAGCCCGTGCCGGACGGCGTTCTCGACCAACGGCTGCAGGCACAGGAACGGCAGGCCCACCGGCAGGACCTCGGGGGCGATCTGCAGCCGCACCTGGAGCCGCTCGCCGAACCGGGCCCGCTCGATGGTGAGATACCTGTCTATCGAACGCAACTCCTCCGCCAGCGTGGTGAAGTCGCCGTGAGCGCGGAACGAGTACCGGGTGAACTCCGCGAACTCGAGGATCAGCTCCCGCGCGAGCTCGGGGTCCGTACGCACGAAGCTCGCGATCGCGGTGAGGGCGTTGTAAATGAAATGGGGACTGATCTGAGCGCGCAACGCGCGCAGCTCCGCACGCGCCAGCCGCGACCGGGACGTGTCGAGGGCCGCGTGGGCGAGCTGTGCCGAGACCCAGGCAGCCGTCTCCATGGTGGCCTGCACCAGACCCGGCGCCACCGGACCGGCGGACAACGCCACCAGCGCACCCGGCCGGGGCGCCTCCGCCGCCTCCGGCGGCTCGAGCGGCACCACGACCGCACCGCGCACCTCGCAGTCGATGCGGTCGCAGGCGAGGTCGGGATGGCCCAGCACGGTCGACCGGCCCGAGGCCACGACCTTGGCGGCGGCGGCCGCCACCTGCTCCTTGTGGTGCTCGCCGACGCCGTCGTAGGCGAGCAGACGGCGACCGTCGCCGATCGCGAGACCCACCGCGCCGGTGAGCGTGCGCAGGTGACGCACCGCCTTCGCGGCGGCCGCGTCGGTGAGACCGGCACGCAGCGGCTCCGCCGCGAGACCCGCGATGTGCAGGACCTCGTAGGTGGCCCGCTGCGCCGCGGTGGCGATCCCCCGACGGCTGCGCATCCGCACCACCGCGTAGACCGCGCCGATCAGCGCGGCCAGCAGTGCGATCACGGCGAGGGTGGCGGTCACGGCCCCGATACTGCCGCTACCACGCGATCACCGGAAGAGGAGCGGCCTTTCCAGGATCGGCGGTCCCGGGATCAGTAGGCGCCCTTGCTCCGCAGCACCACGCCGATCGTGCGCCAGAGGATGTGCAGGTCGAGCACCAGCGACCAGTTGTCGACGTAGTACAGGTCGAGCCGCACGGCGTCGTCCCACGACAGGTCGGAGCGGCCACTCACCTGCCACAGGCCGGTGATACCCGGACGCACCAGGAGGCGGCGGCGCACGTCACCGAGGAAGTCGCCGTCGTCGGCGGGCAGCGGACGCGGCCCGACCAGCGACATCTCACCCATCAGCACGTTGATCAGCTGCGGAAGCTCGTCCATCGACGACGCCCGCAGGAAGCGGCCGGCCGGGAACACCCGCGGGTCGTTCGTCTTGATCTTGAACAGCAGACCGTCGCTCTCGTTGAGATCCTTCATCTCGGCGAGACGGTCCTCGGCGTCGGTGTACATGGTGCGGAACTTCCACACCCGGAACGTCTGGCCCTCACGCCCGGTGCGGGCCTGCCGGAAGAAGATCGGACCCTTGTCGGAGAGCCGGATCGCGATCGCGATCGCCACGAACACCGGAGTGAGCACGATCAGTCCGAGGAGCGCGATCAGCCGGTCGAGGAAGTTCTTCGTCAGCCAGCCGATGCCCGAGATCTTCGGCTCTTCCACGTACAGGAGCGGAAGACCTTCGACGGGACGGATGTGCACGCGCGGACCGGCGATGTCGGTGAGCTGGGGTGCCACGACGAGGTCGACGCCGGTGCCCTCGAGCTGCCAGGCGAGCCGGCGAAGCTCGCCGGGTTCCGAACCGGTGGCTCCTCCGCAGACCGCGATCGTGTCGGCGCTGTACTCGGCGACCAGCGACGCGACGTCACGACCGGCGTAGACCGGCACCGGCGTCGGCCGTCCGTTCCCGGTGGTGTAGCCCTCGGTGAGCGCTATCGCGACCGGCAGCAGACCCGCGGCCGGGTTCCGGGTGATCGCGTTGTAGACCTCGAGCGCCTCCGGCAGCGTGCCGACGAGCACCATGCGGTGCGTGGCGATTCCGGCGCGGTGACGCAGCAGGTGCAGCACCGAGCGGGCCAGGAAACGCAGCAGCAGGATGCAGGTCAGCCCGCCGAGCAGGGCGACGCCGACCGACATCCGGGAGAGGTCGCGCTGGTTCGCGAACGCGAGGAACGCGACCACGGCCACGATGGTCCACGACCCGCGGACCACCCGCTTGAACTCGTCGGTGCCGACACCGAGGTAGCGGCGGTCGTACGCGCCGTGCCCCCAGAGCACGATCACCCACCCCACCGGCAGCAGCACCAGCGTGAGCAGGTCGAGGAACTCCGGGCTGATCAGGTCGGAGCCGGCCTTGTTCGGGAACAGATTCACCGAGATCAGGTTGGCGACCATGGATCCGACGAAGTCGAGGAAGACCAGGGCGACCAGGTAGACCCGGTGCCAGGTGGACGCGGGCCGGACGCGCCCCCAGCCCGACCTCGGCACGCCACTGGTCTGCAGCGGCCGGTCGGGGATGATCTCGAAACTGTCAAGCGAGGGTTGCATGGCGGCATTTCGTCGCTGTGACGCACTCGGACGGTGGAGGCTGGTCGTCACGAACTTGCGTCCTCCCCGTATTCCCGCATAGCGGCCGGTGGCCACAAGGTCCAACCCGAGGTCCAACCCGGCTTCCAATACGCCACTGCGGCGGCATTGCGTTCACGGCGCCCTCTGTACGAAAACAAAGTCGAGTGTGCCATGTCTCGCACGCACTCCGGTGACGACTGGCCGACCCTAATCGGCCGGCACTGTGCGTGTCGAGTCCCGGATGTCCGTCCCAGTTTCGTCACTGTCAGTGACAGGAAGCGTGGTCCAGACCAGCAAACCCACCCCCACCAGCAACGAAAGCAACACCACACTCGCATTCACCGGCGGCGACCAGCCTCCACCGAACGGAGAAAAACTCGTTTCGATGTTCACCCGGTATCGCGACAGCACCCGCACGAGCGCGTACAGATGCACCGGCGCGGTCGCCGCGACGAGTATCACGGGCAACCAGCGGGGCAGCCACCGCGGCAACCGCGACGGCAACCGTGTGGCAAAGGGCTGCCCGTCGAGGACGAACGCGGCGATCAGCACCGCGCCCACGAGGATCGGCAACGCGTACCGTCCGTGCGAGAACCAGTTCGCCTTCGGCACGAAGTAGAACTCCAGCGCCACCAGCATCCCGAAGCCGGCCGCGACCAGGCCGACGATGACCGACCGCGCCCGCCACGTCGCGAACCACAGCGCCGGCACGACGATCACCGCCACCAGCCCGTACCAGTACAGGATCGCCAGCGGTGAGATCGTGGTCTCTCCGTAGCCGAACTGGCCGACGATCTGCTTGATGTAGAACTCGAACCGGTGCGCGAACAGCCCGCGGACGATCCCACCGACGCCCAGGTCGGACGCGGAGCCCGGACCCGCACCCACCGGCGAGCGGGCGGCCAGGACCCACGCGCCGAAGACCACGAGACCGGCCAGCACTCCCCCGCCGAGCCAGCCCCGCAGGTCCCGTCGCAATGCCCACACCCCGACGAACAGCGCCACCGCCGCAAGATCTATCACTATGAGTACAGGACCGATGTGGCGCACAGTGATGAGCGCGAATGCGGCCACCCCCGCCCAGACGAGCGCCGTTCTGTGCGCTTCCCGACACAGCAGGCTCGTGAACAGCAGCACCGCCGCGCAGATCTCCATGCCGTTCGGGTTGAGCGAGCCGGCGAGGTTCACCACCATCGGCGTCGCGACGAGCACCACCGCCGCCGCCAGCAGGCGACGTCCGGCGAGCACGGCCAACCACACCGACGCCCCCAGCATCAACGCGCACAGCAACGCGGAGAGCAACCGGCTCATCACGATCCCGGTGAGATCGGGCGATAGCTTCAACGGCAGCCCGACGGCGAGGTAGTAGACCGGGTTGTACCGGGCCACGTACGTCTCGACGGACACCTCGGCCGGCGAGGAAGGACGCGCCACCAGGCACGTCGCCGGCTTCGGGTCGTCGCTCTCGCGCATGCACTCCGGATCGGACGGCAGCAGCGTCGCCGGGATCTTGTAGCTCTGCCGGTTCGGGCCGTGCGGCCGCCACTGGCCGTCGACCGCCGCGTACGCCCGCACGATGTGCTGGCTCTCGTCGTAGGTGCCGTTCGCCGGCAGGGCGCCGGCCCAGGCGCCGGCAAGCAGGAGGAAACCGGCAAACGCCAGCAGGAAGATGCGCCGCACGGGCGCTGAGGTTACTTGACCAGACGCGAAAGGCGTCGATCGGCGAGCGGTTTGCCGTTGGTCTGGCAGGTCGGGCAGTACTGGAGGCTGGAGTCGTAGAACGACACCTCGCGCACCGTGTCGCCGCAGACCGGGCACGGCAGGCCCGTGCGGGCGTGCACGGCCAGCCCCGACCGCTTCTCGCCCTTGAGCTTGGCCGCCTGCTGCCCGACCGACCGGGTCACCGCGTCGGTGAGCACCTTCTGGGTCGCCTCGTACAGCCGCGCCATCGCCTCGTCGGGGAGCTTGTTCGTGAGCGCGAACGGCGACAGCTTCGCCGCGTGCAGGATCTCGTCGGAGTACGCGTTGCCCACGCCGCTGATGATCGACTGTTCGGTGAGCACGCCCTTCACCTGCCCGTTCTTGCTGCGCAACGCGGCGGCGAACTCCTCCGGGGAGGCTTTCAACGCGTCGGGACCCAGTTTCGCCACGCCCGGTACCAGACGCGGGTCGGTCACCAGGTAGACCGCCAGCTTCTTCTGCGTACCGGCCTCGGTAAGGTCGAACCCGGAGCCGTCGTCGAGGCGCACCCGCAGCGCGATCGGCCCCTTGCCGGGTTTGAGCGGGGTCGTGCCCAGGGAGTCCCGGTAATGCAGCCACCCTGCCCGAGCCAGATGGATCACCAGGTGCAGATCGCCTTCTGTTTCGATGTCGAGGAACTTCCCTTGCCGGCCCGCACCGGTGATCTTCTTTCCGTGCAGCGCGGTGACGGGGGGGTCGTAGGTCTTCAGCGCGCTGATCGCCGACACATCGACGCGGTCGATGGTGTGGCCGGCGGCGCGTTCCCGGATGAAGTCGGCCAGGGCCTCGACCTCGGGCAGCTCAGGCATGGTTCCATCTTGCCGCCGATCGCCGGCAAGGCGCCATGAACGCCGGGAAGGTGCCATGAAGGTCGTCATCGCGCACAACCGCTACGCCAGCGGCGCGCCGTCGGGCGAGAACGTCATCGTCGACGCCGAGATCGAGCAACTGCGGGCCGAAGGGCTCACCGTGCTGCCGTTCATCCGTGCCTCGGACGACATCGCGACGCTGCCGGCGGTGCAGAAAGCCCTGCTCCCCGCGTCACCTCTGTACAACCGCTGGACGGCGCGCGACCTCGCGACGCTCATCGACCACGAACGGCCCGACGTTCTCCACCTGCACAACCCGTATCCGCTGCTGTCACCCTGGGTGGTGCGGGTGGCGCAGAAGCGCGGAGTGCCGGTGGTGCAGACCGTGCACAACTACCGCCAGGTGTGCGCACCGGGCACGTACTTCCGCGACGGCGGGCTCTGCACCGAGTGCCGGGGGCGGCGGTTCGGCTGGCCGGCGGTTCGGCACGCCTGTTATCGCGGGTCCCGGCCGCAGAGCGCGATCATGGCCGCGACGCTCGCGGCCCACCGGGGGACCTGGCGGGGCGTCGACCGGTACGTCGCGCTGACGTCGGCCATCGCCGACCACCTGCGCGACTTCGGGGTGCCCTCCGAGCGGATCGTGGTGAAGCCGAACTCGCTGGCCGACCCGGGGCCGGTTTCGCCGCTGGGCTCGGGCTTCCTGTACGCGGCCCGGCTGGTCGAGGAGAAGGGCGTCAAGCTGCTGCTGGACGCGTGGTCGCCGTCGTTCGGCACGCTCCGCGTCGCGGGGGACGGGCCGCTGCGGGGCCTCATCGAGGGACGCTCCGACGTCGAGTACCTCGGGCCGCTGGACCGGT
Source organism: Virgisporangium ochraceum (assembly GCF_016863655.1). Classification (GTDB taxonomy): domain Bacteria; phylum Actinomycetota; class Actinomycetes; order Mycobacteriales; family Micromonosporaceae; genus Virgisporangium; species Virgisporangium ochraceum. Next base: position 79,749 of record NZ_BOPH01000015.1, read on the forward strand.
CCGGGATGCGTGCCGCGTTCGACGCCTCGGCGGCCGTGATCGTGGCCTCCCTGTGGGCCGACGTCCTCCCGACGATCGCGATCGAGGCCCTTGCCGCGGGACGCCCGGTGCTCGGCACCTCGATGGGCGGCATCCCCTGGGTGGTGGGCGACGCCGGCTGGATCGTGCCGCCCGCCGACTTCGCGAAGGGCCTGTCGGCCGCCGCCACCGACCTCGCCGACCCGGCCACGGCCGCGGCGGTGAGCACCCGGGCGAGGGCGCGGTACGAGTCGACCTTCACGCCGGCGGTGGGTACGAAGGCGCTGGTCGCCCTGTACGCCGACCTGGCGGGCCGCCGCTGACGCCCCTCTCCCGCGCCACCGCTCCCCCGCACCCTCTCCCGCACCACCGTCTCCGCGCCACCGTCTCCGCGCCACCGTCTCCGCGCCACCGTCTCCGCGCCACCGTCTCCGCGCCACCGCCCCCACTCCCGCGCCGATCTTGCACTTGTGGCCCCCGACAAAGCGCTAAAAAGTGCGACAAAGGGGCGGCCACAACTGCAAGATCGGCGCGGGCGGGGCGTCAGGCCGGGGCGTGCTGACCGGCGCGTGGAGGGCGTCGGGCCGGGGCGTGCTGGCGGCGCGGATGGACGTCGGGCGGGGGGAGCTGGCCGGCGCAGGCGGGCGCGGGTGTGCTAGTCGGCGCGGGTGGTGGCCGGTGCGGGCGGGCGTTACGCGGGTGTGTGTTGGCGGGCGGGGGGCCTCGGCAGGCGGCGTTTCGGGCGGCGGACCGGGCGGGGGGCGCGGCGGCCGGCCGGGTCGCGGCGCAGGGCGCGGCGGTAGAGGAGCAGGGCCGTCGCGAAGCCGACCAACGTACCCGCCACCAGGCCCCAGGCCGCCGTGAGCAGTTCACCGGTCGCGGCGCCGATCGCCAGTCCGGCCACGCTCGCCACCGCGAACACCACGTACTGCAGGAACTGCAGCGGGCCGCGGTGCATGCCACGCAGCGCCGCCAGCACCGGCGCCTGCAGCAGATAGATCGCCGCCTGCAGCAGCACCGGCCAGGCCAACGGAGCGGCGTCCTCGTACTTCGGGACCAGCGGGAAGACCACCTGGGCCAGCAGTCCGCCCACCAGCACCAGCGCGACGGCGAGCACGAGGAGCGGTGTCATGATCTTCCGGAGCTGGACGTTGACCTGCTCCTTCGCCATCACCGCGGCCCTGCTCAACCGGGGCACCAGCAGGCTCGTGACCGCCTGGTTGAAGTTCTGCACCGGCTGCAGCACCGTGACCTGCACCAGCCGGAACAGCGCCACCGCACCCGTCGACAGGCCCACACCGATCAGGAACGTCACCAGCAGCGTGTGCACCTGACCGACCACGGCCGTCGCCGTGAACCAGCCGGCCAGGCGCCGGGTCTGCGCCGGCCAGCGCCTCGGGTCACCCCGCCAGGGCAGCGGACCGCCGCGCAGGACATAGCCCGTGTAGCCGGCCAGCGCGCCCAGTCCCCAGCACAGGACCAGCCCTCCGGCGGTCACATGGTGGGTGACCGCGAGCGTGACCACCGCCGCGGCCTGCACCACGACGAGCCCGATGTCGTTGAGCAGCGCCTGCTGCTGGCGGGCCTGCGCGAGCAGCGAGAACCGCGCCGTGTCCTGCAGCATCACCACCGGGATCACCAGCGCGATCCAGCCCAGGTCGCGCAGGTCGGCGCTCGCCAGGAGGCGCACCACCACCAGCACGAGCGCGGTCAGCAGCCCGGTGACCAGCGCCGCGGCCAGCCCGTCGCGGATCAGCCGGGCCCGGTCGGCCGGCTCGAACCGGGCCGCCAGGGCCAGCAGCACCTCGCCCACGAACGCCCGGTTGAGCGACACCGCCGCGTAGCCGACGGCCAGCGCGAGCACGAGCACGCCGGCCCGGCCCGTGTCGGGCAGCAGGAGCAGCGCCACCAGGCTGTTGCCGGCGTTCGCGAGCGCCACCACGACCTGGTCGGCAAGGCCGGCTCCGACCAGCCGGGCTCCGCGGCGGCGCAGCAATTTCACCGCCGCAACCTATCCCGAGGTAGCACGATGGGGGTCGGCGGACCGGCGTAGCCCGTGCCCGGCCGCCGACAACCCCCGTTACTCCTGGTGCGTGTGTGACGGAGGAGGTGGTTGATCAGTGGCCCCCACGGCGAGCGATGAGCTTGTCCCGGACGATCCGGCGCAGTCGGGTCGGAACGAGCCAGATCTGGGCAAACGTGACGACGTCGCGCACGCCGGGACGCCCGTGCCGCACCGACTCGTACAGCAGCGTGCCGAACACCTTCGGGCTGTGACTCTGCGCCGCCATCGAGCTGACCTGCGTCATCGCCAGGGCGGCGTAGGCGCGCCTGGTCACCAGCGGCCGCACGCCGCGCAGCCAGGCCAGCGACGCCCGGATGGGAGCGTCGTCGCTGATCCGCGGCCGGTTCTCGTCGGCGTACCAGACCACCAGCGGCTCATCGACGATCAGCAGGTCGACACCGTCGCGGTCGAGTGCCCGCAGCGACCAGTCCATCTCCTGGAGCCGCCGCAGGTCCTCCTTGAACGGCACCTCCTTCAAGAGGGCCGTGGGTGCCATGATCGTCGAGGTCTGGATGAAGCCGTCGCCGTGGAACGGGCCCTTACGCACCGTGAGCCACTCGCTGATCGGCTCACCCGGGTCGGGCAGCCGCCGGGGAAGCACGAACTCGGTGCGGGGCGTGCGCACGAACAGCCGGGTGATGACGATCGGCGTCGCGACCTTCCCGCCGCGCGCGAGGTCGACCTGGGCCTGGAGCTTGCCGGGCAGCCACTCGTCGTCGTCGTCGAGGAACGCCACGAACTCACCGCGCGCGGCGCGGACGCCGGCGTTGCGCGCCGCCGGCGCCCCGCCGCGTCGCGGCTGCTCCTGGACCCGCAGCCGGTCGTCGCCCAGCGCCGCGAGCGCCTTGTGGGTCGCCTCGTCGGGACCGTCGACGACCACGACCACCTCGAGGTTCCGGAGTGTCTGGTCGAGCACACTGCGGACCGCTCGTGTCACCAGTTCGGGTCGGTTGAGCGTCGGTATGACGACGGTGACGTCGGGACTGGACACCATGACGCAAGACCGTACCTTCGGCCGCCGAACGGGCAACCTGCGCTACCACCGTCAGCGTCCATCCGTATAGTTCAGCGACACAACTCATAAAAGGACGGTTGATGCCGAATCGGCTGCGCCTGCACGGTGCCCTGGTCGTAGCGACGTGCCTCGTGGTCCTCGCTGCAGGGCTCGCCGCCGCGGCACCGTCCGTCCTGGGCCAGTCACCGGCCGGGGTGTGGCTGCCCACCGGGCCGACCCGCAAGTGGGTCAGCCTCGACGCGGGCTGGCGGTTCCACTTCGGCGACGTACCGGACGCGGCTCAACCGAAGTTCGACGACGGCTCGTGGAGCCAGGTCGACGTGCCGCACACCTGGAACGGCAAGGACGGCCAGGACGGCGGCAACAACTACGAGCGCGGCGCGGGCTGGTACCGCCGTCACTACACGGCGCCGGCCGGGTACGCCGGTCGTCGCGTGTACCTGCAGTTCGACGGCGCGAGCCTGGTCACCGAGGTGTGGGTCAACGGCCGTCACGTCGGACAGCACGAGGGCGGGTTCGCGCGGTTCCGGTTCGACGTCACCGACGCGCTGAAGCCCGGTGCCGACAACGTCATCTCCGTGCGGGTCGACAACTCGCTCAACAAGAACGTCGCGCCGCTCAACGGCGACTTCACCGTCTTCGGCGGCCTGTACCGCGGCGTGGGGCTGTGGGTCACCGATCCGCTGTCGATCGACCCGCTCGACCACGCCGGTCCCGGCGTCTACCTGAAGCAGCGCGCGCTCACCGACCAGTCGGCGACCGTCGAGGTCACCACGCTCGTGCGCAACAGCAGCGCCACCACCCGCCAGGTCGCCGTGCGCGCGCTCGTCGCGGACGCGACGGGCGCTCCGGTGGCAACGGCGTCGGGTGACGACGTGACGGTGCCAGCCGGCGGCCTCGCGCGCGTGGTGCGCACGGTGGAGATCCCGAAGCCGCACCGCTGGAACGGCAGGTCCGACCCGTACCTCTACAAGGCCAGCGCCGAGGTGATCGACGCCGACACGGGCACGGTGACCGACGTCGTCACCGAGCCGCTCGGCCTGCGCACGATCGCCCTCGACGCCGCGAACGGCCTGATCCTCAACGGCAAGCGGCACCCGCTGCACGGCGTCAACCGGCACCAGGACCGGATCGACAAGGGCTGGGCGGTGTCTGCCGCCGACGAGACCGCCGACTTCGACCTCATGGACGAGATGGGCGTCAACGCGTTGCGCACCGCCCACTACCAGCAGAGCCAGACCGTCTACACGCTCGCCGACCAGCGCGGCTACCTGGTGTGGACGGAGATCCCGCTGGTCGAGCACATCACGTTGGGCGACGCGTTCACCTCGAACGTCGAGCAGCAGATCCGCGAGATGATCCGGCAGAACTACAACCACCCGTCGGTGGTGTTCTGGGGCATCGGCAACGAGCAGCAGGTCGACGACCCGCCGACCAACGTGGTGCTCGACAAGCTCGCCAAGCTCGTCGTCGAGGAGGACCCGACCCGCTGGTCGGCCTACGCGCACGCGCAGGTGCACATCAACGGCGGGCTCGACAAGCACGCGGTCGCGGCCGGCTACAACCGCTACTTCGGTTGGTACTACGGCAACTGCGACCAGCTCGGCCCGTTCCTCGACAACGTGCGCACGACCCACCCGAACCGTCCGGTCGGGTTGAGCGAGTACGGCGCCGGCGCCAGCGTGAACCAGCACGACGCCGGCATCACCCCGCCGGCCGCCGGCGGCACCTGGCATCCGGAGGAATACCAGTCGTTCTTCCACGAGCGGTACTGGGCGCAGATCGCGGCCCGGCCGTACCTGTGGGGCACGTTCGTCTGGAACATGTTCGACTTCGCCGCCGACATGCGGGCCGAGGGCGACACCGCGGGCCGCAACGACAAGGGCCTGGTGACGTACGACCGGAAGGTCCGCAAGGACGCGTTCTACTTCTACAAGGCGGTGTGGACCGACGCGCCGTTCGCCCACATCACCAGCAAGCGGTGGACGAACCGCACGGCCGGCCCCACGACGGTGAAGGTCTACAGCACCCTGCCCGACGTGACGCTGACGATCAACGGCGTCTCCGCCGGCCAGGCCACCACCGTGACGCCGGGCGTCTACACCTGGCCGGTGACCCTCACCGCCGGAAAGAACACCGTCGAGGTCAGCGGCACCCGCGGCGGGCAGGCCTACACGGATACGGTCTCCTGGGACGCAGCGTGACCGCTGCAGCGAAGCGGAAGCGGTTACGCTGCGGCTCTTGTGCGGGATTTCGGAAGCACAGCCTGACGCCTGGCCAGTAGGTACGCCTCGCCGGCGAGCAGCAGGATCCAGAACGTTCCGCCCGTGCCACCCAGCAGCCAGTCGTTGAGGGCCAACGTCGGCACAGACGCGATAGCGGCCATCGCGAACCAAGCCGGTGCCGGCGGTCCGCGGCGGATGACCCAGGCGAGGCCGTGCCACAGCAGCAGCGCGAGCCCGAACAGGAACGCGACGACGCCGAGCACTCCCCCGCGGCGTAGCGACCCGACCGCCGAACTGTCGGTGGGTAGCAGCAGCCCCTCGCCGCCCGGCCGTTCCACCACGGCCCGCGCCGTCTTCGTGTCGCCGAAGAGCTTGTCGGTGACCGGCGCGGCCTTCCACTCGTCCACGACGAACTTCCACGTGTCGACGCGGCCGCTGGTGACCCCGCCGCTGCCGTACCGCTCCTTGAAGATGAAGCCCTGCCCGCCCGACACGATCAGCACCAGAGCCAGCACCAGGAACGGAACCGCGGCCGCGACGAGCGTGCGCCGGGTGTCGCCGTAGTCGGGCAGGCCCGGGATGTCCCGGCGGCGGCGCCACCACAGCATCACCGCGTGCAGCCCGCCGCCGGCGACCAGCAGCACGAACGCGGTGCGCGAGTTGGTCGCGTACACCATGAAGCCGGCCAGCGCCGTCACCGCGAGCCGCTGCCACGCGGCGAACAGCTTGTCGGGACCCACGCGGATGGCGACCATGACCGCCAGCCCGGCCAACGCGTTCGGGTGGTACAGCAGGTACTCGCCGCCCCAGAACCGGCCCTCGAAGCTGGCGCCCCACTTGCCCGGCGGCACGGTGTGCACGGTCTCGAACAGGTTGCCCGAGCCCGACAGCAGCAGCGCCGCGAGCGCGAACAGGAACGCCGCGACGATGCCGACCGTGAGGTCGGCGCCGCTGCGCACGAGCCCGACCACCGCAGCGACGGCGAGCCCGGCGATACCGGCATAGGCGACCCGCTGCGCCGTGACCCCGACGTCGAACACCAGCAGCGCGCCGATGACGCCGAGCACCCAGTACGCGACGCCCAGCCAGGTGGCGCCGAGCCTGACGCCCTCGCGGAGGTTCGACAGGTACGGCCAGCCCCAGATCAGGCAGAAGACGCCCTGGACCCCGATCAACGCCCAGATGACGAGCGGCTCGTCCATGAACACCCACGCCGCGACGCCCGAGCCGATGAAGAAGGCGCCGAGCAGCAGACCGCGCCAGTCGACGCCCGGCAGCGTCAGCGCGAGCACCGCGACCAGCGCGGCGAGCGCACCGGCGACGAACGCCTTGAGGGCGGACCCGAAACCGTCGTCGACCGCCAGTTCGGTGGCAGCCGCACCCAGCGCGACGACTACCACACCGGCGGCGACCCACCAATGCCTGATGCGTCCCATCATGATGGCGTGCACCCTATCCGGCGCGCCGGCGTACCGCCGCCCACCACCATCCGGCGACCGTGAGCGCGAGCCCGAGCACGAGGAGCACCGTCGTCACGTCGGTCGGCGGCCCGAAGCTGAACGACGCCGAACTCTCGTAGGCGCTGGAGGTCTGCACCGCGATGAACGCGACCCCGGTGTTGCCGGTCGGATAGCCGGGGAGCGTCTGCCGGAGCCACCAGTGGTTGCCCGCCGCCTCGGCCAGGAACAGCCCGGCCGACACCAGCACCAGGCCACCGGCGGCGGCGGCCCGGGCGGCCGGGCCCCGGGTGGCGGCCAGCACGGCCAGCGCGCCGGCCGCGACCGCCGCGGCCAACGGCATCCCGACCGCCGCCAGGTACGACGGCAGGTCGCCGGGCTCCGGCGAGAGGAGGTGCTGCAGGACTTCGTAACCGACCATCAGCACCAGCCCGACCAGCACGAGCGCCACGGTGGCACGCGGACGGGGCGCGGGGGGCAGCGCCCGGACCGGGATGCCGAGCAGCGCGACGCCGACCAGCAGGCCGAGCGGCGCCCACGGGGACGGCGAACTCCGTGCGCTCTCGACCGCTGTCGCCACCAGGACCAGCGCGCCGGCCGTCAGCGTCCACGGAACCGGGTACGGCAGGCGGCCGCGGACCGGCACGCCACGCAGCCCGGTGAGCACCAACCCGATCAGGCCGGCCACGGTGAGGCACACGCCCTGCACGGTGACCGGAACCGAGGCGAGAACCAGCCCGCTCGCCGTGACCAGCAGGCCGAACGCGACCACGCCACCGAACACCAGCGGCCATCGCGATGCGGTGCGAGCCTCACCATCCATCCGGCAAAGGCTTCCCTTCGTTGTATCCGGCCTGGCTCTGTACGCCGACCACCGCCCGCTCCGCGAACTCGGTGAGGTCGGCGGCGCCGGCGTAGGTGCACGCGCTGCGGACGCCGGCGACCATAGCATCGATGATGTCCTCTACCCCGGGACGCCGCGGGTCGAGGTACATCCGTCCGGTGGAGATGCCCTCCTCGAACAGGGCCTTGCGGGCCCGCTCGTACGCGGTGTCCTCCGCGGTGCGCCGGTGCACCGCGCGGGCCGAGGCCATCCCGAAGCTCTCCTTGTAGATGCGGCCGTCGGGGTCGCGCATCGGGTCGCCGGGCGACTCGTGCGTACCGGCGAGCCACGACCCCACCATGACGTTCGACGCCCCGGCCGCGAGTGCCAGCGCGACGTCGCGCGGGTTGCGGACCCCGCCGTCGGCCCACGCGTGCGCTCCGAGCCGCCGGGCCTCGGCGGCGCATTCGAGCACCGCGGAGAACTGCGGCCGGCCCACGCCGGTCATCATCCGGGTGGTGCACATCGCGCCCGGACCCACGCCGACCTTGACGATGCTCGCGCCGGCCTCGACGAGGTCACGCACGCCGGCGGCGGTGACCACGTTGCCGGCCGCCACCGGCACCGTGGGCTTCAACCGGGTGACCGCCTGGAGCGCGCGGATCATGCGCTCCTGGTGGCCGTGCGCGGTGTCGACGACGAGCAGGTCGACGCCCGCGGCGAGCAGCTTGTCGGCCCGTCCGGCGACGTCGCCGGTGACGCCGATGGCGGCGCCGACCCGGAGCCGGCCCTCGGCGTCGACCGCCGGCTTGTAGAGGGTGGCCCGCAGCGCGCCCTTGCGGGTCAGCACGCCCTGCAGCTGACCGTTGCGGTCGACCACCGGCGCGAGCTGGTGGTGGGCGGCGGTCAGCCGGTTGAACGCGTCCTCGGGCGTGATCTCGGCCGGCAACGTGAACGGCGACCGGGTCATCACCTGGCCGAGCTGGGTGAAGCGGTCGACGTCGAGGCAGTCGCGCTCGGTGACCACGCCGACCGGCCGGCCGTCCTCGACCACCACCAGGGCGCCGTGCGCGCGCTTGGGCAGCAGCGCGAGGGCGTCGGAGACGGTGTCGGTGCGGCCCAACGTGATCGGCGTGTCGTGCACGAGGTGCCGCTCCTTGACCCAGGACACCACCTCGGCCACCACGTCGATCGGGATGTCCTGCGGGATGACCGTGATACCGCCACGCCGGGCGACGGTCTCGGCCATGCGGCGGCCGGCCACGGCGGTCATGTTCGCCACCACGAGCGGGATCGTCGTGCCCGACCCGTCCCTGGCGGCGAGGTCGACGGCGTAGCGGGAGTCGATGGCGGATCGACCCGGAACCATGAACACGTCGTCGAAGGTGAGGTCGTACGGCGGCGGTGAGTCGTACAGAAAGCGCATGACCCCCAGTATTTCCACGTGCCGGGACACTTACGGCTCAATTCCGCACCCGGGCCGCCCGCAGCACTTGTGACATGCCGACCGGCCCGTGAGGATGTCCGTACTGTGCGTCCACCGCCGCGCTCCTCCCGGCGCGGTCACATCGAAGTGGGGTGCGCCATGCTGGTTCACGAGGCGATGAGCAAAACCGTGCTCCAGGTCGGGCCGGGGCACACGCTCCGGCAGGCCGCCGAACTGATGTCCGAGCGCAAGGTGGGCTCGGCCGTCGTGCACGATCCCGACAGTGAAGGCCTCGGCATCATCACCGAGCGCGACATCCTCAACGCCCTCGGACGTGGGCTCGACCCCGACACCGAGGAGACCGCCGACCACATCACCTGGGACGTCGTGTACGCCGCTCCCACCTGGACCATCGAGGAAGCCGCGCAGGCCATGGTGCGCGGCGGCTTCCGGCACCTCGTCGTGCTCGACGACAACCAGGTGCAGGGTGTCATCTCGGTCCGCGACATCCTGCGCTGCTGGGTGCCCGTCCCGGCCTGACAATGCACTCGCGGGGCGCTCCCGGGCCGCCGATACTCTGTGCGCATGACCACGCAGCAGTTGATTTCCTTCGCACGCGGTGCCCCCAGCCTGGACATCGTCGACGTCACCGGGCTGTCGGCGGCCGCCACCCGCGCCTTCGAGGCCGACCCGGCGGGCGTCACGGCGTACGGCACGGCGGTCGGCTACCCGCCGTTGCGAAAGTGGATCGCTGACAAGCACGGCGTGGAGCCGGAGCGGGTGCTGGTCACCAACGGGTCGCTGCAGGCCGACGCGCTGCTGTTCGAGTACCTGGTGGGCTCGGGCGACGAGGTCGTCGTCGAGCGGCCCACCTACGACCGCACGCTGCTCAACCTCAGGAACCTCGGCGCGCGCGTCCACCAGGTGACCCTGGCCGACGACGGCCTCGACGTCGACGAGCTGCGCAAGCTGCTCGAAGGCGGCGCCCGGCCCAAGCTGGCACACATCATCCCGAACTACCAGAACCCGGCCGGTGTGACGCTGAGCCTCGCCAAGCGGCGCGAGCTGCTCGCCCTGGCGAAGGAGTACGGCTTCACGATTTTCGAGGACGACCCGTACGCCGACATCCGGTTCCGGGGCGAGGCGCTGCCCTCGATGCTCTCGATGGATGAGAACGACAGCGTGGTGCACGCCAGCTCGTTCACCAAGACGGTCTGCCCGGGCGTGCGGGTCGGCTACCTGGTGGGTCCGAAGGCGCTCATCGCCGACATCGTCAAGCGCGCGACGAACCTGTACATCTCGCCCGGCATGGTCGCGCAGGCGATCGTGCACCAGTTCTGCGTCTCCGGCGACATCGACCGGTCGATCGCGACGGTGAACGCCGCGCTGAGCGAGCGGGCCACCGCGCTCGCCGCGGCGCTGCGCAAGCACATCCCGGGCGTCACGTTCACCGAGCCAGACGGCGGTTACTTCCTGTGGGTCGACCTGCCCGACACCGTCGACGTCGACGCGCTGCTGCCGGCCGCCGAGAAGCGGGGCGTGGCGATCGTGAAGGGCAGCGACTTCCTGCTCGAGGGCGGTCGGCACTCGCTGCGGCTCGCGTACTCGGCGGTCAAGGTCGAAGACGTCGAAGAAGGCGTGAAGCGCCTGGCCAACGCAATCAGTGACATCCAGGCGTAACCTCCCGGTAACCGAAACTGAAATGTGATGTCCAACCTATTCCTTGGCGCTTCCCGGTAGATCAAGCTGCGAGGCAGCAGACCGGCCGGGCCGCCGGAATGCGTGAACATCACCTCCCGCCCCCCGAGTACCGGGTGGGTCGCCAGCACACCACCCATCCGCGGCGACCCGCCCGGTGCTCTGTCTCCGGGCACTATCGGGCGTTTACCCACCCGTCAACCACGCGGCGTAGCCTCGTCCGGGCGCCCGGGTCCGGTTGCGCGCACCACGTGAGGGGAGGGTTGGCATGGCTGAGCTGCCTGTCGAACGAGTGTTACCGCGGGCCTTCAAGGCCCCCGTCCGGGTGATGAGCCGAATGCTCAACACCACCCACGCCACCCCTCCCGACGAGCCGGCGGTCGAGGCGTCGGAGAACGACGCGATCGTCGAGTGCGGTCTCTACCTCGACGGCGTGCGCCGGCCCGAGCGCCTGCACTACACCGAGGCGCTGCACCGGGCCAGGGAGCACGGCAACGGGTTCGTGTGGCTGGGCCTCAAGGAGCCCACGGCGGCGCAGCTCGGTCACATCGCGGAGACCTTCGCTCTCCACGAGCTCGCGGTCGAAGACGCGGTGACGCGCGGCCAGCGGCCGAAGGTCGAGCGCTACGCCGACATGACGTTCTGCACGATGCGTACGGCGCGTTACGTCGAGCACGAGGAACTGACGGCGAACAGCGAGATCGTCGAGACCGGCGACATGATGATGTTCATCGGCGAGCACTTCATCATCACGGTGCGCCACGGCGACGCCTGCAACCTCGGCCGCATCCGCAGCCAGCTCGACCAGCGGCCGGAGCTGCTCCGGCACGGGCCGTGGGCGGTCGCGTACGCCGTCTACGACCTGGTGGTCGACGTGTACCTCGATGTCGTCGGTTCGATCGAGGACGACATCGACGTCATCGAGGAGGTCGTGTTCGCCACCGAGTCGCGGGCCGGCCGCCACCGCAGCGGCCGCATCCAGCGGATCTACCAGCTCAAACGCGAGCTGATGGAGTTCAAGCGGGCGGTGCTGCCGTTGCAGCGTCCGCTGAACGGTCTCGTGACCCGCGAGGTGGTCGACCTGCCGAAGGAGATCCGCCGCTACTTCCGCGACGTGCACGACCACCTGAACCGGGCCGGTGAGCAGGTGCTGTACTTCGACGACCTGCTGAACTCGGTGCTCCAGGCGCGGCTGGCGCAGGTCACCGTCGACCAGAACAACGACATGCGCAAGATCGCCGCCTGGGCCGGTATCGCCGCGGTGTGGACCGCGCTGGCCGGCATCTACGGGATGAACTTCAAGTACATTCCCGAGCTCGACTGGCGGTTCGGCTACCCCGCCGTGTGGGCGATCCTGCTGGTGGTCACCGCCATCATGTACCGCGCGTTCCGCCGGTCCGGCTGGCTGTAGACATGCGTCGGTCCCGGGACCCCGTCGAGGGGCCCCGGGACCGCAGCGTGGTCAACCTTACGGACGGCCGTTCGAGCCGGCCTTGCCGTAGAGGTCCTCGCGGGAGCCGAACTCCGGCGACGTCACCGAGGACGACGCCGAAGACGAGGCCGAGGACGGCGAGGACGAGGGCGACGACGGCGCCGACGAACGCGAGCCCGTCATCTCCGCGGCCCGCTCCTTGGCCGACTCCGCGAGCGACTGCACCTTGTCCCGCCCGGTGTCCAGCGTGGACCTGGCCGAGTCGATCATCGAGTCGGTACGGCTGTTGCCCGTCGAACGGGTGCTGCCGTACTCCTCCCACTGGTCACGGTTGGCGCGACGGCGTGCGATCACCGCACCCGCGGCACCGACCGCCGCACCGGCGGCGAGCAGGCCGCCCAGCACCATCGGCCAACGCCGCGTGCTGGTCTCCTGCCGCGTGACCTTCGCCTTGCCCTTCTTGGCGTTACGCCCGGCAGCGACGATGAACGGCATCACGGCGGCGGCGGTGGCGCGGTTGGCCCTACGCGCGGCCGGACCGGCCGACTTCCTGGCCGACTTGGCCGAGTTCTTGGCCGCGTCGTAGCGCGGACCGAGGTAACTGGCCGTACCGCTGGCGCCGTGACTCGCGGCGAGCCGCAGATGGGTCAAGCTCTCCATGAGCTCGTTGCGCATCTGCTTACGGTGCGTCTGTGCCTGACGCCGTCGAAACATCTGGTTCCACCTCCGATAAACGGCGGCCTCTGGTTGGACGCCACTTCTGCACTTCTGCTCATACCCCGCGACCAGGCTCGTATCACGTGCTGTCCGCTACGCGCCATACTGCCCTTTCACCCGGTTCGTCGTCGCCCAAACGGCGGATCACGTGAAAGCTCCTCACCCGCCCGGCGGGAGGCCGCACGAACGCGTTCGGTTACGGTGGTCGGCGGTACGACGAGAAGGAGAGGGAACCCTCGGTGACTTTCGCGACCTTGCACACCACGCTCGGACGGATCCGGGTCGAACTGTTCGACAACCACGCCCCGAAGACGGTCCGTAACTTCATCGGACTGGCCGAAGGCACCCAGGAGTACACCAACCCGAAGACCGGTGCTCCCGGCTCGGGGCCGTACTACAACGGCGTGATCTTCCACCGGGTGATCGAGGGCTTCATGGCCCAGACCGGCGACCCGACGGGCACCGGCACCGGCGGCCCCGGCTACACCTTCGCCGACGAGATCCACCCCGACCTGCAGTTCGACCGGCCGTACCTGCTCGGCATGGCGAACACCGGCCGGCCGGTGACCAACGGCTCGCAGTTCTTCATCACGTTCGGCCCGACCACGTGGCTGAACGGCAAGCACACGATCTTCGGCACGGTCGCCGACGAGGAGTCCAAGCGCGTCGTCGACGCGATCGGGCAGGCGAAGACCCGCCAGGACCGGCCGCTCGAGGACATCGTGATCGAGCGCGTCGACATCGAGCGGTAGAACGCCGCGCGCGGCGCCGAAAGGCCAGCGGCTGTGAAGCTGGCCAGGATCGCCAGCGATCCTGGCGGGAATCCAGGAACGGCGGGCAGGTCGGTACGCTTCAGTGCATGACCGCGCCCGCCGTTCCGGTTTGCTACCGCCACCCCGGCCGCGAGACCTACGTCACCTGCAACCGTTGCGGGCGGCCGATCTGCCCTGACTGCATGACCGAGGCGTCGGTCGGCTTCCAGTGCCCCGAGTGTGTCCACGCCGGCCGGCGCACCCAGCGCCAGCCGCTCACCGCGTTCGGCGGCACCCGCGCCGGCTACGCCGGCTACGTCACGATCGCGCTCATCGCGTTGAACGTCGTGGGTCTCCTGGCCGGCGCGTTGATCGCCGGGGTGCCGGCCGTGCTCGGCAGCGGACTGTTCACGGGCGTCACCAAGCTGCAGATGATGTTCGGCAGCTTCGCGCCGACGTACGAGATCGCCAGCAACTTCGTGCCGCCCGGCTCGCAGGTCGGCGAGGTCTACACCGGCATCGACGACGGCGCCGTGTACCGCCTCGTGACGGCGATGTTCATCCACTACGGCATCGTTCACCTGCTGCTGAACATGTGGGCGCTGTGGATGCTCGGCCGCAACCTGGAGGCCGCGCTCGGCCCGGTGCGGTTCCTCGCGCTGTACCTGCTCTCCGGTCTCGGTGGCTCGATCGCCGCCTACCTGTTCTCGCCCGGCTCGATCACCGCCGGCGCGTCCGGTGCCATCTTCGGGATGTTCGCGGCGCTGTTCGTGGTGCTCAAGCGGCTGCGCCGCGACACGTCGAGCGTGGTGCCGGTGCTCGTCATCAACCTCGTGCTGACGTTCACGATCCCGAACATCTCGATCGCCGGTCACCTCGGCGGTCTGCTCGTGGGCGCGCTGGTGGCCGCCGGCCTGGCCTACGCGCCGCGGCAGGGCCGCACGCCGGTGCAGGTCGCCACGATCGCCGGGGTCGCGGTCGTCCTCGCGATGCTGGTGGTCGTGGGAATGGTCGCCTGATTACGCTCCTCGGGTGCGCGACTTCTCGAACATCGACGACTACGCCGACATCACGCCGACGGAGTTCGCCCGTCTGGTGAAGACGACGCCGTCGCGCGAGATGGAGCGGCTCCTCAACGGCGAGCAGCGCAAGGCGGTCCTCGACGGGATCTTCGCGCGGATGCCGGAGTCGTTCCGCCGCGACCGGGCCGCCGGCCTCGACGCCGTGATCCAGTGGACGATCACCGGCGGCGCCAACGGCTCCGACACGTACGAGATCCGCATCGCCGACGGCACGTGCACCACCTCGTCGACGAGGAGCACCGAGCACCCGAAGCTCGGCATCACGGTGGCGCCCGTGGATTTCGTGAAGGTCGTATCGGGTAACGCCAACCCGGTATTGATGTTCATGAGCGGCAAACTGAAGGCGAAGGGCGACATGAGCCTGGCGGTCGACATCCCGAACCTGTTCGAGGTTCCGAAGGCATGAACCTCGATCTCACCCCCGAACAGCTCGAGCTGCGCGACTGGGTGCACGGCTTCGCCGCCGGCACCGTGCGGCCGGCCGCCGCCGAATGGGACGAGCGCGAGGAGACACCCTGGCCGGTGATCCAGGAGGCCGCCAAGATCGGGCTGTACTCGTTCGATTTCCTGGCCAACTGCTACGCCGACCCCGCCGGGCTGTCGATGGTCGTCGCGACCGAGGAGCTCTTCTGGGGCGACTGCGGCATCGGCCTGTCGATCATGGGCACGTCGCTCGCGGTCGCCGCGATCTTCTCCGCCGGCACGCCCGAGCAGCTCACCGAGTGGGTGCCGCAGTGCTTCGGTGACCCGGCCGACCCGAAGGTCGCCGCGTTCTGCTCCACCGAGCCGGAGGCCGGCTCCGACGTCGCGGCGATGAAGACCCGCGCCCGGTACGACGAGGCCACCGACGAGTGGGTGCTCAACGGTCAGAAGGCCTACGCCACTAACGGCGGTATTGCCGGCGTGCACGTGGTCACGGCGTCCGTCGAGCCCGGGCTGGGTTCGCGCGGCCAGGCCGCGTTCGTCGTCCCGCCGGGCACGTCCGGGCTTTCCGGGACCCGCAAGCTCCGCAAACTCGGCCTCCGCGCCTCGCACACCGCTGACGTCTTCCTCGACGACGTGCGCGTACCCGGTTCCTGCCTGCTCGGCGGCAAGGAGAAGCTCGACGAGCGGCTGGCCCGCGCGCGTGAGGGCACCCGGTCGTCGGGCCAGGCCGCGATGCGCACGTTCGAGCTCACCCGGCCCGCGGTCGGTGCACAAGCGGTGGGACTGGCGCGCGCGGCCTACGAGTACGCGCTGGACTACGCGAAGCAGCGGGTGCAGTTCGGCCGGCCGATCATCGAGAATCAGGCGGTGGCGTTCGCGCTCGCCGACATGCGCATGGAGATCGACGCCGCCCGGCTGCTGGTGTGGCGCGCCGCGTGGATGGGCCGCAACGAGCGGAGGTTCGAGGCCGGCGAGGGCTCGATGAGCAAACTCAAGGCCGGTGAGGTCGCGGTGATGGTGACCGAACGGGCGGTGCAGCTGCTCGGCGGGGCCGGCTTCCTGCGGGAGCACCCGGTGGAACGGTGGTACCGCGACGCGAAGATCTACACGATCTTCGAGGGAACGAGCGAGATCCAGCGCCTGGTCGTGGCCCGCGCGATCTCGGGGGTTCAGGTGCGCTAGGAGCCTCCCGA
>NZ_BOPH01000016.1 GCF_016863655.1 Virgisporangium ochraceum
CCTCACTCGTGCCCGGGCTTCGTTGCCCGAGCACGAGCACCCCCGATCGGGTTCCTCTCGCGAGGCCGGTAAGCCCGGCCTTCGAGGGGTGACCGGGCTAGTAGCTCACTGCGGGAAAGCGCGTGTTCCAGTGTTCGCGTGCCTTGCGGAGCGCCCGGTTCAGCTTGCCCACCTCGATGGAGTCACGGGTGCTGAGGAGCGCGAGTTCCGCGCCGTGGAAGTTGGCCCACAGGGTCCACTCCCTCGGGTGGGTGCGGCTCAGGACGAATGCCGAGCCGACCGAGGCCAGACCCGCGAGCCCGAGCGCCGCGGTCATCGCCACCGGCATGACCGCGCTCATGACGATGGCCATGGCCATCAGGGAGACGCCCCCGCTGAGCGTGCGGACCACCATGCGGTGGATCGGGCCGCGGGTGGTGCTGATCTCCCGCAGGTCGCTCACCGGGTAACGGTGGTCGCCAATGGCGACGTACTCACTGGTGACCTTCACGTACCGGTCGTTGTAGTAGGTCCTCATCTCTTTCACCGCCCTTCGCCAGCCACCTGGCGGATGGAACCTTCGCTGATTGCGATGTCCCGTCAGTAGTATGACCCGGCCCACAATCCGGGTGCAACTGTTTTCAGTGATCACCTACGATTCTCAGTTGGCATCCCCGGCGCGGCCGTCGAAACTTCAAGTTTTTGTCAAGTTCGACTACGCTGCAGCGACGAAGACACGCACAGCCCTCCAACGTTCAGGCCTGGTGATGACGAACGACGCCCAGTCGGGAGCCCAGTCGAAGCGTCCGGGTGAGGATTCCCGCGGCGCCGCGCACGAGGCCCGGCAGCGGTGGGCCAACGAGGTCATCCAGGCGCTCGCCGAGCGACGGCTGTCCATCAACGCGGCGGCCCGCGAGATCGGGATCTCACCGGGACGCCTGCAGGCCTGGCTGCACCAGGACGTCGAGCCGTCGCCGCGGGTGATGCGCGACCTCGCCCGCGTGATCGGCCGTAGCCACACCCACCTGCTCTCGCTGCTGGAGTGGCTGCCGCCCGAGATGTCCGACGCGCCGATGCGGCTGGAGGCCACCGAGAAGCTCAACGAGGCGATCGGCGAGGCCCGCCGCTGGCTGCGTGGCGCCACCCGGGCGGTCGGCATCCGGGGCGGCACCATGGTCGCCGGAGCGCTGCTGGAGAACAGCCGCGACTGGGGCGCGACGGTCCGCAACAGCATGCGGGGCCAGAAGTACCCCACCCGGTACGCGGTGCGGGTCGGCGCGCATCCGGTCGACGCCGTCTCCGGCATCCGGGGGCTGCCCGACGACCCGCGGGTCACCGCCGACGACCGGCACCGCATCGAACTCGCCATCTTCGACACCATGCTGCGCACGTCCGCTCATTGGCTCGAACCCGGACCCGCGACCGGCGCGCACTGGGCCCGGCGGCCCGACCTGGTGATGAGCGTGCCCTCGCTGTGCGCGAGCCGACCGCGCGGCCTGCGCCCGAACCTGCTGGTGCCGCCGAGCATCGTGGTGGTCGGCATCCCGCACGCTGGCAGCCAGGAGGTCGGCGCCCTGCTCGCCGACCTGCTCGACTGGGCGTACCAGGACGTGAAGGCGCTCGCCGCCGAGCAGTTCGAGCTCGGACCGGACACGTCCACCGAGGTCGTGGAGCGGGCCGAGGTGGCGGCCGCCCGCCGGCTGATGGAGGACCCGCTGGGCATCGCCCGGCAGACCGTGTGGTCGTACCTCGACCCCAAGCCGATCCTGCAGACGTTCCGCCAGCTCGGGCCGGAGCTGCCGCTGGTGGTGCTGCTCCGCGCACCCGACAGCCTGATCGAGCACGTCACCGCCGAGTTCGCCGAGCGCGGTGACCCCGACGTCGACCTCGTGGAGGCGGCGCAGAACCTGGTGCGCCGCACCGTCGAGACCAACCGTGCCCCGAACAGCTACCTGATCGTCGACGTGCCCGACCTGCCGCTCGGTTCCGGCAAGCCCGACGAGACCGACCTGATCTTCGACGCCTACGTCGAGCTGGCGTTCAGGGCGGCCGAGTGGCTGCACATCCACCACGGCGGCCCCGCGCTGGCGCAGAGCGACGGAATCCTCGGCCGCCTCTGGCGGTCGGTCAACACCTGACAGTCACCTCTGATCCGACACCTTCCGAACCTGAATCGGGGCACCACGGTGATGCACGCCGACTTCTACGACCGCGCCTACTTCGATGGCACGGGCAAGAGCAACTACTGCTCGTACACCGGAACCTCCTCGCCGTTCGAGGCGCACGCCGACGCCGTCGTCGCGATGCTCCGGGAGTACTCGCTCGACGGGCCGGTGCTCGACATCGGCTGCGCCAAGGGCTTCCTCGTCGCCGAACTGCGCCGGCGGGGCGTCGACGCGCACGGCGCCGACTGGTCCCCATACGCGATCGCCGAGGCGCCGGCGGAGGTGCGGCCGTACCTGCACCGGGCCGGCGCACACGATCTGCCGTTCGCCGACGGGCAGTTCGCGCTGGCCGTGTCGTTCGACGTGCTGGAGCACATGGATCTCGGCTACGCGCAGCGCGCGCTGCCGGAGATCGCGCGGGTCTCGCGGTGGCAGCTGCACCAGGCCAATACCGGTCGGCTCGACATCTGGCGCTTTGACGGCGACGCCAGCCACTGCACGCGGTTGCCGCTGGAGCAGTGGCAGGCCCTGGCCGTCGCGCTCGACCTGCCGCACACGGTAGTTTGCGAGCCCGACCGGCGGCTGCCATTTCTCAGCGAGGTGCACGCGACTTAGGCAACTAAGCTTGCCGATGGGAGAGGGGACCATCGTGTGGAGTTCGCTCGGGGGAACGTGGATCACCGCACCGCACGTCGTCGAGCTCGGGGCCGACAAGATCGCCCTGTTCACGGTCGGCACCGACCACATCATCCGGGTGCGCTGGCGCATCGACGGCGAGTGGGGCGGCTGGACGGTGATCCCCGGCGAGGTGATCCAGGTCCCCCACGCCGTCGCCGGCACCGGCGACTGCCTCGACATGTTCGCCGTCGATCCGAAGTACTCCATCCAGCACCGCCAGTGGCGGGCCGGCGAGTGGACCGAGTGGCAGTCGATGACCGGCGAGGCGGGCGGTCCCACTCTCACCGCGCCGCGGGCGGTGTGGTCGACACCGACCCGGCTCGACATCTTCGTGCTTGGCACCAACCTCGGCATCTGGCACAAGTACCGCGAGGACAGCGGGTGGAGTGACGAGTGGTCGTCGCTCGGGTCGCTCTGGCTCACGCCGCCGCACGTCCTGTCGCGCGGTCCCGGTCGCATCGACGCGGTGGCGATCAACTCGCAGAGCGGCCTGTCGCACGCGCGCTACCAGGACGGCGAGTGGAGCCACTGGCAGACCGACGACGCGATCTCGATCTCCCGCCCGTTCGCCGTCGAGTCCGACGACAGGCTGCACGTGTTCGTGCTCGGTGAGAACCGCGGGGTCTACCACTACACGTGGGACAAGGAGTGGACCGAGCCGACGCCGTTGCGCGGCACGGTGATCTCGCCGCCACGGGCGGTCGCGTGGCCCGACGGCGGCATCGACGTGTTCGTCGTCGGGCAGAACAGCGCGATGTTCCGGCGCGCCTACCGCGGCGGCGTCTGGCACGAGTGGCAGCCGATCGGCGGCCGGGCGTTCTCGCCGCCGAGCATCATCGCCCGCGACAGGACCGTGGAACTGTTCGTCCTCGGCGCCGACAGCGCCATCTGGCACACCGAGGTCAGCGTCGACTAGACCGCGGCCTTGCGGGCGCGCTTGGTCGCGTACATGGCCTGGTCGGCGCGGCGGAGCAGTTCGTCGGGGGTGATCGCGGCGGCGACCACCGAGCCGATGCTGGCCCGCACCGGCACCACCGCCCCGTCGACGACCACCGGGTCGGCCAGCAGCGCGTCGACCCGCTCGACCAGCTTGGCCACCAGGGTCTCGTCGGCGTCGGGCACCAGCACCGCGAACTCGTCGCCGCCGAGGCGGGCGGCCAGGTCCTGCTCGCGGAACCCGTCGCGCAGGCGCTGACCGACCGCGACCAGCACCGCGTCGCCGGCGTGGTGGCCGATCGTGTCGTTGATCGGTTTGAAGTCGTCGAGGTCGATCAGGCAGATGCCGACCTGCCGGCCGGCGGCCACGACCTGCTCCAGCCGCTCGGTGAACAGGGCCCGGTTGGCGAGGCCGGTCAGCGCGTCGTGGTGCGCCTGATGGTGCAGCTTGTCGCGCAGCCGGCGCGCGTCGGTGATGTCACGCGCGTTGCTGACGATGCCGTTCACGCCGGGCTCGTCGAGCAGGTTCGTACTGAACAGCTCCAGCCACCGGTACGAGCCGTCGGCGTGGCGGAAGCGGGCCTGGAACGTCACCGTCCGGCCCGGATCGGCCGCCAGGTCGAGCAGCAGGCCGCCGACGCTCTGCCGGTCGTCGGGATGCAGCCGGTTCAGCCACATCGTCCCGGTGATCTCGTCCGGCGGCACCCCGAGGATCCGCTCGATGGCCGGGCTCACGTACGTGATCCTGCGGTCGGTGCCGGTCACGGCGGTGATGTCCGACGAGTGCTGCAGCAGCGCCCGGAACCGCTTCTCGTGCCCCACCAGCTCACGGAACAGCCGCTCGTTGTCGGCGAACGCGGCGAGCTGGCGGATCACCACCAGCATCGTGATCAACGTGACGGCGATGACCGCGCCCCACGCGCGCGCGTCGAGCCCGCCCGGCAGGAGCGCGAGCATGAGACCGAACGTCAGCACGATCGACACGTACGGCACGAAGCTGTACCGCCGGGCCGGCGCGAAGACCACGTTGACCAGGTGCTGCGGGCGCAGCTCCACCCACAGCCCTAGCATGAAGATCATGATCGGGGTGATGCGCAGGGCCTGGGTCACGGCCAGGTCCGCCGCCGGCGTCTGGACGGCCGACCCGCAGCTGGCCAGGGCGAACGTCAACGACCCGACCGCCAGCAGCGTGCCGCCGGGCCGGGTCTTCAGTCGGTCGCCGCCGAGCATCAGACGGATCACCGTGAACGCCACGACCATCAGCACCGCGGCGTTCACCAGCACGTTGATCTTCTGGGTGAGCCCGCCCTCGGCGACCTGGTCGGCGATCACCGTCGCCCACACGAACGCCGACCCGCCGAGCAGCACGATCACCGCATCGAGCCAGTTCCGGAACTTCTCCGACCGGTTGTGGTGACTGGTCGGGTGGCGCAGCAGCACCACGAGCGTGGGCACCATGCCGATCAGCAGTGCCACGCTCTGGACGTCGCCGCTGACCGTCGCGCGCAGGCCCGGCTCCGCCAACGACAGGACGACCTGCGACCCGTCCCCGATCACGAACATCGCGCACATGAACGCGACCACCCGCCACAGGCGACGCAGTTCGGCGTAGCCGCCGGGCTGCCGGGCCAGCGCGACGCAGATCGCCACGAAGACCACGTCGAGCGCGACCTGGAACGTCCAGAACACCTGCACCTGGAGCGCGGCCGGACCGACACCGGCCAGGAAGTACAGCGGTGCGGCCACGGCGAGCAGCACGAACGCCGTGAGGACCCGGTCACGGGCAACGAACCGCACCGCACCGCACACGGCGAGCGCGACTCGCTTACCGGACATGTACCCGAGGTCGGACGGCTCGGCCCGAACCTGAGCACTCAGCGTTACAGGGAGACTTCTCCGCGTGCGGCGCGCAGGGCGATATCGGGCCGCACCTGCGCACCGGGCATCGTGACACCGTCGACGAGGGCGTAGGCGGCGTGCCGGGCCGACGCCAGGTCGGGGCCCGTGGCGGTGCAGCACAGCACCCGTCCCCCCGCCGACACCAGCGACCCGTCGGACCGGCGGGCGGTGCCCGAGTGCAGCACGCCCGGCACCCGGTCGGCGCCCAGGATCGGGTCACCCTTGCGCGCCGACGCCGGATAGCCGGCCGACGCGATCACCACGGTCACCGCCGACTCCGGCCGCCACCGCAGCGTCGGCTGCGCGGCCAGCGTCGTGGTCGCGGCCGCGTACAGCAGACCGGCCAGCGGCGTCTCCAGAAGCGCGAGGACGACCTGGGTCTCCGGATCCCCGAACCGGCAGTTGAACTCGATCACCCGGGGACCCGACGGCGTCAACGCCAGACCGACGTAGAGCAGGCCGCTGAACGGGGTCCCCCGCTCGCGCATCTCGGCCAGCGTCGGCGTCACCACGGTCGCCAGCACGTCGTCGACCAGGCCCGCCGGTGCCCACGGCAGCGGCGCGTACGCGCCCATGCCACCCGTGTTCGGACCGGTGTCGCCCTCCCCGATGCGCTTGAAGTCCTGCGCCGGGATCAACGGACGCACGGCCGTGCCGTCGGTGATCACGAACAGCGACACCTCGGGGCCGCTCAGATACTCCTCGACCACCACCCGCTCGCAGGAAGCGGCATGCGCCAGGGCCTCCGCGCGGTCGTCGGTGACCACCACGCCCTTGCCGGCGGCCAGTCCGTCGTCCTTCACCACGTACGGCGCGCCGAACTCGTCGAGCGCGGCGGCCGCCTCCTCGGGCGTGGTGCACGTCCTGGCCCGGGCCGTCGGCACGTTCGCCGCGCTCATGACGTCCTTCGCGAAGGTCTTCGAACCCTCGATGGCGGCCGCGGCCTGCGACGGACCGAAACACGCGATGCCCTTGGCCCGCACCAGGTCGGCGACGCCGGCCACCAGCGGCACCTCCGGGCCGACCACGACGAGGTCGACCCGGTGCTCGACCGCGAGCCCCGCGGCGGCCTCGAGGTCGGTGACCTCCAGCGGCGCCAGCACCACCGGCGCGCCGCCGCTGAGGCTGACGCTCGCGATGCCGGGATTACCGGGGGCGCAGACCAGCGCGGTGACGGCGGGGTCGGCGGCGAGGCTACGGGCGAGGGCGTGCTCCCGCCCACCCGAGCCGATCAGAAGTACGCGCACGGGGACAGATGGTACGGGCGGTTCAGGGCAGGAGGGCGTGCCGGATGACGTTTTCCTCCCTACCGGGACCAACACCGACCACGCTCACCCGGGAACCGCACAGTTCCTCCAGGCGCGCGATGTAGCGGCGGGCGTTGGCGGGCAGGTCGGCCTCGGTGCGGGCCTTGGAGATATCCTCCCACCAACCCGGCAGCTCCTCGTAGATCGGCCGGGCGTGGTGGAACGCGGTCTGGGTCATCGGCATGTCGTCGACGCGCTCGCCGTCGATCTCGTAGCCGACGCAGATCGGCACCGGGTCCAGGCCGCTGAGGACGTCGAGCTTGGTGACCACGAGGTCGGTGATCCCGTTGACGCGCACCGCGTACCGGCCGACGACCGCGTCAAACCAACCGCAGCGCCGCTCCCGTCCTGTAGTTGTGCCGTATTCGACTCCCACCTTGCGCAGGTGCGCGCCGTTGTCGTCGAACAGCTCGGTCGGGAACGGACCCGCACCGACCCGGGTGGTGTACGCCTTGATCACGCCGATGACCTGGTTGATGCGGGTCGGCGGCACCCCGGAACCCACACACGCGCCACCGGCGGTGGGGTTCGACGAGGTCACGAACGGATAGGTGCCGTGGTCGACGTCGAGCAGCGTCGCCTGTGCCCCTTCGAGCAGCACGGTCTCGTCGCGCTCGAGTGCCTCGGCGAGCACCTTGCGCGTGTCGGCGATGAACGGACGCAGCCGCGTGGCGTAGCCGAGGTACTCCTCGACCACCGAGTCGGCGTCGATGCCCTTGCGGTTGTAGACCTTGACCAGGATCTGGTTCTTCTCCCGCAGCACCAGCTCGAGCTTCTTGCGCAGGATGCCGGTGTCGAGCAGGTCCTGCGCGCGGATGCCCATGCGGCCGACCTTGTCGCCGTACGCGGGTCCGATGCCGCGCCCGGTGGTGCCGATGCGGGCCGAACCCAGGTAGCGCTCCACCACGCGGTCGAGCGCCCGGTGATGCGGCATGATCAGGTGCGCGTCGGCGCTGAGCAGGAGCTTCGACGTGTCGACACCCCGCTCGGCCAGCCCCTCGATCTCGGTGAGCAGCACCTTCGGGTCGACCACGACGCCGTTGCCGATCACCGGCACGCAGCCCGGCGTCAACACCCCGGACGGCATCAGGTGCAGCGCGAACTTCTCGCCGTCGGGCGTGATCACCGTGTGACCGGCGTTGTTGCCACCCTGGTACCGCACGACGTACTGGACGCGCTCGCCCAACAGGTCGGTAACCTTGCCCTTGCCCTCGTCGCCCCACTGAGCGCCGATGAGCACAATCGCTGGCATGTTCTTCGCCTCCCGGCCCTGGGCCACCGTGGCGCCCACCTGGCGCCTTGGAGCGGCCCGCGGCCCCGGGGTGACAGGCTACAACCCACCTGATCGGGAAGGACGAACCCGGTGCATCGCGTCGTGATCCTGTCGCTGTCCGACGGTCCCTCCGGGGGCTGCTCGGCTCCGCGCGTCCCCGTGCTCGCGTGCCAGGACGCGCTGCGCGCGGCCGGGGCCGAGGTCGAGATCGTCAACGCCGGATCGGATGCGGAGATCGACGCGGCCCTCGCCACCGACGGGCGGCTCGTGGTCGCCGCCGCCGCCGACGGCCAGGTGCGCGCGGTCGTGCGTCGCCTGGTCCGCAAACACGCCCCGGCGCCGAGCAAGCGGCCGGCGGACCTGCCGGCCGACCGCACCCTGCCCGACCTTCCCCCGATCGGCCTCCTGCCGCTCGACCCGACCGGCCCCGACCTGGCGTCGCGCCTCGGCCTGCCGCGCGACCCGGCCGCCGTGGCCGGCGCCGTGCTCGACGGCCACGTCCGCCGGATCGACCTGCTCCGCAACGACGGCGGCTCGCTCACCCTCGACGGCGCGCTGCTCGGCGGCGCCGACAGCGAGGGCCGGGCGGTGCCGTTCAAGGCCACCGTCAACGTCGACGACGCCGTGTTGTCGAACGGCCGCGAACAGTTGATCGCCGCGGTCGTGGCGAACGCCGCCGGCTACTCGACCTTCGACGGCCTGCCGCTGGTCGTCGACCCGAAGCCGGCCGACGGCGTCCTCGACGTCGCGGTGGCGCTGGCCGTACGCCGGCGCGGCCGCGTCGAGATCGAGGTCCGCCGTGGTCGCGGCCGCGCGGTCGCGGTGACGCCGCGCGCCGAACTCCCCTTCCTGGACGACGGGGTGGCCGGCTCGCTGACCCACAAGCGCACCTGGTGGATGGAGCGCGCGGCGTGGGGCGTGTACGCACCGGCGTGAAGAACGGGCCTTTGTGTGCAAGGCTTTCCCGGGGCTTCCCCGGAAGCACGCACGGGGGCATGGGGCAGGAGGTTTGCGGTGGAAGATCCGATCTGGCCGCCGGAGGACCGAGCCGGCGACACCGACAGCGACCGCACCGCACGGGTGCGACCGGGCGGAGTGGCCGAGGCCATACCGGGCTCGGGGCTGCCGGCACAGCCGGTGCACACACCGGTGCCAGCGCCGGTGACTCCGCCTTCGGCGTCGCTTCCGCCTGTGGTTTCGCCTCCGCCTGTGGCTTCGCCTCCGCAGCCCGCGGTGCCCGGCCAGCCGGGCTCCCCGTGGGGACCCGCTCCGGGGCAACCCACCGGGCCGACGGTGTACGGGCAGCCTGGCGGGCCCGTGCAGCCTGGGCAGCCCGGCCAGCCGGCCGGCCCCGAGTACGGCCAGCATGGCGGACCTCCGGTTCCGCCACCGCCAGTCGCCCCGCCTCCGAACACGGGCTTTCCCACCGCCCAGTACCCGGTGGCGCCGCCCGCGGGTCCGCCGGTGCCGGGGCAGGCACCCTGGTCGACCCCGGCCGCCGGATACGGACCGGGCGCGGTCTACGGGCAGCCTGCCGAGGCGCCGCCCGGTCAGTCGCCCGGTCAGCAACCCGGTCAGCCGCCCGTTGGCCTGCCCGGGTACGGGGCGCCACCGCCGCCGGCCGGTCACGCGCCGGCGCCCGGGCAGGCCGGATACCCCCAGCCCGGGTATGCCCAGCCCGGTTATCCGCAGCCCGGATATGCCCAGCCCGGGTACGCGCCGCCGCCGGCGGAGATGCCGTACGGCCCACCACCGGTGCCGGCTCCCGGCCCCGGCGCGTTCGGGCCACCGCCAGGCACCGACCCGGGCGCCCTGCCGTTCGGGCCACCACCTGGCGCCGACGCCGGAGTGGCGCCGTTCGGGCCACCGCCCGGTACCGAGTCCGGGGCGGCGCCGTTCGGGCCGCCCCCCGTGCCTGATCCGGTGCCCGCGCCGCGGTCGGGTCCGCCGGCGCCGGTCTCAGGTATGCCCGGAACGACTCCGGGCTTCGACGCGCCGGTGTCCGGCCCCGGGGCCGGCACACCGCCGCTGCCGTGGAGCACCACCCCGCCGGCCACGGAGGGACCGCACGAGGACGACAGCCCCACACCCACGTCGCCCTGGGCGCATCCGATCTACCGGCCGAGCGGCACCGACGGGCCGAACGGGTCCGGTGGGCAGCAGCCCTCGCCCGCCGATGCGCCGGAGGCCACGCTGACCGGGAACCAGACGGCCGAGGGTGGCGCGCCCGCCGACGTCGTGCCGTCCAGCCCGGCTCCGGTGGGTCCGGACCAGCCGCAGCCGGACGCACAGCCGGTGTACTTCCCGGACGGGCAGTCGATCAGCTACCCCGGACTGTCGCAGCCGGTTCCGCCACAGGCGATTCCGTTGCCGCCGGCCGAGCAGGGTTTGGAGCACGGCCCGGAGCAGGGTTTTGAGCACGGCCCGGAGCAGAGTCCAGAACACGGCCCGGAGCTGGGGCACCAGCAGGCACCGCCGCAGCTGGCGCCGTGGCAGTCGGCGGCCAGTTCGCAGGCGGGGACGCCGGCATACTCGGCACAGCAGGCCTACCAGGCGCAACAGGCATTTCCGACCCAGCAGGCGTACCCCTACCAGCAGCCCTCCGCCGCGTTCCAGACCCAGCCGGCCGCACAGCCGGCCGCCCAGTCACACGCACAGCCCCACGCACAGCCGCACGCGGCCGGGCCGCAGCAGGAGCAGCGGGTCGACGAGAGCGGGCAGTACATCCCGACGGCCGAGGAGTTCGCCCGGCGACGGGAGGTGCGGCCCAGCAACCCGGTCGCCACCATGGGTCTCCGGGGCGCGCTGCGCCGCACGACGTTCGGGCTCATGCGGCCCGGGCCGGGCAAGAAGGAGCAGGAGCACCGGCACCTCATCGAGACGATCCGGCGGAACTTCGGCGGGCTCCGCCAGGTGACGGTCGTCAACCCGAAGGGTGGCGCGGGCAAGACCGTCGCCGTGCTGCTGCTCTCGATGACGTTCGGGCAAAGCCGCGGCGGATACGTCCTGGCCTGGGACAACAACGAGACCCAGGGCACGCTCGGCATGCGGGCGATCCAGGACTTCCACTCCCGCACCGTGCGTGACCTGATGCGCGACCTCGACCACTTCCAGGGCGCGCACGGCCGGGTCGGCGACCTGTCGCAGTACGTCCGGTCGCAGGGCGAGGGCATGTTCGACGTGCTCGCGTCCGATGAGTCGGCGACCGCGGGCGAGATGCTCACGGCGATGTCGTTCGGCGACCTGCGCGAGGTGGTCAGCCGGTTCTACAAGTTGATCTTCGTGGACACCGGCAACAACGTGCGCGCCGAGAACTGGCAGGCCGCGATCGACGCGACCGACCAGCTCGTGGTCACGATGTCGGCCCGCAACGACTCGGCGGAGACCGCCGCGCGGATGCTCGACCACCTGGAGCAGAACGGCCGCAACCGGCTGGTGCGCCAGGCGGTGACCGTGGTGTCGATGCCGCCCAGTCGGCGCGACCTCGACGTCCCCTCGATCACCCGGCACTTCGCGGCCCGCACCCGCACGGTCATGCTCGCCCCGTACGAGAAGCTCATCGACTCCGGTGAGCCGATCCGCTACGGACAGCTGAGCGCGGCGACCAGGCTGGCCTGGCTACGGATCGGCGCGGCGGTCGCCGAAGGCCTGTAAGGGCTCAGCCGGTCAGGGCGTCGGCGGCCGACGGGTCCGAGTCGCGCAGGAACTGGGCGCAGCGGGCGGCCTCGTCGGCCTCGCCGATCGCCGCGGCGGCCAGGGCGAGCACGTTCAGGCAGCGGAGGAAGCCCTGGTTCGCCGGGTGCGACCACGGCACCGGACCGTGACCGCGCCAGCCGTTGCGGCGCAGCTGGTCGAGCCCCCGGTGGTAACCCGTGCGGGCGAACGCGTACGCGGTGACCTGGTCGCCCTCGCCGTAGGCCCATTCGGCGAGCCGGCCCCACGCGGCACTGTAGGTGGGGTTGTCGGCCGCGACAGCCTTCAACGCGGCGATGTCTTCGGGGCTGGCCAGGGCCTTCTCGAGGGCGGCCGCCGCGGCGGCGTTCTCCGGCAGCAGGGTCGGCGGCACGTCCGGGAGGAGGTTCTGCATGCGGACATCTAACCCCGGTGTTACCGACGGGGATGGCTGAACGGCTGAGGCGTTCGTCACGCGACCGGATGGTGCGCCAAACCCTGTCCAAGGGCTACAAAGGAGGTCCGGAGCCTCCCCAGGACCCGGTAACGCGATGGCCCGCCACTTCGGTGACGGGCCATCGTCCGTGAAAGGGTGGCTCATGCATCACCACGACCACAGCCCCGACGAGATCGAGTCGCGGGAGGAGCTGGAGCTCCACCTGACGGCCGACACCCTGCGCGGGCTCACCGTCCAGGGGCTGCACCTCGCCGACGACCCGCCCGACTGGTCGGCGGTCGACGTCACCGGCACCCTGTTCATCGCCTGCCACCTCGGCCCGGTCGACACCCAGATCGAGCTGATCCGGCGCGGCGCCCACGTGATCCCGCCGCTCCCCGACGTGCCCTACCCCACCCACCCGCCGCACCTCTACCTGCCGCACGAGCTGAGCGCGGGCTTCGCCGAGCACGGCTTCACCGGCATGTACGACACGGTCGTCTACCGGCACTTCATCGAGCACGGCGGAGCCCTACCCGGCGTGCGCGAGGCCCTCAGCCAGCGGATGCACGACCACGGCATCGACGACGCGCTGGCCGACGCCATCGACGGCTGGGCCGCCGAGTCCGGTGGACCGGTGGTCGGGATCATGGGTGGCCACGCCGAGCCCCGCGGATCCCAGGGCTACCGGGCCGCCGCGCAGATCGGACGCGGCCTCGCCGAGGCCGGCTGCCTCGTGGTGACCGGCGGCGGCCCGGGCGTGATGGAAGCCGCCAACCTGGGCGCGTTCATGGCCACCAGCACGCAGGAAGACCTGGCGGCAGCCATCGACGACCTGGCGGAGGAGCCCGACTTCCACCAGCACGACCCGTTCACCGCACTGGCGCTCGAGGTCCGCGCGAAGTACTCACGCAACGACCGCGACGGCGACCGGCGCGACGTCACCGGGTGGGCCCGGCACGGCGGCCTCTCCGTACCCACCTGGCTCTACGGCCACGAGCCGGCCAACCTCTTCGCCGCGCGCGTGGCCAAGTACTTCTCCAACGCGATCCGCGAAGACACGATCCTCCGCCTCACCCGCGGCGGGATCGTCTTCGCACAGGGCCGCGCGGGAACGGTCCAGGAGATCTTCCAGGCCGCGACCAAGACCTTCTACGCGACCGACGGCGCCAGCGGACCCTTCGTGTTCCTGGGCAAAGACTTCTGGACGCACGAGCTTCCGGTCGAAAGCCTGCTGGAGCCGCTCCTGAAGGCCAGCCCGCACGGCGACCTCACGCACCTGATCGAGATCACCGACGACCCGGCCGAGGCGGTGCAGATGATCCTCACCTACGCCGCCCCGGCCGAAGCCAAGGAAGAGCAACGGACGACGCCGTAACTACTTCGACAGCGACGTACCCACCGAGCGGAGGTCGTCGCAGGCCTGCACGATGCGCTTGGCCATGGCCTCCTCGGCCGCCTTGCCCCAGGCGCGCGGGTCGTACGCCTTCTTGTTGCCGACCTCGCCGTCGACCTTCAGCACACCGTCGTAGTTCGAGAACATGTGCGCCGCGACCGGGCGCGTGAACGCGTACTGCGTGTCGGTGTCGACGTTCATCTTCACGACGCCGTAGTCGAGGGCCGACCGGATCTCCTCGAGCAGCGAGCCCGACCCGCCGTGGAACACCAGCGCCAGCGGCTTCTCCTGACCGTACTTCTCCCCCACGGCCTTCTGCGCCTCACGCAGGATCTCCGGACGCAGCTTCACGTTGCCCGGCTTGTAGACGCCGTGCACGTTGCCGAACGTGAGAGCGGCCATGTACCGGCCCTTCTCCCCCAGCCCGAGCGCGTCGACCATCGCCAGCGCGTCGCCCGGCGTGGTGTACAGCTTCTCGTCGATCGCGCCGACGATGCCGTCCTCCTCGCCGCCCACGACGCCGACCTCGATCTCCAGGATCACGTTGGCGGCGGCGCTGAGAGCGAGCAGCTCCTCGGCGATCTGCAGGTTCTCGTCGAGCGGCACCGCCGACCCGTCCCACATGTGGGACTGGAACAGCGGCAGGCCGCCACCGGCCACCCGCTCCTTCGAGATCTCCAGCAGCGGCCGCACGAAGCCGTCGAGCTTGTTCTTCGGGCAGTGGTCGGTGTGCAGGGCGATGTTCACGGGGTACTTCTTGGCGACCTCCTGCGCGAACGCGGCGAAGGCCACCGAGCCGGTCACCATGTCCTTGACCGTGGGGCCGCTGAGGTACTCGGCACCACCCGTGGAGACCTGGACGATGCCGTCGCTCTCCGCCTCAGCGAAGCCGCGCAGCGCCGCGTTCAGCGTCTGCGACGATGTGACGTTGATCGCCGGGTATGCGAACGCGCCGGCCTTGGCACGGTCGAGCATCTCGGCGTATACCTCTGGCGTGGCGATAGGCATGGTTGGGCTCCTTGGACCTAACTTCGGTGTCGACAGTCGTACCGTATAGGCATGACCCAGCCCGGCGAACCCCTGCATGACCTCGACGGCCCCGAGCTTGCCAGCGGCCGAAGTGTGGAGGCTCCGGAGGCCGACGCGTACGAGCAGTCCGTGCCCGCCGATCCGGCCCGGCTGCCGGCCGACCTCCGGCTGCCGGCCGACGTCAACGAGGCCGACGCCTACGAGCAGAGCCAGGTGGTCGACCTCGACGACGACTACCGCTGACCCACTTGCTGGGGGTTCGCCAGCGCCCACTGCTGCACCGTCCCGTCACGGACGGCCGTCCACAGCGCCGCCGCCTCCGGCAGCAAACGGGTGTTCGGTCCGTCGAACTCGGCGGGCGGTGCGATGCTCACCACATCTCCGGACTTCAGGTCCCTGGCCGCCGCGAACACCGCGGCCAACTGGAATCCGCCGGCGTCGACGCGGATCGCCGTGCCAGCAGCCTGGATCACGGTGAGGAGCTCGGGCAGGCTGGCGTCGGCGAGCCGCTTGAACAGCGCGCTCACGTACTCGCGACCATGCTTCTGCCGGTCGAAGTCGCCGGCCTCGAACGACTTCCGCTGCCGGAGGTAGTCCATCGCCTCCTCGCCGGAGAAGTGGCGGCAGCCGGGTTGGAAGATCCGCCCGGTGTGCTCGCTCACCGCCTTCCGGCGCACGCACAGGTCGACCCCGCCCACCGCGTCGGTCACCGTGACCAGCCCGGCGAAGTCGACCTCCACGGCACCGTCGATCGGAATTCCCGTCAGCGACTGCACCGCGTCACGCAGCCCACGGATCCCGTCGTGCGCGTAGTAGAAGCTCAGCCGTTCCCGGTCACCCCGGAACGGCATCATCTGGTCGCGCGAGAGCGAGATCAGGTACGGCGCCGACCGGTCGGCCGGCAGGTGCGCCAGCATGATCGAGTCGGCCCGCACGAAGTCGGGCGCGTTGTCCCAGGGTCGCTTGTCGGTGCCGACGAGCAGGAACGTCATCGGACCGCGTGGGGCGGCCACCGCCGAGGCGACCGTCGACGCGGCCACGTCGGGAACCGTGCGCACCGCGTCCAACCGCACGAAGACGGTGGCGACGAGCGCGACCAGCGCGACCGCCGTGCCACCGACGAGCCCCTGACGCACCCGGCGCCGCCGCGTGACGGCGGCGTCGATCCGCTTCCGCACCTGATCGGGCGCGGGCGCCAGATCCTCGTGCCGCGCGAACGTCTCCATCAGTTGTTCGATCATCGGTAGGCCTCTTCGTCCAGAGCGCTCGGCAGTTGGAGACGCAGGGTGGTCAGCGCCCGCGAGATGTAGCCGCGCACGGTGCCGACGGAACAGCCGAGAACCTCGGCGATCTCGTTGTCGCGCAGGCTTTCGTAGTAGCGCAGCACCAGGGCCGCGCGTTGCTGGCGCGGCAGCGTCGCGAGCATGGCCCAGAGCAGGTCGCGGTTCGCGGTGGTGTCGGCATGGTCCGGAACAGGCGCGGGCTCGGCCGGTTCGGCCCGCAGCATGACCTTGCGGAACCAGCTGAGCCGACGCTGGTCGATATAGGTGTTCGTGATCAGGCGGCGCACGTAGCGGTCGGGCTGGTCGACCGCGTTGATCCGGCGCCACCCCAGCTGCACCTTGACCATGGCGTCCTGGACCAGGTCGGCGGCCGTGTCCCGGTCGCCGGTGAGCATCACGGCGAACCGCAGAAGCCCCGGCAGTCGGGTGGTCACGAACTCTTCGTAGGTCACGCCTCTGTAGACGAGATCGGGCGCCCGATCATTGTGCGAGTTTCTCGGTGGCCTTCCGCGCCGCGATGAGGATCGGGTCCCAGACCGGTGCGTAAGGGGGCGCGTAGCCGAGGTCGAGGCCGGTCATCTCCTCGACGGTCATGCCGTTCCAGAGCGCGATCGCGAGGCCGTCGATGCGCTTGGCGGCCTCGGTGCGGCCGACGATCTGCGCGCCGAGGAGCCGGCCGCTCACGCGCTCGGCGATCAGCTTGACCACCATCGGCTTCGCGCCGGGGAAGTAGCCGGCCCGGTTCGTCGACTCCACGCTCGCGGTGATGTATGCGAATCCGGCTTTCTCCGCGTCGGCCTCCCGGAGCCCGGTGCGGGCGACCTCCAGGTCGCAGACCTTCGTGACCGCGGTGCCGATGACGCCCGGGAACGTGGCGTACCCACCACCGATGTTGACGCCGGCCACCCGGCCCTGCTTGTTGGCGTGGGTGCCCAGCGGGATGTGCACCGGCTCGTGCGTGAGGCGGTGGATCGTCTGCACGCAGTCGCCGGCGGCCCAGATGCCCTCGTGGCCCACCACACGCATGCGCTGGTCGGTGACGATCGCGTTGCCGGCGCCCAACGGCAGCCCGGCCTCCTTCGCGATCTGTGTGTTCGGCCTGACGCCGAGCCCGAGCACCACGATGTCGGCCCGGTAGTGGCCGTTGTCGGTGTCGACGCCGACGACCTTCCCGTCGGCCTCCCGCAGCGCCGTGACGGTCTCGCCGGTGTGCACGACGATGCCGAGCTTCTCCATCGACGTGCGTACGAGCGCGCCCATGTCGGGGTCCACAGTGGACATCGGTTGGTCGGCGCGCTCCAGCACGATGACCTCGAGCCCGTGGTTCTGCAGCGCCTCGGCCATCTCGACGCCGATGTACCCGGCGCCGACCACGACACCCTTGCGCGGCTTCTCCTTCTCGATGTAGTCGCGCACGGCCTGGCCGTCGTCGAGCGTCTGCACCCCGAAGACGCCCTGCGCGTCGGCACCCGGCCAGGCTGGCTTGATCGGCACCGCGCCGATCGCGTACACGAGCTGGTCGAAGCCGGTGCGGGTCTCGGTGCCACCGTTGTCGAGGTCGCGGGTGACGACCTCGCGGCGGTCGAGGTCGACCGCGGTGACCTCGTGCCGGGTGCGTACGTCGATCGCGTGCTTCTCGCGGAACGTCTGCGGGTCGCGGGCGACGAGCGCGTCGGGACCGTCGACCAGCCCACCGACCCAGTACGGGATGCCGCACGCCGAGTACGAGGTGAAGTGGCCCCGCTCGAACGCGATGATCTCCAGGTCGTCGGGCCCGCGTCGGCGACGGGCCTGCGACGCGGCCGACATTCCCGCGGCGTCACCGCCGATGACCACCAGACGTTCTCCCATGGTTCGAACCTACCGGCCGGATCCGTCGTTGATCGTGTCGATACCGGAACCCGACTCGACCGAACCCATTGGTGATCGTCGTTGACTGGGGTTAATCTGCGCGCAAACGTGACCATTCGAACAGGGAGGGACACGTGAGACCCCACCTCACCATCGTCGGACTACTGATTGTCGCCATGACGGGCGCTGCCTGCGGTGGGCAGCGCAACAACAACAGCCGGGACACCGGCTCCGGGGAGATCAGCTGCGAGATCGCGAACGACACGCGGATCGGTCTCGCGACGGGCAACACCACGGGCGTCTACTACGCGCTCGGCAACGCGTTCGCCGAGCAGGTCGCCTCGAAGACCGGCGGCAAGCTGCGGGTCACCGCCGCGGAGACCGGCGCGTCGGTGCAGAACATCGAGCAGCTCGCCGCCGACCGCTACCAGGTGGCGTTCTCGCTGTTCGACACCGCCACCGACGCGGTGAACGGCAAGGGCTCGTTCACCTCGCCGCAGAAGGTGCAGGCGCTCGCCCGCATCTACGACAACTACACCCAGGTCATCGTACGCGCCGACGCCGGCATCAACTCCGTCGCCGACATGAAGGGCAAGCGGGTCTCGACCGGCTCGCCGAAGTCGGGCACCGAGGTCATCGCCCAGCGGGTGCTCCAGGCGGCCGGCCTCAACCCCGACACCGACGTGCAGCCGCAGCGGCTCGACCTCACCAAGACCGTCGACGGCATGAAGGGCGGCACGATCGACGCGATGTTCTGGTCGGGCGGTCTGCCGACGCCCGGCGTCACCGACCTGTTCACCACGTCGGCCGGCAAGGTCAAGTTCATCGACATCACGCCGCAGCTGGCGAAGATGGTCGAGGTGAACCCGGCCTACCAGCGCTCGGAGATCCCGGCCGACACCTACAAGACCGGCGCGGCCGTGCCGACGATCGTGGTGCCGAACGTGCTCCTGGTGCGTGACGACCTCGACGCGAACGTCGCCTGCGTGCTGACGAAGACGCTCTTCGAGACGAAGGGTGAGCTGGCGAAGGCCAATGCGGCCGCGAACGGCATCTCGCTCGACACCGCGCGCAAGACGACCCCGGTCCCCCTGCACCGCGGTGCCGAGAAGGCCCTGACCGACCTCGGGGCGAAATAGGTTCTACCCGAGGGCGAAAGCCGGATAGCCCACCACGCGGGAGGGGTCGCCGCCGGAGTCGGCGGAGGTCGTCAGCGCCAGCCGACGCACCGCCAACCCGTTGCGGCGGCCCCACTCCACGGTGCCGCGCAGCGCGAACACGCCGCAGGCGTCGCGGACGCCGATGAGGTCGGGACGGTGTGACTCGACCGCCCGCGCGGTGCGCTCGTCCTGCGCCCGCGCCACCACGTCGCGTTCGTAGTGGGAGAAGTCGGTGCTGCACAGGACGACCGCGCCGTCGGACGTCGCGGCGATCGCGTCGGCGACCTCCTCCACTGTGGACACTCCGGCGACGAACGGCAGCACCGGTACGCCCGGAACGGCCCGCTGCAGGAACGGCAGTTGCACCTCGAGCGAGTGCTCCGGCGCGTGCGGCGCGTCGTCGGCCGGCAGGCCGCCGGCGTGGTCGAGGTCGATCGTCACGTCGCCGAGCGGCGTCGCCCACCGTCGCGTCGTGGGCGCGGCGAGACCGGTCAACCGGACCCGGTGCGCGGGCCCGAGCAACACGATCCGTCCAATGTGGACGGCGTGCCGCCGCAGCCGCGCGTA
Organism: Virgisporangium ochraceum; assembly: GCF_016863655.1. Classification (GTDB taxonomy): domain Bacteria; phylum Actinomycetota; class Actinomycetes; order Mycobacteriales; family Micromonosporaceae; genus Virgisporangium; species Virgisporangium ochraceum. The sequence goes on from NZ_BOPH01000016.1 coordinate 19,632, forward strand.
GACGTGCGCCGCGGTGGCACCGGAGTAGCGGTAACCCGCGTGCGGTACCACGTAGGCCCGCGCGAGCACGTCGTCGGCCGGTACGTCGACGGCGTCGAGCAGCTTGTCCACTGTAGACGTCAGCTCGGCGGGGTCGGCCGGGTAGAAGGCGCCCGCGACCGCCGGGGGCCGGGTCATCGCGCGGGCACCGGCGGGATGCGAACCGGCAGCCTCCTCGCGCCCCACGTTCCCACCGGACCGTCGAACCGGCCCGGAACCGTGGTGCCGCAGCGCTTGCACGCGCCGGTGTCGGTGAGCCCGTACTCCTTGATGACGTACCAGTCGCGCTTCACCACCGGGTCGCCACAGCCCGCGCAGGTGGTGGTCTGCCCGTCGACGTCGTGCACGTTGCCCACGTAGACGTACTTCAACCCCTGCTCCAGCGCGATCCGGCGGGCCCGGGCCAGCGTCTGCGGGGGAGTACGGGGAATGTCGCGCATCTTGAAGTCGGGATGGAACGCGGAGAAGTGCAGCGGCACGTCGGGCCCGAGGTGCTCGGCGAACCAGGCGCACTCGGCGGCGAGTTCGGCGTCGGAGTCGTTGAGGCCGGGGATCAGCAACGTGGTCACCTCGAACCACACGTCGGTGGTCTTCAGGTACTCCAGGGTCTCCAGCACCAGCGGCAGCTTCGCGAACGTCACCTTCTCGTAGAACGTGTCGCTGAACGCCTTGAGGTCGATGTTGGCCGCGTCGATGTGCCGGTAGAACTCCTCGCGGGGCGCGGCGTTCATGTAGCCGGCGCTCACCGCGACCGCCCTGATGCCGCGTTCCCGGCAGGCGTCGGCGACGTCCATCGCGTACTCCATGAAGATCACCGGGTCGTTGTAGGTGAACGCGACGCTGCGGCAGCCCAGCCGCCCGGCCTCCGCCGCCAGGGCCTCCGGCGACGCGTCGGCCGACAGCGTGTCGATCTCGCGGGACTTCGAGATGTCCCAGTTCTGGCAGAACCGGCAGGCGAGGTTGCAGCCGGCGGTGCCGAACGACAGCACCGACGAGCCCGGCAGGAAGTGGTTCAGCGGCTTCTTCTCGATCGGGTCGACGCAGAACCCCGACGACCGGCCGTAGCTCGCCAGCACGATCTGGTCGGCGGTGCGCCCGCGCACGAAGCACAGCCCGCGCTGCCCCTCCCGCAACCGGCAGTTGCGGGGGCACACGTCGCACTGCACGCGACCGTCGTCGAGGGCGTGCCAGTGCTTCGTCGGCACGGTGTACGGGTCGTCGAGATTCAAATCTGACATGACGCCCACCTCCCGTCCGCTTAACGTTACGCGGGTGCTGCTCACGATCACGACGACTCTGAGGCCCGCGACCGATCTGGGTTACCTGCTGGTCAAGCATCCCGACCGGGTGCACGAGTTCACCGTGAGCACCGGCAGGGCGTACGTCTGCTACCCGGAGGCGACGCCGGAGCGCTGCACCGCGGCCCTCGTTCTCGACATCGACCCGGCCGCGCTGCGCACCCGCGGCCGGGAACGCCCCGACGACTTCACGCTGGGCCGGTTCGTCAACGACCGCCCGTACGCGGCGTCGAGCCTGCTGTCGGCGGCCATCGCCCAGGTGTTCCGCAGCGCGCTGCGCGGCACGTCGAAGGAGCGGCCCGACCTCGTCGCCACGCCGGTCCCCCTCGAACTGCGCCTGCCCGCGCTGCGCTGCCGCGGCGGCGCCGACCTCGCCGAGGAGCTCTTCGGGCCGCTCGGCTGGGAGGTCACCGCGATACCGATCAACGACAGTCGGTACGTCGACCTCACGTTGAAGGGCACGGTGCGGATCGCCGATGCCCTGAACCAGATCTACGTCCTGCTACCCGTTCTCGACGACGCCAAGCACTACTGGGTCGCTCCGGACGAGGTCGACAAGCTGCTGCGGGCCGGTACCGGCTGGCTCGCCGGTCACCCGAAACGCGGTCTCATCGCCCGGCGCTACCTGGCGCACCGGCGGTCGCTCGCAAGCGTCGCGCTCGCGAGGCTCGCGGAAGAGGAGGCCGACGACTCCGTCGAAACCGCCGCGACCGAAACCGACGAAGACGCCGAACTCCCCGAAACCGCCCGCAAGGAGCCGCTGGCCCTGCAGCGCCGCCGCGCCGTCACCGCGGCACTGGCCGCGGCCGGCGCCGAACGCGTGCTCGACCTCGGCTGCGGGGGAGGGGCGCTGCTCGGCGACCTGGTCGGCGACCGCCGCTACACCGAGATCGTCGGCGTCGACGTCTCGACGCTGGCGCTCGCGATGGCCGAACGCCGACTGCGGCTCGACCGGCTGCCCGAGCGCCAGCGCAGCCGCATCAAGCTGCTCCAGGGTGCGCTCACCTACCGCGACGACCGGCTCAAGGGCTACGACGCCGCCGTGCTGATGGAGGTCATCGAGCACCTCGACGAGCCGCGGCTGCCCGCCCTGGCCGACGCGGTGTTCGGGCACGCCCGTCCGGCCACCGTCATCGTCACCACCCCGAACGTGGAGTACAACGTGCGCTACGAAGGTCTCACCGGCATGAGGCACCACGACCACCGCTTCGAGTGGAGCCGGGCCGCGTTCGCCGCCTGGTGCGCCGGGGTCGCGGCCGACCACGGCTACTCCGTCGACGTCACCGGCGTCGGCGACGCGGACCCGGAGGTCGGCGCACCCACCCAGCTGGCGGTGTTCACCTCATGATGATTCCCGAGTTCTGCCTCGTGGTGCTGGTCGGACCGTCCGGGTCGGGCAAGAGCACGTTCGCGCGGAAGCACTTCGCGCCGTCGCAGGTGCTGTCGTCGGACATGTTCCGCGCGATGCTCGCCGACGACGAGAACGACCAGTCGGTCACCGCCGAGGCCTTCGAGCTTCTCCACGACGTCGCGGGCCGGCGGCTGCGCGCCGGGCGGCTCACGGTTATCGACGCGACGAACGTGCAGGAGCACGCCCGCGCCGAACTGGTGAAGGTGGCGCGGGCGCACGACGCGCTACCGGTCGCGATCGTCCTCAACACGCCCGAGGACGTCTGCTGGGAGCGCACCCAGGCCCGCACCGACCGCGACTTCGGCCGCAACGTCGTCACCCGTCAGCACCGCGACCTGCGTCGTTCGCTTGGCCGTCTGCAGCGCGAGGGCTTCCGGCATGTCCGGGTCGTGAACCCGGGAGACGTCGTGGAGCGCATCGAGTACGAGCGCCTCTACAACGACCGGCGGGAGCTCACCGGTCCGTTCGACATCATCGGCGACGTGCACGGCTGCCACGCGGAGCTGGTCACGCTGTTGACGCAGCTCGGATACACCGTGCGGGAAGACGGCGCCGCACACCCCGACGGCCGCACCGCCGTGTTCGTCGGCGACCTCGTCGACCGCGGCCCCGACACCCCCGGCGTGCTGCGCCTCGTGAAGGGCATGGTCGAGGCCGGTACCGCGCTGTGCGTGGCCGGCAACCACGAGGACAAGCTGCTGCGTAAGCTCCGCGGCCGCAACGTGCGGGTCTCGCACGGGCTGGCCGAGACGCTCGAACAACTGGAGGCGTCGCCAGTCGACGGGCTGGAGCCGTTCCTGTCCGGTCTCATCAGCCACTACGTGCTCGACGGCGGGAAGCTCGTCGTCGCGCACGCCGGGTGCAAGGAGGCGTACCAGGGCCGGGCGTCGGGACGGGTGCGGGCGTTCTGCCTGTACGGCGACACGACGGGGGAGACCGACGAGTACGGCCTGCCCGTCCGGTACCCGTGGGCGAACGACTACCGCGGCCGGGCGGCGGTCGTCTACGGCCACACCCCCACGCCCCGCGCCGAGTGGATCAACAACACGATCTGTCTCGACACCGGCTGCGTGTTCGGCGGCGCGCTGACCGCCCTGCGGTACCCCGAGCGCCAGATCGTCACCGTTCCGGCCGCTCGCGAGTACTACGCTCCCGTCCGTCCCCTCAAGCCCGCCGGACCGGCGACGAACCTCGACGCGCTGACGCTGGCCGACCTCACCGGGCGCCGCGTGCTCGACACCGGGTACGGCCGGGTGACCGTCGCCGCCGAGAACGCGGCGGCGGCGCTGGAGGTCATGAGCCGGTTCGCGATCGACCCGCGGTGGCTGCGGTGGCTGCCGCCGACGATGGCGCCGTCGTCGACCTCGGACCTCGACGGCTACCTGGAGCACCCGACCCGCGCGCTCGCCGACTACGCCAAGATGGGCGTCACCGACATCGTGTGCCAGGAGAAGCACATGGGGTCACGCGCCGTCGTGCTCGTCGCCCGTACGCCGGCGGCGGCTCTGTCGGCGTTCGGCATCGAGGGTGACGGCGCCGTCTGGACCCGCACCGGCCGGCCCTTCTTCCCGGACGCGCAGCCGCTGCTGGCCCGGGTGCGCGACGCCGTCGGCGCGGCCGGCCTGTGGGACGAGCTCGGCACCGACTGGCTGATGCTCGACGCCGAGATCATGCCCTGGTCGGCGAAGGCACAGGGCCTGATCCGGGACCAGTACGCCCCGGTCGGTGTCGCCGCCGGTGCGGCGCTACCCGCCGCGGTGGCGGTGCTCGACTCGACGCTGGGCCGGTCGCTGGAGGACCCCGGTGCGCTGCGCGCCCTGCGCTCGAAGTTCGCCGAGCGCGACGCCAACGCGGCCGGCTTCCGGGCGGTGATCGAGCGTTATGTCTGGCCCGTCGACGGTCTGAAGGGCCTGCGGGTGGCGCCGTTCGCCGTGCTGGCGGGCGCCGGTTTCGCCGGCGTGACCCGGGACAACGCCTGGCACCTGGCGTTGGCCGACCGGCTGGTGGCCGCCGATCCGGAGCTGTTCGCGTCCACCCGACGCCTGACGACGACGGTGACCGACGTCGACACGGTGACCGACTGGTGGCTGGCCCTCACCGCCGAGGGCGGCGAGGGAATGGTGGTGAAGCCCCTGGCCGGCGCCGTACCCGCGCAGCCCGGTACGGGCCGGTCGATCCAGCCCGGCCTCAAGTGCCGGGGCCGCGAGTACCTGCGCATCATCTACGGCCCCGACTACACCGATCCGGGCCAGCTGGCCCGGCTCCGCCAGCGCGGCCTCGGCCGCAAGTGGGGCCTGGCGCTGCGCGAGTACAGCCTGGGCGTCGCCGCCCTGGACCGCCTTGCCGCCGGCGAACCACTGTGGCGCTGCCACGAACTGGTGTTCGCGATCCTCGCCTGCGAATCCGAACCGGTAGACCCCCGCCTGTAACTCCCCGCGCCCCGCGCCCTCCCCGCGCCCCGCGCCCTCGCCGCGCCCCGCGCCGGGCCGCCCCGCGCCTTACCGCGCCGATCTTGCACTTCTGGCCGCACCTATTTCGTGCTATGTCCCGCTTTGCAGGGGGCCACAACTGCAAGATCGGCGCGGGGTGGCGGGCCGGCGCGGGGTGGCGGGCCGGCGCGGGGTGGCGGGCCGGCGCGGGGGTAGCGGGTTACTGGGTGCGGCGGGCTTCGTCGAAGTCGGCGCGGTCGATGGAGGCCTGGTCGAGCGTCGCCTGGGCGCGGGCCTGGCGCTTCTTGTTGCGCCGCTCGCGGTACATCTCGATCAGGATCGGGAGGATCGAGATGAAGACGATCAACGCGACGGCCGGCAGGATGTACTTGTCGATCTGGCCGTCCGGGATCACGTCGCGGATCTGCTTGGCCAGGGCCCAGCCGGCGATGATGATGCCGTCGGTCCACAGAATCGCGCCGATGACGTTCCAGACGAAGAAGGTCTTTGCCGGCATACCGAGCACCCCGGCGACCGGGTTGAGGAACGTGCGGACGATCGGGATGAAACGCGCCAGGACCACGGCCTTGGCCGAGCCGAACTTCTGGAAGTAGTACTCGGCCTTGGCGACGTACTCCAGCTTGAAGAACCGGGAGTCGGGACGGGCGAACATCTTCCGCCCGTACTTCGCGCCGAGCCAGTGACCGAGCTGCGCACCGGCGATGGCGCACACCGGCGCGCCGATCAGCAGACCGGTGAGGGACAGCCGGGTGCCGACAAGCTCGTCGGCGACGGGGGAGGCGGCGACGCCGGCGAGGAACAGCAGCGAGTCACCGGGGAGGAAGAAGCCGATCAGCAGACCGGTCTCGGCGAAGAGGATGACCCAGACGCCGACGAGCCCGAACGTCTTGAGGAGGCCTTTGACGTCGAGGGGGTTGAGGGCAAGGCCGTCGAGGAGGGCGCGGGTCTTCTCGGCGCTATTCACGGTTCAAGACTGTACTTGCCCAGCGCCGGATCGAAATCCGGCGGGCAGGGGCGCAGGTCGGCCACCCGGCCCAGGACGAGCGCCGAGTAGGTGAGCCGGGCCGCCTCTTCCAGGCAGAAGGCGCGCTTGTGTGCCAGCTCGACGGAGCCGGCCAGGATGCTGACGCCGTGGTTGGCGAGCACCAGACAGTTGGCGCCGCCGCTGACCGCGGCGGCGGCCAGGGTGCCGACCCGTTCGGTGCCGGGCACAGCGAACGGGGCGCGCACCACTTCACGCACGTATGCGAGATGGTCGGTCGTGATCAACCGGATCGGCTCGTCGAGCGCGTCGAGCAGCAGCACCGACTGCGGGTGCAGATGCACGACGACGTTGACGTCGGGCCTGGCCCGGTAGGTCGCCAGGTGCAGACCGAGTTCTGAGGACGGCGACGGAGCGGCACGATCTGCTCCGTCGCCGGTTTCCGTGCCGTCGACACCGCTGTCGGCTGAACTTTCAGCGGCGTCGAGGACGGCCCCGTCTGAGATTCGGACGCGGCGGAAGGCTGAGGGGTGCAACCTGTCCAACCACGTACCCGCACCCGTGACCCAGATGTCGTCGGCGCCGGAGGCCCGGGCGGACAGGTTGCCGCCCGAACCGACCACCAGACCGGCCGCTACCGCGGACCGACCCAGGTGCGCCACCTGGTCGCGTATGTCACCGACCGGGTAACCCACGCGTCAGCGCGGCGCCTTGCGGGTGGCGCGCTTCCGCGGCGGGGTCAGCAGATCGGCGATGGTGCCGATCGCGGTGGGCACCAGGCGGTAGAACGCCCAGACCCCCCTCTTCTCCCGCTCGAGCAGCCCGGCCTCCGTCAGGATGCGGAGGTGGTGACTCACAGTGGGCTGAGAGAGCCCCAGCGGCGCGGTGAGGTCACACACGCACGCCTCGCCGTCAGGCGAGGACTGGATGAGGCTCAACAGCCGAAGGCGCGCCGGGTCGGCGAGAGCCTTCAGGACGCCGGCGAGACGCTCGGCATCGGCACGGTCGATCGGTTCGCCGGCAAGCGGCGAAATTTGCGGCATGGTCATTTCGGCCAACGCAGTTCCCACAACCCCTATCCTTCCACCAACCAGCATCGACTCGTCTGCATATCTGCAGGTCCGAATCGACATTTCTTCAAGACTTTAGGCCGAGGTCGGCCAACGAGAACGCGGAGCGGTAGATCATCCCCGCGGCGCGAACGGCATGTTCCGCACCGCGATCGACGATAACCGCTACCCCGGTCACTTCGGCGCTATTCCGTCGTAATGCCTCCACAGCGGTGAGAACACTCCCTCCTGTGGTCGACGTGTCCTCGACTGCCAGGACCCGGCGCCCCGTTACGTCCGGCCCTTCGATCTGGCGCTGCAAACCATGCGCCTTCTCACTTTTTCGAACCACGAACGCGTCGAGCTTGCGCCCCTGCGCGGCGGCGGCGTGCATCATCGCGGTCGCGACCGGGTCGGCACCGAGGGTGAGGCCGCCCACGGCGTCGTACCCGAGGTCCTCGGTGAGCGAGAGCATCACCCGCCCCACGAGGGGCGCTCCCGCGTGATGGAGAGTCACCCGGCGTAGGTCGATGTACCAATCGGCTTCTCGGCCCGAAGACAGGGTGACCCGGCCATGCACAACTGCGAGTTCCTGGATCAGCCCGCGCAGTTCATCGAGGTCGGACATGTTTCGAAGAGTATCTTGATCACCTGGGTATTAGCTGGCAGAACCCCGTCACCTAACCTGTTCGCGCACCCGGTCAGCCGCTTCGGGCACCCCTGTCGACCGTTCGTGCGCCCCCTACAGGGCTTGCGTGGGCCCTTGCCCTGCCGGCCCCGCCGTGTCACTGCTGTCGTGCGTCTCTGCCGAACGGTCGCGCCGTGCCGTCATGCGCCCGGACGCCACGCTCGCGTCAGCTCTTACCCTCTCGCCGCTGGGCCTCATCGCGGTCGAACTCGTCGCGGCCGATGCGCCCCCGGACGTCTCGGGTGGCCCGACGGATCAGCCCGCGCGGCAGGTGTCGCATACCGAACACCGCCACCTTGTACTTCCAGTCGGGAACGCTCACCCGCTTGCCACGCCTCAGATCGCGCAGCCCATCGGCGACCACCGCATCGGCGGCCAGCCACATCCACTCGGGCGTGCGGGACATGTTGATGCCCGCCCGCTGATGGAACTCCGTCTTCGTGTAGCCGGGGCACAGAGCCATTACCCGTACCCCACGGGAGCGCACCGACTCCCCGACCGACTCGCTGAAGTTCGTCACCCACGCCTTGGACGCCGAATATGTCGACCCCGGCATCGGCACCCCGAACCCCGCCACCGACGACACATTGACGACACCACCCCGGCCGCGCTCCACCATCCCGGGCAGCACCGCGAGAGTGAGGCGCATCACTGCTGTGACGTTCAACGCCAGCAGCCGCTCCTCGTCCTCCGCCGTCGACTCGACGAACGACCGGTTCAAGCTGATGCCCGCATTGTTGACGAGCATCTCGACCGGCCGTTCCCGCAACTGCTTCTCGACCGCGGCAAGCCCTTCGCCCGTCGTCAGGTCGGCCGGCACCGTCTCGACCGAGCCGCCCGCACCGCCGAGTTCGGTGGCCATCGCCGCGAGCCGCTCCGCGTCGCGGGCGACGAGCAGCAGTGCGTACCCGTCGGCATGCAGCCGCCGCGCAAACGCGGCCCCGATGCCGGCCGTAGCACCGGTGACGACGGCAAGCCCGCTCATGACGACGGTGGCGGGTTGGCGGTACCGGACGGACCCGCGGAGCCGGGCCGGTCGTCACGCTCGCCGTCGCGCTCCTCGGCCCGCTCGTCGGTGGGTGCGTCGGAGGACGCGCTTGCCTCGGCGGCGGGTTCGTCGGCAGACGCGGGTGCGTCGGCGGCGCCGGGGGCGATGCCCGATGGGGCGGCTTCGTCGGTGGCAGCGCCTGGCCGGACGGACTCCCGGTCCGACGGCGCGGCATCGGCAGACGGCGCGGCATCGGCAGACGGCGCGGCGGCGGCCGACGGAGTGGGTGCGGCGGCGGCCGTGGGAACCGTTGGAGAGTCGGCGGTGGGCGCCGGTTCGGCGGCGGGGGATGGCTCGCCGGGCGTGGAGGCTTCGGCGATCGAGGGTTCGGCGTCTGTGGCTTCGCCGGGGGACGGCTTGGTCACGTCGACAGCAGGAGCGGCCGGAGAATCACCGGATGCGCCGGGGGTAACAGGAGCGCCCGCAGTGACAGGAGCGCCCGCAGTGGTTGGCGCGCCTGGGTGGCCCGGAGTACCCGGGGCGGTGGGGGACGGGTAGTAGGCGCCGGGGACGGGCGGTTCCCAGAGGGGTTCGCGCTTGCGGAAGTACTCGTTGGCCGCGGGAAGGGCCAGCAGGATGATGCCGGCCGCGGAGGCCAGGAGGCCCAGGAAGAGGAGGAGGTAGTTGACGGGCGTGACCCAGCCGGGGATGGCGTTCTCGATGGCGCGGGCCAGCTCCTCCTGGTCTACGTCGCCGGTGCTGCCGCCGCCGGCACCGCTGAGGACGCCACCGGCGGCGGCGCCCAGCAGGCCGAAACCGTTGCAGCACAACATGAGACCGAGTACGACCCAGGAGATGATGCGGGCCGGCTGGTTGCCGCGGCCGACGAACAGGCCCAGCACGCCGAAACCGATGGCGAACGCCAGCGCGAAGGCCAGACCGATGAAGCCGCCGATGCGGACGCTCGCGATGATCGTGTCGCCCTCGCGGGTGCCCTCGACCACGTCGCGGGCGGCGTCGATGGTGGCGCCCAGCGTGGTGAGCGAGAGGATCGCGCTGATGATCTGGAGCGCTGCCAGAAGGTACAGCGCCCAGACCGCGATGCTCACCTGAACCGGACGCGGCATGCGGGATGGGGCGGGCGGCTCAGCCGGGAAGGCCATTCGGGATCTCCTCCTCGTAAATGCGCCAGCACAAACTATCGGCACCGGGCCGAACGCGCGACCGCCCCGAGAAGGAGGACCGCCGGTCCCGGAGAAGGACACCGGGACCGGCGGAAAGCGGAGGTAACTACCGGGGGTGGGTGACCAGACCCTTCTTGTCGTCGGCCAGGTCGACCACCACGGTGTCGCCGTCGCGGACGTCGCCGGCCAGCAGCGCCTTCGCGAGCTGGTCGCCGATCGCGGTCTGCACCAGGCGCCGCAACGGCCGCGCCCCGTACACGGGGTCGTATCCGTGGCTCGCCAGCCAGTCGCGGGCCGCGTCACCGACGTCGAGCGCCAGCCGCCGCTCGGCCAACCGCTTGCTGAGGCGCGCCAACTGGATGTCGACGATCGCGCGGAGGTCGTCGGAGGTGAGGCCCGCGAACACCACGATGTCGTCGAGACGGTTCAGGAACTCGGGCTTGAAATGCGAGCGGACCGTCGACAGCACGGCGTCGCGGATCTGCTCACCGGTGAGCGTGGGATCGGCGATGACCGACGAACCCAGGTTCGACGTGAGAATCAGGATCGCGTTGCGGAAGTCGACCGTGCGGCCCTGCCCGTCGGTGAGCCGACCGTCGTCGAGCACCTGCAGCAGAACGTCGAACACGTCGGGATGCGCCTTCTCGACCTCGTCGAGAAGCACCACCGAGTAGGGACGCCGGCGCACCGCCTCGGTGAGCTGGCCGCCCTCCTCGTACCCGATGTACCCGGGCGGCGCACCCAGCAGCCGGGCCACCGAGTGCTTCTCGCCGTACTCGCTCATGTCGATGCGCACCATCGCGCGCTCGTCATCGAAGAGGAACTCGGCGAGCGCCTTCGCGAGCTCGGTCTTGCCGACACCGGTCGGGCCGAGGAACAGGAAGCTGCCCGTCGGCCGGTCGGGGTCGGCGATGCCCGCACGGGCCCGGCGCACCGCGTCGGACACCGCGGAGACCGCCTCGGCCTGACCGATGACGCGCGCCCGCAGCGACGACTCCATCCGCAGCAGCTTCGCCGTCTCGCCCTCGAGCAGCCGGCCGGCCGGGATGCCCGTCCACGCCGCCACGACCGCGGCGACGTCGTCGGCGCTGACCTCCTCCTTCAGCATCGCGCCGGCCGCCTGCAGCGCGGCCAGCTCCCGCTCCGCCTGCTCCAGCTGCTGCTGACGCTCGGGGATCAGCCCGTGCTCCAGCTCCGACGCCCGCGTGGCGTCGTAGGTCGTCTCCCGGGTGACGAGCTTGTACTCGTCCTTGAGCGCCTCGAGCTGCTCCTTGGTGCTGGCGATCGCCGCGATGTGCTCCTTCTCGGTGCGCCACCGCTCGTTCAGCGCGGCCAGCTGCTCCTTGCGCTCGGCCAGCTCGCCGCGCAGGCGGTCGAGCCGGTGCGCGCTCGCCTCGTCGGGCTCCTTCTTGAGCGCCATCTCCTCGAGTTCGAGGCGCCGCACGATGCGCTCGATCTCGTCGACCTCGGTGGGACGCGAGTCGATCTCCATCCGCAGCCGCGACGCCGCCTCGTCGACGAGGTCGATGGCCTTGTCGGGCAGGAAACGGTCGGCGATGTAGCGGTCGGAGAGCGCGGCCGCCGCCACGATCGCCGCGTCGGTGATGCGGACACCGTGGTGCACCTCGTAGCGCTCCTTGAGCCCACGCAGGATGCCGATGGTGTCCTCGACGCTCGGCTCACCGACGAAGACCGGCTGGAACCGGCGCTCCAACGCCGGGTCCTTCTCGATGTGCTCGCGGTACTCGTCGAGCGTGGTGGCACCCACCATGCGCAGCTCGCCCCGCGCCAGCATCGGCTTCAGCATGTTGCCGGCGTCCATCGAGCCTTCGCCCTTGCCGGCCCCCACGACGGTGTGCAACTCGTCGATGAACGTGATGACCTGGCCGTCGGAGTTCTTGATCTCCTCCAGGACGGACTTGAGGCGCTCCTCGAACTGCCCGCGGTACTGGGCACCGGCGACCATCGCGCCGAGGTCGAGGCTCACCAGACGCTTGTCGCGCAACGACTCCGGCACGTCGCCGGCCACGATGCGCTGCGCCAGCCCTTCGACGATGGCGGTCTTGCCGACGCCGGGCTCACCGATGAGGACGGGGTTGTTCTTGGTACGGCGGCTCAGCACCTGGATGACGCGCCGGATCTCGGAGTCGCGCCCGATGACCGGGTCGACCTTGCCGTCGCGGGCCCGCGCGGTGAGGTCGAGGCCGTACTTCTCCAGCGCCTGGTAGGTGGCTTCCGGGTCGGGGTTGGTGACCCGGCGCTCGCCGCCGCGCACCTGGGGGAACGCGGCCACGAGGGTGTCTTCGGTGGCGCCGGCCTGCCGTAGCGTGTCGGCCACCGGGCCGCCGACGCGGGCGAGACCGGCGAGCAGGTGCTCGGTGGACGTGTACTCGTCGCCCAACGGGCGGGCGATCTGCTCGGCGGCACCGATCGCGTTGGCGAACTCGCGGGCGAGCGTGGGCTCGGTGATGCTCGACCCCTTGACGGTCGGCAGCTTGTCGAGGGCCTTCGTGGCGGCCCGGCGCACGTCGGCGGCGTTGGCACCGGCCGCGCGCAGCAGGGCCGGCGCGTACGTGCCGCCGGTGTCGAGCAACGACAGCAGCAGGTGCCAGGCCTCGACGGTCGCGTGGCCACGCTGCGTTGCCGTGGCGACAGCCGCGGAGATCACCTCGCGGCTCTTGTTGGTGAGGCGTTCGGCGTTCATGGGCTCCCCGGTCGGTGTTCACAAAGTCGGTGAGTTGAGCCTACCTCGCTCAACTTTAGAGCGGCAACGCAATGCGGGAACAACCCGATGGGACCGGGGTCAGCGCCACCTGGCGTCGACGGTCACCCGGTTCCACACGCGGATGCCGCCACTGCCGCTACCCAGCCAGACGTCCCACGGCGCTACCGACGTCAGCACGGTGCCGTCGCCCAGCCGGCGCACCGAGACCGCGTTCATCGGCCGGTCGGAGTGGTGGAAATGGCCGTCGAAGTGCAGGTAGCTGAACCGGCTGCACGCCACCGCCAGCACCCCGCCGCCCAGCGCGACCGCGCCGCCCAGCCGGGTCGGCAGGGCGATGCCGCGCTTCACCTCACGCCATTCACCCTCGTCCCACCGGTAGGCGGAAAGTGTGTCGGTGCCGTTCGCGACCAGCCACACGTCCCTGCCGTCGGGTGACACCGACAGCCGCACCGAGTCGGCCGCCGGCACGGTCACCGGCTCGCCGAGCGGCGCCCAGCTACGACCGTCGTCGCGGCTCGCCGCGGCGGCCACCGACGTTCCGGATGCCGCGACCGCGAGGAGCGTGCCGTCGGGTGCCCGGTCGACGCCACGCAGACCGCCGTCCAGCGGAGGCTGCGTCGGCGCCGGACGGCCGTCCATCAGGAGGACGGGCGTGCACTCCTGCTGCTGGTCGACGCAGCCGACGCCCGGACCGCGGAGGTACTCCGCCGGTGCCGGCTCGCCGTCGCCGCCCCGCACGAAGGTGCGCCCGGCGTCGGAGGACCGGAACCACCCCAGCGGCTGGCTCGCCACGATGATCGTGTCGGCGTCGACCAGCCAGAGCCGCGCCGCCTCCGCCCGCTCGAAGGGCAGGGTCCGCTCGACCCAGCTCTGGCCGCCGTCGAACGTGACGAACAGCGCTCCGCGACACTCCTGCGAGCAGCCCGAGAACAGCACGTACCCGGTGTAGGCGTTGGCGAACTCCAGCACCTGCGGGCGGAGCCCCTCGCGGACGGTCAGCTCGCTGTGCCGCTCGACCGGCCCGGCGGACGCAGCCGACCCGCGCTCACGTGCGTCATCTATGGGTTTCTTCTTCGGACCGCACGCGCCCGATGCGAGCACCACGACGGCGGCCGCGACCACGGCGACCGTTCGGCGCAGCGGGAGGCGGTCCGACACGGCTCCCATTGTGGGACGAAGCGCCGGCGGCGATGGGGAGGGTCGTCGATCGCTTTGGTAACGGTCGGCGCATCGGGCCTGCCCAGGCGGTTCCCCCTCTTCCGCCCAGCGTGCTGTTCGGGCTACCGTGAGCCCAGCCCAGATCCCCGTGAACAAGGCGGATTCCGGGCAAAGTGGGCACCGGATGGAACACCGGGGAGTATCGGTGAGCGTGCAGCAGGAATCGTTCCGGGGCTTCGGAAATCCCGTCGACCCGCAACCGGCCGAGCTGAAGGCCTGGGCGTACCACCCCGACTCGGTGCCGCTGGAGACCATGCCGGCCGACTGGGACCTGCTCGTCGCCTCGAACGACCGGCTCGTCGGCACCACGTTCGAGCTCGCGTTCGACGCCGGCTGCCCGGCCCGGCGGTTCGCCCTGCACTGCATGTACATCTACGCCGCCGACTCGATCCGCACCGGCTTCCGGGCCCACCCGAAGCGGCGGCTCCGCAAGTTCGTCGAACAGGCCGAGGAGCAGGGCGACGCGCTGCTGACCGGCTGGGCCCACAACGTGCGGGCCCTCCAGAACCGGCCCGACCTGTTCGACTACTACGACTGGTGCGAGGGCGGGCTGGTCCGCAGCCCCCGCCGCATCTAGACAGTAGATCTTGGACGCCTGTGCATCGAATTCGATGCACAATCGTCCAAGATCGCCGCGCGGGGTTACAGCTGGCCCTGGCGCCAGATCACCACTGAGCGCTGCGTGGTGCGGCGCACCAGGTCGCGGCTCGGGAACGCGGCCGAGTTGGTCTCGGCCAGCATCCGGTGCGCCTCGTCGAGCGCCCGCTCCAGCTGCTCGACCCGCTGCTGGAGCTGCTCGGCCCACTGCTCGAGCTCGATGATCCGCTTGATGCCGGCGAGGTTGACGCCCTCCTCCTGGGAGAGCCGCTGCACCTCGCGCAGCAGGGCGACGTCGCGGGCGCTGTACCGGCGCCCGCCACCCGGCGTGCGCTGCGGCTGCACGAGTCCGAGACGGTCGTACTGCCGCAGCGTCTGCGGATGCATGCCGGCCATGCGGGCCGCCACGGAGATGATCAGGACCTTGGCGTCGGCTTCGAACTGAGTCATGGCGACCTCCGTCCCTTCGACAGCTCCGCCTCGATGCGCTCCCGACCCGCCGGAGCGGTGTGGGTGGCGAACTCCTCCATCGCCTTGCGCGCCTCGGGAGACAGCTCCTTGGGCACCTGCACCTCGATCGTGACGAGCAGGTCGCCCGGCGTCGAACTCTTCCGCGGCACACCCCGGCCCCGGACCCGGAGCACCCTGCCGCTGGGGGTACCCGGAGGCACCCGCACGGTCACCTGACCGTCGAGCGTCGGCACCACGACGTCGACCCCGAGCGTCGCCTCGGCGATGGTCACCGGAACGGTGATACCGAGGTTCTGCCCCGACCGTGTGAACAACGCGTGCGGCTTGACCCGCACCAGCACGTACAGGTCGCCCGCCGTGCCACCCCGGTCGCCCGGTTCGCCCCGGCCGGACAGGCGGATGCGCTGCCCGTCGTCGACCCCCGGCGGGATCCGCACGGTGAGCGTGCGCGGCTTGGTGACCGCGCCGGTTCCCTTGCAGTCGCCGCACTTCTCGTCGACGACCGTGCCGACGCCCTGGCAGTCGCGGCACGGCTCGGAGAACTGGAACGCACCCTGGTTCGTGGAGACCAGCCCGACGCCGTTGCACTTCGGGCAGGTGCGCGGCTCGGTGCCCGGCTTGGCACCCGTGCCGTGACAGGTCTCGCACCGCCCGGGCGCCCGCAGCGTCAACGGCAGGGTCGCGCCCTGCACCGCTTCCTCGAACCCGAGCGCCAGCTCGGCCTCGACGTCGCGGCCCCGGTTCGGCCCGCCGCGCCGGGCGGCGGAGTTGCCCTGGAACAGCGAGCCGAACAGATCGCCGAAGCCGCCGCCGAAGCGGCCCCGCTCGCCGGTCGTCGCTCCGCCGGCACCGGATCCCTGGTTGCCGAACAGGTCACCGAGGTCGAACGGCACGCTGCTGGTGCCGCCACCCGGCCGGGCGTTGCGCCGCATCGCCCCGCCACCGAACAGCGAGCGCGTGTCGTCGTACTCCTTGCGCTTCGCCGGGTCGGAGAGCACCGCGTTGGCCTCCGAGACCGCCTTGAACTTGGTCTCGGCGGCCGCGTCGCCCGGGTTCCGGTCGGGGTGCAGCTCGCGGGCGAGCTTGCGGTAGGCCTTCTTGATGTCGTCGGCGGAGGCGGACCGGGTGACCCCAAGCACCTTGTAGTAGTCCTTCTCCAGCCAGTCCTTGGAACTCACCCGGTCACCTCCTCTGTCTTCTTATTCCGGATCCGCAACTTCGACCATCGCCGGCCGCAGCAGCCGCTCGCCGAGCAGGTAGCCGCGCCGCATCACCGACACGCACGACGGCTCCGTGACCTCGGCGGAGGTGCGGTGCGCGACCGCCTCGTGGCGGGTCGGGTCGAACGCGTCGCCCTGGGAACCGAACGGCGTCAACCCGAACTTGCCCAGCGCCGCGACCAACTGGTCGGCGACCGCACCGAACGGCCCGGTCAGGTCACCGTGCTCCCGGGCCCGATCAAGATCATCGAGGACCGGGAGCAGCACGCCGAGCACCTCGGCGATACCGTCGTTGCGGGCGTTCGCCTGGTCACGGGCGACCCGCTTGCGGTAGTTGGCGTACTCGGCGGTGATGCGCTGCAGGTCACGGACCCGCTCGTCGATCTCGGTGCGCAGGGCGCCGATCTCGGCGCTCTGGGCGGTACCGCCGGCGACCTCATTGTCGCCGACGGCGTCCTTCACCGCCTCAGCGAGCGGATCGCCGTGCACCTTCTCCAGCTTCTCGTCCGGGGCGGCGTGCTTGCCCGCCCCGTCCGGCTTGGAGTGCTTCCCGGTGTCGCCGTTGCCCGCCGGTTCGCCGGCGCTCGCCTCGGCGGCCGTGTCGACCTTGGCGGCCGGGTCTCCGGCGGCCTCCGGCGACGGTGCTTCCGAAGAACGTCGGCTGTGGGTCACTTCTTGTCGTCCTCATCGATGATCTCGGCGTCGACCACGTCGTCGGCGGCAGACTCCTTGGTGAACGACGGACCACCGGTGCTCTCGCCAGCGCCGGGCGCGCCACCGAAGCCGGCGTCGCCGAACGGGGTGTCGCCCGTGGCGCCGCCACCGCCGGCCGCGGCCTGCTGAGCGGCCTGGGCCTGCTGGTAGATCGCGGTGCCGGCCTTCTGCGAGGCCTCCGACAGCTTCTCGTGCGCCGTCTTGATCTTGTCGATGTCCTGGCCACCGAGTGCGGCCCGCAGGTCGCCCAGCGCCTCGTTGATCTCCGTCTTGCTGTCTTCGGGGATCTTGTCGCCGTTCTCGGCCAGGAACTTCTCGGTCTGCCACTGCAGGGCCTCGGCCACGTTGCGGGTCTCGGCCTCCTCGCGGCGGCGCTTGTCCTCGTCGGCGTGGTCCTGAGCGTCGCGCATCATGCGCTCGATGTCGTCCTTCGGCAGCGACGAGCCGCCGGTGATCGTCATCGACTGCTCCTTGCCGGTGCCCAGGTCCTTCGCACCCACGTGCACGATGCCGTTGGCGTCGATGTCGAAGGTGACCTCGATCTGCGGCACACCGCGCGGCGCCGGCGCGATGCCGGTGAGCTCGAAGGTGCCGAGCTTCTTGTTGTACGCGGCCATCTCGCGCTCGCCCTGGTACACCTGGATCAGCACGGACGGCTGGTTGTCGTCGGCCGTCGTGTAGACCTCGGAGCGCTTGGTCGGGATCGTGGTGTTGCGCTCGACCAGCTTGTGCATGATGCCGCCCTTGGTCTCGATACCGAGGGACAGCGGGGTGACGTCGAGCAGCAGGACGTCCTTGACCTCGCCCTTGAGAACACCGGCCTGCAGGGTCGCACCGAGCGCGACGACCTCGTCGGGGTTCACGCCCTTGTTGGGCTCCTTGCCGCCGGTGAGCTCCTTGACCAGTTCGGTCACCGCGGGCATCCGGGTCGAACCGCCGACCAGGATCACGTGGTCGATGGCGGAGACGCTGACGCCGGCATCCTTGATCGCCTGGTGGAACGGGTTC
Organism: Virgisporangium ochraceum; assembly: GCF_016863655.1. Classification (GTDB taxonomy): domain Bacteria; phylum Actinomycetota; class Actinomycetes; order Mycobacteriales; family Micromonosporaceae; genus Virgisporangium; species Virgisporangium ochraceum. The sequence continues at coordinate 37,674 of NZ_BOPH01000016.1, forward strand.
TTGCAGCGGTCGAGCAGGTCCTGCGTCATGCGCTGGAACTCGGCCCGCGACAGGCTGACGTCGAGGTGCAGCGGGCCCGACTGGCTCGCCGTGATGTAAGGCAGGTTGATGCTGGTGGTCTGTGCGGCGCTCAGCTCGATCTTGGCCTTCTCGGCCGCCTCCTTGAGCCGCTGCATCGCCATCTTGTCCTGGGACAGGTCGATGCCGTGCTGGCCCCGGAACGTCTTGACCAGGTGGTCCATGATCCGCTGGTCCCAGTCGTCACCACCGAGGTGGTTGTCACCGCTGGTGCTCTTCACCTCGATGACGCCCTCGCCCAGCTCGAGCAGCGAGACGTCGAAGGTGCCGCCACCGAGGTCGAAGACCAGAACGGTCTCCTCCTTGGAGCCCTTGTCGAGCCCGTAGGCCAGAGCGGCCGCGGTGGGCTCGTTGACGATGCGGGAGACGGTGAAGCCCGCGATCTCGCCGGCCTCCTTGGTGGCCTGCCGCTGGGCGTCGTTGAAGTACGCCGGCACGGTGATCACCGCGTCGCTGATCGTCTCACCGAGGTAGGCCTCGGCGTCGCGCTTGAGCTTCATGAGCACCCGCGCGGAGATCTCCTGCGGGGTGTACTTCTTGGTGTCGATGTCGATGGACCACTTCGTGCCCATCTCGCGCTTGACCGACCTGATGGTCCGGTCGGGGTTGGTGACCGCCTGGCGCTTGGCGACCTCGCCCACCAGCACCTCGCCGTTGCGAGCGAACGCGACGATGGACGGCGTCGTCCGCGACCCTTCGGCGTTGGCGATGACGGTGGGTTCGCCACCCTCGAGGACGGCCACCACCGAGTTGGTGGTACCCAGGTCGATGCCGACCGCACGTGCCATGGTGGATGATCCTCCGATAGTTGAGTGTGCTGGACTCAACATTAGGAGTTGAGTCCACCAGACGCAAGTATGCCTCCCCGTCACCACCTGTGAGGACCGGTACACCAGCGAACGCCGTCCACCAGGGAATATGTGACAGAAGTTGCGGGCAGTCGCGGATCGTGCCCGGATCGTATTGCCGAACGCCGGGGGTTGGGCTGTTGCGAAAGACCCCGATCGGGCAACCTGTACACCGTGACGTCGCCGAGCGATCCCGCACCGCTGGCCGAACCTGCCCGGCCGCGTTCGGTGACGCCGGTTCCCCTGGCCCGGCGCACCACGAAACCCGCACCGCCCCCGGCCGGTCTGCCCCCGTCGGGGCCGCCCTCGCCGCAGGTGGCCGAGGAGCCCCCGGTGGCGGACCCCGACGCCGGACAGGCGGCGGAACGGGCGACGGAACCGCCGGCCGAACCGGCAGTGGAGACGCCGACCGTGGCTGATCCCGGCGGGGCCACGCCGGCCCCCGTGTCGGTGGCGAAGGCGCCGCCGACCGAGCCCCTGCGGGCGGCCGCGCCTCCCACGGAGCAGTTGCGGGCCGCGGCACCGTACGTCCCGGCGCCCTCCACACGGGCGACCCTGCCGGCCACGGCGCCACCCGCGTCGGCACCGCCGCCGTGGCCGCCGATCGCCGCCGACTCAAAAGCCGACACGGAGGCCGACACCACCGCAGCGGCGGAAGAGGCGGAAGTGAACGCTGAGCCGGAAGGGGAGACGGTCGAGGCCGTCGAGGCGGAACCGGCCGCTCCGGAGCCCGCCGCCCAGCCGGACACCGTTCCGGCCGAGGCGCCGACCCGGCGGGAGGAAGCGGAGGCCCTCGCCGCCGCCCGGCACCAGAACGGGTCGACGGCCAACGGAACCTCGCCGAAGAGCGTCGAGGTCGCGAAGCTCACCGCGTCACTGGTCGGGCTGCGGCACACGCTGGCCACCTCGCGGTACACGCTGAACCTGCCCGGCGCCGAAGAGGCCGAGGCGACCCGGGCGGCCACCGTCGGCCAGCTCGACGACTACCTGCTGCCCCGCATGCGCCGGCTCGACGCGCCGCTGCTGGTGGTCGTCGGCGGATCCACGGGCGCGGGCAAGTCGACGCTGGTCAACAGCCTCGTGCGGGCGCCGGTCAGCCCCGCCGGGGTGCTGCGGCCGACCACCCGGGCACCCGTGCTGGTCTGCCACCCGGCCGACCTGCCCTGGTTCGCCGGCAGCCACCTGCTCCCGGGAATGGCCCGCACCTCCGGCCCGAGCACCGACCCGAACTCGTTGCAGGTGGTCAACGCCGCGCACCTCAGCCCCGGCCTGGCGTTCCTCGACGCGCCCGACATCGACTCCGTCGTCGACAGCAACCGGGCCCTGGCCACCCAACTGCTCGCCGCCGCCGACCTGTGGCTGTTCGTCACCACGGCGGCCCGGTACGCCGACGCGGTGCCGTGGACGCTGCTGCGCACCGCGAAGGAGCGCGGCACCGTCGTGGCGCTGGTGCTCGACCGGGTGCCGCCCGGCGCCGCCGACGAGATCGGCCCGCACCTCACCCAGATGCTGCGTGACAACGGGCTCGGCGGTGCCCCGCTGTTCGTGCTGCCCGAGGCCTCCCTCGACGGCCAGGGCCTGCTCGCCGAGCGCGTGATCACCCCGCTGCGGGCCTGGTTCGACGAGCTGGCCAACTCCTCGCAGGCCCGGGCCGCGGTGGTGCGGCGCACCGTCGGCGGCGCGATCGACGCGCTCGGCCCGGTGGTGGACCGGCTCGCCGCCGCGGCCGACGAGCAGGTCGCGGCAGAGAAGGCGCTGGCCGGCGCGGTGCAGACCGCGTACGCCGACGCCGAGAACGCCATCGAGAACGGCATGCGTGACGGCGTGCTGCTCCGCGGCGAGGTGCTCTCCCGCTGGCAGGAACTCGTCGGCACCGGCGACCTGATGCGTGCCCTGCAGGCCCGGGTCGGACGCGCCCGCGACCGGGTGGTGGCGACGGTCACCGGCAAGCCGGCGCCCGGCAGGCAGTTCCAGGCCGCGCTGGAGTCCGGCGTGGTCACGCTGATCCGCGGTGCCGCCGCCGACGCGGCAGAGAAGGCGACCACGGCGTGGAAGAACCACCCGGCCGGCGCCAAGCTGCTCACCCCGGAGCTCGCCAAACCGTCGCCCGACCTCGACAGCAACGCCCAGCGGCTCGTGCGCGACTGGCAGCGCGGCGTGCTCGACATGGTGCGGCAGGAGGCCGAGGGCAAGCTCAAGATCGCGAAGGTGAGCGCGTACGCGGTCAACGCGACCGGGCTGCTGGTGATGGTCAGCGTGTTCGCGGCGACGGCGTTCATACCGACCGGGCTCGAGGTCGCCACCGCCGCCGGCACCACGGTCGCCGCGCAGAAGGTGCTCGAGGCCATCTTCGGCGACCAGGCCGTCCGGTCCCTCGCCGAGCGGGCCCGCGCCGACCTGCTCACGCGGGTCCAGGAACTGCTGAACGCGGAGGCCGCGCGATTCGACGGACCGCGCGCCATGACGATGGTCGACCCACGGACGGCCTGGCGGCTGCGCGACTCCGCGACCGACGTGTCGGCCGCCCGGCAGGCCGTGAACCTGCCGGCCGGTGAGGTGCCCCGGCCCGGCCTGATCAAGACGGCGGGAGACAGATGACGGTAGCGACGAGGATCCGACCGGTCGACGGCGAGCGGTTGGTGTCGCGGGTCACCGCACTGGGCAAGTTCGTCGACCTGGTCGAAACCAGCGTGCCGGCCGAACGCCTGCAGGCCGCCCGGACCGTGCTCGGACGCTCGGGCATGCGGCTGTCGCTCAGCGGCGACCACACGGTCGTGGCGCTCGCCGGCGCGACCGGCAGCGGCAAGTCCAGCCTGTTCAACAAGATCGCCGGCCTGCCGTTGTCGCAGGTCGGGCTGCGTCGGCCGACCACCGGCGTCGCGCACGCCTGCACGTGGGGACCGGCGGCGCCGGCCCGGTCGCTGCTCGACTGGCTCAACATCCCCGCCGGCGCGAGGTTCACCCGGGAAAGCGCGCTCGACGGCGACGACGAGGCCGTCCTGCGCGGGCTCGTGCTGCTCGACCTGCCCGACTTCGATTCGATCGAGAAGGACCACCAGCTCGAGGTCGACCGGCTGCTCGAGCTCGTCGACCTCGTGGTGTGGGTGCTCGACCCGCAGAAGTACGCCGACAAGGTCGTGCACGACAAGTACCTGGCCCAGTTCCGCACCCACAGCGACGTCACCGTGGTGCTGCTGAACCAGGCCGACCGGCTCGCCGTCACCGACGTGGAGCGGGTCGCCACCGACCTGCGCCGGCTCCTCGACAGCCGCGGGCTCGGCGAGGTGCCGGTGCTGCCCACCTCGGCGATCGGCCTGCCCGGCACCAGCGACCTGCGCGCCCTCCTGGAACGCACCGTCGCGGCGCGGCAGGCGGCCCTCCAGCGCATCGCCGCCGACGTCTCGGTCGCCGCCACCGACCTCGCGCCGCTGGTCGCCGCGCCGGCCTCGGAGGCCGACATCGACCGCGACTCGATCCGGCGGCTCAGCGACTCGCTCGCCGACGCGGCCGGGGTTCCGGCGGTGGTCGAGGCGACCGAGCAGGCCTACCTGCACCGGGCGAGCGCGGCGACCAGCTGGCCGCTGGTCCAGTGGGTGCGCCGCGTGCGGCCCGACCCGCTGCGCCGGCTGCACCTGCACGAGTCCCAGCGGACCACGCCCGTGGAGAGCGGCGGCGTGCTGCCGCGCCGGCGCCGGTCACCCGAGGACGACGCGCCGGTACCCGCGACCTCGCTGCCCGGCTCGACCGCTGCCGAGAAAGCGGCCGTGGCGCTGGCCGGCCGTTCGATCGCCGAACGAGCCGCGGCCGGCGGCACCCCCGCTCAGTTGCCCGACCCGTGGCCGGCCGTCCTGCTCGACGCGGCCCGGTCGCGGCTCGACGACGTTCCCGACGCGCTCGACGTCGCGATCGCCCGCACCGACCTCGGCCTGGCCGAACAGCGCCGCTGGTGGCGGATGGTCGGCGTGGCCCAGTGGGTCGGCGCGCTGGTCGCGCTCACCGGGCTGGTGTGGCTCGGTGTGCGGTTCGCGATGTTCGCGATCGGGCTGCCGGAACTGCCGACACCCGAGGTCGGTGTGCTGCCGCTGCCGACGATCCTGCTGCTCGGAGGGCTGCTCTTCGGGCTGCTGCTGTCGATCGTGGTGCGGCCGTTCGTGCGGCAGGGCGCAAAACGGGCCCGGCGCAGCGCGGAGAAGAAGCTCCGCAACGCGGCGGCCAACGTCGCGATGGAGATGATCGTCGCGCCGGTGCGGGCCAAGCTGAAGACGTACGCCTTCGCCCGGGACGCGCTCGACTCGGCCCGCTGATGGATCTCGCGTACCTGAAGGCACACCCGTCCCACCTGTCGGCGTTCCTGACCCACCAGCGGATCCGCGAGACGCCCGTGTCCGGCGGGTCGATCTGCGTCGCGCAGCGGCTGACGCTCGAAGACGGCGCGTCGGTGTTCGCCAAGACGCTCAAGGACCCGCCGGAGGGCTTCTTCGCCGCGGAGGCGGCCGGGCTGCGGTGGCTGCGCGACGCGCGGGCGGTGGCCGTTCCCGAGGTGCTCGCCGAGCTACCCGACCTCCTCGCGCTGGAGTGGATCGAGCCGTCGCCGCCGACCGCGGCGAACGCCGAGCGCTTCGGCCGCGAACTGGCCGACCTGCACCGGTTCGAGCCGCCGTCGTCGTTCGGCGCCGGCTGGAATGGATACATCGGCCGGGTGCCGCTGGACAACACCCGGGTCGACACCGCCTGGGGGGAGTGGTTCGCGGAGTTCCGGCTCGCGCCGTACCTGTCGCGGCTGTCCGGCGACGACGCCAGGTTGGTCGAACGGGCGAAAGAGCGCATTTCCGACGGGGTCTTCGGCGGCGCCGAGCCGCCCGCCCGGATACACGGTGACCTGTGGCCGGGCAACGTCGTCTGGGCGGCCGACCGGGCCTGGCTGGTCGACCCGGCCGCGCACGCCGGGCACCGGGAGACCGACCTGGCGTTCCTGGCACTGTTCGGCGGCGCACCGCACCTCGACCGCATCCTCGCCGCGTATCGGGAGGTCGCGCCGCTCGCCGACGGCTGGCGTGAGCGCGTCGCCGCCCATCAGTTGCACCTGATGCTCGTGCACGTGGAGCTGTTCGGTGACGCCTACCGCGATCAGGTCGTCGCGCTCGCGCGGAAACTGTCGTAGGCGCGGGTACCTTTATCCGCATGACCATGCAGGGGTTGGTAGACCGCTACGGGCGCGTGGCCACCGACCTACGCGTGTCGCTCACCGACCGGTGCAACCTGCGCTGCACCTACTGCATGCCGGCCGAAGGGCTGGCCTGGCTGCCGAAGCCCACCCTGCTCACCGACGACGAGGTGGTGCGGCTGGTCCGCATCGCGGTCGAGAAGCTGGGCGTCACCGAGGTGCGGTTCACCGGCGGCGAGCCGCTGTTGCGTCCCGGCCTGGTGAAGATCGTCGCGGCCGCCGCCGGGCTCGGGCCGCGTCCGCAGCTCTCGCTCACCACCAACGGCATCGGCCTCGCGCGCATCGCGCACCAGTTGCGCACCGCCGGGCTCGATCGGGTCAACGTCTCGTTGGACGCGCTGAGCGCCGACACGTTCACTTCCCTCACGCGGCGTAATCGCCTCGACGACGTCCTCGCCGGGCTGGCCGCGGCTGATGCCGCCGGCCTGCGTCCCGTGAAGATCAACTCTGTTCTGATGCGCGGCATCAACGACACCGAGGCCGTGCCGCTGCTGCGGTTCGCGCTCGACCACGGCTACGAGCTGCGGTTCATCGAGCAGATGCCGCTCGATGCCGGTCACACGTGGCAGCGGGCCGAGATGGTCACCGCGGAGGAGATCCTGGCCCAGCTGCGCGGTGCGTTCGAGCTGACGCCCGACCCGGCCCACCGTGGCGCCGCGCCGGCCGAGACCTGGCTCGTCGACGGCGGGCCGGCGAAGGTCGGTGTGATCGCCAGCGTCACGCGGCCGTTCTGCGGCGCGTGCGACCGCACCCGGCTCACCGCCGACGGCGCGATCCGTTCGTGCCTGTTCAGCACCACCGAAACCGACCTGCGCACGATGATGCGCGAGGGCGCCGACGACGCCCGGCTCGCCGCGGCGTGGGCCGGCGCGATGTGGGCCAAGAAGCCGGGGCACGACATCAACGACCTGACGTTCCTGCAGCCCGCCCGCCCGATGTCGGCGATCGGCGGCTAGTCCGTGGTGCTCGTCAGGTACTTCGCCGCCGCGCGGGCCGCCGCGGGCGTGAGCGAGGAGAAGGTGTCGGCGGCCACGCTGGCCGACCTGCTCTCAGTCGTTTCTCAGGCCCACGGGCCGAAACTGGCATCGGTGCTGGAGCGTTGTTCGTTCCTGGTCGACGGTCTCGCGCGCCACGACCGAAACGCACCGCTCGCCGCCGACTCGGTGGTCGACGTCCTACCGCCGTTCGCCGGAGGCTGAACAACCTTGATCGCGGTGTTCCTGCTCGTCGTCTTCGGTGTGCTCTTCGGCATCCACTTCTACCTGTGGAAGCGGCTGGTCAAAGACACCACCCGGCCCGGCCGGGCCCGGCTGATCGGCACGTTGGCCCTGGTGGCGATGGTGCTGCTGGTGGTGGGTGGGCTCGTGTTCGGGCGCCTCATGCGTCCCGACGCGGCCCGCTGGGTCGCCTGGCCGGGGTACCTGTGGCTGGCGACGATGTTCTACCTGCTCGTGGTGCTGCTGGTGCTGGAGGTTCCGCGCCTGGTGCTGAACCTGGCCTGGGTCCGGCGCCGGCGCGAGACCGAGGTGGCTCCCGAGCCGGCGCTGGTGCCGGCGGCCGCGGAATCCGTGGATCCACCCGCGGACCCACCGTCCGCGCTGCCTTCACCCGCGCGGGCGCCCGATCCGTCGCGGCGGCTGCTGCTCGCCCGGACGATGGCGGTCGCCGCCGGGGTCACCTCGGTGGTCACGGTCGGGTACGGCGTCAGCCAGGCGATGGGCCCACCCCGGATCGACCGGGTGCGGGTGCCGCTGGCGAAACTGCCCCGCCAGCTCGACGGGCTGCGCATCGCGCTCGTCTCCGACATCCACCTCGGGCCGCTCCTCGGACGCTCGCACACCCGCCGGGTGGTCGACACGATCAACGGCGTCGGTGCCGACCTGGTGGCCGTCGTCGGCGACCTCGTCGACGGCACGGTCGCCGAGCTGGGGGAGGCCGCCGAGCCGCTGGCCGACCTGCGGGCCCGGTTCGGCAGCTTCTTCGTCACCGGGAACCACGAGTACTTCTCCGGGTACGCGGAGTGGATCGCCGAGGTCGACAGCCTCGGCCTGAAGGTGCTGGAGAACCAGCGGGTGGAGATCGAGGGCCTCGACCTGGCCGGCGTCAACGACGTCACCGGCGAGGACTACGAGCACGCGCCCGACTTCGGCAAGGCGCTGGGCGGCCGTGACCCGGCGCGGCCGGTGGTGCTGCTCGCGCACCAGCCGGTGCAGGCGACCGAGGCCGCGAAGCACGGCGTCGACCTGCAGCTCAGCGGACACACCCACGGCGGGCAGATCCAGCCGTTCGGCGCGCTGGTGCGGCTGGAGCAGCCGGTGGTCTCCGGTCTCGGCGAGGTCGACGGCACGAAGGTCTACGTCACCAACGGGGCCGGGTTCTGGGGCCCGCCCGTGCGGGTCGGCGCCCCGCCCCAGATCTCGGTGGTCGAGCTCAGGAGCTCGTGACCCGCTTCCGGCGGTTCACCACGTAGGCGCCACCGGCAACGAGCGCCAGAACGACCACGGCGAGCACGATCCAGGGGAGCGGGCTGCCGCCCCCGTCCTCCCCGGCCGCGTTCGACGGGTCGACCGGCGCCGAGGTCGTCGAGGCAGCCGGCGCGTCGGCGGCGCCGTGGTCGGTCGACGCCGGCTTCGGACCGGTCGAGGCGCCACCGCTGGGGAAGCCACCCGGGGGAGCGGCCAGCTCCACCACCGGCGCCGGGTACTCGGGTTGAGCGTTCGCCGCGCTGGGGATCTCGATCCACCGGTCGATGCGGCCGTCGGTGTAGGTCTGCAGCACCTTGAACACCAGCGTGGGCGTCATCGGCAACTGCTTGGCGCGCACCCGGTGCTGCACGTCGCGGCCGACCGCGACGGCCGGCCCCGACACCACGTAGCCGTCGGCGTCGGGCCGCATCGCCCAGCCGGCCGGGCCGTCGACGTAGGTGAGGTCGGCCGCGGTGAGACCCTGCGGCAGCACGATCTTCAACGACGTGATGCCGGCGGTCGTCGACTCGGCGGCGGCGTTGAACGAGATCGTGGCGTTCTGCGCCCCGGCGACGGCCGGTTCGACCGTCGCGCTGGTGTGTGCCTGTGCCGGGTCCGCCATGATCACGGCGGCGATCACGCCGACGAGAACCGCCAGAACGGCGCGCAGATATCGGGTCACAACATGAATGGTCGTACGGGTACCTCGAATGGTTCCCTCCGGGGTGTCACCCACACGGACACCACAGCGACATGACACACTGCGGCGTGCCAGCGAAGACCTTCGTCGCCGATCTGCACATCCACTCGAAGTACTCCCGCGCGTGCAGTCGCGACCTCGAACTGGACAACCTCACGTGGTGGGCCCGCCGCAAAGGCATCACGCTCCTCGGCACCGGCGACTTCACCCACCCGGCCTGGTTCGCCCACCTGCAGGACTCGCTGGAACCGGCCGAGCAGGGCCTCTACCGCCTCAAGGACGACAGGTACCGGCAGGTCGCGCAGCGCTTGCCCAGGAAGCTGACCAGCGCGGAGGACCCCGTGCGGTTCCAGCTGTCGGTCGAGATCTCCACGATCTACAAGCGCGCGGCGCCGAACGGCGACGACAGGACGCGCAAGGTGCACCACCTCGTCTACCTGCCCGACTTCGAGTCGGTGGAGCGGTTCAACACGGCCCTCGGGCGCATCGGGAACCTGGGCTCCGACGGGCGTCCCATTCTCGGTCTCGACTCCCGCGATCTGCTGGAGATCACCCTCGACGCCAGCCCCGACGGATATCTGGTGCCCGCGCACATCTGGACGCCGTGGTTCTCGGCCATGGGCTCGAAGTCGGGCTTCGACGCGATCGAGCACTGCTACGCCGACCTCGCCGACCACATCTTCGCCGTGGAGACCGGGCTGTCGAGCGACCCGGAGATGAACTGGCGGGTGTCGAGCCTCGACCGGTACCGCCTGGTGAGCAACTCCGACGCGCACTCGCCGCAGGCGCTGGCCCGCGAGGCCACGATCTTCGAGACCGAGCTGACCTACCACGCCGTGCGCGAGGCGATGCGCACCGGCGCCGGCCTGAAGGGGACCCTCGAGTTCTTCCCCGAGGAGGGCAAGTACCACGCCGACGGCCACCGCGCCTGCGGCGTGAACTGGCAGCCGGCACAGACCCGCGAAACGAACGGCATGTGTCCGGAGTGCGGCAAGCCGCTGACCGTCGGCGTGCTGCACCGCGTGGAGGAGCTGGCCGACCGCCCCGAGGGCTACGCGCCCGACGACGCGCCCGACGTCACCCACCTGCTCCAGCTCCACGAGGTGCTCGGCGAGGTCAACCGCGTCGGTGCGAAGTCGAAGACCGTCGAGACGCAGCTGCAGGCGCTGGTCAACGAGCTGGGGTCGGAGCTGTCGATCCTGCGTGACGTGCCGGTCGACGACATCGCGAAGGCCGGCGGCGAACTGCTCGGCGAGGCGATCACCCGGCTGCGCGCCCGCACCGTGCGGCGCATCCCGGGCTACGACGGGGAGTACGGCGTCATCCGGATCTTCGAGCCGTCGGAGCTGGAGACCGAGGCGACCCTGTTCGACGTCCCGGTGGTTCCGAAGCAGCGCAAGGAGGAGCCGCGGCGGGCGCGTCCGGTGAAGGTCGCGGAGAAGGCGCCGCCGCTGGCGGCGGTGGTCTCCCCGCACGAGCCGCTCGAACCGATGCTGGCCGGCATGGAGGAGGTCGGCACCGGGCTGCTCGACCGGCTCGACGCCATGCAGCGGGTGGCCGCGTCGGCGCCCGGCGGGCCGATCCTGATCGTGGCCGGCCCGGGCACCGGCAAGACCCGCACGCTGACCCACCGCATCGCGTACCTGTGCGCCGAACTGGGTGTCTACCCGGAGCAGTGCCTGGCGATCACGTTCACCCGGCGGGCGGCCGAGGAGCTGCGGCACCGGCTCGACGACCTGCTCGGTGAGGTGGCAGCCGACGTCACGGTGGCCACGTTCCACAGCCTCGGCCTGTCGATCGTGCGCGAGCACTCGCCGTCGTTCAACCTGTCGCCCGACTTCCGCATCGCGGAGGAGGCCGACCGCATCACCGCGCTCGTCGAGGCCGGTGCGGCGTCCGCCGAGCGCGAGGCCCGCCGGCAGCTCAACGCCGGCGTCGCACCGGAGTTCCGGGACGCGTACCGCAAGGCGCTGCGGTCGCGCGACCTGGTCGACCTGGACGAGCTGATCACGCTGCCGGTGGAGCTGCTGACCGACGCGCCCGACCTGGTCGAGGAGTACCGCGCGCAGTACCGGTGGATCTTCGTCGACGAGTACCAGGACGTCGACCCGGTGCAGTACGACCTGCTGCGGCTGCTCTGCCCGCCCGACGGCAACCTCACCGCGATCGGCGACCCCGACCAGGCCATCTACTCGTTCCGCGGCGCCGACGTCGGGTTCTTCCTGCGGTTCACGGCCGACTTCACCGACGCCCGCCAGGTGCGGCTGACCCGCAACTACCGCTCGGCGCCGCCGATCCTGGCCGCGGCGGTGCAGGCGATCGCGCCGTCGTCGCTGGTGCCGGGCCGGCGGTTGGACCCGGCCAAGCTCGACCCGGAGGCGCCGCAGGTCGGGCTGTACGCGGCGGCGTCGGCCGAGGACGAGGCGGTGTTCGTCTCGAAGACGATCGACGAGCTGGTGGGTGGCGTCACGCACCGCACGGTCGACTCGCGGGCGGTGGCTCCGGACGCCGTGTCGTTCGCCGACATCGCCGTGCTGTACCGCACCGACGCGCAGGCGTCGTTCGTGGTCGACGCGTTGAACCGGCACGGGGTTCCGGTGCAGAAGCGGTCGCACGACCGGCTGCTCGACCGGCCGGGCGTGGCGGCGATCGCGCGGGAGTTGCGCTTCGCGTCGGGACTGGGTGGGTCGCTGGCCGCGCGGGTCAAGCTGACCGCGCAGGTGCTGGCCGAGCGGCCGGCGCTCGACGTGGTGGTGTCGGCCGAGGACCTGTGGTCGGCGGTCGACCTGCTCGGTCCGCTCGCCCTGCGCTGCGGTGACGACCTCGGCGCGTTCCTGACCGCGCTGGAGACCGGCGCCGAGGTCGACGCCTGGGACCCGCGCGCCGACCGCGTGACGCTGCTGACCCTGCACGCGGCCAAGGGCCTGGAGTTCCCGATCGTGTTCCTGGTCGGGTGCGAAGACGGGCTGCTTCCGTTGCGGCGTCCCGGAAACCCGCTGTCGGCGGAGGAAGAGGCGGAGGAGCGGCGGCTGTTCTTCGTCGGGCTGACCCGCGCGCAGGACCGGTTGTACGTCTCGCACGCGCGGAAGCGGTTCCGGCACGGGTCGGAGCGGGAGATGGCGGTGACGCCGTTCCTGTCGGTGATCGACCCCGGCCTGTTCGAACGCAAGGGACCGGAAGCACCCCGGCGGCCGAAGGACCGACAGCTTAGATTGATCTAGTGGCCCTCTCTGATCTGTTCGGTGACTTCGGCGGACGCACCTGGCTCAACACGGCGCACCAGGGTGCGGTGCCGGTGCCCGCGGCCGCCGCGGTCGCGGAGGCGATCGGCTGGAAGGTCTCGCCCCATGAGCTGACGACCGAGCGGTTCGAGGAGGTGCCGCGGCGACTGCGTGACGCGCTGGGCCGGCTCGTCAACGCGCCCGCGGAGCAGGTCGTGCTCGCCAACAGCGCGTCGTACGGGCTGCACCTGGTCGCCAACGGCCTGCCGTGGTCGGCCGGCGACGAGGTCCTGGTGATCGCCAACGACTTCCCGTCGGACATCTTCCCCTGGCTGACCCTGGAGAAGCGGTTCGGCGTCGTGGTGCGCCGGATCCGTCCCGCACAGGCGGTGGTCGATCCACAGGAGCTGGCGGCCGCGATCACGCCACGGACGAAGCTGTTCTGCACCACGTGGGTCAACTCGTTCACCGGCGGCGCCGCCGACCTGACCGCGCTGGGCGAGGTCTGCCGGTCGAACGGTGTCGTCTTCGTCGTGAACGGCTCGCAGGCCGTGGGCGCCCGACCGTTCGACGCGGCGGTGACGCCGGTCGACGCGCTCGTCAGCGTCGGGTTCAAGTGGTTGTGCGGCCCGTACGGCACCGGGTTCGCGTGGCTCGCCCCGCACCTGCGCGAGCGGCTGGTGCCCACCAAGGCCTACTGGCTCGCCCACCTCAGCCAGCGCGACCTCGCGGGCGACGACCTCTCGCCCGAGCTCGTCGACGGAACGGCACACGACCTCGACATCTTCGGCACGGCCAACTTCACCACGTTCGTGCCGTGGACCGTGTCGGTGGAGCACGTGCTCGACCTCGGCGTCGACCGGATCCGGACCTACGACCGGACGCTGGTCGATCGGCTCACCGACGGGCTCGACCGGGCCGGTTTCCGGGTACTGAGCCCGCGCACCGACCCGTCGACGCTCGTCTACTTCACCCACGGGGACCCCGCCAGGAACCAGGACCTGCACCGGCGGCTGGCCGACGCCGGGGTCGACGTCGCGTTCCGGGCCGGCAAGCTACGCGCGTCTCCACACCTCTACAACGACCCCGCCGACGTCGACCGCCTGCTCGACGCCCTCGCCGGATAGCACCGCCACCACCAGCGCCCCGGCCAGCATGTGCGGGCCGAACGGCAGCGGCGTGTCACGCCGGGCCCGGCCGGTGGCCATCAGCACCGCCGCCACCACCCCACCCGACACGAATGCCAGCGCGGCACCCCAGGCCAGCGCCGCCCACCCCAGGAGACCGAGGGCGGTGCCGAGCAGTCCCGCCAGCTTGACGTCCCCGAACCCCAGACCGCTGCGCGGCAACACGGCGAGCAACGCGCACGCGGTCACCGACAGGGCGCCACCGGCGACGGCGGCCGGCTCCCCGCCGACCAGCGCGACCACGACGGCCGCGGCCACCGCCGGTAGCACCAGCGCATCGGGCAGCCGGTGCGCGCCGAGGTCGATCGCGGCCAACGGGACGCCCACCGCGAGCGTCACCGCCCACACCCACAGGTCTCCCGGGGCGAGCGCCCACCCGAGAACCGCGCCGGCAGCCGTACCCACGGAGATCCACGGGCGGGCCCGCGCCGCCACGCCGAACCGGGCCGCCACGGCGGGGGTGGCCGCTCCGGCGCCGGCACCGACGATCATCATGAGCAGTGTGGTGAGCACGGGCGGGGAGGCTACCGGCGCTGGCCATCGGGCGATAACGAATTCACACCGCTTCGAACCGCCGTACGGCCCCGAACAGGGGTTGGCGCGGTTTCGGGAGGCGGACCCACCGGGGGCGCACGTTACCGTGACCGGGACGCACATTTCGAACGGGGAGGCATCCCATGTCATCGTACGGACCGCAGGGCGGGCCGTACCCGGGCCAGCCGCAGGATCCATGGCAGGACGGGTCGGCCGGTGACCCGTACCGCACCGGTTACCCGGATCCGCTGACCGAGTCGAGCTTCGTGGCCGGGCAGTACGGCAACCGGCCCGACCACACGCCCAACTCGGTGTCGGGCGAGGTGTGGGGGCCGCCGCAGGCGCCGGCCCGGCAGGGCCGGTCGGGCGCCGCGATCGCGGTGATCGTCGTGGTGGTGCTGCTGGCCATCGGTGGCGCCACGACCGCCGCCGTGCTCTTCACCCGGGGCGACAACAAGGCCGGGCCGGGTCCCGACGGGTCCGCCCCGCCGTCGTCGTCGGCGAAGTCGGCCGCGCCGTCGTCGTCGGCCAACGCCGACGCGAAGGTGGCGGCGGTGGGCGACTGCCTGGTGAACAAGGGGAGTGCCAAGGAACCCGACATGCAGAAGGTCACCTGCGCGGCGAACACCTACCAGGTGCTCAAGCGCATCGACGGCACGTCGGACTACAAGAAGTGCGAGGGCACCCCGAACCTCACCGACTGGTACTTCTTCGACCACGCCCAGGACGCCCAGGACTTCGTCCTCTGCCTCCGCAAGCGTTAGCTTGGCTGGCTCCGTAGATATCGGCCGAAATGGGGGACGGTGAACGCCACCGTCCCCCGCTCGCCGGAGTAGATCAGCCCCTTCTTGATGAGCGCGTCGCGCGCCGGCGACAGGCTGGCCGGGCGGCGGCCCAGATCCTTCGCGATCTCCGCGGTGGGCACCGCACCCTGCATGTCGTCAGACGGGGCCAGCAGGGCCATGCTGCGCAGGTACTCCCGCTCGGCCGGGGTGGCCCGCTCGTACCGGGAGCCGAAGAACCCCACCCCCAGCTCGGCCTCCGCCTCGGGTGCGGCGACCCGCACGTCGTCGGCCGTGATCGGTGACCGGGGTGCGTGGTCCCAGGTGGCCTTGCCGTAGGCCTGCACGAAGTACGGGTAGCCGCCCGACGCGTCGTACATCGCGTCGAGCGCCTTGGCCTCGTACTCGACCCCTTCCCGTTCGGCGGGTGCCGTCAGTGCCTGGTCGGCGGCGCGCCGTTCGAGCCGGTCGATGCGCTGGTACCGGAACAGCCGCTCGGAGTACGACTTCGACGCCGACAGCACCGCCGGCAGGTGGGGCAGCCCGGCACCGACCACGATCAGCGGCGCGCCGAGCTGCGACAGCTCGTGGCAGGCCGCGCAGAGCGCGGAGATGTCGTCGGTCTGCACGTCCTGCATCTCGTCGATGAACAGGGCGATGCCGGTGCTGACGTCGGTGGCGATGCCCGCCGCGTCGGTGAACAGCTCGGTGAGGTCGATCTCGATGTCGCCGGAGTCGGCCCGCCCGGTGGCGGCGGGCACGTCGATGCCCGGCTGCCACCGGTCGCGCAGCTTCGCGTTGGTCGGCGCGCCGCGCAGCGCGAAGGCCTTGAGGACGCCGAGGAACTCGTCGATGCGGTCGGGCGCCCGGTGCCGCGGGGCGAGCTCGCGCACGGCCATGTGCAGCGCCGCGCTGACCGGCCGCCGCAGCGACTGGTCGGGCCGGGCCTCGATCTTGCCGGTGCCCCACAGCCGCGAGATTGCCTGCGAGCGGAGGGAGTTGAGCAGCACGGTCTTGCCGACCCCGCGCAGGCCGGTGAGCACGAGCGACCGCTCGGGTCGGCCCCGGGCCACCCGCTCGAGCACCACCTCGAAGGCCTGGAGCTCGCGGTCGCGGCCGGCCAGCTCGGGTGGCCGCTGCCCGGCACCGGGCGCATAGGGATTGCGAACCGGATCCACGCGAGGACTTTATCTGCCTGTCTAGGCAGAACCCTAGATACGGCTATACGCGCCTATCGGCGTGTCGCCAACCATCCTGACGACGCGCCGAATTGCCTGGAATGCCCTGTATCTCGTCGCACACCCGAGTGCAGAGTCTAGCGATTTTCGAACACGTGTCCAGCGGCTCGCGGTAGAGATTTCGTCACGCGCGTTCGGCGGCGAGGCGTTCGATGAGGCCGCGCACGTCGCGGCGTTCGATGGCCGCGGCCATGATCTCCGGGAACGCGTCGGGCGTGCACGCGAACGCCGGTACGCCGAGGTTCGCCAGCGCCGCGGCGTGCTCGCGGTCGTAGTCCGGCGCGCCGTCGTCGTTCAGCGACAGGAGCACGATCACCTGCACGCCACCGCCGACCAGGGAGGCCACGCGGCGCAGCATCTGCTCGGCGGAGCCGCCCTCGTAGAGGTCGCTGATCAGCACCAGGATCGTGTCGCGGGGGGTGGTGATCAGGCTCTGGCAGTAGGCGAGGGCCCGGTTGATGTCGGTGCCGCCGCCCAGCTGGGTGCCGAACAGCACGTCGACCGGGTCGGCAAGCTTCTCGGTCAGGTCGACCACGGCCGTATCGAAGACGACCAGCGAGGTGCGCAACGACCGCAGCGACGCCAGCACCGACGCGAAGATCCCCGCGTACACGACCGAGGTGGCCATCGACCCGGACTGGTCGACGCACAGCAGCACCTCGCGGTGCACCGCGTTCGACCGGCGGCCGTAGCCGACCAGCCGCTCCGGCACCACCGTCCGCAGGTGCGGCTGGTAGTGCTTGAGGTTCAGCCGGATGGTGCGGTCCCAGTCGATGTCGCGGTGCTGGGGGCGGCTGATCCGTACGGCGCGGTTGAGTGCGCCGGTCACCGCGGCCCGGGTGCGTTGGGTGACGCGCTGCTGCAGGTCCTCGACGACCTTGCGCACGACGGCGCGGGCCGTGCGCCGGCTGGCCTCCGGCATCACCCGGCCCAGCGCGAGCAGCGTGCCGACCAGGTGCACGTCGGGCTCGACCGCGTCGAGCATCTCGGGCTCCAACAGGAGCCGCTGCAACCCGAGCCGCTCGATCGCGTCGGACTGCATGACCTGCACGACCGTCGACGGGAAGTACCTACGGATGTCGCCGAGCCAGCGCGCCACCCGCGGCGCCGACGCACCGAGGTCACCGCCGCGGCCACCGCCCTCGCCGGAGCCGGACGCGTCGGAGGAGCCACCGCCGTACAGCGCGGCCAGCGCCTGGTCCATGCCGGCGTCGGCGGGGGAGAGCTGCTCCTCGGTGCCGTCGGCGTCGCCGCCGCCGAGCACCAGGCGCCACCGCCGCATGCGGTCGTCGTCGTCACTCATCAGAGGGGACCCCCAGCAGCGCGCGAACCGTCGGCAGCACCACGTCGCCGCGAACGTGCGGACCGGCTTCGACCGGTGCGGGCCCGCCCCGGCCGAGCTGGCGCACCCGCTCGCCGATCGCCCGGCGCTGCGGCGCCGGGAACGCCCCGAACGTCCGCCGCAGCAACGGGAGCACCGTCGTGAAGTCGTCGATCCCGGCGAGCCACTGGTCGACCAGCCGCAGCAACGGCTCGTCGTGCACGAGCACCAGCCCGCCACCGGCGACGAAGCCCTCGATCCAGCCCGCGCCGCGGGCCGGCGGCACGCCGACCGTGAGCACCACGGCGAGCTGGCGGGCCGCCTCCTCGCGGTCGATGCGGCCGGCGTCGCCGAGCAGCCGCGCGATCCGGCCGGCCAGCAGCCCGGGCAGGTCGTCGCGGTCGGCCACGCGGGCCAGCGCGTCGTACCACTCGTCGGGCGAGGCTTCGAGCAGCGGGATCGCCGCGTGCACGGCGTCGAGGCGGGCCCGCATCGCGCGGGTGGCGTCGTCGTCGAGGTTGGTCAGCGCCTTGGGCAGGCCGACCCGGATCCTCGTCAGCATCGTGGTGGTGACCACGCGCAGCGACCCGACGTCGGTGCCGCGCACGTCGCCGTAGCGCAGGGTGCGGGCGAGCGCCGGCAGCGCGTCCATGAGGTGGGCGACGTCGGTGTCGAGCGCCATCCGCTCGTCCAGAGCTCCGAGCACCGTCGGCAGGGCCGCCGGCAGGTCCGCCAGCAGGCACCGCTCGACCAGCGCGGTTACGTCGCCCAGGGTCTTCGCCTGCCCGGCCCGTTCGACCACGACGGCGGTTGCGGCGGCGGAGACGGTGGCGCCGTAGCCGCTCGCGGCGATGACGTCGACCGCGAACTCCGGCTCCCATTCCAGCCGCCACGACTCCCAGAACGTGCCCTTGCCGCCGCGGTCCTGCATCGGCTCGCCCCACGGCACGTCGAGCAGGCGGAGCCGGTGCAGCAGTCGGCTGCGGTCGCTGTCGATCTGGCGGCGCAGGTCGAGCCGCAGGTCGCGGGCCAGCGCCGACGGCGGCAGCCGCAGCGACCGCTGCGTCGACGCGAGGTCCTGTGCGAGCGGCACCCCCGGCATGTCGGCCGGGATCTCGCCGAGCCGCTCGCCGACCACGAGCTTGCGGTTGACCAGTTGCACGCGCAGTTCGTCGCCGTCGCACAGCACGGCCCGGGTCGCCTCGGTGACCTCGGCGAGCCCGGCGAGCGGGCGTCCGCGCAGAGTCGCGAGCGTCTCGGCTAGCCGCACCGCCTCGATGATGTGCGCGCTGGAGATCGGCAGCCCTTCCGTGCGCAGCACGCCGGCCACGGCGGTGAGCCACCGCTCGATGACGCGGTCGGGCGCGGTGAACAGGTGGTGGTACCAGCCGGGGGAGGAGACGCCGGCGCCGTAGCCCTGCCACGAGGCGAGCCGCCCGTGCGTCCACGGCACCCAGGTCATGCCGATGCGCGTCTTCTGCAGGCCTTTCAGCACCCGGGCGTCGGCGGCGGCGGTCGGCAGGGGGTCGGTGAGCGCGGGCACGTGCCAGGCACCGCACACCACGGCGATCCGTTCGTGGGTCTTGCGCGCGGTCCGGAGCACCTGCCGCATGTGCGCTTCCCGCCGGTCCTCGTACAGCTTCTCGCGGGCCGGCGGCGCGGGCGCGGCCTGGCGCACGACGCCCATCGCGGTGGCGATCGCCTCGAACGGCGCCATCGGGTCGTGCGTGTGGTCGGCGATCTGGTGCTCGACCACGTCCTCCCACCAGCGTTCGGGGTCGTCGTAGCCGGCGGCCGTCGCCAGGGCGCCGATGGGGTCGCGCCGGGCGAGGGCGTCATCGGCGGGCTCGCTCTCCGCGTCCGGTTGCTCTTCTTCAGGACCTTGATGTGACGCGAACCGCACTCCCGCGGGTAGGTCGCAGAACTGAACGGGCACCTTCGCGTCGAGTGCCCACCGGATGGCCTGCCACTCCGGTGAGAAGTCGCCGAACGGCCAGAACGCGGCCCGCGTCGACGGGTCGCCGTGCTGCGGGTAGGCGAGCAGCGCGACCGGCGGCTTGAGCTCCTCGTGTGCCGCCCAGCCGACGAGTTTGTCGGCTTCGGGCGGCCCTTCGATCAGCACGATGTCCGGTTCGACCGCCGCCAGCGCGCGCCGTACCGCACGGGCCGATCCCGGCCCGTGGTGTCGCACCCCCAGGAGGAAGGTGTCAGGCACGCGCGGCCCGGTAGAAGTCGCGCCAGCCGTCGCGTTCGCGCACGACCGTCTCCAGGTACTCCTGCCACACGACGGCGTCGGACACCGGGTCCTTTACGACCGCACCGACGATTCCGGCCGCGACGTCGGAGGCCCGCAGCACGCCGTCGCCGAAGTGTGACGCCAACGCGATGCCGTTGACCAGCACCGAGATCGCCTCGGCGGTCGACATCGTGCCGCTGGGCGACTTGAGCTTGGTGCGCCCGTCTTCGGTGCTGCCCGCCCGCAGTTCCCGGAAGACCGTGACCACGCGCCGGATCTCCTCGTACGCCGGCGGCAGGTCGGGCAGTTCGAGCGACCGGCCGAGCGCGGCCACCCGCCGCGAGACGATGTCGACCTCCTGCTCCGCGTCGGCCGGCACCGGCAGCACCACCGTGTTGAACCGGCGCCGCAGCGCGGAGGACAGGTCGTTGACGCCGCGGTCGCGGTCGTTCGCGGTCGCGATGACGTTGAAGCCCTTGCGGGCGGCGACCTCGGTGCCCAGTTCCGGGATCGGCAGCACCTTCTCGGACAGCACGGTGATCAGCGAGTCCTGTACGTCGGACGGGATGCGGGTGAGCTCCTCGATCCGGGCGATCGCGCCGCCGGCCATCGCCTTGAGCACGGGGCTCTCGACCAGTGCCGCACGGCTGGGCCCTTCGGCGAGCAGCCGCGCGTAGTTCCACCCGTACCGGATCGCCTCCTCGGGTGTGCCGGCCGTGCCCTGCACCATGAGCGACGAGTCGCCGCTGATCGCCGCGGTGAGGTGCTCCGAGACCCAGGTCTTCGCGGTGCCGGGTACGCCGAGCAGCAGCAGCGCCCGGTCGGTGGCGAGGGTGGCGACGGCCACCTCCATGAGCCGGCGCGGTCCGATGTACTTGGGCGAGATCCCGTCGCCGCCCATCAGGTAGGTGACCACCGCCTGCGGCGAGAGCTTCCAGCCCGGCGGCTTCGACCGGTCGTCGCCCTTGGCGAGCAGTTCCAGTTCGGCCGCGAACTCGTCTTCGGCGTGCCGCCGCACAATGTCTGTCACTGGTTGAGCTCCTCATGCATCTCGTGGCGGAAGCGCAGCACGTCCAGTAGTTGGTCGATGGTGCCCAGGCGCGGGTCGGTGGGGCGGTCGTCGGCGAATGCGGCCCGCAGCAGCTCGACCGCGACCGCGGTAGGAGTGGCTCCGATGGTCAGCGGCATCCGGGTGCCGGCGAGCGTCACGAGGCCGGCGAGCCGCCAGGTCGACGCGCCGCCGCGTACCAGTATCGCGATGGCTCCGAGGGCGGCGTCGGCGAGCTGTGGCGGCCAGGGCCGCGGGCACAGTTCGAGCAGCCGCTCGACGCCGGCGGCGGTGGCCCGGCCGGGGTCGTTGCGCAGCACCTGTGCGGCACGCTCGGCGCGCTGTTCGGGTGGCAGCGCCTCGTAGAGCGCTTCGAGCAGCAGCCGGTCGTCGGGTCGCTGGGCGGCGGTCGCCTCCGGCCAGAGCCGGTCGACCAGCGCGGCCGCCCATTCGCCGGAGCCCTGCGCGGCCGCCGCCCGGCCCAGTCCGCGCCGCACGACGCCGGCCCACTCCTCGGGGATCTGCCGGCGGAGAAGCTCGTCGGGGGAGCCCCAGACCGCGAGCGGCGTTCGCGCCAGCACCTCCTCGAGCCACCAGGCGCGCTGTCCGGTGCCGGCCGGTGCCTTGGCCGCCACCCCGTCGCGCTGCATCGACGCGTCGCACCGGTTCGGCGGACGCACGTCGATGCGGTTGGTGGCCACGCGCAGGCACGCCCGGCCCCGCTCGGCCATCCGCGCGCCGTACCGGGTGTCGGGCAGCCGGGCCAGCAGGTCGAGCGCCATGCCGCGCACCTCGCGGCGGCGGTCGTCGAGCGCCGGTTCGAGCAGTTCCTCGTCTGCGGTCGACAGCCCGACGTCGAGGGTGTTGAGGAGCGTGGCGCGGTCGTCGGCGTTCTCCTGGTCCCAGGTCGACATCAGCAACGCGCGGCCCGCCGCCGGGTCGCGGCGCCGCAGCGCGGTGAGGTGTCCGATGCGCCGGCCGATCGGCGCGAGGTCCCACGGCTCGATGAGTTCGCGTTCGTCGGCCTCGCCGAGCAGGTAGCGCCAGTCGGCCCGCTGGGCGGCGAGCCACCGGCCGCGTTCGCCACCGGCGGCGAGCAGGGCCGGGCGCAGCCGCCGGTGCCGCCGGCCGAGGTCGAGCAGCGCGGGCAGCAGTTCACCGGCGGCGAGCTTGCCGCGCTCGAGCCACTCGTCGACGAGTTCGAGCCGGGTCTCGGCGCCGCGCCCGTCGATGCTGGTGAACGGGTCGAGGAGGCCCGCGAGGCGGGTGGTCGCGGTCTGCGACGCCGGTCGCGCTTCGTCGTCGGGTGCGGCTTCGGGCAACGGGACCGCGTGAGCGGCGTCGACGCCGGCCCGCCTGCGGAGGCCGAGTTCGGCGGCGGTGTCGAGGAGCGCGGTGGCGCCACCGTCGACGGGTCGCCGGTCGGTTCCCACCAGGGCGGTCGCCACGACCTCGGACCACGTGTTCACAGGTCCACCAACCGTCCGTCGACCCAGGCGGAGACCGGCCGCAGCCCGGCCGGCCCGTACTCGCCCATGACCCGGCACGGCCGGCCGCCCGCGGCACCGATGAGCTGCCAGTGCTCGCCACGCAGGGGGAGTGCGGTGCCGTCGGCCTCGACGAGGTGGGTCAGGGTCGGGTGCACGTCGCGGATCAGCACCGGCCAGCGGTCGATCCACGGGTCGCCGGCCAGCGCGGTGGCCCAGGAGTCGAGCGCCTCGGCGATGGTGTCGGCCGGCGGTTCGTGGTCGGTGAGCCCGGCGCGGCCGGCCACCAGCGCCCGCAGCTGGGTGGCGCCGGGGTAGAAGCACAGGTCGGCCTCGACCGTGGTGCCGGGCGTGAAGTCGGTCGACAGCGACTGGCCCGGACCGGCGAACGACAGCACCATCGCCATCCGGCCGGTGCCGCACCCGCGCAGCCAGACGCGCCGGCTGCTCAGCTGGTCGTCGATCTCGTCGCGGACGCCGAGCACGGCCCACTGGTCGGCGACCGGCGGGGAGGCCAGCACCTCCTCCCGGCTCACCGGAATGCCGACCCGGCTGGCCACGGTGGCGGCGAGCGGCGCGGGCAGCTCGTCGATGCGGGCGTACCCGGACGCCAGGAGCCGCAGCAGGCCGAGCTCGGTGACCAGGCGCTCGGGGTCACCGCTCACGGCCGCGGTCGCCAACCGACGCACCAGCCCGGCCGCGCCGCGGGCCTGCGCGTCGACCAGCCGGGCGGCGAGCGTGTCGAACGGCTCGTAGCCGACGGTGGTGAGCCCGGCGACGCCGGTGGCGACCTGGTCGGCCAGCCACCGGTCGAGCTCGGCCATGCCAGCCGCGACCCGCTCACCCCGGCGCGCGACGGTTTTCGGGTTCACCTCGCGCGGCTTCGCCGCACCCGCTTCGCGCCGGGCGTGCCGGGCGGCCTGGCGCAGCGACCAGTCGTGCACCCAGGCCGGCTCGTCGGCACCCGCGACCTTGCCGGCCGCCCACCGCAGCAGCAGCGCCAGGACGTGCTTGCACGGCACCTTGCGGCTGGGGCAGGAGCAGTGGAACTCGGGCTTCGCGGTGAGGTCGGCGATGGCCTGGTACTCGGCGGTGCCGCGGATCCGACCCCACACCACCGCCTGGTTGCGGCCGGAGTCGGACCACCGGGAGTCGCCGACCAGCAGCTGCGCGGCGCGTTGAGAGGGGACATCGGTGGCGAGCGCGAGGACCTGCTCGGCGCTCCAGAGGGCCACCTCGGTCTCGGTCATCACACCGCAGCGTAATGAAGGGGTACGACACTTGCGTAAAGCGGCCTCACGTGGGGTAAGGACCGGTCATGACGCCTATTCGTACAGCAGCCCGTACGCTGCTCGGCGCGCTGTTCGTCGGCAGCGGGTACTACGTCCTGAAGCACCCGGAGCGGCACGTCGCGGAGGCCAAGCCGGTCGCCGACTATCTCGAGCCGGCGCTCGAGGCCGCGAACCTTCCCACCGACACCGAGACCCTGGTCAAGGCGACCGGTGCGGCCCAGATCGCCGGCGGCCTGCTCCTCGCCAGCGGCCACTTCACCCGGCCGGCGGCCGCGGTGCTCGCGGCGACGGTGGTGCCCTCGACGATCGCCGCCCACCCGTTCTGGAACGAGAACGACCCGGAGCGCAAGGCCGAACAGCGCACCCAGTTCGCCAAGAACCTGGGTCTGCTGGGTGGCCTTCTGTACGCGATGGTCGACCGCGGCGGCAAGCCGAGCCTCGCGTACCAGACCCGCTACGCCGCCCGCGACGCCGGACGCCGCGCCGGGTACGCCGCCCGCGACGCCCGCCGCGCAGCCAAGGTCGCCGGTCTCACCGCCGGCCTCAGCGGCGTGACGACGGCCAAACGGGCCGGCACCGCGGTCAGCCGGGCCGGTGACGCCGTCAGCGACACCGTGGGCAACGCGGCCTGGCGGGCCAGCACGGTGGCTTCCGACGCAGGCAAGGCGGTGCGCCGCACGGCCCGTACCGCCCGCCGCGAGGCCAGGATCGCCGCCCGGGCCCTGCAGGCGGGACGTCGCCTGCCGTTCTGATGATTCACGTGAAACAACGCGACTACGCGGTAACTATGCGCAGTTGACCCATTCGTCGGTTCCGTCGGCGAAGACCTGGTGCTTCCAGACGGGTAGTCGCGCCTTCACCTCGTCGACCAACCGGGCGCAGGCCGCGAAAGCGGCCGCCCGGTGGGCCGTCGAGACCGCGGCGGCCAGCGCGACGTCGCCGATCTCCAGCGGTCCGAGGCGGTGCGACACGGCCACCGCGTAGACGTCGGGATCCTTGGCGATCTCCTCGGCGACCTCGCGCAACACCTGGGCCGCGCTGGGATGGCCCTCGTACTCGAGCAGCCGGACCGCGCGTCCATGATCATGATCTCGCACGACACCGCTGAACGACACGACGGCGCCCGCGGCCGCACGCCCGACGGCGCGTTCGTGCGCGGCGACATCGAGCACGTCGGTGGTCACCGCTGTTTCGATGATCTCGTTCGTCATGGCAGCGCCACCAACGGGACGCTCGCGCCCGACGTCCCGGTGGTGCCCGGAGCGATCACCGCGAACCCGATCGCCTGGGCCAACCCCCGCAGCATCGCCGAGTTGGCGTGCGGCAGGGGATAGGCGCGACCGTCGGCCGCATCGCGCCGCACCAGGGCGAGGTGCGTGTGCCCGCCGCGACCGGCGACCTCCGCGCCGAGCGTCACGGTGCCGAGCGGCGGGACCGGCTGACCGGCGAGCCCGGCGATCAGCGGCATCACCAGGGTCACGATCGCGACGACCGCCGACTGCGGGTTCCCCGGTAGGCCGCAGACGAAGCGACCACCGGGCAGTGCGGCGACCAGCATCGGAAACCCGGGCCGCACCTCGACGGTGTTCACCACGTACTCGGCACCCAGCTCCTTGAGGGCCGGGTGGAGGTGGTCGACCGGCCCGTTCATCGTGCCGCCGGTGGTGCAGATCAGGTCCGCTCCGTCGGCGATCGCCTTCCTGAGCGCGTCGACGTGGGCGTCGAGGGAGTCGGGAACCGGTACCACCGGCGGCAACGCGTCGGCGCCGAGCCGGCGCAGCCACGCGGGCACCTGCGGGCCGAGGGCGTCGCGCACCCGGCCGTCGCCGGCCAGTCCCTCGGTGAGCAGCTCGTCGCCGAACACCAGCGTCGCGACCCGCGGCGCGGCGTGCACCGACAACGTGTCGTGCCCCGCCGACGCGGCCAACCCGAGCACGGCGGGGTTGATCCTGGTTCCGGCCGGCATGAGCTCTTCGTCGCCGGCCGCCTCCTCGCCAATGTCGCGCCACTCGTGCGGGGCGCGCGCCTCGCCGCTGACCTCGTCGCCGGTGACGGTGGAGTCCTCGACGCGCACGATCGTCGTCGTGCCGTCCGGCACCATCGCGCCCGTGGCGATCTCCACGCACGTGCCGTCGACGGACAGCGCCGGTGCCGGTGATCCGGCGAGCACCCGGCCGGTGATGCGCCACGGCCCGCTTCCCCGGACCGCCCAGCCGTCGACGCTGGACGTGGGGAACGCCGGCATCGGTGCCCGCGCGGTGAGGGGACCGGAGAGGGTACGGCCTTCGGCCTCGACGAGCGGGACGGTCACCGGTGGACGGATCGCCGCCGCGCCGGCCGCGTGCACCGCCTGGCGGGCCGCGGCCCAGGGGACGGACGTTGTCGGGTGGGCTGCCACGAGGCCAGCCTATTCGCCTACTCGCTCCGGGGGTGATCGCCGCCGCGCAGTTGGTCGACCGCGTGGGCCAGGATCGGGCCGAGAACGGCGAGCCCGTCCTTCGCTCCACCTCGCGAACCGGGCAAATTGACGATCAATGTTCTTCCCGCGACGCCCACCACGCCTCTTGACAAGATAGCGGTGGGCACTTTGTCCCGACTTACAGCGCGCAACGCCTCGGCTACGCCCGGAACCTCGTAGTCGAGGATCTCTCGCGTCATCTGCGGCGTTGCGTCCGTCGGGCTGATCCCGGTACCCCCGCTGGTGACCACGACATCGAAGCCTGCGACGACGGCAGCACGCAGCGCAGTGCGGACTGGCGGTCCGTCAGAAACGATCACGGGATCACTAACTTCGCAGCCGAGTTCGCGGAGGCCTTCGACAAGTAGCGGGCCGCTGGTGTCTTCGTAGACACCGGCCGCGGCGCGGTTGGAGGCGACGATGACCTGTGCCCGGATCATGATCGGGTCCACGTTCCGGTCTTGCCGCCTTCCTTCCGCAGCACCCGAACCGAGTCCAGGGAGGCGGCCGGGTCAACGGCCTTGATCATGTCTATCAATGCGAGTCCGGCGACGGCGACGGCGGTGAGCGCCTCCATTTCCACACCGGTTCGATCAGCTGTTCGAACAATCGCCTCGATATCGACGGCATTATCGCGCAGCGTCAATTCAACGGTTACGCCGTGCAATGCGATCGGGTGGCAGAGCGGCAGAAGGTCGGGCGTTCTTTTCGCGCCCATGATGCCGGCAATGCGGGCGGTGGCCTGGGCATCACCCTTCGGTAGGGAATCGCTGCGGAGCAAATCGATGACGCTTGTGGTGGTAGTCACCGTTCCAGCTGCGACCGCCCGGCGAATCGTGATGTCTTTTCCGGACACATCCACCATGCGCGCTGCGCCTTTGGCGTCTACATGGGTAAGTTGCTCCTCGGCCACCCGTCGAGCCTACGCAAGGCACCGGTTGGCTGGTGACGGGCTCGCCGACGATCCGCGAGAATCGTGATTGACCATGCTCACTGTCTGTTCGCCACCTGTCGCTGTCGCTTTCCGCGCACATGTGGACACGCCGGGTCAGAAGGGCCGGTCGCGCCGTGCAATTGCCTGGTCATTTGCACGTGCAGCGGATGTGACAAACGTCGTTTCCGAATGGATCAACGACCAAAATCAGGTAACATTGAGTAATCGCCATACTACATTTTACGGTATGAAAACTATCCCAGTTCGCAAATCGCGAATCTCGGGACAAAAAGACTGGACAGCCAGGTGTCGATTGGCCTAGTGTCACTTCTGACAGGCCGTTGACCTCCTGGAATACACAGGGTCATCGCGGTAGACAAGTTCTTGATCGAGAGGGGTGTGGCATGCGCGAGTTCGGCTGGTCATAACAGACCGTAATTAAGCCACCACATCACTGTTGGTGGCGTATTGACAGCGCCATACCTGCACGGGTCACGATGGATATGTGACTGCAGGGTCCACACCGAATCGAGTGCACTGGTTGAAGCCTCTCGTGTACTCGATCGCGGCGTTGGCGTCGGTGGTCATGGGCCTCGCCGTCTGGCAGGCGTGGCCCGGATGGCAGCCTGGATGGCAGCCGGCGCTCCTCGTTCTTTTCGTCGCACTGCTGCAATGGGCCGAAATCAACGGCCGTATCCGGTCGACGACAGTTTCCCTAGCTCCCACTTCTGTAGCGGGATTGGTATGCGTGATCTACGCGCGTCCGTCCGCAGCTGTCGTTTACGCGTGCATGGGCGCATTGATTGGAAAGTGGCTATTCAAGCGCCAGCCCGCGATCAAGGCGATTTTCAACGCCTCCAAAGAGACCCTTGCCGTAGCTGCCGCCGTTGTGGTGGCGCACGGCCTAGGGTTCGTTCCGATCAGCCTCGGCCCAGAGAGTCGGGGGGTTACGCCGGCCGACATTGTTGCCATCTGCGCCGCCGCGGGTGCCTACGCGCTGGTCGAGGAAGTGCTGGGAGCCCCGGTTCTGTCCATTGCCGGCAGGCTCAGCATGCGCCATATATTGATGGCGAACCTCGACATCCGGTATGTCGTGCGGTTGGGCGCCCTGGCGGCCGCGGTCGCGATGTACCTCATCCTCTTACAGAGCGACGTGCTGCTGCTCGCGATGCCGTTGCTGGTCTACGGAATCCACCTGGGTACCGCCATGCGGATCCGCACCCGTAGCGAGCGGGAGACGTGGCAGCGTCTCTCCCGGGCCACCGACGAGTTCAACTCGGTCGACTTCGACGGCGTGCTCCGTACCGCGGTCATCCGGGCCGCCGAGCTGTTCTCCGTCCACGAGGTCGAGGTCGAGGTCAAGCAGCCGCCCCGGCTGGTCCGCGGCGACGCCAACGACGTCCTCTACGACGGCCCTCCGGCCGGTGCGCCGGCTTCGAGCGGCCAGGCGATCAGCATCGACCTGACCACCTCGGCCGACGTCGCATCGCTCGGCGAACTGCGCCTGCTCATCCACGGCGGCCAGATCACGCTCTCGGAGCGGGAGAACTACACGCTCTCCACGTTCGCCGCCGCACTGCGCACCGCGATCCGCAACGCCACCACGTTCACCGAGACGAAGCGGCTGTCCGAGATCAACGCCCGCGCCGCGGCCATCGACCCGCTCACCGAGCTCGCCAACCGGCGCAAGCTCACCGTGTACGGCGAGCAGGTGCTGGCCACGAGGCCGCCGAACGGCGTCACCGCGCTTCTGCTCATCGACCTGAACCACTTCAAGGAGATCAACGACACGCTCGGCCACTCCGCCGGTGACCAGGTGCTCGTCGAGTCCGCCCGCCGGTTGAAGGCCACCGCGCAGCCCGACGACCTGGTGGCCCGCCTCGGCGGCGACGAGTTCGCGATCCTGCTGGTGGGTCTGCCCGCCCCGGCGCTGGCGCTGTCGCGCGCCCACGGGCTGCTGGCGTGCCTGAACCCGCCGATGGAGGTCGACGGGGTCCGCGTCTCGGTCGAGGCGAGCGGGGGAGTCGCGGTCGCGTCGAGCGACGGCCCGGGCAAGCGGACCGTGGAGGAGCTGCTGCGCCGCGCCGATGTCGCGATGTACCAGGCCAAGCGCAACGGTCAGCGGGTGGTGACCTTCGAGCAGTCGCGCGACACCGCCGACGTGAACATGCTCTCCCTCGGCGGCGAGATCTCGCGCGGGATCGCGAACAAGGAGTTCGTCGTCAACTTCCAGCCGATCGTCGACCTGGGCACCGGCGACGCGGTGGGCGCCGAGGCGCTGACCCGCTGGTCGCATCCCCAGCACGGCGATCTGGCGCCGAACCGCTTCCTCGACTCGATCGAGCGGTCCGGCCAGCTCGGTCCGTTCACCGAGGAGGTCCTCGACCAGGCGCTGTGCGCCGCCACCGTCTGGGCCGACGCCGGTTTCGAGATGCCGGTGTCGGTGAACGTCACGCCGCGGAGCCTGCTCGACGCCACGTTCCCCGACATGGTCGAGCGGCAGTTGAGCGGTCGCGAGGAGCTGGCGGCGAACCTGGTCATCGAGCTCACCGAGAGCGTGACGTTGAGCCAGCTGGAGGTCGTCGACGACGTGCTGAGCCGGCTGCGGGGCCTGGGTCTGCAGCTCGCCCTGGACGACTTCGGTACGGGCTACTCGTCGTTGGCCACGCTGGCCCGGGTCCCCGTGCAGGAGCTGAAGATCGACCGCAGCTTCGTGGCCGCGATGGACGCTCCCACCGAGACGGCGGTGGTCCGCTCGACGATCGAGCTGGGCCGCAGCCTGGGCCTGACGGTGGTGGCGGAGGGCGTGGAGAGCGAGCGGCAGCGGGCCAAGCTGTGGGAGTTCGGCTGTCCGCTGGCGCAGGGCCACCTGTTCGCGAAGCCGATGCCGCTGGCGAAGCTCATGACGCTGCTGAAGGCGGGTCCCGGTGGTAAGCCGGGTCGGCTGGCCGAGCCGCTGCACGAGACCGGTTCGGTGATCCGGATCCCCCCGAGCCGGCGGGCACGCGGGTCCCAGCAGGCCGCCGAGGGTTCCTAGTGTCCTGAGTCAGGTTGCGGACCGGCCGCGCCGCTCGCGGTCGCGCCGTTGTCGAGGCCTGCGCCGATCTTGCACTTGTGGCCGCCCCTATTTGCGTAGATGTCGTGTTTTGAGGTAAGCCACAACTGCAAGATCGGCGGAAAAAGGGGACGTGGGTGCCGTGAACGGCGCCGCGTGCTGCCGCCCTCCCGTTGCCCTTGCCCGACGGCCTGGCGCCCTGCGGGGCGCGCGGGCGGACGCACGAAGGCCGGCCCGGTGCGAACCGGGCCGGCCTGTCGTTCAGTCGTCTACTCGGAGATCACCGCGAGCCACGACTTTTCGTTGACCGGGCTGTCCGTTCCGCTGTTGGAGACCACGACCTTGCAGACACCCGAGAAGACGTCGGCACCGAGGCCGCCGGCGTCGTCGATGATGCCGGTCGCCGGGATCGTGATCACCATCGAGGTACCCGCGGAGGTGGGTGGCGTGGCGACGTTGGCCGTGACACCGCAGACCTTGGCGGTGGCGGTGGTGGCGAAGCCGGTTCCGGTCACCGTCACGTTGGTCTCGACGCCCGCCTTCACCGACGTCACGCTGAGCGCGGTGATGACCGGAGCGCTGACGATCGTGATGCCGGTGGCGGTGGAGGAGAAGGTCTTGCTGACACCGTTCTGCGTGATGATCACGCTCGGCGTGGCGCTGGCGGTCATGCCGCTCGCCGTCTTGCCGGTGAGCGTGTTGCCCTTGTCCGCATCTCCCGCCGCCGCGGTGAGCGCCGTCGTGCCGGCCTTGTTCCACGCCTTGACCTCGGTCAGGGCCTTGCCACCGATGGTGACCGCGAGGCCTGCCCCGGTGCCGCCGCTGAAGGCGAAGTCGTTGGACGCGGTGATCCGGACCGTCTGACCGCCCGAGGCGAGCAGTCGCTTCACCTTGTCGTCGGCGGCCGGGATCTTCGAGCTGTTGTCGGTGACGACCGGGGCGGCGCTGACACCAGCGATGTCCGGCGGCGTGATGAAGAACAGGTTCGAGCCGGTCTTCGTGAGCGTGTCGTCGTTGGCGAACGTGATGACGATCGTCTCACCGGTGGTCGTGCTCGCGGTGGGCGCGCAGCCGTCGTTCGCGTCGTCGGCATCGTCCGGAGTCTTCGCGGCGATCTGCGTGGTACCGGTCACTATGTACCACTCCATGTCGGTGCACCTGGTGGCACCGAGGCTGACCGTTTTGATGTTCTCCTCGCTCAGCGTGGTGCCGGCGGGCAGTGTCAGCGTCAGCAGGATGACCTGCTTCGGCGTGTTGGCGGCGACCTTGCCGGTCGTCGGCGAGGACACGACGATGTTGCCGGTCAACGCTGTGGCGGCGGATGCCGGTGAGGCCGGAACGAGCGCCACGGCTGAGACGACCGCAGCGATTGCGGCACCGACGGCGAGGCGGGAGCGCCGCCACGCACGGAGGATAGACATTCGGGTCGGGGTCCTTTCAGCTTTTCGGTGCCGGCGTTGGCAACCGCACTGATCCCATCTGGCGACCCAAAGTAACATCGTGGTGGCGTTGTGTTACGAAAAATCCGAATTTGGTTGACGAATGCAGTTCCTCTATGTGATCGCCATGTCGACGAACCGGGACAGGTGCAGCTGCGCCGCCACCGTGATCGTGTCGGTAGGCCCGTTCCGGTGCTTGGCGACGATGAAGTCAGCTTCCCCGGCTCGCGGCGACTCCTTGTCGTAGTAGTCGTCCCGGTGCAGCAGAATCACGACGTCGGCGTCCTGCTCGATCGAGTTGTGAACGGCGATGCCGTTCGCGATGAAGTTGTGGAGGCCCAGCACGGTGGCGTCGTAGACCTCCTGCTCTCCGATCGGGTCGATCGACACGACCTCGTCCCACAGGACGTCGTTGGTAGCCAGCAGCTCGAGGTCTGCGTTACCGAGCACCGCAGCCACCCGCGACAGGCGTTCACGTCCGGGAGCGTGCTTCCACAGGGTGCTCCCGCAGAACTGCGTCCCGGTGGCGGCCGCGAACTCGCGATGGGTCATCTGCTGGTCGGCAAGAGCGGTGCGGACCCGGTCCCAGACCTCACGCGGCACCGTGTCGATGTTGGTGTTGCTCCGAACCTTCTCCAGCAGGGCCAGCAGCGCGAGGCAGGAGGCGCTCCGGCCGCCGTGAACCGAGATCTCGCGCAGGAACCGGAGCTGGTCGTCACGTCCGGAGATGTCGAGGGTGTACTGCGTGCGGTAACCGTCCGGCTGTACCGCCTTGATCCGCCCACTGATACCGAACCGCAAGAGCAGCGATGCAACGCCGTCGATCAGCCTGCGGCTCGTGGAGCTGAAGTAGACCCGCCCCACATTGCCCCGTACCGTGACCGACCCATCGGTCGCCCACAGGTGGTGCAGGAACAGGGTGATCTGCCGCTTGCCGAGGCCGAAGACCGCGTCGGGGATGAACTTCTCGTGCGAACGCAGCCCGAACAGGCCCATGCCGTCGAGCCACTCCGCGATCGGGTTTCGCCGACCGCGAGCGACCGGGAACGGAGCCGGAAGCCGGAGGGTCTTCACCCTGGCGGCCGGATGGTCGTCCAGCACCGCGGTGACTCCGAAGTGGCGGGCCGCCCCCCTCACCGCCGCCATATTGCTTTCGTCGACGCTCGCATACCGGATCGGCTGTCGGCGGACGAACGAGCCCTCACCGAGTAGGTGTGCCAGCAGCACGACCTCGTCGTTGGACCATGCCGAGCCCTCCAGCGGACCGGGGACGTGACGAGGAACCGCCAAGCGGCTTCCCGGGCCCAGCGTGTCGAGCGCCCGCCATCCGTCGATGGTCAGGAAGGGATGGTTGCCGGTGGCCTCGATCTCCTTGCCCGACCGGAGCCGCATCCGGAACACGGGTTTGCGTCCGCTGGGGAAGACGTGCGTCATGGTGCGGGGCACGTATTTGAGCCGCTCGTCGAGGGCCCAGATCGGGATGTCACGTTCGCCGGACGCGAGAAGGTCGCCCAACGACACCTCGGCGTTCGTGTCGGCTCGCACCACCCGCGTGTCGGCCGTCAGGCATCCCGACTCACGCAGATCGGACAGTTGGGGACGCTTGTCGGTGCGCTGCTCGGGGCCACGGTTCAGCTGGCTGACCGCGACAACCGGGCACTCGACCTCCTTGGCCAGCAGCTTGAGCCCCCGGGAGAGTTCGGCCACTTCCTGCTGCCGGCTCTCGGTGCGCTTCGGCGAGGTCATCAGCTGGAGGTAGTCGACCACGATCAGCTTCAGGTCGTTCCGCTGCTTGAGGCGGCGGGCCTTGGCCCGGATCTCCATCAGCGTCATGCTCGGCGTGTCGTCGACGAACAGCGGCGCCTCGCTGATCTCACCCATGCGCCGGGCGAGCTTGGTCCAGTCGTCGTCGGACAGCTGGCCCGAACGGAGCACGTGCAGCGGCACCCGCGCCTCGGCCGACAGCAGTCGCATGACGATCTCGACCTTGCTCATTTCCAGGGAGAAGATCGCGCTGGCCAGGTTGTGCTTCACGGATGCGGCCCGCACGAAGTCCATGCCCGCGGTCGACTTGCCCAGACCGGGCCGCCCGGCCACGATGATCAACTGGCCGCCGTGGAGGCCGTTGAGGAGGCGGTCGAGGTCGGAGAAGCCCGTCGGGATTCCCGTCATCACGCCGCCCTGGGCACCCACCGCCTCGATCTCGTCGAGCGTGGGCTGCAGGAGCTCGGACAGGATCGCGAAGTCGTCGCCGCCGCGGCGTTCGGTGACGTTGTAGATCTCCTGCTGGGCCAGGTCGACCGTGTCGTCGACGTCGCGGCCGCCGGTGCCGGCCGCGCCGTATCCGAGCTGGACGATGCGGGTGCCGGCCTCGACCAGCCGGCGCAGCACGGCCCGCTCGGCCACGATGCGGCCGTAGTACGAGGCGTTGGCCGCCGTCGGGACGATCGCCAGCAGGTCGTGGACGTACGGCACCCCACCGACGCGGGCCAGGTCGCCCGAGTCGGCGAGCGCCGCGACCACCGTGATGGCGTCGGCCGGCTCGCCCCGGCCGTACAGGTCGAGGACCGCGTCGAAGATCGTGGCGTGCGCGGGCCGGTAGAAGTCGGCGGTGCGCACGATCTCGACGACGTCGGCGATCGCGTCCTTGCTCAGCATCATCGCGCCGAGGACACACTGCTCCGCAGCGATGTCCTGCGGGGGAGTGCGGTCGTATCCGCCGCCCTCGCCCGGTGGCGGCCCGTCGGGACCCCCACCCGACCGTCCCTTTCCCCGGAAGGGTCGGTCGCCGCCGCCTCCGGCCCACTCGTCGTCGCCGCCGCGCTCCTCGGGAGGAGGCTGCATGGCGCGCACCTCATCGGTGACCGACACCGCTGCCTCCCCTCGCCACCCTCGCCACGTCGAACCTGCTGATCAGGTTAGTACGTGCGTACGACAATTCCGCGCCGGAGCGACCCGAAACTGCGCCAGTGTGCGGGCCCACGCTAGGAAAACGGCGGCCGGGGATCAAACACCCCGGTGGACACAGCTCGGGACAAGCTGTGGATACCGCGCCCAACCCGGTGGTCAGGCATGTGCGCAACCTGTGGACAGCCCTGTTGATACTGCTTTCACATTCATGTTGAGCTGCGAAAACGTTGTCCTCAGCCTGTGGATAAAAGAAAACAGGCGGCCTCTGAGGCCGTTGCGGTATCTTGGCGACGATGGCTGACGGGCGGATGGCACGCCGGCCGCCGCGCGATGAAGCTACGGGCGATCCACACCGCGATCAACAACGGGGTGCCGATCCCCGCTGGAGCGAGCGCCGCGACGGCGGTTCCGCGCGCGGTTCCTCGCCTCATCGGCGCCCGCACATTCCACCCTCGGTTCCGGGAACGCCACGCGCTGCCCCCGAACCGTACGCCACGCCGAACGGTCCGTTCGACCCGACACGCGAACTGCCCCGGCCCCCCAACCCACGCGGCGACCGCGTGAGCCCGGCCTTCGACGAAGCCGCCACCGACGCCCGGGGAATCCCGCGGGTGGGCCGGACTCGCCAACCGAGATCACGACGCCGCGACCCGAGCCGCGACGCGCCGACCAACGGCTACGGCTACCCGGCGGTCCCCGATTACGGTCGCCCCTCGCCCGCCGACCGGCCGACCACCGACTTCGCCGGGCCGATGGCCGACCGCCCCACGGTCGACGGCCTCCCGCGCGTGGGCGGCGCGCGTCCCACCGACGACCGCTACGGCCCACCCACCGGCGAGATCCCCCGGACCGGATACGCTGGACCACCGACGGGCGAGATCCCCCGCGTCGGGTACGCCGGCCCACCGACAGGCGGCTACGGCCCCTCGACGCCCGGCGGCTATCCACCACCCCGTCCGCCCTACTTCAGCGGACCCGACTACGGGATGCCGCCACCGTCCGGCATCCCGTACGGCGCGCCGTACGGAGCGCCTCCGGGTCCGACCGGCCGAACCCGCGAAACGCCCTACCGCCCACCCAGCCCGAACCGCGATCACGGCCCGAGCCGTGACCATGGCCCGTCCACATCGAGCTATGGTCAGCCGCCGGGCCACGGGGCTCGCCCGGGTAACCCGTACGCCGAGCCGACCGAGTCCGGCCGGGGCGGCGGCAACGGAGCCGTCCCGCACGAGACCGGACGGTGGAGCAGCAGCCGGGGCATGTGGGTGCCGGCCGAGCCGCGCGAGGAGCCGCCCGGGTTCGCGATCGAGCGCTTCGAGGAGACCACCGACCTCCGGCGCACCCCCGACCGCGGTCGCAACCAGGTCATCGACGCCGCCGACTGGACCGAGCGCCACGACCAGCGCCCCGAGTGGCACCCGCACACCTGGGATGATGCACCGACGTCCCGCTCCACCGACTGGAGCGAGATCCCGCAGCCTCCACCGAGCCGCCGCGTGGACCCCGATCCCGAACGCGATCAGGTCGCGAACGAACTCATGGGGGAGCGGGTGCCCGCCGGCACGGTCAGCGCGGCACTGGCGCCGCTCATCTGGTTCGCGCTGGCGATCGCGGCCTACCTGGGTGCGGTGTTCCTCTTCGACGAGGGTGCCGAACGTGCCGAGGCGCTCGACGCCGGCATCCAGGCGCTTCCCTGGCTGGGCGTCGCGTCGACGATGAGCGTCGGGCTGGCGCTCACGTTCCGCTGGATCGGCGCCGGATGGAAGGCAGGCGGACTGGGGTTCGCAGCCGCCGTGGTCAGCGGCACGCTGACGACCGTCCTCAACTCCCTGATCTTCGGCTGAAATCCGCCGATCTTGCAGTTGTGGCCCCCGACAAAGGCCGGCTTATCACCATAAAAGGGCGGCCACAACTGCAAGATCGGCGCCACCGCCCCGCACCCCGACGCGCCACCCGCACCTCGACGTGCCACCCGCACGCCGGCACATGCCTCGCGCCGCCCCGGCACACGCCCCGCACGCCCATGCGCCACCAGCACGCCGGCACATGCCCCGCACGCCGGCACGCCCCGCGCCCCCACACCTGCCGTCCCGCACGCCGACGCACCACCCTCGCGCCCCACGCCGCTCGCACGCCGCTCGCACGCCGGCGCGCACCCCGTACCCGGGCGCGCCACCCCCACCCCGGCGCGCCACCCCGCACGCCGCCACACGCCCGCACGCCGGCTCGGCGTCCCGCCGCGCCACCCCCGCCCCCCGACGCCACGCCGAGCACCCCGACCCACGCACACAAAAGCGCCCCGGCCCACCCGGGCCGGGGCGCTCTCGCAGAACCGTCTACTTCGCGGCCGTGACCGCGAGGTTGAACGTGGCCGTGACCTCCGGGTGCAGCCTCACCTGCACCTTGTAGTCGCCGACCGACTTGACCGCGCTGGACACCTGGATCCGCCGCTTGTCGAGGGCCGGCCCGCCGGCGCTGCGCACAGCGTCGACGATCTCGGCCGGGGTGACCGAGCCGTACAGCCGGCCGGTGTCGCCCGCGCGGACCGCGAGCTTGACCGACAGCGCCTCGAGCTGGCCCTTGACCTCGTTGGCGTGACCGAGGTCGCGGATCTCCCGGGCCCCGCGGGCCCGCTTGATCACGTCGACCTGCTTCTCCGCGCCGCGGGTCCATTTGATCGCGAAGCCCTGCGGGAGCAGGTAGTTGCGCCCGTAGCCGTCCTTGACCTCGACGATGTCGCCGGGGGCACCGAGGCCGTTGACCTCCTGGGTCAGGATGATCTTCATTGCTCAGCCCTCCCCGGTCAGCGCGCCGTGGTCGTGTACGCCAGGAGCGCCATCTCGCGGGCGTTCTTCACGGCGCGGGCGATCTGACGCTGCTGCTGGGCGCTCACCCCGGTGACCCGGCGGGCACGGATCTTGCCCCGGTCGGAGATGAACTTCCGCAGCAGGGCGGTGTCCTTGTAATCGATGTAGGCGATGCCCTCTTTGTCGAGAGGGTTCACCTTCTTCTTCGGCTTGCGAAGAACCGCAGCCTTGGCCATTTCGCTACTCCTAGAAAGGTGGCTCGTCGTCGAACGATGAACCCGATCCGCCGCCGCCACCGCCACGGTTGCCGGCCGGTGCCGCGCTGGCCCAGGGGTCGTCGGCGTAGCTGCCGCCGCCCTGGTTGCCGCCGCCGCCTCCGCCGCCACCACCGCCGCGATAGCCGCCGCCACCGCCGCCGCCGTAGCCGCCACCACCGCCGCCGCCATCGCCGCCGAAGCCGCCGGAGCGCTGCATCTTCTGCACCTTGGCGGTGGCGTAACGGAGCGACGGGCCGACCTCGTCGACCTCGAGCTCGACGACGGTGCGCTTCTCGCCCTGCTGGGTCTCGTAGCTGCGCTGACGCAGCCGGCCGACGACCACC
Organism: Virgisporangium ochraceum; assembly: GCF_016863655.1. Taxonomy (GTDB): domain Bacteria; phylum Actinomycetota; class Actinomycetes; order Mycobacteriales; family Micromonosporaceae; genus Virgisporangium; species Virgisporangium ochraceum. The sequence continues at coordinate 75,539 of NZ_BOPH01000016.1, forward strand.
ACCCGGGCGCCACGCTGTAGCGACTCGGCCACGTTCTCGGCCGCCTGACGCCAGATGGTGCACGCCAGGAACAGCGGGTCGCCGTCTTTCCATTCACCCGACGCGCGGTCCATGAACCGCGGCGTCGACGCGATCCGGAACTTGGCCACGGCCACACCGGACGACGTGAACTTCAGCTCCGGATCATCGGTCAGGTTGCCGATGACCGTGATGGTGGTATCTCCTGCCATGGCCCTACTCCTCGCGGGAAACAGTGTCGCGGTGAGGCTGTCACACAGGTGCGACAGAAATCGGGAAGTGGAAGACCTAGCGGACTTCCGGCCGGATGACCTTGGTACGCAGCACCGACTCGTTCAGCCGGAGCTGGCGGTCCAGCTCGGCCACGGCCGCCGGAGTTGCGTGCAGGTCGATGACCGCGTAGATGCCCTCGGTCCGCTTGTTGATCTCGTACGCGAGGCGGCGGCGCCCCCACACGTCGAGCTTCTCCACTGAGCCACCCGCGCCACGGATCACATTGTTGAGATACGAGTCGAGCGACGGGGCGATGGTGCGCTCCTCGAGACTTCCGTCGAGGATCACCATGATTTCGTAATGACGCAAGACGTAATCACCTCCTACGGGCTAGGCGGCCACGGTCTCTCCGTGGCAGGAGGTCATGCGTCGTCCACTGACAAAGGGTCGGGGGACCGGACAAGGATAGCGGACGCGACCGCGGGGCGTTTCATCCGGCAGCTGGGTGGGACCTGGGGAGGAACGACCACACCGACAGAGGATGAAACGCCCCGCGGAGATCAGGGGGTTATGCGAATCTCGCGGCGCCCGGCCGCCGGGCCAGGACGGCCCGTACCGCAGCCACGCCGACACCCACCGTGAGAACCGCGGCGATCATCGCCAGCAGCCCCGACGGTCCGTGCACCGGCTCACCGGCGGCCTGCACCACGTCTCCGATGTCGGTCGCGCCCGGCGGCAGGTCGTCACCTCCACCCGCGCCCTGGTCCGGCACCGCCGCACCCGCGGGGCTGGCATCGGTCCCGGCTGAAGCGAACGGATCGGCCGGCGGGGTCGCCTCGGTCGGGCCCGTCGCGGTCGGCGCGGGGCTGGCCGAGCGGTTGTAACCGCTGGACCCGTTACGTCCGGCCGTACCGGTGGGGGAGGGCGCGCGGTTGGCCGGCGCCGTCGTCGGTGCCGCGGCGGGCGGAGCGGCCGCGGGCTTCGGCGTCACCCCGACGGTGACCGCGCGGAACTCCTCGACCACACCGGCACTGCAGGAGATGGTCATCGACACCTCGACCGGGCCGTGGTGGAACACGACCGGTACGGCCTGGTTCGCACCCACCGAGGTCACGGTCTTGCCGCCGACGCGGAGGGTGGCGTTCTGGCCGAGCCGGTTGACGAACGTGATCCGACTCTCCGCCGGCACGGTCAGCCGGCTCGTGCTCGGCTGCGACTTGCAGACCAGCATGTTGAGCACGCTGCCACCGCTGAACTCCACCGCCGGCGCGGCCTCCGGCGCCGCGTGCGCCGGTCCGGCGACCAACGCCGCCCCGGCAACCATCGCTGGCCCGGCGCTGATCGCGGCCGCAGCGAGGATCCTGGCCATCCTCGGAACCACAGCTGAGTACATAACCATCCAGCGTCTCGTTCGGGGACATGTGCATGGCCGGTTTGTCCCATCGTGCAGATGGTCGGTACCGGGCCATTCGGGACAACGACGGCCGGCACCAAGCGGTGACGCGCAAACTGTCAGGCTGTCGTCGTAGGCTCGCCGCATGCGCATCGGTGCCCACGTCGACCGTCAAGATCCGCTGGCCGCCGCCGCTGAACGCAAGGCGGAGGTGGTCCAGTTCTTCCTCAGTGATCCCCAGGCATGGGTCGATCCCGAGGACAGAACGGATGCCGAGGAGCTCAAGGCATCCGACATCGACGTGTTCATCCACGCGCCGTACCGCATCAACGTCGCCACGATGAACAACCGCATCCGCATCCCGAGCCGCAAGCTGCTCTTCAAGTACGCCACCGGCGCCACCACCGTCGGCGCGAAGGGCCTCATCGTCCACGGCGGCCACGTCGACAAGCCCGAAGACATCGACAAGGGCATCGACAACTGGCGCAAGACCTTCGCCTACGCCGAGGAGCAGGGCGGCTTCGCCACGCCGGTCCTCATCGAGAACACCGCCGGCGGCGACAACGCCTGCGCCCGCCGCTTCGACGCCCTATCGCGCCTCTGGGACGCCATCGGCGAGTACAACCCCGGCTTCTGCCTCGACACCTGCCACGCCCACGCCGGCGGCGAAGACCTCCTCGGCATCGTCGACCGCGTCAAGGCCATCACCGGCCGCATCGACCTGATCCACGCCAACGACTCCCGCGACGCCTTCGACTCCCGCCGCGACCGGCATGACAACATTGGAAAGGGTCAGATCGACCCTGATCTCATCGTTGCGGTCATCCGGGCCGCCGGCGCGCCGGTCGTCGTGGAAACGCCCAACGGCGCGGAAGGTCAGGGTGACGACATCGCGTTCCTGCGCGACCGGGTGGGGTGAGAAGGATCAACGAAGAAGGCACGCGCCGCGCGCCGGTCACCGTCGATCGCTGGTCAGGGCCGCTTGAAGGAGCGTATGAAGACGAGCACCGGCCTGCTTCCGAGCGACCACCCACCCCGGCACCGGAGACCGTAGGTCCCGAAAGCCCATCAAAGAAAGCACCGGAGTCCGCAAGCACCGCCCCGGACACCGACCACGCCTCCGAGCAGCGCGCCTCCGAGCACCGCGCCTCCGAGCACCGAGCCTCCGAGCACCGAGCCTCCGAGCAGCGAGCCCCGAACGGCCGCTCCACCGGCCCCACAAGCGGCCCCCCGGCGACTCCACCGGCGGTGGTGCCGACGGCCTCACAGGCGGCGCCCCCGGCAGCCCAACAGGCGACTCCGCCTGCGGCACTGCCGGAGCCCGACGCCGAGGAGACCCAGCCGACCCCCGGCGTCCGCCTCCTACGCCGCTCCACCCTTCCGACCCGCCACCGCCGCACGACGAGCCGACGCCCCGGTGGCACGACCCTCCGGGTCCGCACGCTCCCAACCACGACGAAGCCCGGCAGCCCTCCAGCACAGACCCCTCCCGGCGGGCAGGCCCCAACCGACGGGCAGGCGCAAGCCGACCCGAAGGCCCCAGCCGCTGGCAAAGCCCCAGCCGACGCGAAGGCCCCAGCCGCTGGCAAAGCCCGAGCCAGCAAGAAAGCCCCGGCCGGCAAGAGCGCGCCGGAACCGCCGAAGGTCAGCCTGGTCCGACGGGTGAGCCTCGTCCGTCGGGTGCCCAAGAAGCGCCGCGTCAGCCTCCGCAAGCGAGCCGCCCAGCAGCCCGGCAAGTGGCGCGCGTTCGCGCCGACGGCCGATCGTCCCGGTCCCATCACCCGGTCCTTGCAGGCGATCGGCCGCTCCGTCTTCCACGAGTACACGCTGGCGACGCTCGGATCGGTGCTGCTCGCGGTCATCATGACCTGGCCGACGATGCGCTACCCGACCCGCACGGTTCCGCAGGACCTCGGTGACCCACTGCTGCAGGCGTGGCAGCTGGCGTGGTCCGGGCACGCGCTCGACACGAAGCCCAGCACGATCTGGGACTCGAACACGTTCTTCCCCGAGCGCCTCAGCTTCGCCTTCTCCGACACGCTGCTCGGGTTCGCGCCGCTGGGGATGATCGGCTCCGGCGTCAGCGCGGCGATCCTGCGTTACAACATCGTCTTCACGCTGGCGTTCGCGCTGGCCTTCCTCGGTGCGTACGCGCTGGCGCGGCAGCTGGGCGCATGGAGGTCCGGTGCGGTGGTGGCCGCCGCCGCGTTCGCGTACGCGCCGTGGCGCTGGGGCCAGGCGGGTCACCTGCACGTGCTGTCGAGCGGCGGCATCGTGTTGGCGCTGGCGATGCTGGCCCGCGGTCACGGTTTCACGCTGCGCCACGGTTACCGTCCGGCCGACGCCAAACCCGGATGGGCCCTGGCCGGCTGGCTGGTGGCCGCGTGGCAGATCAGTCTCGGCTTCGGCATCGGCCTGCCATTCGCGTACGTGCTGGCGCTCCTCGCGGTGGTGGCGCTGATCGCCTGGTTCGTGGTCCCGCGCCGCGTGGTCACGAGGCACTCCACCCCGGAGATCCTGCCCGCCGGCCTGGAAACCCCGACGCCCGCACTGGCAGCCCCGCCCCCGACGACGTCCGCCTCGCAGGTGACGTCCTTCGAACGCCCAGAGCCGCAAACCTCTCCCTACGCCCGCCCCACCTCGGCGCCGGCAACGTCCCCGTACGCCCGCCCGACGTCCCCGTACGCCCGCCCGACGTCCACGATTACCGCCACCATCGACACGGCCGCCAAACCCACCGACGCCACACCCACCGATGGGGCCCCCACCGATGGGGCGCCCACCAACAGCGCACCCACTGACGGCGCGCCCACCAACAGCGCACCCACTGACGGCGCGCCTACCAATGGCGCGCCCACCGACGTCGCGGCCACCACCGTCGCGCCCACCGACAGCGCCCTCACCGACAGCGCCCTCACCGACAGCGCACCCGGCACCGGCCAGCCGCCAACGGCCCAGCCCACCGGCGAATCCACATGGGCCCGCCCCGACGGCGAACCCGCACCGGCCAAGCCGAACGCCGAGCCCACCGCAGCCCGGCCCCACGACGATCCCGCACCGGCCCAGCCCCAAGCCGGCACCCACGGCTCCGCGCAGCCGTCCGGCACCCTCGCGACTCCGGCGGCCGGCCCGCCAACCAACGGCCGCTCCGGTCGGCGCCGGGCCCGGGGCCCCGAGCTCCAGCCCGCCGCCCGGGCCAGCGACGTCATCGATTTCGGACCCGTGCGTCCGGAGCCGAGCCAGCAACCCGCTCGCCCAGCCCGCCCGGCCGGGCCGTTCAAACGGTGGCTGGCCCGCCGCCCGCCGTTCCCGAAGCGGCTCCTGGGTGCCGATGTCCTCGGCGGCATCATCTTCGCGGCCGTCGGCGTCTTCATGGCGATCCCGTATCTGCGGGTCGTCAATGACCATCCCTATGCGCGGCGGGGCGTCAACGAGCTCGACATCTACTCGCCGCCGGCATACGGCTTCGTCACGGCGCCGGCGGAGTCGTGGTTGTGGGGGCATGACCACTCCGGACTGCGAACGACCATGGAGGCGCCCAACGAGGGTGCGTTGCTGATCGGCTTCGTGCTGCTCGGGTTGGCCCTGGCCGGACTGCTGTACTCGGTGTGGTCGTACCAGGTCCGGTTCCTGCTGCTCGTGGCGATGATCGTCAGTGCGGTGCTGGCCATGGGTACGGCGGCACCCTTCGGCGGCAAGTTCTCCTACCTGCCGCTGCACTCGGTACTGCCGGGCTGGGACGGCATACGCACCCCCGGCCGTCTCGTGCTCTGGACGACACTCTTCGCCGGACTCCTCGCCGCCGGCGCGGTGAGCGCCTTCGTGGAGCGGGCCCGCGACTTCACCATCGAGCGGGGAGCCGGACCTTATCCCGGTCCGCTCCTCCGGATGGCGCTGCTGCTGCCGCTCGTGCTGGTTCTCGTCGAGGGCATCTCGGCCAGCCCGCACCCGGAGGTACCCCGCCCGCCCGCCGGGCTGAGCGAGGTCCAGGGACCCATGCTGGTGCTCCCCTCCGACCAGCTGAGCGACGAGATGATCATGCTCTGGACCACCGACGGCTTCCCCTCGGTGGTCAACGGCGGCAGCGGTTTCATCCCCGCCCGCCTCGACGAGGTACGCGAGGTCGCCGCCACATTCCCCGATCCGGCCAGCGTCGAACTGCTGCGAGGGCTGGGCGTCCGATCGGTCGTGGTGGTGAAGAGCATGGTCGCCGGCACCGACTATGAGCCCACCGCCAATCCCGGCAACTTCCCCGACCTCGACCCGGCCATCGAAGTGGAAGACACCCCGGAACTGGTGATCTACAACCTCTGACCCCGGCCCCGCGCAAGAGGCAGAGCAGCACCAAGGCCCGGCACGCGAGAAGCGGAGCGGCGCAGCCCTACAACGGCCCGCCGCTCCTCACAAAACGCAGACTCAGGCTCTGACCGGCGTCGGTGGCTCGTCCCCGTCCGGGGGTCGCTCGTCCGACAGCGGCCCCTCCTCGGTAGCGGCCGGCACGCCGACCGGAACCGCCGCCGGCTCGTCGTCCGCCGTCCAGCCTTCGGGCCAGTCGTCGCGGTCGGGGGTGCCGTCGAGGACGCCGCCGTCAGGGTCGTCGTCGTAGGTTTGGCGGACCACGTCTAGTTCGGGGTGCAGGATCTCCTTCACCACCAGCCAGATCAGGACGCCGACCATGATGAGGCGTAGCTCGGATGCCCACACGAACACCCACTCCGGGAAGATGACCTTGCCGGACTCGCCCATCAGGCGTCCGTAGAAGGCGGCGAAGTACGCCACCTCGGCGGCCTGCCACGCCAGGAACGCGCCCCACTTCGGGCGGGCCAGCACCAGCAGCGGAATCAGCCACAACACGAACTGCTGCGACCACACCTTGTTGAAGACCAGGAACAGCGCCACCACGAGGAACGCCACCTGTGCGAGCCGCGGCCGGCGGGGGGCACGCACGGCCAGCAGCATCACGGCGGCGATCGCCAGCAGGATCACCACCCACGACACGGCGTTCTGCATCGGCAGGTTGTCGCTCAACCACTGGAACGGCCGCAGACCGTACCGGTCGTTGCCCAGCGGGAAGTTGGCGCCGATGTACCAGAACGTGCCCCAGTCGACCGGGCGCTCGCTGTTCAGCTGGAAGAACCTCGCCCAGCTGTCCGGCCACAGCACCAGCACCGGAATGTTCACCAGCGCGAGCGTGAACACGCCCGTCCACGCGGCGGTGTTGAAGTCGCGCATCCGCCGGGCGCGCCAACACAGCGCCAGCAGCGGCAGGGCGAGCAGTGCGGGCCACAGCTTGGCCGACGCGGCGAGCGCGATGAACACGCCGGCCAGAGCCGGGCGGCTGCGGGCCCAGAAGTACCAGCCGAGCATGGTCAGGCCGATGGCCAGCAGGTCCCAGTTGACCGTCGCCGACAGGAACAGCCCCGGCGCGACAGCGAACATCGCGACGTCCCACGGCCGCTTGCGCCGGACCGCGAGCAGCAGCGCCACGGTCGCGATGGCGAGCGCGCCGAGCGCCAGCACGTTCAGGTTGTAGAACAGCTGACCCTCGTTGAGGGCGCCGGCCCGGTCGCCGAGAGCGTTGACCGGCAGACCGATCAACCCCATGAACGCACCGGTGACCACCGGGTACTCGACCGGGAAGTCCTTGTACGGCACTGCGCCCTCGGACAGCTCCTCGGCGTAGTACAGCGCCAGCGTGTCGGTGTAGCACATGTACTTGTACTGCTCGAGCCCGCTCCACGCGCCGTCGTTGCACGGGAACTTCTGCACCCAGTGCAGCGACAACGTGATGCAGACCAGCGCGAGCACCACCCGCCCGGCGGTCCAGAAGCCACGACCGTAGACGCTCCGCACGGGGCGGACCGCGTGCTCGCCCAGCGGACCGCCGATCGCCTCGGCGAGACCACGCACGAACCCGTCGGAGGTCGCCGGCTCGTCGGGCACCGCGGCGGCGTCGGGGGCGTTGTCGAGCGGTGTGGCCGTACTCATGGCGTCGATACTGCCCTACGCCCGCGTCGCACGGTGCGCACCCCACGAACGGCGCGACACCACAAACGAACCGAGGCCCCACGCAGAGCGTGGGACCTCGGTTTCACAGTTGTCGATTCGAGCTAGTCGCGACCGCCGCGGTTTCCACCGCCGCCACCGCCACCGCCGGGGCCGCCGCCGGGCGGAGTCGCGTTGCCGCCGCCCGGACCCGGGTTGTTGTTGCCGCCGCCGGGGCCGGGATTGCCCTGCGACTGGTTGTTCTCGGTGCTGGGCGTGGGCGACTTGCCGTCACCGGCGTCCTCGTCGCCGACGAACTTGGGCGGCGCGAACTTGGCCGTCGGTTTCTTCTCGCTCACCTTCTTGATGAACTTGTCGAAGATCTTGCCGGCGCCCGACGAGCCCTGCATCTTCTCGCCGTTGGCCTGTTTGATCGGTAGCTCGTCGCCCTTGTTACCGACCCAGACGGCGACCGCGACCCCGTTGTACTTCTTGTCCTTGTTCGCGGGTGAGTACCCGACCGTCCAGGAGTGCGCGTTCTGGCCCTTGTACTTGTCGTTGCCGTTCTCCCAGGTACCGGTCTTCGCCGCGACCTTGCGGTCCTTGGGGTTCCAGTTGTACTTCGCCGCGACGTGCTCCAGCGTCCACGCCATGTCGGCGCCCATCTGGGACGTGAAGCCGGGCATCGCGGTGAGCTTCAGGCTCTCCGTGAACAGCTTCTTGTCGTCCTTGTAGATCTCGGCGATGAAGTGCGCCTTCGCGGCCTGGCCACCGGCGGCCAGCGAGGCCACGCCGTTGGCGTGGTCGATGACCGTGATGGGGTACTGACCGAACCCGATCTCGATGTCGAAGACGGTCGCGCTGGTGTTCTGACCGGTGTTGGCCAGCTCGGTCGCCTTGTGCGCGTTCAGGTCCCAGATGGCGCCCTTGCCGGGGATCACGTCACGCATGTACCGCACGCCGGCCGCCCGGGCTGTTTCCAGCACCGCGGCCGCCTTGTTGTCCAGATCGGTCGTGAGCTGGTAGAACGGCACGTTCAGCGACTGGGCCGTCATCTCCCAGAGCTGGCACGAGCCCTTCGCGCAGTCACCCTCGGCGTTCGCGTTCCGGATGCCGTTCGAGGCGTTCTTGGGCCGGCCGTCGAAGTCGCGGGGACGGCCGTCCCACCACGAGTTGATCGAGATTCCCTGGGACAGCGCGGCGGCCAGCGTGTAGATCTTGAATGACGACGCGGGTGCGTGGAAGCCCGCGGTGGTGCGCTGACCGTCGCCGAGGACGGGGTCGACCCAGGAGCCCGCGTAGTCGAGGTCGGATCCCTTGTTGCCGCCGTAGTAGGCGAGCACCCGGCCGGTGAACGGTTCCACCGCCACCAGTGCCGCGGTCTGGGTGGCGGGAATCCCCTTCAACGGGGAGTCCTTGCCCGTCACGTCGGCGTAGGTCTGTGCGGCACCCTGCGAGGCCAGGTCGATCGTGGTGACGATCTTCAGACCGGCGTCCTTGAGGTCCTCGGGCGTCTCGGCCACGGCCTTGATGTTGCGGTCGGTCTTCTGCAGCTGGGTCAGCTCGTCCATCACGTTGTGGACGATGTGGCCGGTCGGCGTGTCGAGCCCGAACTGCGTCTGCGCCTTCCGGTTGCTCCGGTCGAACTTCGGCACCGCCGGCATCTGCATGTCCTTGGTGACCTGGTACGCGTCGCTGCCGTACTTGGCGAGCTTCGGCTTCAGCTCGACGAGCGAGTTCCGGTTGGCCTCGAAGCGGGCCTTCGCGTCGTTCGGGTTGACGTTCGGGTCGAACGCGCTGCTGCCGCCGCCGCCGTCGGGGTTCTTGATGAAGCCCGCGAGCATGATCGACTGCTCGACGGTGAGCTCCATAGCCGAGTTGAGGTCGAAGTACGCCTTGGCGGCCGCCTCCACCCCGTACGCGCTGCGGCCGAAGTACACGGTGTTGAGGTAGAACCCGAGGATCTCGTCCTTGGTGTACTTGTCGGCCAGCTTCATCGCGACGGCCGCTTCCTCGACCTTCCGCTTGTACGAGTTCTCGGTGAGCTCGGCGATCTTCCGGGCGTACTGCTGCGTGATCGTCGACGCGCCCTGCCGCTCGCCACCCGTGAAGTTGTTCCACGCCGCACGCACGATGCCGGCGACGTCGACGCCCTCGTTCGAGTAGAACGACTGGTCCTCGGTGGCGATCACCGCGTGCTGCATGTGCTTCGGGATCTTGTCGAGGGCGACGATCGTGCGGTTCTCCCGACCGATCTTCGCCATCTCGGTGGCGCCGTCGGAGAAGTAGATGGTGCTGGTCTGGCCGGCCGGCAGCGCGTCGGGCGCCGGAATCTTCGCGAAGACGTAGGTGCCGCCGACGAGCGTTCCACCGGCCACCATGATCAGGACGGCGATGCTCGCGATGGCCCAGTTACGTCGGCGGGCCTTCTTCGACCGCGGTGGACGCGGCCCGCGCTGGGCACGCCCGCCCTGACCCGCGGCGGCAGGTCCGTCGGGACGCGTCGGGCCACCGGGTCCGCCGGGGCCAACGGGCGCCACCGGGCTCGGTGGAGCACCGACCGCAGCCCGGCCCACCGTGGCGCGGCCGACGGTCGCCCGTCCCGCAGGTGCGGCTCCGGAGACCGGAACGCTCGCCGAGCCGACGGACGCTCGTCCCGTCGTACCGCCAGGAGCCGGAACCGACGCGCGGCCGCCGACCCCGGCGGCCCCCACGGCCGCACCGGACCCGGGGCCAGGAGCCGGAACGCTCGCCCGACCGACCGTCGCGCGGCCTACCGGACCACCTGACGCACCGGCGCTCGGAAAGCCGCTCGATTCGCCGTAACTCATTCATCCCACCTTGCCGGCCGCGATGGTATTTCATCCACCATCGCCCAGTTGTCGTGAGGAGTATGGCCGGCCCGCATCCATACGGGACGACCAGTGGAAGCCTCGGCCACTTCGGTGCTGGTCACTGAACGGGTCCTCCTCGACGCCGACCGCCGACGGCGGTGGCTGCCTCAGCGGGAGCCGGTGTCGACTCCGCCAACCCGTCACGCCCGAGCGTGAACTGCTCGATGAGGTGGTTCCAGCCGCACCCGCGGCACACCTCGACCACGTACACCCGAAACTCGCGGAACGTCATCGCCAGGACCGGCAGCTCGGCCGCCTTCCGGGCCTGACCCGACGACGCCTTCAATTCGTCGCCGTAAATGTAGTGCACGTTCGTGAGGTGCTCCCGCCGGCACACCGGACAACGCTCGTCGGTGGGGTCCCCGTGGAACCTGGCGGCGTTGCGCAGGTAGGGAGACGCGTCACAGACCTCGTACGTTCCGACCCGGCCGGAATACACCTCACGCAGCAGCGATCTACGCCTCAGGGCGTAGTCGACGATCTGCCGTTGCGTGCGCACGGACCGAGGGTACGCGGTCCCGGCTCGCGAGGCGACAACGGCTACGGACCGTAGTCACACGTGTAACAGCGGTCGATGGTCTTGCAAACGACAGATGAACCGAGCTACCGTCCCGATGTATCGGCGCGATACATCGGAGGGAGGCCGGAACACGATGCTCGAGCTCGCGATCCTCGGCCTCCTGATGGAGACCCCGATGCACGGTTACGAGCTGCGTAAACAGCTCGCGACCAAGCTCGGCGCATTCCGGGCGGCCATCAGCTACGGGTCGCTCTACCCGACGCTCCGGCGCATGAAGGAAGCCGGCTGGATCACCGAGGAGTCGGCGACGGCCGACAAGGATGCTCCACCGCTGGCGTCGAAGCGGGGCAAGGTCGTGTACAAGATCACAGCCGAGGGCAAAGAGCGATTTCAGGATCTTCTCGGCAGTTCCGGGCCGGAGACGTTCGACGACCCGGGGTTCGGTGTGCACTTCGCGTTCTTCTCGCGCACCGACCAGGCCACCCGACTGCGCATCCTCGAGGGCCGGCGCCGGCGCGTCGAGGAGCGGCGGGAGGGCCTGCGCACCACGTTGGGCCGCGCTGCGGAGCGGCTCGACGCCTACACGCTCGAACTCCAGCGCCACGGTCTCGATGCCTGCGAACGCGAGGTCCGGTGGTTGGAGGAGCTCATCGCGAGCGAGCGCTCCGGTCGGCCGCCGGAGGTCACCCCAGATCCGGAAGCACGGCCAGAAACCCGGCCAGAAACCCGGCCCGAAGCAAACAACCCAACCAATCTAGGAGGCACCTGACATGGGCTCCGTCCGCGTGGCCGTCGTCGGTGTCGGCAACTGTGCCTCGTCCCTCGTCCAGGGGGTCGAGTACTACCGGAACGCCGACCCGGCAACCCGCGTCCCCGGCCTCATGCACGTGAAGTTCGGCGATTATCACGTGGGCGACGTCGAGTTCGTCGCCGCCTTCGACGTCGACGCCAAGAAGGTGGGTCGTGATCTCGCCGAGGCCATCGTGGCCAGCGAGAACAACACGATCAAGATCTGCGACGTACCCCCGACCGGTGTCACCGTGCAGCGTGGCCCGACCTACGACGGTCTCGGCAAGTACTACCGCGAGATGGTCGAGGAGAGCGACGAGCCGGCTGTCGACGTGGTCGCGGCCCTGCGCGAGGCGCGGGTCGACGTGCTCGTCTCCTACCTCCCGGTGGGCTCGGAGCAGGCCGACAAGTTCTACGCCCAGTGCGCGATCGACGCGGGTGTCGCGTTCGTCAACGCGCTGCCGGTCTTCATCGCCTCCGACCCGGAGTGGGCCAAGAAGTTCGAAGACGCCGGTGTGCCGATCGTCGGCGACGACATCAAGAGCCAGGTGGGTGCCACGATCGTGCACCGCCAGCTGGCGCGCCTCTTCGAGGAGCGCGGGGTCGAGCTGCTGCGCACGTATCAGCTCAACTTCGGCGGCAACATGGACTTCATGAACATGCTGGAGCGCGACCGCCTCCAGTCGAAGAAGATCTCGAAGACCCAGTCGGTCACGAGCCAGATCCCGCACGAGATGAACGCCGGCGCCGTCCACATCGGTCCGTCCGACCACGTGCCGTGGCTCGACGACCGCAAGTGGGCCTACATCCGGCTCGAGGGCAAGTCGTTCGGCGACACGCCGCTGAACGCCGAGCTCAAGCTCGAGGTCTGGGACTCGCCGAACTCGGCGGGCATCATCATCGACGCGGTCCGTGCGGCCAAGATCGCACTCGACCGCGGCATCGGCGGCCCGATCCTCTCGGCCTCGTCGTACTTCATGAAGTCGCCCCCGGAGCAGTACCACGACTTCGACGCGCGCGAGTCCGTCGAGAACTTCATCAACGGCAGCATCGAGCGCTAGCTCACGTCGTAAGGGAGCCGGGCCGTCGTGGCCCGGCTCTTTTATGTGTGACGGGCCGCGTCAGCTCCGGCTACGGTCGATCATTGCCACTCGTGGCGAACTACCGGAACGCCGCCTCGATCGTCACCCTTGCCTCGAGCTCGAGCAGGTGTACCTTGCGGGGGAGGCCCCCGCCGAAACCGACCAGCTTCCCGCCCGCACCCACCACCCGGTGGCACGGGACCACGATCGGCAGCGGGTTGTGGTTGCACGCGATGCCCACCGCCCGGGCGGCTCCGGGGTCGCCGAGTTCGGTGGCGATTGAGCCGTATGTGGTGGTCTCCCCGTACTTGATGGCAGCAATCCGGTCCCAGACCTTGCGCTCGAACTCCGATCCGCTGCGTACTACCAGGGGGAGGTCGAACTCGGTGAGCGTGCCCTCGAAGTACTCGGTCAACTGTTCAGCGGCGGCGGCCAGCAGGCCGTCTGGCTCCTCCACGAGCCCGCGGCCGGGTGGTGCGCCCTGGAACTGCACGCCGCACACTCTCTCGTCGGCGCCGTCGCCGTCGACCGCGACACCGATCTCCCCGATCGGAGAGGGAACCTTCGCCCACCGCATGGCACCCATCCTGCCTCCCGCCAATGCTCAGGCCGTCGTCCGATCGGCCGACCGGCTAGGTATGACCCAGGTGGCCGTACTCCCCGGATCGGGCTCTGAACCGTACGTTCGAGGTGCACGGCCGGAAGGCGTGACTACGCTCGGAGCCGTGCCCTCCCCAGGCAGTGCCGCTCAGGTGAACCGCTCGCACAACCTCCGCGCCGTCCTCCGCGTGCGCGGGTTCCGTCGGCTTCTCGGCGTCCGGATGCTGAGTCACCTGGGTGACGGCTGGTTCCAGGCGGGTCTGGCGGGCAGCGTCCTGTTCAACCCCGACAAGGCCACGAACCCGCTGGCGATCGCGATCGGGTTCGCGATGCTGCTGCTTCCGTACTCGCTCATCGGGCCGTACGTCGGTGGCTTCCTCGACCGGTGGAGCCGCCGCTCGATCCTGTACGTGGCGAACGTGCTGCGGGCGCTGCTCGTGGTCCCCGCGGCGCTCCTGATCTTCAACGGCGACGAGGGCCTGCCGTTCCTCGTCCTCTCGTTCCTGATCATCGGGTTCAACCGCTTCTTCGTGGCCGGCGTGTCGGCGGCGATCCCGCACGTGGTCGAGGACCGGCGCCTGGTCACGGCCAACTCGCTCGCCACCACGATGGGCTCGGTCTGCTTCGCGGTCGGCATCGGCACCGCGGCGGTCACGCTCGCGGTTTTCGACCTGGCCAGCTTCCACGGCTACGGCGTGATCGCGTCGGTGGCCGTCCTCGGATACACCGCGTCGGCGCTGCTGGCCCGCTGGTCGTTCGGCCGGTCCGACCTCGGTCCCGACCACCCGCCGGCCGGCGCGCTGCGCTCCGCGCTCGCCTCGTCGGGTCGCGAGATGGTCGACGGGGTACGCCACCTCGCCGCCCAGCGGGGCGCTGCGTACGCGCTGCTCGCCCAGAGCGGCCAGCGGGTGCTGTTCGGGGTGCTCACGCTGTCGGCGCTGCTGATGTTCCGCAGCCCGGTGGCGGAGGACGGTAACGTCGCCGGCGCCGTGCCGGGTCTCGCCGCGGTGTTCGTCGGTGGCGCGGTGGGCAACCTGGCCGCGTCCGTGCTGACCCCGCCGGTCGCCCGCCGCGTGTCGGGCTGGCGCTGGCTGACCCTGCTGCTGGCGCTCGAAGGGCTCGCCATCGCGGTGTTCGGCCCGGCGTTCACGCCGTACCTGCTCGCGATCGCGGTGTTCTTCGTCAACCTGGCCGGCCAGGGCGTCAAGATCGTCGTCGACACCGACCTGCAGCACGAGTGCGCCGACGACTACCGCGGCCGGGTCTTCAGCCTCAGCGACACGATGTTCAACGTCAGCTTCGTGCTGGGCCTGTTCCTCGCCGCGCTCGTCCTGCCGGCCGACGGCCGCTCGGTCGAGGTGCTGTTCTCGGTGGCGCTCGGCTTCGTCGTGGTGGCGATCTGGTACGCGTTCACCGGCGGCCGCTGGGCGCTGCGCGTCGGTGACGACATCGCCCAGCCCGACCTCGAGGTCGACAAGGTCACCGCCCGCGTCTGACGCGGTTTCACGTGAATCCTTACTTGCTCATCTCGACCGTGGCCAGGTCGGTCGACTGAGTCAGCGTGTTGCCGCCGCACTCGTACTTGGCCGGCTTGGTGTCCATGTCCAGCGGGATCGACGTGGTCGTCGTGCCGTTGACCTTCACCGTGGCGGTCCCGTTCGCCGACGGGTTGCTGAAGGTGAACGAGCCGTCGGACGTCTTGAACGAGAAGGTCACCGAGCCGGTGAACGTGATCGCCACGTTCTGGCCCGACATCTTCCCGGTGTAGGTGACGCCGTTGCCGTAGTCGTACTTGCCGGTGCCGTCGGACTTCAGCTCGACGGTGCCGCCCCGGGCGGTGAACTCGGCGAGCGTGCCGTCGATGTCGACCTTCTCCCTGGCGCTGGTGACCTTCCAGGTGCCGACCACGCACTTGTCGATGCCGTTGGCGGTGGTGCCGCCGGTGCCCCCGCCGCCACCCGGGTCGTCCTTGCTGGCCCTGACGACCACCACCCCGACGATGCCGATCACCAGGATCACTGCCACCACCGACAGCACGATCAGCGGCACCGTCGACGGCCGACGGGTGGGTTGCGCCGGTGCGGCCTGGTACGGGTTCGGATCCTGGTAGCCGTACTGGCCCTGGGGCTGCTGGTAAGGCTGCTGGTAGCCCTGGTACCCCTGCTGCCCCTGGTTCGGCGGGGCGGAGTACGGCTCCGCTGAGTACGGAGCCGCTGAGTACGGAGCGGCCGAGTAAGGGTCCGCCGGAGCGGCCGAGTACGGGTCGGCCGGTGGCGGGTACGCCTGGCCGTAGCCGGAGTTGTAGGCCTCGTTGCCGCGGAACAGTCCACAGTTCTGGCAGTTTCCCGCCGGAGTGACCTCCGTGCGGCCGCAGTTGGGACACGGCTGCATGGCTCTCCTCCAGAGGCGTTCGTGGTCGGGCTGGAATGCGACGGTAAAACACGGTGTCGAGCGCGGTCATCACCTGCTCCGGCAGGTCGACCCCCCAATCCGGGCAATCTGGTTGTTACGATCAGTCGCATACCAATTGCTTTCAGTAACGGGGGATCCGACCATGGCCCGTGTCGAGCAGGCAGCCGCACCCGGTGCGGCGGCACCCGGCGAGCCCCCCGAAGCTGCGGCAACGCCCGGAACCCGCTCCACGGATCGCGCGGCCGAACCGTCGTCGACCACCTCCGAGGCGGAGCCGACCACCCGGGCCGGCCGTCGGGCCGCCCGGAGGCGTGCGTCTCAGAAGTCCGGTCGGAATTCGGACGCCCGCGACGACCGGACCCCCGCCAAGCCCCCCACTCCCAGCGAGCCGGGCGGCCAGCACGCCGCCTCCGAGACGGACGACGCCAAGCCCACCGGGCAGCACAGCGCCCAGGACACCGCCGAGGCCGGCCCGGACCGGGTCAGCCTCGTCAAGGCCCGGCCCGCCCACGCCCGCGCCGACGAACCAGCCGGCGCCGACGAACCGGCCGGCGCCGACAGCCCAGCCGACGCCGACGAACCGGCCGACACCGGCAGCCCAGCCGACGCCGACGAACCGGCCGACACCGGCAGCCCAGCCAGCGCCGGCAGGCCAGCCGACGCCGGCAGCCCAGCCAGCGCCGACGAACTGGCCGGCACAGACAATCCCGAGCCGCCATCCGGGTCCGAGCGAAACCGTGCCCCACGACCCGGCGGACCGGCCCACGCCGGTGCCCCGACCTACCGCCCCCGCCACGCCAAGCGGAACCGCCGCCGCTGGCCGGTGCTCCTCGGTGCCGGGCTGGTGCTCGTCGCGCTGGCCGGGGTCGGCGCCGCGGCGGTCGTCTCCCGGCAGGACGACGGCACCGACGGCGCCACCGCCCCGGCCGCGACGCAGATCGCGCCCGCCCCGGCGAACCTTCCGACCGGACCGTCGGGCGTCACGGCGGCGTCGGTACCGCCGCCCGCGGCGGCCGCACCGGCGGCACCGGGCACCGTCGAGTGCCGGTTCAACCCGGCGCCCGACAAGTCGCCGAAGATCGTTCCGCCGGTTCTGGCCACCCGCACGGGACTGGTCACAGCGACGATCGGCACCAACCGCGGTCCGATCTCACTGGAGCTCGACGCGACCAACGCACCGTGCACCGTCGAGTCGTTCCTGACGCTCGCCGCCGGCCGGTACTTCAACGACACCGCCTGCCACCGCCTCACCACGATGCTGATCTTCGTGCTGCAGTGCGGCGACCCGACCGCCCTCGGCTCCGGCGACCCCGGCTACTCCTTCGACGACGAGAACCTGCCCGCGCCGGGCGGCACGCCGTACCCGCGCGGCACGCTGGCGATGGCGAACGCCGGTCCCGACACGAACGGCAGCCAGTTCTTCATCGTCTACAAGGACAGCCCGATCGACCCCAACTACCCGGTCTTCGGGAGGGTCACCGCCGGGTTGGAGATCGTCGACCGGGTGGCGGCCGGTGGCGCGCCGGGCAACGACGGCCAGCCCAACGAGTCGCTGGTGATCCAGACGGTCCAGCTCGCCTAGTGTTTCGGGTGTCCGTTGATCGTTGTTGAGGAACAGAACCGCAGTGGGGCTTCACCTTCGTTCCGCGGACGACGATCAAGGCGGCCGGCACAGCCCTGGTTCCGTATGGCGCAACACATTCAGCGACACACGTCGGCGCCGTTCACGGCACCCACGACGACCCCTCTCCGCCGATCTTGCAGTTGTGGCAAGATCGACGCAGACATCGACAACGGCGCGACCGCGAGCGGCGCGGCCGGGCCACAGACCTGACAAGCACCACTAGTGTCCCGAGTCGCAGGTTCGCGCGTGGTCGTGGAATGGGCAAAGCCGGCATTTTAGCCCGAGGCCACCACTGTCCGTTATCGCAAACCTGCCTACCAGGTCTGTGCCGGCCCGCTTTGATCGTCG